>JAQUCT010000013.1 GCA_028686075.1 Bacillota bacterium
AAAAGGCGAAAAAGGCAATAGCTGTCCTTAAAACCAATACCTATTCCGAGACACTGCGGGAACTGCTTTTATTTGCCGTCGAAAGGACAAAAAAAGTGTTGTCAATTGTAAGACCGTATTATATAATAAGCAGGGACAAACTAGGAGCCGGCAGGGCTCTTTGTTTATATACAGAGAAATATGACTAAATTAGAGGGCTTACTAAAAAAGTTTAATATTATTTCGGTTAGGAGGATGCTATTCATGTCGAATGAAAGGGACTTCCTGGAGGTTTACAAAAAGCTTAAAAGGAACGAGATAAAGAGAATGGTGGACATAACCCGAAGACTTCAGCAAAAGTACGGTCCCCAGGTTGCCGATGATATTGCAGAGGTCTTTACTGAAGGGGCCCATAATAAATGGAGTCTCAAAGACAAGGGCGATGCCGGCCTGGAAGAACTGTACAAGCTCATGTGGGAAACAAAGAATGGGATTATTGACCACGAAATGGAGATAAAGGAAGACGGGGAACTGCAGCTTAGGGTCAAGGACTGCTTCTACGCCAAAGAATACAAAAAACTGGGTGCTCAGGACCTTGGATACAAATACTGCTGCATGTGCGAGTACCCGGTTGTTGACGTTTTTAATCCCCGGATACGTTTCAAAAGGTATAATACGCTTATGCAAAACTTCGACCGCTGCGACCACTGCTACAGATTAATAGAAGAGTAAAAAAAGGGACAAGGGACGGTTTTTTGTCCCTTTCTGCTTCTATATATAACGCATTAATTATATTATATTCCTTTATCTGTCATTCCGAAGAAGCGAAGCCCGAAGAATCCGACTTTGTCGTTCTGAACGTAGTGAAGAATCTTCTTTGATAGATCCTTCGCTATCGCTCAGGATGACAAGGGGGTCGCTCAGGATGACACGCAAGGGGATGTAAAGTCTTAAGCACGTTATATATATACAGTTTTAAGTATTTCCTTGTGCAGCATATCCAACAATTCTTCGGCATCTTCGGCACTTTCAAATCCTCCCTGCACCACCCGGTCATTACCTCCGCCCCGGCCGCTATGCTGCGACATTACTTTTTTAAAGGGTTTTCGCATGTCCATATTTATATCCTCCGACCGGCCAGCGATAACCTGGCTCTTTTCGCCTGTGTTACAAAGCATAGCGATGCAGCCTTCGCTGCGGGTGATAGCGGAGGCAAGAAGGCGGAGTTCCTCGAAGGGACGGTTGTCAAACAAAACCTTAACCACCCTTATACCCTTTTCCAAAGGAGCACTGTCGACCAAGGCCCGGGCTTCGTATTCGCAGAGGCTTTCCTTTAGTCCCTCTATGGTTTTTAAAAGGGCCTTATTATCCGATACAATCCTTTCTACTGTATCCGCCGTTTCAAAGTCTCTTACCGAAAGCAGCGCGGAAATCCTGTTTATACTCTCATTTTTGCCCTGAAAATCCCTAAGTGCCCGGCCGCCGCACAGGAATTCTATGCGGGTGTTATTCTTGCTTTTTTCCCAGTGCCTTATTTTAATAAGTCCGACGCTCCCGGTATGCGAAGGGTGCGTTCCCCCGCAGGGTGAGTAATCAAAACCGTCTATCTCTACTATTCGTATGTCCTCTTTAACCGCCGGCGGTTTACGAAGGGGTAGTTTTGATATGTCCTTTGGTTCCACAATATAGGTTTTTATCGCCCGGTTGTCAAAGACTATTTCGTTTGCCAGCTGTTCCGCCCGGGTTATCTGGTTCTCGGTTAAACGTTGCACATTTAGGTCTATGTTTACAAACTGATTGCCCAGGTGGAAACCAACGGTGCCTGCCCCTGCTATCTTTTCAAAGACGGCGGACAGTATGTGCTGGCCTGCGTGCTGTTGCATGTGGTCAAAGCGCCGATGCCAGTCAATCTTCCCGGACACGGTGCGGGATTTGGGCTGCCCTTCCAGCATATGTACTATTTCGTCTCCCCGTTCCTGCACGTCGGTCACCGGGATTTCGTCAATCAGGCCGGTATCGAAGGGCTGGCCGCCGCCTGTGGGATAAAAGACCGTTCTGTCCAGCACTACTTCAAAGCCGCCCTCCACTTTGGCCAAGTGTTTTACCTGTGCATCAAATTCCGTTGTATAGGCATTGTCCCTGTATAATTTTGAAGTGCCCATGTCCTGCTCCTTTCCGCTATTTTTACTACATACAACGTATTAATAGTATTACATTCCTTTACCTGTCATTCCGAAGAAGCGAAACCCGAAGAATCCGACTATGTCGTTCTGAAGAAGCAAAGCCCGAAGAATCTTACTTGCAGATAGACATTTAGCTATTGCAAGGTCCTTCGCTATCGCTCAGGATGACACGATAGGAAATGTAAAGTTTTTAAAGTTTTATATATAACAACAGTGTATCAGCTTTGGAGGCTAGATTACAAGGGGTGCCGTCTAATCTATGGCAAGAAGTAAATCCTCTTCATATTATGTAATGGAGGTGATTAGATGAGGATTTGTATAGATCCTGGCCATGGTGGGGACGACCCGGGGTTGCAAGCTTTTGGGATAACCGAAAAAAACGTAAACCTTGATATAGCGTTTAAACTAAAACAGCTTCTTGAGCATAATGGTACAGGAGTTGTGCTTACAAGGGATAAGGATGAGACCTTAGAGCCTGCCGAGAGGGTAGAAAGGATAAACCAGTCGGGGGCCGATTATACCATATCCATACACTGTAATGGGGGGCCAGTATCGGCAAAAGGAGTGGAGACGGTTTATGGGCACAACGCCCAGACGGGAAAGGAACTGGCAGAAAGCATACTGAGGGAGATTTCCAACCTGGGGATTGCCAGGAGGAGGGCCTACAACAAGCTCAACGCCAAGAGGGAGGACTATTCCTTCGTGATAAGGGAGGCGCAAATGACTGCTGTGCTGGTGGAGACTGCGTTTATTACCAACCCATCGGATAACCATCTGCTTTCCCGGAATCCCTTCAGGAAAAAAATCGCCAACGCCATCGCTACCGGTATTTACAATACTGTGCAAATAAATGAGCAGAAGAGCAGCCACTGGGCCCTGCCCTTTTTTAACCAGATAAAGGAGGAGGGGCTTGTGCAGGACCAGTATCCGTTGGAAAAGGAAGTCAGCTGGGGGGAGTTTTCTATGGTGCTGGCCCGTCTCATTGAAAAATTCAAAAAGTAAAGTCATGTTTAAAATCCCTGCGGTGCATGGTATAATCAAGTTGAAATTATTTTTTGGAGGGACCAATGGATGAACAAAACTCATAAATTGATTGTAGCGTCACTTTTGACGGCGTTGGTAACAGTGGCCACGATGGCCTTCCAGGTGCCTGTACCGGCGACAAAGGGATATATAAATCTTGGGGATACTGTAATATTTATAGCCGCGCTACTTTTAGGTCCCAGATACGGAGCGGTGGCGGGCGGCGTTGGATCGGCACTGGCCGATTTGCTATCCCCTTACGCTGTGTGGGCACCCTTTACCTTTGTTATAAAAGGGCTGGAAGGTCTTATAGTCGGATATGTGTTCTACCGCCTGTTTTCCGGCAAGAACAGCATAGGGTCAAGGATTGCAGCCATGCTGCTTGGCGGGCTGTGGATGGCGGTGGGCTATTTCGCCGCCGAGGTAATTCTATATGGTTTTCCCGCGGCACTAATAGAACTTCCAGGCAACACCATCCAGGCTTTGGGAAGTGCAGCCATTGCGTTGCCGATTGTTGAGGTACTATCCAGGGTGAATGTATTAAAAAATATGAATAACTGATGCCACGGCAGGAATAATATTCCATTGACAAAAGATGAGAAAAAGTGTATAATTTTAATGTTTTTTAATTGGCCTATAACGGATGAAGTACATTCAGGCAGTAGCTTAGTAATGCGAGCAGGCACACGTTTCATTAATGGGTGTCGGCGAGTGTTAGACAACAAAAAAAGCGAAATCTGGACTGGAAAAATCTACAACTGGAGAACTGGGACCTTTATTAGTTCATTGTTGAATGGGCTGGTAATAAGTCATACCGAAGAATGTATGGCTTGAGGTGAGTTGAGAGATGAAACCTAGGTACTCTAACTCTCTTTCTGAATACACGCAGAAAGAGAGTTAGAGTGGCTGGGTTTTTTGTTTTTGTTATAAGCCACGAATCGACTTATTAAAAAAAATGTAAGGGGTGAGGATTGTATTCTTATAGGAATTGTTTTGTAGGAGTGTCGGAAATCTAAAAATTAAGGGGAGTGTTTTGATTAAATGTTAAGGGGAAAAGGATTGTTCTTTACAATAGTATCAATTTTAGTTTTATCGCTGGCTTTGGTAGGATGTACACAGGACCCTGCAAAGGAAAATGGTAACGATACAAATAAAGAGGACCCATCCAGTGAATCAGAAAATGTTGATGACAGTCTGGACAGGGTATTGGATGCGGGAGTATTAACCGTTGTAGGTAGCGGCGACTATCCTCCCTTCAACTTTTATGATGAAAACGATAACGTTGTCGGGTTTGATGTGGATACAGGCGAAGAGATTGCAAAACGCCTGGGAGTTGAACTAAACTATGAGACATCGGCCTGGGACGGACTGCCCGACGGGCTGAGGGCAGGTCGTTATGATGCAATATTGGGCAGTATGGCAATAACCGAAGAAAGACTTGAAGTTGTCAGCTTTACCATTCCGTACTATTATTCGGGAGCACAGCTTATTGTACGGAAGGATTCCGGTATTACCGATGCAGGCCAGATGGAAGGCAAAGAGATAGGCGTAGTGACAGGGGAAACGTTTATGGAAGATGCCCAAAACTTGGGTGCAGGTGTTGTTCCCTACGAAGGGGTTAACCAGATTCTTATGGAGCTTTTAAACGGCAGGGTGGATGGAATGATTACCGACCGCCTAGTTGCGCTAAATGGTATGAACCAAATAAAAGGCGGCGATGACCTGACATTAGCCGGTGACCTGCTACGCCTGGAAGAGATGGCACTGGCAGTAAAGCAGGAGGATAATAAGCTAAGAGAGAAACTTGACGAAATACTTCAGGAAATGCATAACGATGGGACTTTGACAAAGATAAGTGAAAAGTGGCATGAAGGAAGAGATATTACAGTAAAATAACCTGATTGGGCACGGTTCCATCAGGGACCGTGCCTTTTTGATTTAAAGAGGAGATGGATAAATGATTGATATACCTTGGGACTTTACAGTTATACCTTCATATTTCCCCAGGTTTTATGGAGCTGCATGGTTGACATTGCAGATTACCGTCCTTGGGATACTGTTGGGCCTGGTACTCGGACTAATTACCGCCCTTATGCGGATATCAAGGAGTAAAATCATCCAGGGACCTGCTTTGTTTTATATATGGATTATTAGGGGTACCCCGCTACTGCTGCAGCTTTTTATCATTTATTTCGGCCTTGTGGAATTCGTTGATATTCCAAGACTGACTTCGGCAGTTATAGGGCTGGGCGTTCATAACGGGGCGTATATGGCGGAGATATTCCGCGGAGCTATTCAGTCTATCGACCGTGGGCAAAAAGAAGCTGCTTACAGCCTGGGTATGACTAAGACAAAGGCCATGAGAAGGATAATTCTGCCCCAGGCCTTCAAAAGGTCGGTGCCTCCTTTGGGGAACCAGTTTATTATTGCGTTAAAGGATTCATCCCTGGCCAGTGCTGTTTCGGTACGGGAGCTGCTGTTAACGGCAAGACAGATTGGCTCGTCTACAATGATGATGCTGGAGATGTTCGTAGTGGTCGGGGTCTATTATTTGCTGATGACTTCCGTATTAACCGTATTGGTAGGTAAACTGGAGAAACGTCTAAAGGTCAGTGACCGTAGGAGCTAGGGAGGTTGAATTAATGATACAGGTAAAAAAGCTTAATAAATGGTTTGGGAAACTTCATGTATTAAAGGATGTAGATATTTCGGTTAAGGAAAAGGAAGTCGTGGTTATAATAGGGGCCAGCGGTTCGGGTAAAAGTACCCTGCTCAGGTGCATCAATTTTCTGGAAAGAGCGCAAAAGGGACAAATATTTATAGAGGGCAAAGAGGTAAAGCCCAAAGGAAAGGATCTGCACCTTATAAGGCAGGATGTGGGAATGGTGTTCCAGCACTTTAACCTTTTCCCTCATAAGACTGTTTTGCAAAACGTTATAGAAGGACCGACCCAGGTTAAAAAGATGCCCATGAGCCAGGCAAAGGAGTTAGGGCACGAGCTGTTGAAAAAGGTCGGCCTGGAGGATAAGGCTAACTCCTACCCGAGCATGATATCCGGCGGCCAGAAACAGAGGGTTGCCATAGCAAGGGCACTGGCCATGCAACCGAAGGTACTACTGTTTGACGAACCCACATCGGCTCTTGACCCGGAACTGGTTGGAGAAGTGCTGGTGGTAATGGATGACCTGGCTAAGGAAGGGATGACAATGGTGGTGGTAACCCACGAAATGTGGTTTGCCAAAGAAGCGGCAGACAGGGTTATCTATATGGATGCGGGCAGGATAATAGAAGAGGGAACGCCTGAGAAAATATTCAGTAAGCCGGAGAATGAAAGAACTCAGGCTTTTTTGAAGCAGATACTGTGATTTGCTACGGGTAATATGCGGTTATACTTGCAATCACTGTGTTATGTTGTTATTCTATCTGTAAGGTGACACTGAATTCTAAATGGATGAAAAAAACAAGGAAATCAAAAGGTCATGAAACGAAAACTGGTCTTTGCCCTTGTTTGCTATTTTGTTGGTGGGGTCTTATGCCTTGTCTGGGGAGTGGGACTTTGGGTCCTTCTCTTCCTGGCGGTGATGGCGATAGGGCTCCTTTTTGTTTTTTTGCCCCGCAGGGGGATATACCTGTTAGCGGCACTGGTGTTCTTTTGTGTGGGGGTTACCGGTTTTGCGCTGTACCGTATACAGGCGGAAACGGTGCAAAGCCATGCAGGACGCTGGGTGACGGTTAAAGGTTGGGTGGAGCCGGTTATACGGGAAGACTGCTTTCTGCTGGATGTGGAAGGCCTGTTGGTGGACGGCGAAGACATAGGGTACAGGGGTAAGCTTATGATGTATCCCGGTGGGGACGTCGGCAAGGTAACGATAGGGACCGTAGTGGAAGCGGATGGACAGCTGAAAATCCCCTCCGACCAGGGGTATAAAAAGTACTGCCGGGGGCTGGGAGCCGAGGCACTTCTAAATTCCACTCCCTACCACATTGAGTTTGGCAGCGTAAAACCCTTTTCTGTAAAGTATTACAGTTCAAGGGCCGCCGGATGGGTAAAAGCAAAGCTGGAGGGAGCGGCGGTGCCGCCGGAGCAGGGCGAGATTATGAAGGGTCTTTTGCTGGGGGGCAGAGAGGTGGGCGCAGAAACCCGGGAGAGGTTCTCGGCAGTGGGTATATCGCATCTTTTGGCGGTTTCCGGGCTGCACGTTGGTATAATATGCGCGGTTCTTTTATGGGTTTTGAAAAGAATTGGCCTTTTCGGGTGGGAGAGGTTTATTTTACTGTGTGCCCTTCTGACATTTTTCTCGTTTATGGTGGGGCTTACCCCTTCGGTGGTCCGGGCGTCGATAATGATGGGAGTGGTTATGCTTGCGGTAGCCACAAACAGGAAACAGGATATGCTTACATCCCTATTCCTTGCGGCCTTCCTGCTTACGTCTATTAAGCCCTATATCATATACAGCATCTCCTTCCAGCTGTCCTTCATGGCATGCCTTGGGATTGCCTTGTTTTATCCGACATTTGAGCAGCTGCTGTCCTTAATGGGCAGGCACCTTTCTGCAGCGGTTTCCATAACGCTGGCCTCCCAGATGCTTGTGCTGCCCCTCCTTGTCCATTATTTCGGCAGTTTTGCTCCCGTTTCGGTGCTGGCCAATATACTGGCGGTGCCGCTGGCGGGGCTGGTGCTTTGGCTTACGGTGGCCTTTCTTTTACTGTATCCGCTGCGAATACCGCTGTACTACACTATTATTTGGATAAATGGTATAATAATTAAAACAATAAACTATATAATTGATATAGCTGGGATGATACCCTATGGCAGTTTTAGTGTGGAAAGTGCCGGCCCCGGGTTTTTTATAGTGTATTATACGGCGGCTGCTGCGGTATGGCTGCTTTTAAGCTGGAATGGTTCCGAGAGGAGGATGGTAATTTGAAAAAAGTTGGAGTGGGGCTTATACTGGCCGGGTTGGCGGTTATGCTGCTTTATGCAGTCTATACCGTAATTACATCACCGGATATGTTCTTTATACTGAGGTTGGGCATTATTGGTATATTTGTCGGAATATTTGTGCTTATTACAGGACTAATAATTGAAAGAAAAAGGGACAGGGAGGCGGAGGATGATGATACTGGTAAATACTAACGATGTTCCCGGTAAAACCATCACAAAGGTCTATGGGCTGGTCAAGGGGAATACTATACACTCAAAGCATATTGGAAAGGACATAATGGCGGGTTTTAGAACGCTGGTGGGCGGAGAAATAAAGGAATATACCGAAATGCTGTCCGAAGCAAGGAAGATTGCATTAAAGCGTATGGTGGAGGAAGCAGAGGCACTGGGAGCCAATGCGGTTGTCAATGTGAGGTTTTCCACATCTTCGGTAATGCAGGGAGCAGCTGAGCTGCTTGCATATGGTACGGCGGTTTGGGTGAAATAGTATATGGATATGACACAGTTATTTAACAGTTTAAAACGGGGTGAGGTGGGAAGGCTGTACCTTTTTTATGGCCCCGAGGACCTTCTGATTAGGGAAGCGGTGGGCAGGATTAAGGAAATGCTTATACCCGCCTCAATGGAGCAGTTAAACCTTACCGTCATAGACGGGAACGCCGCAACTGCGGACAGTATTATTAATGCCTGCGAGACCCTGCCCTTTATGAACGAAAGGAGACTTATAATAGTAAACAATGCGGTCTTTTCACCGTCGGCGAGAAAAGGTTTTACAAAGGAGGATACAGAAAAGCTGCAGAATTCTTTCGGTAGCCTTTCCGGGCATACCTGCCTTGTTATTACAACCAAAGGCAGCCCCGATATGAGGACAAAGCTTATGAAAACCTTTAAAGCCGTGGGCAATATGGTTGAATTCGGCAAGCTTAAACCCCAGGCTCTGGAAAAATGGGTTGCAAAGCGGTTTGCCGGATTTGGCAAAAGGATATCCCCAGCGGTACTAAAGAGGTTTATTGAACTTATGGGATACTTAGGCAGGGATTCGGATAAAACGCTGGAAGGCGTTGCAAATGAGATTGAAAAGGTAGCGGAGTACTGCAAGGGCAGGGATGTAATAAAGAAAGAAGACGTGGAAACCCTTGCCCCGGAAAACCTGGATACAAATATATTCAAGCTGGTTGATTCAATAGGCGGTAAGGACATTTCAAAGGCTGTCAGGCTTTTGGAGGATATGAAACGGAGCGGAGAGCCGCCGGTCAGGGTGCTTTTTATGGTGGCAAGACAGTTCCGGCTGCTGCTACAGGCGTCATACTTTAAAGAAACAGGATACTCGGGCAGGGCAGTTGCGTCAAAGCTGCAGGTTCCGCCCTTTGTGGCCGGTTCCCTGATAAGGCAGTCCGGCAATTTTACCCGGGAGGCCCTTAAGAAGGCTTTGAAAGAATGCGGCGAAGCTGACGTTCGCATCAAAAGCGGCAGGATAGAGCCCTGGATTGCATTAGAGCTGCTTATTGCCGGATTGTAAAATTATTGGAATCAAAAAAGCGTACTGTAACATGTACGCTTATTTTTTTGAATAATTACATAGCGTTGTTAAGCCTCTTTGCAAGCCTGGATTTCTTTCTTGCTACGGTGTTTTTGTGAATAATACCTTTGGTTGCCGCCTTGTCCAGCTGTTTTTCCACCTTAATGAAAGCCGCTCTGGCCTGCTCGGCATCGCCTGCGTTTACTGCCGCGTCAAACCTTTTGGTGGCAGACTTAATCGCGGACTTATATGACCTGTTTCTAGCCGTTCTTACTCTAGCGATCCTTGCTCTTTTTTCTGAAGATTTGATGTTTGCCATTTACTTCACCCCCTTTTACGGGATTAACAAGTGATATTTTACCATGACGGATTCCAAAATGCAAGCCGTGTTGAATAAAAAGGGAAATCTTAGCCAAACCTATACACAGTATTAACATTTGACAATACTGTGTTTTTATTCTGCAGATGTTTAAGCTGTATACAATGCGTTGATAAAGTTACATAAGATGTGTCATCCTGAAGGAGGAACGACTGAAGGATCTTTATATGCCTTCCGAAAGGTTCTTCGCTTATGCAAGGTTCTTCGCTTCGCTCAGGATGACAAGGGGGTCGCTCAGGATGACACGCTAAGGGATGTAAAGTTTTAAGTGTGTAATATATATAGACTTTAGGAGGTGCGGCATGTTCAACAAAAGAACAGACCTTGCGGTGGAAGCAAGGGATATGTACAGGGAGGATAAAAGTAAGGAGATTCCCGGAGTGGAGGTTGACGTATCCGAAGCAAACGGAATAAAGATTACCAGGGTAAATATACAGCAGGAAGTGGGAGCGCGGATAATGAACAAGCCCGTTGGTAATTACATCACCATAGAGGCGGACGGTATAAGGAAAAGGGACAGGGATGTATACGAAGAGGCGAGCAGGACGCTGGGCGAGGAATTAAAAAGGATTGCCCCCGCTAACATGGATAGCACAACCCTGGTGGTGGGGCTGGGCAACTGGAACGTGACCCCCGATTCTCTGGGGCCTAAAACAATATCGCATCTTATGGTAACAAGGCATGTTTTCGAATATCTCCCCGACCAGGTGGATGAGGGCGTTTCACCGGTCTGTGCTATTTCGCCGGGGGTGCTGGGCATAACCGGTATAGAAACGGGGGAAATAATTGAGGGAATTGTATTCAGAATCAAGCCGGACAGGGTAATCGCGATAGACGCCCTTGCCTCCAGGAAAATGGAGAGAATAAACTCTACCATACAGATAGCGGACACTGGTATTAGCCCCGGTTCGGGAGTAGGCAATAAACGAAAAGAGCTAAACCGCGAGACACTGGGCGTCCCTGTCATAGCCATTGGAGTGCCCACGGTGGTGGATGCGGCTACCATGGCAAGCGACACCATAGATATGGTGGTGGATACAATGCTTAAGCAGGCGGATGAGGGGAAGGAGTTTTACCAGGTACTCCAAAGGATGAAGGGCGAGGACCGGTACAATCTAATCCGCGAGGTGCTCGACCCGAATGTGGGAAGCCTTGTGGTAACGCCGAAGGAAATAGACGACATGATAAGGGATATGTCAAAAATACTCGCTAACGGGCTGAACATATACCTTCATCCCTCCATAGGTCCGGGCGATGTGGACAGATTCATAAACTAAAGAAAAGGCACCGGTGCTTAAAAACCGATGCCTTTAAATATAGGTAAACATATTGGATGGAGCGCAGGAATATATTTTTATAGTTGAACAAAAGCCGTAATGGAAGAGAGGGGTACTCAAATTGATAAAGATAAAGACGATAAAGCCGGGTAAGTGGAGCGCGTTCATAATAATAGTTATAGGCCTTCTGGCTTTATTTGCGGGCATAAGGAGTATGTATTCAAACTTGTCCGCCAGAGAGGTTTTTTTGCGGCAGGATTCGGGGACCTTCGATGACAGTCAGCAGTTGGTGGACAGCATTTTAAGGATGGTGTTGGACAGAGCCTTACCGGCCATAGGGACCGAGAGAAGAGATAAGAACGATTCTTTTTTTAGGTCCCTAATTAGGATGGTTACCCGTTGGAACTACAGGGACCCAAAAAACCTTATAGTTGCGGAGCTACCCATAATGGGGAGTTACGACCTGCCCTTCCCCAGCCGGGGTAGCGCGGCGGGTGTAGACCGTGGTAACCCCTACGACCCGGAGGAGGACTTAAACGATATACTAAACCAATACAAACCGGGTGAAATTGAGATAGGCACCGCCTTTGAAGGGGAGATAGGGGAAGACGGAAGACAGTTCCAGAACCCTGCCAGGACCCAGCTGGATATGGACCAGCCGGTGGTGCTTATTTATCATACCCACACCTCGGAGGCTTACAGGCCGTCCAAAGCTTATAACTATACCCCTACCGATGTGGACAGGACCATAGACGCCAGGTATTCGGTGGTAAGGGTGGGCAGGGAACTCCAGGAGATGCTGCAGTCACAGCACGGAATAAAGGCTGTACACATTACAACATTCCATGATTATCCGGAGTACACGCCGGCCTATTCAAGGTCCCTTAACTCCGTTCGCAGGGTAATGGCGGAACACCCCTCCATAAAGGTGGTAATCGATTTGCACCGTGACGCTTTCCCCATGAGAAATCGGGCTGAGGAACAGAGTGCCCGGGCACTGTCCGCTATTAAGGTGGGCGGGAAGGACATAGCAAAGCTTATGCTGGTGTGGGGGCCGGATGCGGTCAATGGCGCAGAGACACGGAAATTTGCAGAACTCCTGAAGAATAAGATAAATGGACAGTGCCCCGGGCTGTGCCGCAGGGTTCTGGAAAAGAGAACCGGCCAGTACAACCAACAGCTGTCTGACTATTCGGCACTGGTTGAGGTAGGAAGCAACGCCAACACGATGGAGGAGGCACTTGCGTCGGTTCCGTACCTGGCAAAGGCCATAGTTGAAGCTATTGAGGAGATAAAGGAATAAAAGGCCTGGTTTGGGACACAATTTATTTAGTAAAGGTGTACTGACAGAAAGGGGAGTGCTGTGGGCCGGCTGGAGAAAAGAAGGTACAGAAGGAGATTAAGGCTTAGAATTTTTGTGGGACTGCTGTTATGCCTTGCGCTTTTTTACTGTGGCCTTGCGGTTGTTGATGGGAGCCTTCGGGAAATGCTGGGTAAGGGGGACGACCGGCCCATATTTGGAGTGTACGGCCTGGACGAGCAGGTAATAAAGCTGGAGTTTGCGGGCAGCGAAGTTTCGATAGATAAAAGCGAATGGGTTAGGGCTTACGAGACGGTAAAGGGTAGATTGGCAGAGATTTTTGCAAGGTATTAGGAAACCATGGGGACGGTTCTCGCGGTTTACAGAGCACACAGATCATAGGTATTAGTTCGCAGTTGGTAATTTACAGTCCAATGTTATAATAGATTTTTTGTATGCTGCCTCTGTGGGGCGTTTTTTTTATTGATTTGAGGATTAAGCCGGTGAAGGGTTTAGTTTTGCGGCTGTTGTTGATATTATGTATACAGCAGGCTCTGTGAAATATTGAACCGGAAAAGGAACAGTTTTCTATGGGTATGTGTCTAAGGTGTGAAGGGGGGAGTTTGCATGAAAAGGTTTATTATATGTGTCATGTGCGCCGTATTTTTGTTTTGCAGTACTGTTTCGGTACTTGCCAATTCCGGGCCGGTGTACTGGCAGGGGTATCCCTCTGCCGGGATAATGGCAGTGGAAAAGAATTCTCCAATAAAGGTGAAAAGGGAAGACCTTGTATTTGACTTTTCCGATTGGACTGGCAGTGACTATACCGTAAGCGGCAGGGTTACCGCCGCCTACAAAATGTCCAATCCCACAGAGGAGACGCAGCCGGTCAATATGGCGTTCCCATTTGTGGGAAGAGCAAGCAGCCTTTCTGCCGAGGATGTCACAATAACCGCCGATGGTGTTACGCTGTCCTATGACGTATATTTCGGAAATGCGATGGATTCTTACAAAGGAGCCCATGGGCGGGACGGGGAAAGCGGCTTCGGATTTGAAGATATAGTTAGTTCCATTACCGACAAGCCTTATAGGGCGGAAAGCTTTGAGGAGAAAGAAAAGGGAAGGCTTTATACCTTCCATGTGCAGCCAACCATTGACCAGGAGGTTAACTTTGCGGTGGATTTTGCATTTGATGCATCAAAGACCAGGGTTCTGACAAAGGGCTTTAACCGGATGGAGAGGGACAAACAAAATACACGAATCGCGTCCTGGTGTCGCCAGCCCAAAGTCTTGGAAGTTTTGGTACTGGGAGAGGATATAAATTTTGATATAAACGCCTATACCGACGGAAAGCTTAGCCAAAGAACCGAGCTGCTGGAGTATCGGATTGACAAAAAGGAGGCAGAGCTCAGACCGTATCTGCTGGAGTTGGTAAGGGATTATCGCGGTGTTAAGGACAGCGGCATCATTTCGGATATTCAGATATACAACCTATACGCCCAGGCCCTTGATAACCACTTTACACGGCATATGGGCCTTTGCTCGGAGGATGACCTCAGGGCGATGGGGAGATTAGAGCGCATTATAACTCTTGTTTACACGGTGAATTTCCCTCCAAAGAGCGAAAAAGAGGTAAGCGTAAGCTATAACACATCTGGAACAATGGAGGGCAGAAAAACATCAAAACCGCTGTATTCATTTGAATATTTGCTAAACCCCGCGAGAAACTGGGCGGATTTTAAGTACCTGAACATTGAAGTCATCCCGCCGCAGGCAGCCCCCTATATTGTGGAAAGCAGCACCCACCTTACAAGGGGGGAAGACGGGGTGTACAAAGCATCGCTGGAGGCACTGCCTGAGGAGGACCTGACCTTTACGCTGTATGCCTTTGAAAAGGTTACACTGCTGGACAGGGCATATGGAAGTGTGCAAAGAAGGTTTGGTTATATGACCCCGTTAGTTTTAGGAGCGGCGTTTCTACTTGCCATGGGAGTAGCCGTTACCTCGGCCATAGTAAGAAGAAAAAGGGAACTGATGCGGTAGCCATTGATGAAAATAGTCCTAATGCATTGTATAAGCATTTTTCCGTATGCTATAATAATAGGATGGGTTGTAAAGGAAAGGGGACACACCTTATTGTGACTTTGAGGTGAGAGGTTAGATGTGGGATTCACACATCCAATTCCGCAGATGAATGTCCCCTAAACTTAGGAGGAATGCAAAGCTATGCATAAACATAATAATATACGCAATTTCTGCATTATTGCCCATATAGACCACGGCAAATCAACTCTGGCAGACAGGCTTATAGAAAGCACCGGCATGCTCACCAAAAGGGAAATGCGAGACCAAATACTAGACAATATGGACCTGGAAAGGGAAAGGGGCATCACCATAAAGCTCCAGACGGTGCGGCTTATATACAAAGCCCGGGACGGCGAGGAATACATCTTAAACCTTATTGACACGCCGGGCCACGTCGATTTTACCTACGAGGTGTCAAGGAGCCTTGCGGCCTGCGAAGGGGCACTGCTTGTGGTGGACGCGTCCCAGGGCATAGAGGCCCAGACTCTTGCCAATCTCTACCTCGCCCTGGAAAACAATCTGGAGATAGTGCCGGTGATTAACAAAATAGACCTGCCCAGTGCTCACCCCGACAGGGTGAAGCAGGAAATAGAGGACATTCTGGGCCTTAGTGCCTCGGATGCACCCCTTATTTCAGCCAAGGAGGGCACCAATATAGAGGAGGTACTCGAAGCGGTGGTGGCAAAGATTCTGCCACCCTCCGGCGATGGAAACGCGCCCCTTAAGGCACTTATTTTCGATTCATACTACGACAGTTACAGGGGTGCCATATCCTACGTAAGGGTCTTTGAAGGAGCCGTAAAGCCGGGGATGGAGATAAAAATGTTTTCAACCGGGAAGACCTTCGAGGTGGACCAGGTGGGCATATTTGCGCCGGCCCCCACCCCCGTTGATGAACTGAAGGCGGGCTCGGTGGGCTTTGTTGCCGCCAGCATAAAAAACGTCAGGGATACAAGGGTGGGAGATACAATAACCGATGCGGACAATCCTACCGATAAGCCGTTACCGGGCTATAAGAGAATGAATTCTATGGTGTTTTGCGGTATTTATCCTGCTGACGGGTCGGACTACGAAGCCCTGAGGGAAGCACTGGATAAGCTGCAGCTTAACGATGCGTCTCTTAGATTTGAGGCGGAGGCCTCCGCCGCACTGGGCTTTGGTTTTCGCTGCGGTTTCTTAGGGCTGCTGCACATGGAGGTGGTCCAAGAACGGCTAGAGAGGGAATACGACTTAGATATTGTCACTACCGCTCCCAGCGTAATATACAAGGTCAAGAAGACAGATGGCGAGGAGGTTTTGATAGACAACCCGACAAACCTGCCTGAGGCAAACGATATTGAATACATGAAGGAGCCTATAGTTATTGCTTCAGTTATGGTACCCACTGAGTACGTGGGTCCTATAATGGAGCTTTGCCAGGAAAGAAGGGGCATATTCAAGGATATGAAGTATCTGGAGGAGACAAGGGTCGTTCTGGAATACGAAATGCCGCTAAATGAGATAATTTATGACTTCTTCGATGCGCTAAAGTCCCGTACCAGGGGATACGCCTCCTTCGATTACGAATTTAAGGGCTACCAGCAAGCAGATTTGGTTAAACTGGATATACTGCTCAACTTGGAGCCGGTGGATGCCTTAAGCTTTATCGTTCACAACGACAAGGCCTACGCAAGGGGAAGGGCTATTGCGGAAAAGCTAAAAGAATCCATACCAAGGCATATGTTTGAGATACCCATACAGGCGACCATAGGCAACAAAATAATAGCACGGGAGACAATAAAGGCCCTTCGGAAGGATGTACTGGCAAAGTGCTACGGCGGGGATATAACGAGAAAAAGAAAGCTCCTTGAAAAGCAGAAGGAAGGCAAAAAGAGGATGAGGCAGGTAGGGAGCGTGGAAGTTCCCCAGGAGGCATTTATGTCGGTTCTTAAACTCAACTAGGGGGTAGAAACCGGTGGAATACGCGCTGTATGTACACATCCCTTTTTGCATAAAAAAATGCCATTATTGCGACTTTGTATCCTTCCCCGGCATGGAGGATATGCAGGAGGATTACGTAGCGGCCCTGCTTGCGGAGATGGCACTGTACCGGGGAAGGGACCTTCGGACGGTCTATTTGGGAGGGGGTACCCCCACCTGCATGGACCCTGTTTTTATATCCCGCATCCTTGAGGGAATAGGCCGCTACTTTGGTACAAGCCGCTGCGTTGAGGTAAGCATAGAGGCAAACCCCGGGACCCTGTCCGATGAAATGCTTGATTGTCTTAAAAAAACCGGTATAAACCGGCTCAGCATAGGGCTGCAGAGCTGGAACCCGGATGAGCTTAAGGTCCTGGGCAGGGTTCACAACCGGGCGGACTTTATTGAAAGTTACCGGCGGGCAAGAAAGAAAGGTTTTGACAATATAAATATTGACCTAATATTTGGCATCCCTGGCCAGACAATGGAAAGCTGGGCCAAAACACTTGAATCGATAGCAGGCCTTCGACCGGAGCATATTTCCTGCTATTCGCTTAAGATTGAGGAGGGCACCGCTTTTCATCGGATGCTTTCGGAGGGTGTTATCCAAAAGCCCGACCCGGACCTTGACAGGGATATGTACCATTTCGCGGTGGATTATCTGTGCCACAGGGGCTATGAAAGGTACGAGATTTCTAATTTTGCAAAAAAAGGCAGGGAGTGCGTCCACAACCTGGCCTACTGGGACAACCGGCCCTATACGGGTATCGGTGTGGCCGCCCATTCCTACGGCAACGGGGTAAGGCGGTGGAATACCGCCGACATACACAGGTATTGCAGTATGCTTAAAAAAGGTCTGCCGCCGGTGGAGGGCACTGAGACCCTGTCCGCCAGTGAGGAGATGTTTGAAACCATATTCCTTAAGCTGCGAACCCGGTGGGGCATAGATTTTAAGGAATTCGAAGAAAGGTTTGGCAAAGACTTACGGACGCTTTACGGCGGTCAGCTTGAAGGGCTAGAGAAGGATGGATTTGTTGAGACCGACGGTAGGGGTTTTTGGCTTACCCCGAGGGGAATAGACCTGTCCAATAGGGTTTTTGTACAATTCTTAATATAACAAGAAAAAAACTATTGACAAAAAAAAGTACCAGTGATATTTTTATGGCAGAGCGGTTAGCACTCTTTAAAGGAGAGTGCTAATAAGAGGGGTGATGTAATGCGTATAGATGATAGAAAATTAAAAATACTTCAGGCCGTAATCGCGGACTACATCTCTACAGCACAGCCCATCGGGTCGAGGACCATTGCCAAGAAGTACAAGTTGGGCATAAGCTCGGCCACCATAAGAAACGAGATGTCGGATTTGGAGGAAATGGGTTATCTTGAGCAGCCCCATACATCGGCGGGAAGGGTGCCCTCCGAAAGGGCCTACAGGCTGTACGTGGACCGGTTGATGCAGATTAGGAATCTGCCGCGCAATGAACAGGAGATAATAATAAGGGAACTGGGGGAGAGGATAGACGAGATTGAGAGCATAATAAGGAAGACCGCCAGGATTCTGTCCCAGCTGACAAGGTATACCTCGTTGGTTATAAACTCACACCTTACCGGCTGCAGGCTGAGGCGCATACATTTTATCCCCCTTGACAGTCACAGCCTTGTGGCGGTTATTGTTACCGACAGCGGTATAGTAAAGAACACCATTATAAAGACCGCCGACCCGGTGACCGCCGAATACCTTGAGAGCCTTACAAGGGTGGTAAATGACAAGTTCGAAGATATAACCATTGAGGAACTAAACCGCTGCATTGCCTCCGAGGGCTACAAAAAACTGGCTTACCGGTACAGCCAGCTGGACAGCTTCATTCCGGTGCTTATGGAGGGATTGAGCATTGCCACCGGCGATGAAGTGTACGCCGATGGTATGAGCAACCTGTTCAACTTCCCCGAGTACTCGGATATTTCCAAGGCTAAAAGTCTGTTAGAGCTTATAGAGGAAAAGGAACAGCTCATGGAGATAATAAGCAGGATTGGTGGAAAGGGAGTTGTGGTCAGCATAGGAAGCGAGCTGGACAATACCTGTATGAAAGACTGCAGCCTTGTTACAGCATCCTACAGGGTTGGAGGCAGCGAAATAGGCAGGATAGGTGTAATAGGCCCCACCAGGATGGAATACGAAAGGGTGGTGGCGGTACTGGAGTTTATATCAACCTATATAACGGGTATGATGGAGAGGTAACCGGCGTGACAATAATTGGATGAGGGTGATGCATAAATGGAGGACAAAGAAAAGGATTTAAGGGAAAAGGAGCGTAAGGCTGCTGAAAGTGCGAAGAGCGGGCAGGACAAGGCTAAGGAGGCCGGGGATAGGGCGGAGAACGGCAAGGATAAATCAAAGGAGCGCGCCCCGGCGGAGACAGGAGATGATACGGTGACCGCTGGGAAAAGCCGGACCGAAGAACCCGCGGAGAGGCAGCCCACCTCAGAAAAGCAGCTTGCGGACCTAACAAAAAAGAATGAGGAATACTGTGATCGCCTGTTAAGGCTACAGGCGGATTTTGATAATTACAGAAAGCGTGTGGCAAGGGAAAAGGAAGAGATGTACGGGTATGTTGCCGGGGAGGTTATTCTCGATTTCCTCGGGGTGCTGGATAATATGGAAAGGGCAGTCCAATCGGCGGCGGTCCAGAGCTGCGACTGCGGCAGTGCTTCTCTTAGGGAAGGTATACAGATGGTGGTTAAGCAGCTAAAGGAAATATTGGCCAAATATGATGTGGAGGAGATACCCGCCAAGGGCGAGAAGTTTGACCCCAACTTCCATCATGCCGTTATGCAGGCTGAGGATAGTGGCAAGGAAGAGGGTACTGTATTGGAAGTACTCCAAAAGGGGTATATGATAAAAAAAAGGGTTTTAAGGCCCAGCATTGTAAAAGTAGCATTATAGTATAGGAGGAGATCTAGGATGAGCAAAGTAATAGGAATCGACCTTGGGACCACCAACTCGTGTGTTGCTATTATGGAGGGCGGAGAGCCGACGGTAATAACCAACGCCGAAGGAAGCAGGACAACTCCGTCGGTGGTGGCCTTTTCAAAGAGCGGTGAAAGAATGGTGGGGCAGGTGGCAAAGAGACAGGCGATAACCAACCCCGACGGTACTGTGAGTTCCATAAAAAGGCTTATGGGCAGCAATAAAAAGGCGACTATAAACGGCAAGGAATACACCCCCCAGGAAATATCCGCAATGGTACTGCAAAAACTTAAATCCGATGCAGAGAGTTATTTAGGCGAAAAGGTAACCCAGGCGGTTATAACTGTCCCGGCGTACTTTACCGACAGTCAGAGACAGGCTACAAAGGATGCGGGCAGGATAGCCGGGCTTGAGGTTTTGAGAATAATAAACGAGCCCACCGCAGCGTCCCTTGCCTACGGCCTGGAAAAGGGTGAAAACCAAAAGATTTTGGTATTCGACCTAGGCGGAGGCACCTTCGATGTGTCCATACTGGAGCTTGGGGAGGGCGTTTTCGAGGTTCTGGCCACCAGCGGTAACAACAAGCTTGGCGGTGACGACTTCGACGAGAGGGTAATGGACTACCTGGCGGCGGAGTTCAAAAAGGAGCAGGGCATAGACCTCAAAAAGGATAAAACAGCCCTTCAAAGGTTGAAGGATGAGGCGGAAAAGGCCAAAACGGAATTATCCGGCGTACTGTCCACTAATATTAACCTGCCTTTTATTACCGCTGACGCGACCGGACCTAAGCATCTGGATATAACGCTTTCAAGGTCTAAGTTTGAAGAGCTGACGGCGGACCTTGTGGAGGCGACCATGGGACCCATGAGAAAGGCCATAAAGGATGCGGGGCTGAGCGCAGACCAGTTGGATAAGATTATTCTGGTGGGAGGTTCCACCAGGATACCGGCGGTACAGGAGGCGGTCAAAAAAATAACCGGAAAGGACCCCTATAAGGGAATAAACCCCGATGAGTGCGTTGCGATAGGGGCAGCTATACAGGCGGGGGTGCTGACCGGCGAAGTAAAGGATATAGTGCTTCTGGACGTTACGCCGCTGTCCCTCGGCATAGAGACTTTAGGGGCTGTGTTCACAAAGCTTATTGACAGGAATACAACCATCCCCACAAAGAAGAGCCAGACATTTTCCACCGCAGCCGACGGACAGACCAGCGTTGACATACACGTATTGCAGGGAGAAAGGCCTATGGCAGCACAGAACGTTACGCTGGGCAGGTTCCAGCTGACCGGTATCCCGCCGGCACCAAGAGGGGTGCCTCAGATAGAGGTTACATTTGATATTGACGCCAACGGTATAGTAAGCGTATCGGCCAAGGACTTAGGCACCGGTAAGGAGCAGAAGATTACAATAACCGCTTCCACCAACCTTGATGATGAAGAGATCGAAAAGAAAGTAAAAGAGGCAGAAAAATTCGCCGAGGAGGACAAAAAGCTCAAAGAGAAGGTGGAAGTGCGGAATAATGCTGATTCCCTTGTTTACCAGACAGAGAAGACTTTAAAGGACATGGGCGACAAGGTTGAGCCCGCCGATAAAGATAGGATAGAAGCGGAGGTTACGAAAGTAAAGGATGCCCTTGAGAAGGACGACACCGATGCAATAAAAGGTGCTACCGAAGACCTCACAAAGGTATTCTACGAAGTGTCCGCCAAGCTGTATCAGCAGGCCGATAATGCCGCAGGACCGGAGGACGCTGCCGGGGGAGAAAAGGTAGCGGAGGACGAAAACGTGGTGGACGCCGATTACAAAGTCGTTGACGATGAGGATGGTAAGTAGCGTAAGTATGCCGGCCTGTACGAGTTTGCGGGCCGGCTTTAATAAAAAAGGGAGAGGCTATCAACTATTTGAGGTGAGGTGCCAATGAGCAAGAGGGATTACTACGAAGTACTGGGCATGGAAAAAAACGCCGGGGCAGACGATATAAAGAAAGCTTACAGGAGGCTGGCAAAAAAGTATCACCCGGATGTAAACCCCGGCGATAAGCAGGCGGAGCAGAAATTCAAGGAGATAAACGAAGCCTACGAAGTATTAAGCGATGATACCCGGCGAAAGCAGTACGACACGTTCGGGCATACCGCGGCCAATGGTCAGGGCGGCTTTGGCGGGTACGGCGACTTCGGAGGCTTTGGCGATATATTCGAAACATTTTTCGGAGGCGGGTTTTCAGGCGGCAGGGCAGCAAGGAGGCCTGCAAAGGGGAATGATATAAGGGCGGACATCGAACTAGAGTTTGAAGAGGCCGCCTTTGGCGTTACAAAGGAAATAAAGGTCAGGAGACAGGAAAAATGTACTGTCTGTGACGGGACCGGCGCAAAGCCGGGAACTTCAGCCAAGACCTGCGATAAATGCGGTGGTACTGGCCAGGTAAGGTACAGGCAAAATACCGCCTTAGGTCGGTTTGAGACGGTGCGTACTTGCGACAGATGTCACGGTGAGGGTACCATTGTTGAGCAGCCCTGCGACGGGTGCGGCGGTACCGGAAGGACCCTCAAAACCCGTACCATCACCATAAAGGTGCCGGCGGGGGTGGACAACGGTTCGGTGGTATCTCTGCGGGGTGAGGGCGAACCTGGTGAAAGGGGCGGACCTTCCGGGGACCTTTATGTATATATAAGGGTTAGGCCCCACAAGGTATTCAGAAGGGAAAACGAGAATGTATACTGTGATATACCAATAAGCTTTGCCCAGGCAGCCCTTGGGGACGAGATTACGGTACCCACCCTTGACGGCAAGGTTAAGCAGACAATACCCGAGGGTACCCAAAGCGGAACAGTGTTCCGGCTAAGGGGTAAGGGGATACCCAGGCTGAACAACCGGGGCAGGGGAGACCAGTATGTCAAGGTGGTTGTTGAGGTACCCAGGAAGCTGAGTGCCGAGCAAAAAGAGCTTTTAAGGAAGTTTGACGAGCTGGGCGGCGGGGGTACCGGAGGCACCGGTCCCGGGAACAAAAGCATTATAGACAAGGTAAAGGACGCCTTCGGAGTTTAATATGGACGGAAGAAAAGCAGCGGCGGTAGCACCGTACCCTGCAAATGCGACTGTTGGTAGGATGATAGACGGCAACACCGTCCAGTAAATAGTACGGAAATTGGGAGGTAGCCGTCGGATAGGGGGAGGCAGGCCCTATGGAATGGATGGAACTAATAATAGATACCACAACCGAAGGCAGCGACCTTGTGGCTAATGTGCTCTTTGAGGCGGGTGCGGCCGGAGTAGTTATTGAGGACCCGGAGGACGTCCGAGCTTTGATACGGCAAAAAGGCGACTGGGACTATATTGAGCCCGGTGCCCTGAACGCCGAAGGGGATGTGGTGGTAAAGGGTTACCTGCCAGTCGGCGACGGTCTGAACCGACGGCTAGATATTGTAAAGCTGAGGTTGGCCACTATGCCTCGACATTATGTAAGCTTGGGGACGCTCCTGTTTTCCACCGAAAGGGTGGAGGACGAAGAATGGGCGGAAAACTGGAAAAAATTCTATAAGCCGCTGAGGATTGGGCAAAATATAGTGGTAAAGCCGTCATGGGAGGACTACCGGCCCGGGGAAGGGGATATAATGGTTACAATAGACCCGGGGATGGCCTTTGGCACCGGTACCCACGAGAGCACGGTACTCTGTATGGAGCTTATGGAGAAATATTTAAAAAAGGGCGACAGGGTTTTGGATATAGGCTGCGGAAGTGGCATACTGGCGGTGACGGCCGCTTTACTTGGCGCGGGAGCGGTGGAGGCTTACGACCTGCAGCAGTTGGCGGTGGATATTACCAAGAAAAACACAAGACTTAACGGAGTGGACCAAGTGATAAAAGCAAAGCAGGGGGACCTGCTGGATAGGGTCCGGGGCAGGGCGGACATTATAGTATCAAATATTGTGGCCGATGTCATAATAAGAATGGGCCCGCTTGTAACCGGGCATTTAAAACCCGGGGCGGTGTTTATCGCTTCCGGGATTATTCGGGATAGAAAAGAAGAGGTGTGTAAAGCCCTTTTATATAATGGAATGGAAATAATGGAGGAACGAAGGCGTAACGAATGGATAGCCCTGGCCGCAAGGACGGGGGGACGGTCGAAATGAACAGGTTCTATGTGGACAAAAAGCAAATACTAGGTGAATGGGTAAGAATCACCGGCGAGGACGTAAGGCACATTACAAAGGTACTGCGGCTTGTTACCGGTGACCCGGTGGTTATTTGCGACGGAGACAATACCGACTATGAGGGCGTGATAGAAAGGGTCGGGAAGGACGAGGTAAAGGTAAGATTGGGCAAAGCATCGCGCTCCGGGACCGAAGCACCGGTAGAACTGGTGCTTTATCAGGCAATAGCAAAAGGTGCAAAGATGGAATTCATAATACAAAAGGGTACCGAGCTGGGTGTCGCTGCCTTTGTGCCGGTTATAACTTCCCGGACAGTGGTAAGGCTGGAGGACTGGCGGGATACCCGAAAAAAGCTGCAACGCTGGCAGAGGATAGCAATGGAGGCTTCCAAACAGAGCAGGCGCGGCGAAATACCCGTAATGCGGCCGCCGATGGATTTCGATAAGGCTATAGAGGAGATGGCCGGATACGGCCTTGCCCTTTTACTCCATGCGGGGGAGAGGGACACATCCATTGGTGCAATCCCCGGCCCGGTGGGGGACTATGCAGATATTGGCGTAATGATAGGACCGGAGGGCGGCTTTAGCGACGATGAGGTGAAAAGGGCCCGGGATAAAGGAATAGACGTTGTGAATATGGGGCCAAGGACTTTAAGGACCGAGACCGCCGGTATGGTTATCGCCGCAATACTAATGTACAGGTTCGGGGACTTAGGAGGCAGAGGATGAAAAGGGTAGCGTTTTATACGCTGGGGTGCAAGGTGAACCAGTACGAGACCGAGGCACTGGAGGAACTATTTATAAACGAAGGGTACAAGGTGGTGGATTTTAACCGCGCTGCGGACGTGTACGTAATAAACACCTGCACTGTCACCCATCACGGGGACAGCAAATCAAGGCAGGTCATAAGACGGGCTAAAAGGAAAAACCCCGATGCCGTTGTGGTGGTTATGGGCTGTTACGTTCAGGTCTCACCGGACGAAGTGATGGCACTGCAGGGCGTTGACGTTGTAATGGGAACGGCGGACAAGTCCAGGGTGGTCTCTCTGGTGGAAGAGGCGGGGAGGAACGCCCGGCCCATTAAATTGGTACGGGACTTTAAAAGCGATGAGGATTTTGAAGAGCTGACACTCAAGAAAAACCACAGGGGCAGGACAAGGGCCTTTGTTAAGGTGCAGGAGGGGTGCCGCCAGTTTTGTACATATTGTATAATCCCCTATGCCCGCGGGCCTTTAAGGAGCAGACCGGCGGAGAGGGTTTTAGGGCAGATTGAGAGGTTGGTGGAGCTGGGTTACCGGGAGGTAGTGTTAACAGGTATCCACGTTACGTCCTACGGAACCGACCATGGTACCGATATCGACCTTTTAGGACTTATTAAAAGGGTACACCAGATACCGGGGCTGGACAGGATACGCTTAAGTTCCCTGGAGCCAACCTACATCACACCGGAGTTTATAGAGGAGATTGCAGGGCTCCAAAAGGTGTGCAGGCACTTTCACTTATCCCTTCAAAGCGGCTACGACGAGACGTTAAAGAGGATGGGTCGGAGGTATACGACCGCGGAGTACCGTGAAATAGTGCAAAGGCTTAAGGAGACGTTGCCCGGGGTGGCGGTAACTACCGACGTGATGGTGGGTTTTCCGGGGGAGACGGGGCAGGAATTTAAAAAGACCTACGGGTTTCTGGAGGACCTCAAGCTTTACAATATGCATGTTTTTAAGTATTCCCCCAGAAAGGGTACCCCGGCGGCTGCCTTTGCAGACCAGGTAAGCGCAAGGGCCAAGGACGAAAGGAGCAGTGCTTTGATCGCCCTTGCGGCCCGGTGCCGAAAGAATTTTCACGATCATTTTGTCGGAAAAAGCCTTAAGGTTTTGTATGAGCAAAGAAGTGGCCTATTGAAAGGACATTATGAGGGACTTACCGACAATTATATAAAGGTGCTGGTACCGACCGACCAGAATTTAAATAACAGGCTTATTGAAACAAGGCTTTTGGAAAGCCGGGAGGATTATATGCTGGGCAGACTCTAGAATATTTCCTCTGGCGGGAGGAATTACAGGCTTGCTGTTGAATAAAGTATATACAACATTCCTACGCAAGGAGGTGAATGTTTTGGCGGATTGCATATTTTGCAAAATAGCCTCCGGAGAGATACCCGGGGATATGGTATACCAGGATGACAGGGTAATAGCGATAAGCGACATAGACCCCAAGGCTCCGGTACATATTCTTATTATGCCAAAGGACCATATACCTTCCCTTAATGACCTTGACGAAGGCAGCAGCGATTTAATAGGCCACATTTTTATGGTGGCGGCAAAGCTTGCCAAAGAAAAAGGCATTGCACAAAATGGTTACAGGGTTGTCAATAACTGCGGTGTTGAAGGAGGGCAGTCGGTAGCACATATTCACTTCCACCTTTTAGGGGGACGGAATATGACCTGGCCTCCGGGCTAAAATATTGACTTGATTTAAAAAAGTGATGTATAATAGTCTATGTTGCTTGTACCGTCATAGACCCCACGGCTAAAGCCGAGGGCTTGTACAGCACACAACCACCCGTAATTACTGTGGAATTGTAGGCAGCGGAGGGAGGGATATATGGATGTCAGAGATTAAGGTGAGGGATAACGAATCCCTTGAGAGTGCTCTTAAGCGTTTTAAAAGGGAATGTGCCAAATCTGGCGTACTTGCTGAGGTAAGGAGAAGGGAGCATTATGAAAAACCGAGCGTGAAGAGGAAGAAAAAATCCGAAGCAGCCAGGAGAAGGAAAACAAGAAGCCGATATTAGGAAGGCAGGGGAGAAAAATGACCCTAAAGGAAAGGCTTTTATCGGATATGAGGACTGCCATGAAGGAAAGGGATTCCTTCCGCAAAAGCGTATTGACCATGGCGAGAGCTGCCGTGCTGCAGATTGAAAAGGATAAGAGGACCGAACTGGATGACCGGGGCGTGATAGAGATTATAGCCAGGGAGGTCAAATCCAGGAAGGATGCAATGGAAATGTTTAAGCAGGGCGAACGGCAAGACCTCGTTGATAAAAACCAAAAGGAAATTGAAATACTGAGAGAGTATCTCCCACCTCAGCTTTCTGAGGACGAAATAAGGGTCCTGGTAAAGCAGGCAATTGAAAGGACAGGTGCCGGGAGCATTAAGGATATGGGAAAGGTTATGGGGGTCGTTATGCCGGATTTAAAGGGCAGAGCGGACGGAGGTACTGTGAACAGACTGGTTAAGGAACTATTACAATAGCCATTCATGGCCCGGAATTAATTCCGGGCTTTTTAAAATGCTAAATATTGCAGCTAAATGTCGAAGAATGTCTATGATATAATCGAGATAGGTATAGCCCTTTGGGTAAAGGGGGTGGGGGTATGAGGAGAAACCTTGTGGCTGTGCTTGTCATAACGCTGGTCTTTTCAGCTATTGCTTTGATTCCCAAAGGATTTTCGCAGTGGGATACAAAGCTTGATTATATGGTGGATGAAAACGGTAAAAGTATCGAGATAAACATTACCACTCCGGTGTACATAACATCGGTGCCGCTGGAGGTGTACGATGCCGGGGGCAGTCAAGTCCTTCAAAGGGAAATGGACGGGTATTTCACAAAGAGGGCGGAGAGTACCCGGTTCAATCGGTTTATTCTAAATATGCCTCTTCCCGAAAGCATGCCTGTAAGGGTGGTACTTTTTCCTCGGTCTCGTATGGAAAGGTCCTATACCCTGACAAACCCCCAAGTTGATATAGACTTGAATGAAGGCCGGGCAAAGGCCTATCTCGAGGGAGACAGCGTTCTAAGCCTGACCGTGGTTAATGGAGATGCCACCGTCGAGTATTCAGTTGTTTCGGCGGAAGAAGGATGGCACAGCCTGGATATAAGAAGCCTTCCCGACGAGCTGGTGCAGCCGGGGTCCGCTCTGTATTTCACGATAATGCTGCCCGGGGGCCTAAGCACAACAGTTACAAGATACGTACCCCAGGTGTTTGTGGACGCCGGTACGGGGTATACAAATATTAGAGGGAAGGGTGTAAGCGGAACCGTGCCGCGGATTGGAATATACAACAGTAGCAGTACGTTGAAATACAGGACCGGACAGGCCGTTCAATTTAAAGAGGGAGAGTTTTTGTTCCAGGAAAGCTTTGACGTAAGCGGGAGGGAAATAAAGGACGGCGACCGGCTTTTATTTGAGGAAGAGGGCTACAGCTTCAAGTTCGACCTGCCGTACTTTTTTGCCACGTACAACCATGAAGAAAACACTATATCGGGTACGGTATCAAGGCGTGGCAGGGTGGTATTCCGGGTGGGCTCGCAGTTCCTTGAGGCGGTGCCCGACGAAAAGGGAAGGTTTAGCATTACCCTTGACCAACCGGTGGATATAACCCGTCTTATAAGCGTCAGAGGGGGATACGTTTCGCCCGCCGGTAATGAATACTGGAAGATATTTGACTGGGGGCATCTTGTTAAGGCAACTCCACTCTTTAAGGGTTCACAGTTCGATATAAGAGTTATGTCCTACAATATCCATCACGGCATTTCACGAAACGGAAAGCATGATATAGAAAAAATTGCAGATGTAATACAGGAAAGCGGCGCTCAGATAGTGGGGCTTCAGGAGGTGGATAGCCGTTTTGTAAGGAGCTTTTTCCGTGACCAGGCCAGGGAACTTGCGGAGAGGTTGGATATGTATTACTATTTTGGAGAAAACTTTACGCTGCTGGGGGCGGGCTATGGGAATGCGGTGCTTAGCAAGTTCCCGATAGTAAGTGCCAGCAACCTGCAGCTTGAGGGCAAGGGAGAGCAAAGGGGCGTAGTTTCTGCCACCATAGACATCTACGGTAAAGAGGTTAATTTCCTGGTAACTCATCTGTCCCTTAACCGTTCCATAAGGGATAAGCAGCTCCAGCAGATAAGAAGGTATATAGGCCTGCTTGAGGATGAGGTTATTCTGGTCGGTGATTTTAATTCTACTCCCGGGGCCGGCGAAATAATGTATATTGAGAGAAGGCTAAAGGAAGCGGTTAAGGAACTGGGCAGGGAGGACCTGTATACCTTTGTCGGACGGGACGGGGTCAGGACACGTATTGACTATGTATTCCTTTCACCGGAGATAACGGTGTCCGATGTGTGGACGATAGATTCCGATGCCTCTGACCACCTTCCCCTGTTGGCGAATATAGGGATTAAAGATTTATAACAGATCATAGATTATAGAGGAATGGGGACATGCCACAGCAACGAATCCTAATGGGGACATACCTTGGCCATAAAGGAATACCTAATATGAAGATGTGTCCCCATACCTTAATATATATATAACGTGAAAAAGATTTTACACATCTGTCATCCTGCGCGAAGCGAAGAATCTTTCAGAGGGCAAATAAAGGTCTTTCAGTCGTTCCTCCTTCAGGATGACACATTTTATATAACTTTATTAACACTTTGTATATAACAGCGGTGTGTCGCCTTACCTTTGTTAAAAAGCGTAGATTGATATATTGTAAATAGCGTATAAATAAAATATAATTGGATGTATGGAGGGGGGAAAGTTTATGAGACTTAGCAGGACGTTTGCAGCAATTTTTTTAGTCTTTGTTTTAATGACGGCCTTGACGCCCTTGGCGGGGCAGGCCGCAGCACAATCTGATACTGTATACTATATACCAGTAAAGGGCGAGATTAATCCGGCCATAGCGTCCTTCATATCAAGCGAGTTGGATACTGCCTATAAGGAGGGGGCCTCAGCTGTTGTACTTGAGATATCCACCCTTGGAGGCAGGGTGAACTCCGCACTGGATATAAGTGAAGACATAATAGCCTCCGGTATCCCCACCATTGCCTATATAAAGGATAAGGCCATATCCGCCGGGGTGTTGATAGCCATATCCGCCGAAAAGGTAGTAATGGCACCGGGGAGCAGCATAGGCTCCGCAGAGACCATACCCTACAACGAGAAGAATATCTCCTTCTGGACCGGGGAACTAAAAAAAGTGGCCGAGCTAAGGGAAAGGGATATCGAAGTGATAGCGGCTATGGCGGACAGGGATATAGAGATTCCCGACCTGGTTGACAAGGGAAAGCTATTGAATCTTTCCACTGCAAAGGCGGTTGAGCTGGGGATTGCGGATACAACCGTATCCTCAAGACAGGAACTGAACCAGTGGCTGGGTCTGGGTTCGGCAAGGACGGTTGTGGCGGAGGAAAACTACCAGATCAAGTTGGCTAAGTTGGTAAGTAGCACCACCGTCAGTGCCATACTCCTTACGCTGGGGTTAGGCGGTATAATAGCCGAATTGTTCATACCCGGTTTTGGACTGCCCGGCACCGTAGGGCTTTTGTCCTTCGGGCTATTCTTCGCAGGCAGTATGCTGGCAGGATACGCCGGATGGTCTGCGGTAATACTGTTTGTGGTCGGTATAATACTTCTGCTGGTGGAATTGGTGGTGCCGGGTTTTGGGTTCCCCGGCATTGGCGGTATACTAAGCATATTTGCCAGCATTTTCATGGCATCGGTTTCCGCAGCCCAGGCGGTTGTTTCCCTTACCACTGCAATAGTACTGAGCATAATACTGACGGTTTTGCTTTTTAAATACGCACCCCGCAGCAAGTATTTCGATCGCCTTATACTGTCGACGCAGTTAAAGACGGAAGAGGGATACGTAGGAATGGGTGACCATTCATCCATAGTCGGGCGCGAAGGAACGGCCGTAACACCCCTAAGGCCCGCCGGGACTGCCGATATTGACGGACAGAGAATGGACGTGGTCACCATGGGAGATTATATAAAGGTGGGAGAAAGCATAAAAGTACTAAGGGTAGAAGGCAATAGAATTATTGTGACAAAAAACGGTTAAAACATAACCGAATACCTTAATAGGGAGGAATAAGTTTATGGCTCCATTTGTAAGTTTGCTTGTTATGATTGCGTTGGGATTTGTGGTACTTGTGTTTTTGCTGTCCTTCATACCGATCGGCCTTTGGATCTCCGCACTGGCGGCGGGGGTCAAAATTGGTATCTTTACCCTCGTTGGTATGAGGCTAAGAAGGGTTATTCCCTCAAGAATAGTAAACCCGCTTATAAAGGCCACCAAGGCGGGGCTTAGCGTGGGTGCCAACCAGTTGGAAGCCCATTACCTGGCCGGTGGTAACGTAGACAGGGTGGTAAATGCATTAATAGCAGCCCAGAGGGCAAATATTCCTCTTGAGTTTGAAAGGGCTGCAGCCATAGACCTTGCAGGAAGGGATGTTCTGCAGGCGGTCCAGATGAGCGTAAACCCGAGGGTTATAGAGACCCCCAATGTTGCCGCCGTTTCCAAGGACGGAATAGAAGTGATAGTTAAGGCAAGGGTTACGGTTAGAGCAAACATTGATCGGTTGGTTGGAGGCGCAGGCGAAGAAACCATTATAGCAAGGGTTGGCGAGGGCATAGTAACCACCGTAGGTTCTTCCGAAACCCATAAGGAAGTGTTGGAAAACCCGGATCTGATTTCCAGGACGGTGCTGGGCAAGGGCCTTGATGCAGGAACCGCCTTTGAGATTCTGTCAATAGACATCGCCGACGTGGACGTGGGTAGAAACATAGGCGCCCAGCTGCAGACCGACCAGGCCGAGGCTGATAAGCGCATAGCCCAGGCCAAGGCCGAGGAAAGAAGGGCGATGGCAGTTGCCAAGGAGCAGGAGATGGTGGCAAGCGTACAGGAAATGAGGGCCAAGGTTGTGGAGGCCGAGGCGGAGGTTCCGCTGGCCATGGCGGAAGCATTCAGAAAAGGAAACCTTGGGGTAATGGATTACTACAATATGAAGAACATCCTTGCGGATACAAGCATGAGGGATTCCATAGCGAATATGGACTCATCTGACAGGCAGGGGGAAACTATAGATAAAAAGAATAAGAAGTAGGTCCTCTAAGGAGGTGTAAGTATGGACTTTGGAGATATTTTAGCACTGCTTATTTATATAGCCATTCCGGTTTTTATTTCGAGCAAGAAAAAGGCCAGAAAAGCCCAAAGAGAAGAACAGCGAAGAAGGTCGCCACTGCAGCAGCCGGTGCAGGGTAAAACCCAGAGCCGGACCCAGGGTGGCGGCCTTATGGGCAGGCTGGAAAGCATGATGAAGGAACTGGAGAAGGCCGCCGAATCAGGCAAATCCGCCGGAGGGTCAAAGCCTTCCGGAGCACCAAAGCCAGCGACAAAGCCGGTGGGGCCCATTACCCACGTGGAAGTGTATAAGGCTCCGGGTAAGGTATCGGCCACTGCCGGTACACCTGCCCGAGGCCGGGGAGCGCGGCCTGGCGGTATTCCGGTGTGGAGGGTGGCAGACGATACCGGAGGCATAGAGGCATCGGCAAAGCCCAGGGCCAAAGAAAAGCCGGTGGTGCAAAAGGTACCGGTTGCGGTGGCCGGCCAGAGCAGCCTTGCCCTGTTCGGGAAGGATGACCTGGTAAAGGGAATAATACTTTCGGAAATACTGCAGCCTCCGGTATCGTTAAGACAAAGAAACAAAAGGCGCCCCTTTT
>JAQUCT010000063.1 GCA_028686075.1 Bacillota bacterium
CTACTTGGCGTACACCTTTTAGAATTAGTGGTTTCCTGTATTTAGAATTTTTCCAGTCCAGTAGTTTTTGCATAATCAATCTTTCCATAGTACCGCCTCCAGAATATCACGTAATTATACATTATTTGCGCATTGCAATCACATTATTATATAATAGTATAACCATATTTCTAATTTTAGTCAATACAATCACATTTTTATAACATAATTCGTAATCTAAATCACATTGTTATAAAAATGGTAATGGCTTTTTCCCCAACACCCCCTCCACAACCCCCAACCACGGGTAACATATGTTACCGCAGCCTGGGAGGTAAGCCATTATTATCTAATAAGGAACATTGCGGCTGATTGGCTATACAAAAGAATGGGTATAATAAGAAACAAGACACCGGTTCTTGTATGTCAGAGGCACGATTCTTTAACGCTTATCCAGTATATATGTGACTTTTGGGATTTTAACATAAATCAAAATATTGTATAATTTATTAGGAGGGTGGTTAAATGCTGGAAAAAAAGTATGACTACAGCAGCGTGGATGAAAAGCTTATAGAAAGAATAGTAAACGATGACAATGTGGAAATAAACCATATGGTGCTTACAAAGGATACCGGCCTGCCGGTGCATTATTCAAACTCAAATGTGTATATGATTATTGTAAGGGGCAGTATGTCCATTTCTCTAAACGACTGTCCGGCTGCCGAATACGGGAAAGGTAATATACTCAGCATACCTTTCAAGACAAAGATGAACGTGACCAACAAATACGACGAAGTGCTGGAATTCTTCGTTGTAAAAGCGCCCAATCCGAAGGACATGAAAGATTAGAGAGACTAAACCAAAAATATTTTCACAGGGGGTATGACATCCATGATACAAAACGCCGGTTTTAATGAACTGGAATTACTAACCATTGCCATGGCAATAGAAGACCAGGGTATGAAGTTTTATCAGAATGGTGCCAATAACACCGAAGGACGGCTAAAACAGTTCCTTCTGGATGCGGCCGGTCAGGAAAAGGAACACAAGCAAGTGTTTCAGACCTATTATAACGAGATAAAAGAGGATAAGCCTGAGGGAGAAGAAGAATACCTGTTTGACCATGACGTTACTTCATACTTAAAAGCCATGGCAGAGAAAGCGGTTTTTAACAAAGCCCCTTCGGAGGGCCAGGAGGCCTTTAAGGATTTGAAAAGTTCGGTATTGTACGCGATAAAATCCGAGGCGCTGACAATTGATATCTATACAAAAATGTATGAGGGCGCAAAGCGTCAGGATATTAAGGATTTACTAAAAAGACTCATAGATGAAGAAAAGTCCCACCTTGGGTATTTCAAATCAGTTTTAAAAGAAATTGAATAGCGCAGCAAGCTAACGACAAGAGCCCCGGCAGCAGACACCTTCAGGTGGCCTGTCCCCGGGGTTTTTTAAGGCACAAAAAACCGTTTCCTTTTTTGTAGGTTTACGCAAGGCCTAGCAGCCTTGCCCCCTGGGCGGCTATAATGCACAGCAGGATACCGGTTATTGTTGGTACCAGGAAGGAGACCCAGGTCCATTTCCAGCTCTGGGTTTCCTTGCGGATTGTCCACAGAGTGGTGCCGCAGGGCCAGTGGTTAAGGGAAAAAAGCATCATACACACCGCCGTGACCCAGGTCCAGCCATTGTCCACAAAAAGCTGCCTCATCTCGGCCAGGCTGCCGGGTTCCACCATAACACCTCCGGCCGTATAGCTCATTATAAGGATGGGTATGACTATCTCGTTGGCCGGAAAACCTAACACAAAAGCCATCAGTATATACCCGTCCAGCCCCATAAGCCGGGCGAAGGGGTCAAGCATCCGGGCCCCGTGGGCCAGAAGGCTTGCTCCACCTATACTTGTATTGGCCATAACCCATATGATGAGCCCCGCCGGTGCCGCGACCGCCACCGCACGGCCCAATACGAACAGAGTGCGGTCAAATATGGAACGGACAATAACCTTTCCTACCTGGGGTTTTCGGTAGGGCGGCAGCTCCAGCGTAAAGGAGGACGGCAGGCCCTTTAGGATGGTCTTTGACAATAGCCTTGACACAAGCAGCGTAATACCAACGCCCAGCACAATCGCAGCCAGCACCGCCAGCGTGGCCGCCAGCGAACCAAGGGCACCGGCGGCACCGGCAAAAAAAATGAGTGCCAGGGCAATAAGCGTGGGAAACCGGCCGTTGCAGGGAACGAAGTTGTTGGTAATGGTGGCGATAAGCCGCTCCCTCGGGGAATCGATTATCCTGCAGGCTATAATCCCTGCGGCGTTGCACCCAAACCCCATGCACATGGTAAGTGCCTGTTTGCCGTGGGCGCAGGCTTTCTTGAAATAATGGTCCAGGTTAAATGCAACCCTTGGAAGGTAGCCCAGGTCCTCCAAAAGGGTGAACAATGGAAAAAAGATGGCCATAGGCGGCAACATCACCGACACAACCCACGCCAGCGTTCGGTAAACCCCCGAAACAAGTATGTCCGCCACCCATGCCGGGGCCCCGATACGGCCGAACAGAACAAAGAGCCGCTCCTCTATCCAAAATAGGCCGTCCGCCAGCAGTGCGGAAGGGACATTGGCACCCTGGATGGTAATCCAGAACACCACCCCCAAAAGTGCCACCATTATCGGAATGCCAAAAGTCTTGGAGGTGAGAACGCTGTCTATTCTATTGTCCAGCCGGTTATGGGCTTTGCCGTTAAATGTAACCACATCCCGTCCTATAACCTCGGCAGTTTTTACGATTGCCGAAACCATAACGTCCCGTACTTCCTCGGATGAGAGCCCTTTTTCCATAAACTCCGCCCTTATATCGGCCAGTTTTTGCCGCAGCTGCCTGTCTGCCTCCAAATCAAAACCGAGACAACTATTTATCGACCGGATAAGTGGACTGTCCCCTTCCAACAGCCGCAGGGCCACCCATCTTTCGTTAATCCTTTCCCCCGCCAAAACCCCTATGCGTTCCTCCAATTCCTTAACGGCCCTTTCAAGGGTTTTACCATAGTCCACTTTTAGCGGGGATGTTTTAATCCTTCCAAAGGCAACCCCCTCGATTGCACTTTTAAGCTCGGAGAGCCCCCTGCCGCTTCTTGCCGTGGTTCCCACCACCGGCACCCCTAAAAGGGCGGAGAGCCTTTCCAGGTCAATAACAATCCTTTTTCTTGCGGCTTCATCCATAAGATTTACACACACTACAACCCTGTCGGTAATCTCCATTATCTGAAGCACCAGGTTCAGGTTTCTTTCAAGGCAGGTGGCATCCGTCACCACCACCGTGGCATGGGGCCTGCCAAAGCATATGAATTCCCCCGCCACCTGTTCTTCCACCGAGTTGGCCAGCAGCGAATAGGTGCCCGGCAGGTCAACCAACACATACTCCTTGTTCCGATATCTGTACCCGCCCCGAGCATTAGAAACGGTTTTCCCGGGCCAGTTTCCGGTATGCTGGTTTAAGCCGGTTAGGCTGTTGAATACAGTACTCTTCCCGGTATTAGGGTTTCCCGCCAGTGCTACCACTATTTCAATGGAGGATTTAATGTTAACCCCGACCGTTCCCTTCAAGGCTCCAAGGCAGGTTGATTTTTTAGTAAGACCCATCCCTTAACCCCCCGACTTATTAGTGCTCTACTGATTTTATAAATACCTTTGAAGCCTCTTCCGAACGCAGTGCTATTACCGCGCCCCTTATCTGGTACGCCACCGGGTCCCCCGCAGGGCTTTTCCTCAGCGATTCTATCGTTGTATCATATATCATCCCCAGGTCCAGCATTCTCCTACGGGCGTTTCCCTTGGCAGTAAGCTTTCTAACCTTACCGGAAGTGCCCACCGGCAATTTGTCCAGCGGAATAAGGTTTTCATTCATAAAAAATCCCCCTTCTATTAATTTTTCGCCAAACTGTTTCATAAGTTAGTCGTGGGAAACTTTATTTGCCATGTCTAATAACCAGAGTATGAACCGTAATTATTTCTTGTTACATAATCTGATATTAAAGGGGATGAAGTATTTGAAAAAGAAAGAGCAATTTTACACTGTCCGGGGCTACCAAATGTTAAACGCGGAAAACAAATCGCTTACCTCCAGTATGGAGGACTACCTTGAGATGATATACAGAATCTGCAAAGAAGAGGGATACGCACGGGTCAACCAACTGGCGGAGATGCTTAATGTCCGCCCACCGTCAACAACCAAGGTAATTCAAAAGCTAAACGAACTGGGCCTTGTGGACTACGAAAAATACGGTATAATCCAGCTCACCGAAGAGGGAAAGTCCATTGGGGGTTTTCTTTTGAAAAGGCATGAAATTATTGAGGAATTCCTGAGGATTCTCGGTATAGAAGAAACACGGCTAAAGGACACCGAAATGATAGAACACGATGTAAGCCTTAATGCACTTAAGAGCATTTATGTGCTGAATGAATTCCTGTCCGGCAACCCGGATATTATGGAACGGTACGAAGCCTTTAGGAAAAGGTATAGCGTAGATGATATTGTACTGTAGCTATATATAACACGCTAATAGCATTACATTCCTTTAAGCGTTATTTAGTAGGGCGAAGCCCTAAGAATCTGATTTGGAGATAGACATTTAGCTTTCACAAGATCCTTCGCTTCGCAAGATCCTTCGCTTCGCAAGATCCTTCGCTTCGCTCAGGATGACAAAAAGATCCCTCAGGATGACAAAAAAGGGCTTTTCCAATGTTCTTAGATGATTCTCTTGTCTCTACTGCCACAGGGTTTCCTTTGTGAAGTTCTCTAAGACGTATCCCTGATTGCTGGAACACTTTCTGCAGTGCCTAGCCGAGAGCTTATTCTCGGTGCCGCAGATGCATATCCAGGAATCGGGAGTTCGTTCCGCAAAACATATCGCATCCTTGTACGATGTCTTCCGCTTTATCTCGGCTAGGTCTGTGCCGGCAATTCCTTCCCCACGGCTTTCGGCCTTGTCTAAAACCTCCAGTTTCTGCTTCAGTTCCTCATCGCTCAACAGCCCCTTCTCATGCAGGTCTTTCAGCACCTTCCTCTCATCGCCAAGACCTTTCTGTGTCATCCACCTTTCATACTCCCTTTTCTTTTCTTCAAATTCTTCCTCAGTCAGGATACCCGCATCCCTTAATCTTATAAGGTTAGCCAATTCACTTCTTTCTTTGCCTGCAATCATTCCGGTTATTTTTGCTGCCTTTTGATTGATTACCGCCAGCAGAACGATTATTACTATTGTTGCTATGATAAAAAACCAGACCAACAAGGCCAGTACCCCCTTTCAGATTATTCTATAAATATATTATGCCAAAGGCAAACCACTAACCTACCTGCTTCTCTATCAACTATCTCACATAAATAGTATACCATGTGTAACAAAAAAAGAAGCAAGGGGACGGTTCTCCCTCTTCCCTGGAGAACCGTCCCCTGTCCCTTTTTTAAAGAAAAGCCTCTTGTTCCAGACGGGCCCTTGCTTTGAGCATTGTTTCAATTACGTCATGGAATTCTAAATAGCCCCTGTCATAAAGCATCCTTTCAAGGGCTTTTTGGTACCTTTTATTAAAGGTCAGCCAGTACCTTTCTTTGGATATAAAGGATTTTTTGTCCATTAAATAGGGTTTAAGACCGGGTATTATATTTTCCTTCAGCCTTTTAAACATCCTAAAACCACCTATATCTATATCGCCCCAGTGGTAAAATTCCGCGCCTGTCCTTTGGCCTGCCCCATACACCTTTGTAAAAAATTCACCCTTTATCGGGCTGTAGAAGCCTCCATGAAATATGACCAGTTGGTCCCGGGCCTTATCCTTTGATACGTATTCCATATAGTTTGTTCTGTTTTCAATAAAAAGCACCTCTTTCACCTGGCCTATGCCGGTTACTTCCAGGTTCTTTACGGTACGGGAGTTTATAGCTATTCCGTGACGGAAGGTCGAAAAATCCACTGGTTTTCCATAAAGCCTGCCCGAAATATCTCCGCAAAATTCCACCTGTTCAAAGGCCTTCACTATTCCCACCTGGGCAAGCATCTCATCATCCGCCGGCCTTTCTATGAAGTCCCTTTCCTTTACAAGGTATTGCCTTATAATACCGGCAATCCTTTTCTTTACATATCTTTCGAAATACTTGGAATCCCCAAAAACTTTTATGCTAAACACCCTTTCGGGGCATTCTTCACCGTCCAGGTGGTCTATTGCCAAAAGGGCCTTAAGCACCGCCAGAGCGGTATCGGTATTCCCCGGAAGGTATGGTGTGATGCTCTTTTTCGCATCTATACCGTCAAAAGCCTCTTTGAGAAAGTTTTCTATCCAGGGCTGTGTGATACTGGGTAAAAATTCTCTTATTCCATCCAGCACCAGGTCCGCTTTTTCCTTTTTGGGAACCCTTCCCGCTTCCCGGTACGCATCGTATGTCTTATCAAGGCACAGCCATACCCTGTCAATTATATTGCCTCTTTCAAACTTCATCCATTCAAACTTGACGATACCGTCCTCCGCCAGGCCCTGTACCGTTGAATTTACCAGCTCCCGGATCGAAGTATCCTCCAGGTTATATTCCGGCATATCCCCCGAGCAAAGCTTAAGCATTATCCTCCTTGCAGATTCTCCTTCAAGGTATGCCCTGCTCCTTTCATACTTATCCAGCAGCCTGTTCAAAACGATTTTCTTAAAGTCCATTATCAAACTCCCCAAGCTTTTTGTGACAAATGGGGACGTACCTAAATTGTCACATTTGTGTTTTTATCCTTTTTGGCCAGATTCCCTTCAATATCAAGGAACCTTTTAAGGGTCTCCTTTGATAACCCGGCGATTATCTCTTCTCTCATATCGGCCGCTATTTTAGCCCGGCCTTGCTTTCTAGTCTGTACATCCAGGGAATTGAACTCAACCTTTTTATTTCTGTAATATAAATCCATATCTACAAAACGTTGGCCCTGGCTATTAAACTCAAGGCCTATAAGCAGCTTTTTAATCCGATAGGGCGGCAGCAGACTGAATATCCTAACCTGGTATGCGGTAACCGAGTACAGCACCAGGGCATGGTCCCGTGTCCACTGTTGCCCCAGCGTAAAACCCAGTTCCAGGTCAGATAGGGCCAGCATCAGCCGTTCAAGATGCTGCATATAATTATTGTAGGCATCATATATATTTATTCTGTATTCATACCATTGTGTATCCTTAAGGCTTTCGGTCATATACCTTACCGCATCCCGCCGTATATTCCTTTGCATCTGCGTCACCGGCATATTCACAAGCAGAAAGGGAAGGTTTTCCTGGTCATCGGCTATATACCTGTTAATAGGCTTGCTGGTAAAAGCAATTAAGGTATCCTCACTTTGGCCCCGGCTTATGCCCTTGTCGAAAGAAAGAAGGTTTCCGCTGTACTCTTCTTTCATGCGCTCAATTATTGATTGTCCCTCTTCGGGGATACGCATTATAAGCAACCCTGGCCCCAATTGCGCCTTTTTCAGCAACCCGGTTTTGCCTTCATTCAATATTCTCATAAGTATAACCGAAGAACTGTAAGGCGTATGCAAAATGGAAAGTGCATCGTCAATGCTTGTTGCCTGCAAGCCGATAGGCATTATGAACACAAGGGTGCTGTCCTCCGAGGCTTCCTTTAAGGCATTCTCCATGGTTATTGTTCTGCTGTCCAGACAGTTGATCAGATATTCTTCTAACCGCTTATGTTGAGCGGTTCTTAAAAAGAGTAGCCTTGAACTCATCCTTATAAAAATCATAGCCCTCCCCCTTAAATCAGTTTAGGTAACCTTTGTTTATACTTTCTATGATGGTTTGTACCCGGAGGGTATTTTAGGTCAAAAACCTTGCCGGAAGGAAGAAGGATTACGTTTATACTTGTTATGCCGTTAAGGAG
>JAQUCT010000014.1 GCA_028686075.1 Bacillota bacterium
TTGCTCCATTGCCCCCATATTATTCAAGCATTACAAAGTATATCCATGAAGCTTCTATTATGTTAAACGGAATCCTAAGAATAAGTGAGGTATTTAGAGATAATTAAAGATTATAGAGGAAGGAGGAGAAAAAATAAAAATGGGTAACAATGATAACCAGAACCAGGTCAATAAAGTGCCAATTAAACCCGGTTTTCCCCATAAAAATCCCTGCTGTCCAACCAAGCCGGTCAGTTGGTGTATACCGTATTCTACCTGCAGAAGAGGCCCTGCCGGCCCTCCCGGCCCCGCCGGAGCTGCCGGTGCCACTGGACCCGCTGGTCCTCCCGGGCCCGCTGGAGCTGCCGGTGCCACCGGACCCGCCGGTCCTCCCGGTGCCGCCGGAGCTACGGGACCCCCCGGACCTGAAGGCCCCCCCGGACCTCCCGGACTTAACACAACTGAAACCTCCGGGTTTGCTGCCAACGCAACAGGTGCTTCCGTTGCAGTAGTAATAGGCGGTACCCCGGTGCCCCTTCCCGATGCCCAAAACCTGTCGGCCGATATCACTCCTAACGGAGACAGTACGGAATTCACCGTAGAGCCGGCCGGCAGGTACTATATTTCATACAATGTAAATATGGTTGTTGCTTTATTAATGGGTTCACGGCTGATAATAAATGGGGCTATAAATACGGCATCTACAATTAGCCCAATTTTGGCACTTTCGCGCTTGGCTGCTGAAATTATTGTGGATTTGCCGGCGAATTCAACCATTACGCTTGAGCTGTTTGGCTTTCTCGGTGCAACTGTCCTGCAAACCGGTGCCGGTGCCAGCCTAACTATAATACGTCTGGCATAGGGTCCTTTGGCAAACATGGTTTAGGCCTATGTTAATCTCAGTATTGACATAGGCCTTGCTTCTTTGGTTTTTCTCCTTCGCCCGGGATGACGGTTGTGTAAAGTATTTATCACGTTATACGTAGCTATTTAATAATATAATATATAAGGCTTGTAGGGAGTGTTAAAGGTGACCGCCAAATATTATTTTGTTTTTAATTCCAGAAGCCAGGCAATTCACATTGAAGCCAAACTAAAGGATGAGGGTTATTGCTCTGTATTACGACCCACTCCCGGCAAACTGGGTAAAGCCTGCAGTTATTCGCTGGTTATATCGGGCGACCTGATGAGAATCAAACATATACGTGAGCAGATATTAGGCTGCAAAATTTGTTTAAAGGGAGTATACAAAGCTTCGAAAATCGGCCGCTCAATAAACTATACCAAAGTATTTTAAAACTATTTAAAATAGTCCAATATTTTCCTTACCAGGCCCCGTTCAGAAAAACCCTTAGATTTCTCCCAAAGCTCAATATGCTTGTTAGTCATCTCATCAAGGGCATGTTGATGCTCTTTAAATTTGTTTTGCCAATTGCTTATAGAGGACATTATACCCGAGTTTTCGTTCTTAATGTGTTCTAATCTTTCCCCCAGTCGCTGCACTTCTTTTTTGAATTCTTCCAGGTCATCGCAGCTTTGCTTTATTTCATCGGTCTGTTTCATTATCATTCCTTCAATTTCCTTTTTTTTGCCTTCTATCTTGCCGACTTCTTCTACCAGTTTACTGATAAAGTTTTTGGCCTCTATAGCATACTCTTTAATCTTATCCTCATCAACATCAATGCTCACTTTTTGATCCTCGGCTTTTGGATGCTCACCATCGAAGACGTCATCAATAACAGGAATTATTATATCCCCCTCCCTCTCATAACCATAAGCGAGTAAAACCGATATTTCGGAGTATACACTCCTATCTAAAACAACTTTATATATTTTCAACTTAAAATCCAGCGGAGTATCTATGCGAACGGGACTGGTCCAGTTCTTGCCTTCGTCATAGCTGAAGCTGCCAAACAGCAAGCCTTTATGTACCCATACAACCCATTGAGTATTACCGATTATGTAGAAAAGTGGCTGTTCGTCATCTGCTCCTTCACCGGATATTATTGAATCGTTTTTCCATACAGCTCTTTGATAACTTATCTTGGTACGCTGCAAATATTTGATATGATTAACGCCGTTTACCAGATAGTTCCACACCAAATGCAAGGTATCATTATTGTTTGTCAGCGCATAATGATAGGCATCTCCTCCACCCACCGTTGTAATTCTTTCAGGATTGCCCCATATGGAGTAATCGGAGCGGAATTTGCAGTAGTATAACTGCTCAACACCCAATCTTGGCGCTTTATAGACAAGGTGAATGGTACCCGCATGGTCATATCCTACATAAAAAGGATCAATACTACCATCCGACGTTATCCGTGCTACCTTAAAGTTTGCCCATTTACTTCCGTTCCAAAAATTATGCTGTATAGTGCAAACACTTGGGCTTTTTATTGGACATACCGCAAAAAATACGTTTATATGCTTGCTCCGACATGAAATTGTCAGATGTTTTAGTTTGTATCTATCCAGGGGGAAAGCGGCAAGTACTTTATTATACCAATGGGTCCCGTTATACACAAAGTAAATGAGTTCCCCCTTTGTATTTAAACATATAAGATGAAGGCTCCCTTTCGAATCCGCATCAACCGAAAAATCATCCAATACATTGTCTAGCAGCTTGGTGTCGTCCGTCCAGCAGTCATTCTCATCACGCATTCTATAAAATATGCTGTTCTGTCTACAGGTAAAATGCCAGGATTGGGTTTTGTTTTTTATTATGTGTTCATGACAAATATTTTTGTCCATACGCCATATCACCGCCCTATAGCTTGTTAATAAATTATATGCCTAATTATCGGATATATGTTCAATAGCGCATGTACGACGAGCATTTACCGGAGTTAAACTATCCCGTTTAAAGGATTAAACTTTATTAGGCAAATTCTTCACCATTTCATTTGCATATTCATAATATGAAAGTGACAGTACAGATGCATTATCATTGGGTTTTATATTAGTAAAAGGGGGATAGTATATGGAAGTCAAAAAAGCCAGGTTTCTTCAACAGGAACCCTATGAACCAATTCCGGAATGCGTGATTACAGATAAAATATTTTTCCAATGCTTCCAAAGAGAATGCATCCCGGAAGCTATAGTTGAACTACCGGACAGTGGAGGGCCATTTACTTTTGTAGATGCAACGTTTCAGCAGGGATTCATCGTGGAGGGAACATTAAACATAACTCCAGTAGATGAAACAGATCCCACACTAAACAGAATTACTTTCACCCTCAGGATACCCTTTGTAGTGAGAGTAAGGAATGCAGAAGGATGTACAATTTCAGTTGAAAGCTTTGTCGACTTTTTCAAAGATGATGCTGTGAGAATACCTGAAAATCCCTTTGATGAATTCTCATTCAATATCGTATTGGAAACCCGATCTGAGGCTCTGAGAACAACAATTAGAAACAATTGCTTGGTAATGACAATAGGAGCCCTGGTAATCATCAAAGTGGTGGGAAGGGTAGAGCTTATAGTCCTTTCGCTGGGTTACTGCGTACCTGATATTTGCGAAGAATTCGTACCAAGAGATATTTGCGAGGAGTTCCTTGATTTACCCTTTACTCAGATATTCCCTGAGCAACTGAACGCTTTATAGTCTGCAATGGCCTTCCTTAACAACTTGAGCCGGCTGGACGCGAAAGGGCTGCTATCTTATGATAACAGCCCTTTGTCTATTTCCTAATAAACATCTCGGTATAATAGTTGCCCGATATCCCAACACCGATATGGGTAAACCCTGGAGTAAGAATGTTCTTCCTGTGGCCCTCCGAGTTCATAAAACCTGTGTGAGCCCTATCCACGCCTGAGGTCTTAGCAATGTTTTCGGCTGCACTCCTGTAAGTTATCCCGAAGTCTTTCATCATCTGGAAGGGCGAGCCGTAAGTAGGGGATGTATGAGCAAAATAACTGTTTGCTCTCATATCCTCGGACTTAATCCTTGCCACCTTTGAAAGCTGTATGTCAATAGAAAGCGGGTTAAGTCCTTCCTTTTTCCGTTCTTCATTTATAAGGTTTATAAGCTTTTGCTCACCGGCTGTAAGCTGATGCTTTCCCTCACTCCCGGGTGGGTCCTGTGGTGCGGGCTGCCCGGTTGAAGGCGAGCCTGTCCCGGGATTCTTATTAATAACTACAGGATAGTAGTTTGTGTTCTGATTGGAGGAGTTTCCATAGTTTACTTTCGTGTTTCCAATAGTTACATATCCTGACGAAGGAGCAGCAGGTACAACTGGAGTGCCGGTATTCCCGCTGCTGCCCGGCACACTATTAGCAGACCGAATTTTTGGTTTGCTTACTGAATAGTAATTATTATATGTACTGTTACTCTGGTTATAGGTAATTTTCTGGCCATTGCCCATGCTGTAGGTTGCTCCCAGGGTGCTCTGCATAAACATAACGCTGGACATTAGTGTTACTACTGCGAATACTATTAATGCTTTTTTCTTCATAAAACCACCTCTCAGCTTTTAGTTTAAACTTTTCTGTGTGTGAAGTATGCAGGAAAACTTGGACACCAATGTACATCAATAATATTTCATCGGTAGACATAATGCAAGCAATATGACAAATGCTGCAAATGTAGTTTATTCCAACTTTGAAAAGGGGTAATAACATGAAAGTATTGTTCCAGATAAGACCGGACTTTCTAACGAATCCGGCAGGAGATAGTATGCAGATGGTTTATACAAAGAGATATTTAAGCAGACTGGGAGTAGAAGTAGACATGTCCACCGTGTATTCACAGGACTATAAAGGATACGACCTGGTACATTTGTTTAATCTGACAAGGGTGGTGGAAACCTATGCTTATTCCTACAAGGCATATGAACAGGGGATTCCCATAGTACTTTCTACAATCTACTGGGATAACAGCGATTATTATATGAATAACGAACTTCCAGACTGGAAGCGAAAAGCGTGGCATCAGCAAAATATGCTTAGGAAAATTGTACTTTCAAAAGCGTCAATACTGCTTCCCAACTCGCAGTCAGAAGCAGAGAAACTTATTGAAAACTTTGAAACGGAAAAACCCTATCATGTGGTTCCAAATTGTGTGGACAGGAGGTTTTCCCTGGGAGACAAAGACCGTTTTTATAAGGAGCATGGCTTGGCCGATTTTGCACTATGCGTTGGCAGGATTTCTCCCAGGAAAAATCAGCTGGCATTAATAGAAGCGCTTGAAGGTACAGGTATAAAACTGGTTTTAATAGGGCCGGTGAACGACCGGAAATACGGAGAAAGGTGCAAAAAAGCGGGCAAAGGAAATGTCGTTTTTATCCCGGGACAAAGCTCCGCTCAGCTTAGAGACAGCTATGCAGCAGCAGCTATACATGTACTTCCCAGTTGGTTTGAGACGCCGGGTCTTTCGAACCTGGAAGCTGCAGCAGCAGCATGTCCCATTGCAACTACAGAATATGGCTGTACACAGGAGTATTTCGGCGAGCTGGCATGTTACTGCCTGCCGGATGATATTGATAGCATAAGGCAGTCGATACTGCAAGGGCTTGAGAATAAAAACGGCAAAAAGCTTCAAGAACATGTCCTTTCAAACTATACATGGGAACGGGCGGCCGGGGATACGCTCACAGCATACAAGAAGGTACTTGAACAATGAATAGAATTATTCTTCCGCCGGGTTTTAACAAAAAAAAGAGACGACCGGTTGGACCCGGAGTCAGCATTGGGCACCCCAAGGCTAAGGGAGGGACATTTGGAGCTGTTGTAAGGCAGCGGAAGACAGGAGAATTATTAATACTTTCAAATAATCATGTGCTTGCCAACTGCAGCGGCGTGCTGGATGCAAGAGCAAAATCGGGTGATCCGGTACTACAGCCATCTGCCAGCGACGGGGGTATTTATACAAAGATGATAGGACGGCTTTTGAACTGGGTACCCCTGAAGGATACCGTCTGTAATCTGGTGGACGCCGCCGTGGCAAAACCATTATCACCTAGCTTAATCTCCTATGAAGTCAGGGGTATAGGTAGAATTAGCGGAACCGCTGCTGCAGTGCCCGGGATGCGGATTAAGAAAGTCGGACATACTACCGGCTTAACCCGTGGTGAGATAACCGAGGTTAATTATTCTGTAACAGTACCCTTTGCAGAGAAAGAATACCTTTTCTGTGACCAGCTTGCGGCAAGACTTCACTGCAGGGAAGGAGACAGCGGTTCCATAGTTGTGGATGATCAAAACAGAGCAGTGGGCCTTTTGTTTGCCGTGCAGGACGGTTTAGGGATAATTAACAGGATAGAGCATGTTATGCTACTGTTAAACATTGAGTTTGTTTAGGAAGACCATACTTATAGTCAGTTTTTTATAAGGGGATGCCTGTTTGGCAGCGGCATCCCCTTAAGGTTAAATTACCGTTATATCTAATTGTAACGGTTTTTTTACGTGCTACATAAAGATATATCAGCTTAGAAGTTTTCTGTACTATTGTTTTTGGAGGAAAAAATATGAGCAAACTTAGTATCTTGGTATTTGCAAAACTAAACAGGCCTATCAACAGGCACCTGAGGGATTTTATTCTGGAACTGCGTAATCATGCCAATATAGTTGTATGGGAAAAGGATGGGTGGGGAATCAACCATGTTTTGAAGATCCTTAAGGGAAGAGGCTTCAGTCCGGATTTTATATTCTATTACGATTTTGTTTACAGGCATGTATATGCCCCCAGGATTTATGGCCTTGGATGGACCAATATACCAAAGGGCGTCTACTATATAGACCTTCAAACCCAAACTTCTGAACGGAGGAAATTCATAAAAAATAACAGAATTGATCTCATATTCAGTCCCTCAAAGGACTTCTTCTTCAGAACCCTTCCTGAATTTAAGAATAAGTTCAGATGGCTGCCCTTCAATAACAACCCGGCGGTATTCAAGGATTGGTCCCTGAGAAAGGATATTGACATTTTGTTTATGGGACGAGTTAAGAGGGAAATGCATCCATTCAGAGCCAAGGTAATAGAAAGGTTTAAGGATTATAGCGGATTTGTTTATCATCAACACCCCTACGATATGAAAGGTAAAAGCGGCAGAGTGTATACGGGAGAAGAATACGCAAAAGAGATTAACCGGGCTAAAATATTTATTACCAGCGGTACCAGGTATGGCTACCCTGTTGCCAAACACTTCGAAGTGCCCGCCTGCAATACCTTGCTCATAGCAAAGGGTAATAAGGACTTGAAAGAGCTCGGTTTTGTCAGCGGCCACAACTTTGTGGAGTGCACCGATAGCAATTTCCATGACCTTGCTATGTATTATCTGAAAAACCATAAGGAAAGAGAACGGATAGCCAGAAACGGATATAACCTGGTGCATTCAAGGCATACCAACAGTAAAAGGGCTAGAGAGTTTATTATAACAATTAAGAAGTACCTGAATGCTATTAGGGCAAGAAAGCAGGGAAATTGATCTTTAGGCTATGGGACTATGGGGATTGGGGGGGGAATATGCCGAAAAGGAAAATACTTGTGCTGGCAAAACTCAACAACAAAAGGTTTATGCATTTTAAGCATTTTATAACAGAATTGAGCAGGCATGCCCATGTAATGATATGGGATAAGGATAGATGGGAAATCGGACGGGTTCTTAGGATATTAAGCGGCAGAAAGTTTTCCCCCGACTTCATTCTCTACTATGATTTTGCATATAATTATGCTTTAGCACCGCGGGTATACGGTCTTGGTTCTACAAATATACCTAAGGGTGTTTACTATATAGACCTCCAGACACAAACAGAAGAGAGAAAGAGATTTATCCGTGAAAACAAAATAGACCTTGTTTTCAGCCCCACAAAGGATTTTTTTTACCGCACTCTCCCCGAATTAAGGGGCAAATTCAGGTGGCTGCCCTTCAGCAACAATCCCGGACTGTTCAAAGACTGGCAGCTTAATAAAGATATTGACTTTTTGCTGATGGGCAGGTGCTGGAGCGCCTGGTACCCCTTCAGGGTTCTTGTATTAAAAAGAATGACAGGTGTGCAGGGTTTTGTCTATCATAAACATCCTTACGAGACAGGTCCGGAGAACAAAAAAATATATACAGGGAAAGAATACGCCAAAGAAATCAACAGGGCTAAGATTTTTTTTGCCTGTGGTACAAAATTCAATTACCCGGTCAGGAAATACTTTGAAGTGCCCGCCTGCAATACCCTGCTCATAGCAAAGGGTAATAAGGATTTGAAAGACCTAGGCTTTGTAAGCGGTAAAAACTTTGTGGAATGCACCGATAGCAATTTCTATGACCTTGCAATGTATTACATGAAAAACGATATGGAGAGAGAAAGAATTGCCAAAAACGGATATAACCTGGTCCATTCAAGGCATACGGACAAAATCAGAGTGAAAGAGTTTTTGAACATGATAAACCAGCATTTAAAAAATAGAAAAATTTGATTATATATAACGTTCTTAAGATTTTATATCTTCTAACGTGCCATCCTAAGCAGTTTATTTGCCATCCTAAGCAGTCTTTTTGTCAACCTGAGCGAAGCGAAGGATCTTATGTCTATGAAGATCCTTCGGGCTTCTACCTCAGGGCGACAGAGTCGGATTCTTCGGGCTTCGCCCTCAGAATGACAAATAATAGATTATCCCCAGTGATTTTTTAAAGGAAAGGAGGACCAAATAGTTGATACCAATTACCGATCTATCGACACAGTATAAGAGCATAGGGGGAGAGATACAAAAAGAAGTATCCAAGGTACTCGAATCAGGCAGTTATATTATGGGTAAACACGTCAGGCAGTTTGAAGAGGACTTCGCAGCATATAATGGCTGCAAATACGCCATTGGTGTTGCCAATGGAACCGATGCGTTGGTTATTTCGTTAATGGCTGCTGGTATTGGAAAAGGTGATGAGGTTATTACTACATCTTTTTCGTTTTTCGCAACAGCGGAGGCCATTTCAAGTGTAGGTGCAAAACCCGTTTTTGCTGATATTGATACAGAAACCTATAATATTGACCCCGGGGATATAAAAGGCAAAATCACAAGTAAAACAAAGGCAATCGTCCCTGTTCATATATTCGGTAACCCGGCGAATATGGAAAAAATCCTTAATGTGGCATCAAAGCATAAACTTTATGTTATTGAAGACGCCTGCCAGGCCGTCGGAGCCTTATATAACGGCAAACGGGCAGGTTCCATTGGGAATGCGGGATGTTTTTCGTTCTTCCCTTCCAAGAATCTTGGGTGCTGCGGTGACGGCGGCGCTATCATAACCAATGATGAAAGGACTGCGGTAATTGCAAAGGCATTAAGCAGTCATGGCGGCGGGGAGACAGGGTTAAGGGCATATAACCTGATTACCGGAACCAATGAAAAAGGAAGCCCGGATAAATACTGTAATTATCTGATTGGGTGCAACAGCAGATTGGATGAGATTCAGGCCGCAATTCTGAATATAAAACTGAAATACCTCGACCGGTGGAATGAACAAAGGAGAGAAAAAGCCTATCTTTATAACAGCATATTAAAGGATTATTCTGTAAGTATTCCCAAAGAAGAGACCGGGTCCCAACCGTCTTATCATATTTATACTCTCAGGACAAGAAACAGGGACATCATCTTAAAAGAGTTAAGGAGACAAGAAATAGATGCAAGGGTATATTATTCAATCCCTCTGCACCTGCAGAAAGGTTTAGAGCACCTTGGCTATAAAAAAGGGGACATGAAATCTGCCGAGAAAGTAATACCATACATGATTTCCCTTCCTTTATACCCGGAATTGACTGCAAAGGAGCAGAATAGAATCATTAAATGTTTAATAAACACCCTAACCTAAATAATGGGGGGATGGACTTTGAGTAAACTAAGATTGGGAGTGATTGGCTGCGGGAGTATAAGGGGAAAGCATATACAGGCCCTTATTCTCAACAGGGATGAAATCTCTCTGGCCTCGGTATGCGATATATCTGCAGAAAGAGCCCAGGGTTTTAAAGATTCATATTTGGCTTTGACAGGCGACGGTGATAATATTTCGATATACTCAGACTACCGCGGGATGCTGAAGAAAGAAAAGCTTGACATGGTAAGCATCCTGACGGATAGCGGCAAACACTATACTGTTGCATCCGATTGTATCAACTGCGGAGTAAATGTCCTCGTGGAAAAACCCCTTGCCCTTTCACTGGATGAGGTTGACAGCCTGATAAGAATAGCTTCAGTGAACAAAGTAAAACTGGGGGTTGTTCACCAGTATAGGTATAATCCTCTTATTGCTGCCCTAAAGAACTGCATTGATACAGGGCGTTTGGGGAAACTGTTCTATGCGGTAACGACTGTAAGGTGGAACAGAAACAGAGAATATTATAACAAAGCCAAATGGCGCGGAACAAAGCATTTGGACGGCGGAGTGCTTATGAATCAGTGCATCCAGAATGTAGACCTTCTGCAGTGGCTGCTGGGGGAAAGGGTCGCGGAGGTGCATGCCTATAAACGGAACTACGCGCATCCTTATATTGATACCGAGGATACGGTGCTGGCTTTAATCAAATTCGGCAGTGGTATGCTGGGCATGATTGAAGGGACAGTGAGCATTTTTTCGGGCAACCTCGAAAACAGCATTGCGGTTTTCGGAGAAAAGGGAAGCATAAAAATCGGCGGGAAAGCCTTGAACAGGATAGAAGTGTGGAACGTTGGAGGTAAGGACCGCCAGGCAGATTGTATCTTGAGTAACGATGCGAAAAATCTTGGTCAAAGCTCTTGCTGCCACAGCCATGTATATAAGGATTTTATAAAAATACTAAAATCCCAGGGAGAACCGGCCATAAACGGCGAAGAAGCGAGGAAAAGCATAGAAATTATCCTGGCGATACAGCAATCATCAGAACTTGGACTGCCGGTGACCCTGCCGTTGAAAGGGGGTAATGCTAATTGGGAATAAACTTAATAGCAGAGAGCGCCAAGGTGGGCAGCGGCCTCAATGTCGGAAACTTCAGCATTATTGGAGAGTATGTGGTCATTGGAGATAATGTTACAATCGGAAACGGGGTAATTATTCACAAGGACACCAGAATTGGTAATAATGTCACGATACAGGATAACGCCGTTGTTGGAAAGGATTCGGTACGTGCAAAAAACAGTGTGGCAAATAATATTGGCAGCAAAGACAGGGATACTGCTCCTACAATTATTATGGATAGTTGTATAATAGGAACCTCCTCCATACTGTACAGGGGATGCACTCTGCACAATGATTGCTATATTGCAGACCAGGCCGCAGTGAGGGAAAATGTAACAATCGGGGAAGGTACAATAGTAGGCCGGGGTGTATGCATAGAGAACTGCTGTGAAATAGGTGAAATGTGTAAAATTGAGACCAACGCGTACATCACCGCTTTTTCCCGGTTGGAGGATTATGTGTTTATAGCCCCCGGAGTAATTACAACCAATGACAACTACCTCGGAAGAACAAGCGAAAGATTCAGTCGTATAAAGGGGGTTACGGTAAAGCGCGGCGGAAGGATTGGGGGCAACTCAACCATTCTTCCCGGAAGGGTTATAGAAAGTGAAGCCCTTATCGGAGCGGGCAGTATTGTAACTAAGGATGTACCAAAAGGTACTGTAGTAAAGGGCAATCCGGCCCGTCCGTATAAAAAGGTATCTGAAAAAGAGCTTCTTAAAAATAATATATAAAATACTTTGGGGACACTCCTTTTTCCGGAGTGTCCCCTGCCCTATTCAAGGTATCAAAAGGCCATAAACGTTCATAAACTATAGTGAAAATCGCATGGATTGCCGAAACGGCAGAATCCAGGCATCTTTGAGGTGTTGTTATTGAGCAAAGGCAACAAAGCTCTAATGGAACATTTTCTAAAAGAGCATAAAATCCTGGATGTCCAAGAGGTTTATAGTTTGATCAGAGAAGCGCTGAATAAAAAAGATAAGCTTTCTATGGTCAGAATTGGCGACGGCGAAGCCCTGACCCTGGCGCAGAGAGTAGTGTTACCGATAACAGAGGTTAAAAGGAATTCATTCCTGACCTATGCCGGTGTCCGTATCCCTGACATAACCGGCAGGGATATGCTGGCAGACTCGGTAAGAAAATCGGATATTATAGGTGTACCCTTAAATACTGCACCTTATTTTTTACCTCTTTTTCTGAAAGCATGTAAAGCCCATGATATTGACCTTCATTCCCTGAAACTGACCAATGCATGCATTAACTACTTTTTATGCAACTCCGGAAACCTGGATGCTCTCTTGACTAAAGGAAAACCCAGGATACTGGTAATAGGCAACAAGGGAAAGGCTCTGGCTAAGCTGCTGCAAAGCCATGGGGTCAATGTCAGTGGAATCATTTCCCCAGTCTATGGACTGAAAGATGTTAACAGGATAGTGAGAATAGCAAAGGGCCACCGCTTTGATATTGCCCTGACAGCATCAGGGGTGGCAGCGGTAGTCATATGCGAAAGGATCGCAAACAATCAGAAAAAAGTGGCTCTCGATATAGGCCATGCGGCGGATATGCTTGTGCGTAACGGGCAAATATAGAAGAAAGGATAGATAGCATGGATATTGTGTGTTTCTCATCAACCCGGTGGGACTTCCTGTGGCAGAGGCCGCAGCAATTGATGAGCCGTATATCCGATCGTCACAACACTCTATATATTGACCACTTTCAGCCCTGTACTGCGGGCACCCTGGGACAAGTAAACCATGAGCTTTTCCTGACCAGAGTAAAGAAAAATTTGCACGTTTTTTCTCCACGATATGCTACAAGAACATGGCTGTTAAGCAGCCTTGACAGTATATACAGGAAGATTGGAATGAGTCGTCCGGTCCTCCTGGTTTATTATCCTGCAATAGTTCCTGCCCTTAAGTTTATGGAGTACTCACTGCTTTGTTACGACTGTGTGGACGACTTTTCCAAGTTTAGCTGGAGCCCGACATTAAACAGCTCTTTGGAAGACAGACTTATAGAGAAAAGCGATATAATATTCGTAACTTCGCAAAGGCTCATGAAATTAAAGAAGAAATTCAGACAAAACCCATACCTGATACCAAACGGAGCCGATGCCATGCATTTTTCCAAGGCTTTAGACAATGCTACTGTCTGTCCACAGGAAATAATGATGCTTGACAGGCCCATTATAGGCTTCGTAGGTGCTATATACGAATGGGTAGATTTGGATTTAATAAAGCGTTTGTGCAGGCTTAGGCCGCACTGGTCCTTTGTGCTTATTGGGCCTAAAGGGCCGGGAATATCTTCGCCGGCAGGCCCCGAAAACCTGTATATGCTCGGCAAAAAGGAATATAAGGACCTTCCCGGGATTATTAAAGCCTTCGATGCCTGTATAATACCCTTTAAACTCAATGACCTGACTGCAAGCGCAAACCCTGTAAAACTCTACGAATACCTGGCAGCGGGAAAGCCTGTGGTATCGACCCCTATCCCCGAAGTACTGAAGTATAAGGATGTGGTGAGTATTGCAAAAGAACCGGCAGAATTTATCAGTACACTGGAGAAGTCCATATCCGAAAATAACCCCATGAATGTACAAAAAAGGCTCCGTACAGCCCGGGAAAACAGCTGGGAAATAAGAATAGAACAAATGGAAAGCATTATAGAAAAGGCTCTGGCTTCAAGGCAGAAGTAAACAGAATTAACTAAGGCTTCATGAAACGGTAGCGTTTCATAGAACCTTAGTTAACTTTGTCTGCAAGCTAAGGCAGCATAACGCCGTCCCGCGGGACAAAGTGCCTGTCCCCCTGTCCCTACAGCTTAGCCAGCACGCTGTCCAGTATCCCCACCGCCAGGTTTGCCTCTTCCTTGGTTACCACATAGGTAGGCAGCAGCCTTAACACATTCCCGCCCACGCAGTTAATAATAAGTCCTTCCTTCTGGCACTGGTCAAGCACCCAATTACCATCGGCCTCAAGCTGTATTCCTATCATAAGCCCCATACCCCTTACTTCCTTTATAAAGGGGTATTTGTCTTTTAGACCCTGGAACTCTTCCATCAGGTAGGCACCCATGTTAAGAATATGCTCCATAACACCACTATCCAGTATGTGGTTAACCACCGCAAGGGCGGTACTGCACGCCAGGTGGCTGCCACCGAAGGTAGAGGCATGGTCGCCGGGTCCAAAACCGGAGGCCGCCTCATCGCTTGCCAGCATCGCGCCTATGGGGAAGCCCCCCGCCAGCGACTTTGCCAGCGTCAGAACATCCGGCTTGACACCGAAATTCTGGTGCGCGAAAAACTTTCCTGTCCTTCCTATGCCGCACTGCACCTCATCGAATATGAGCAGGAGTCCTTTCTGGTCACACAGCTTTCTTACTCCTTTCAGGAATTCCTGAGACGAAACGTTTATGCCTCCCTCCCCCTGGATGGGCTCAAGCATTACGGCGCAGGTGCTTTCTGTTATTTTGTTCTTTAGGTCCTCCAGGTCGCCAAACTTGGCGTACCCAAACCCCTCCGGCATCGGCTCAAAGCCCTTATGGTATTTGGTCTGACCGGTAGCCGCCATCGTTGCAAGGGTCCTGCCATGGAAGGAATTGGTGAAGGTTATTATCCCGTATTTTCCTTCCCCCATCCTTGCCTTGGCATATTTCCTGGCCAGCTTAATGGCCGACTCGTTGGCCTCGCCGCCGCTGTTGCAAAAGAAGGCCTTGCCCAGACAGCTTTGACTTACCAAAACTTGTGCCAGTTCCACCTGCTGCTTTATCCAGTACAGGTTTGAAGTGTGCATAATTTTAGCCGCCTGTTCGGATATAGCCTTAACCATAACCGGGTGATTGTACCCCAGGCAGTTTACCGCCAGGCCGCTTAAAAAGTCCAGGTATTTGTTCCCGTCGGCATCCCACACCCAGCTGCCTTCTCCCTTTACAAAGGCTACCGGTATCCTTTTGTATGTGTTCATTACATATTTTTCTCCCTTTGCGGTTATCTGTGCATTGTTCACTATTATTCCTCCCCTTTTTATTTCTCTATCATGGTTCCTATTCCGCTTTCGGTGAATATCTCCAGAAGGAGCGAGTGCATAACCGTACCGTTAATTATATGTATCCTCTCCACACCGCTGTCCAGAGCCTGGAGACAGCACTCGACCTTGGGTATCATACCCCCGGTAATCACCCCTTCCTCCATCAGCCGCTCGGCCTCTTCCCTGTTTATTGAGGAAATTAGACTTTTCTCCCCGCCGCGGCTGTCCATAATTCCCTCCACGTCGGTTACGAGGACAAACTTATCCGCCTTCAGGGCCCCGGCAATGGCCCCCGCTGCATAGTCGGCGTTTACGTTGTAGCTCTGCCCGCCGGGCCCCATCCCTACCGGGGCAACAACCGGTATAAATCCCCTGTCGGTTAAAACGTCCAGTATTTCGGTGTCCACTTCCCTTACCTCTCCCACCAGCCCGATATCCACCCTGGTGGTATCGTTACCTTCTTTCACCTCCGCGTACTGCTTTTCCACCCTCATCAGGCCGGAATCCTTGCCGCACAGGCCCACCGCCTTGGCACCGTGCTTGTTTATCAGTGTAACTATTTCCTTGTTTATCTTCCCCGCCAGCACCATCTGGGCTATTTCCATGGTCTCCTCATCGGTTATCCGTAGGCCGTTTACAAAGCTGCTTTTTTTGCCCACCCTTTCAAGCATTTCATTTATGGCGGGGCCGCCCCCGTGGACTACTATGGGCTTCATCCCTACGTACTTCATAAGGACTATGTCCTTCATTATGGCATCCTTATACTCTGCATTTACCATGGCGTTACCGCCGTACTTAATTACAATCCTTTTACCGTAGAATCTCTTTATATAGGGCAGTGCTTCCATAAGAACCGCCGCCTTTTCCTGCCAGCCGTTTATCATTCTTTCTCCCCCCATCAGGTCCTGTAGCTTCCGTTTATCTTCACATAGTCATAGGACAGGTCGCAGCCCCAGGCGGCAGCCCCGTATTCTCCCATTTTTAAGTCCACCACTATTTCTATGTCGGTCTCACTGAGTATCAAAGCCGCTTTGGCCTCGTCGAAGTCCAAGCCTTCGCCGTTCTTTACCAGCCAAATCACGCCCTTATTGCTTGTAAACTGCATATCCACCCTGCCCGGGTCAAAATCCGCCCCGGAATAACCCAGTGCGCACAGCACCCTGCCCCAGTTGGCGTCCTCACCGAAAAAGGCCGCCTTTACCAAGCTTGATGAAATAATAGCCTTTGCGCCAACCCGTGCGTCTTCCCTGGTGGGGGCGTTTATTACGTTTACCTTCAGGAATTTGGTAGCCCCCTCCCCGTCACGGACTATTTCGGTTGCCATGGCCTCCGCTGCCGCCTTGAAAGCCTCAAGCAGTTTAGTATAGTCTTCGTTTTTTTCGGTTATCCTTACATTGCCCGCCGTGCCGTTTGCCAGGGCTATTACAGAATCGTTGGTGCTGGTATCACCGTCCACCGATATCATATTGAAGGTGTCCTCCACCGTCTCCTTCAAGACCTGCTGCAGCATCCCCTTTCCCACGGCGGCGTCGGTGAGCATATAGCACAGCATGGTAGCCATATCGGGATGTATCATGCCGGACCCCTTTGCTATGGCTCCCACCGTTACCTCCTGGCCGGAAAGGTTCACCTTTACGGTAATCTTCTTTTCCCTTGTGTCGGTGGTCATTATTCCCTTGGCTGCAGCATCTCCCCCGTCGGCAGAAAGGCTTGAAACTGCCTTTGTTATACCGGTTTCGATTTTTTCCATGGGCAGCTGCACCCCGATAACCCCGGTGGAGCTTACCAGCACTTCACTTTTGTCCACCCCTAATACGTCCGCCGTAAGCTCTACCATTTTTTTTGCATTGTCCATACCCCGCTTACCGGTACAGGCGTTGGCGTTACCGCTGTTTATAACCACCGCCCTGGTGGCGGGGTTTTTGATGCTTTGAAGGTCTACAAGCACTGGTGCCGCCTTGGATTTATTTGTTGTGAAAACCCCGGCGGCGATGGCGGGTACCTCCGAAAAAATAAGAGTTAAGTCTTCCTTACCACTTTTTTTGATACCGCAGCTTACCCCCGCGTACTTGTATCCCTTTATTCCATAAAAGGCTTCTTTGGAAATATTAAGACCCTCAGTGTTCATACTAAAATCCTCCCCTTCATTTATTGATTACTGCCGTCTCTACTAAGCTGCCGCAAACCTTCCTGTCCTCTCCTGCGCCGGATTGGCGGAGGCTACAGGTATGCAGGCGGCGTATCCAGCCCGTCTTTTTCGTCAAAGCCAAACATTATGTTCATGTTCTGAACCGCCTGGCCCGAAGCACCCTTTACAAGGTTGTCTATCACCGAGCACACTATTACCCTTCCAGCCCTTTCATCGACGGCGATGCCTATATCGCAGAAATTAGATGCCCTCACCTGTCCGGTAGTCGGCATTTTACCCTCCTCCATCACCCGAACAAAATACTCACCGTCATAAAAATCCTTATACAGCCTGTTAATTTCCCCCGCACCGGCCTCTTTTTTTAGCCTACCGTAGACGGTAACCAGCATACCCCTTTGAATGGGCACAAGGTGCGGAGTAAAGCTAATTGTCACCTTTTTGCCCGCTATGGCTGAAAGCTGTTCCTCTATCTCCGGCGTGTGCCTGTGCCCCGCCACAGAGTACGCCTTTACGCTCTCGTTGCACTCACAAAAATGGCTTGCCTGCTTTAATGACCTTCCCGCCCCGGATACCCCGGACTTTGCGTCAATTATTACCGAGCCCTCCTCCAGCATATGCTCCTTAAAAAGCGGCGCCAGGGCCAGTATGCTGCAGGTGGGGTAGCACCCGGGATTGCCCACCATCTTTGCATCTCCCAGAAGATGCCTGTTAAACTCGGGCAAACCGTAAACCGCCCTTTCCAAAAGCTCCGGGCAGGGATGCTTTGTCCCGTACCATTCCTCGTACACCTTTACATCGGAAAACCGGAAATCCGCCCCCAGGTCTATGACCTTTTTCCCTTTACCCCCTGCCTCGGACACTATCTCCCCCGAAAGGCCGTGGGGAAGTGCCGCAAATACCACATCCGACCGGTCGATCAAGGAGCTTCCGCCAAAGTCCTCGCATACTAATTCGGTAATACCTCTCAAGTTTGCATATATATCCGCATAATGCCGGCCGGCGCCGCTTCTTGCGGATATCCCTTCCAGCTTTACATGGGGATGTCTGCACAAAAGCCTGACCAGTTCCTGTCCTGCATAACCCGTCCCTCCGATAATTCCCGCTTTAATCATTCCGGTACCTCCTCCCTTGAATATAAAAATATAATAAACATAATTATACACTCAAAAGTATATTTATGCAATACCCTGGATAGGAATTAATCCGATGACTAATAAACTGGTAAAGTGCGGCATAATATTATATAATTTCTACAATATAAGGGATCGTAGAAGCAAAAGAACCGTCCCCATGTTTCATGTCGACGGGGGAAGGAGGAGGCAAATTGAGCAAAGAGCTAATTCTTGTAATAGACGATGAAACGCACATCCTTGAGCTTGTTAAATATAATCTCGAAAAGGAAGGCTACAGAGTCACCGTATGCGAAACCGGTGAAGAGGGCCTTGAAAAAACAGATAAGGAGCAGCCCGACCTGGTGATTCTTGACCTGATGCTGCCGGGCATGGACGGGCTGGATGTGTGCAAAAGGATAAGGCGTAACAATACAACCACTGCCCTGCCGATACTAATGCTTACCGCCCGGGGGGAAGAAATTGACAAGGTTTTGGGCCTTGAGACAGGAGCCGATGATTATCTTACGAAGCCCTTCGGGATACGGGAACTGACCGCCCGGGTAAAGGCCCTTTTGAGGCGTTCATCCCGGTCACCCGATGAACCGGAGGTCATCCGGGCGGGGAACCTTACAATCGATACCGGGGCCTATAGGGTCTACAAGGACGAACAAGAAGTGGAACTTACCAGCAAAGAATACGAGCTGCTTAAAGAACTAGCCCTAAACCGGGGCAGAATTCTTACCCGGGATTACCTGCTTGACAAGGTATGGGGCTATGACTTCTTCGGGAACACCAGGACGGTGGACGTCCACGTAAGGCACCTAAGGAAAAAGATCGAGGAAGACGACAAAAACCCAAGGTATATTCAAACGTCAAGGGGTATAGGCTACAGCTTTAATTATAAGGGTGATGAAGATGCTTAAAAAGCTTATGTGGGCTTTTGCCGGACTGATACTTATAGGAGCTCTTATAACCGGCCTGTTATCCATGGAAATAGCAAGAACCTATTATTATGAAAGCGTTGAGGATAAGCTGCTTACCAGCGCAAAGCTTATACAAAACCGGCTGGACACCCTCCCGGAGAAACAGCCGGCGGACTTCGAGGCGCTGTGCGAAGAATTCGGCCGGATAACCGGGGAAAGGATTACTGTTATCGGGCTTAGCGGTACGGTACTCGGAGATTCCGATGCCGATGCGTCAGGTATGGAAAACCACTCAGGCAGACCGGAGGTAAAGCAGGCCCTGGAGGAGGGTTTCGGGAAAAGCGTCAGGGCCAGCGGCACCATTGACACCGAAATGCTGTACATAGCAATCCCGCTGGAGAAAGGACAGGGTACCGAAGGAGTAATAAGGGTTGCCCTGCCCCTTCACAACATTACCCTTATTCAACAAAGGATTTGGTACTATACCTTTTTGGCGATAACCCTGGGTATACTGGCAGCTCTTGTGCTGGGTTACAGATACCTTTCCACCTTCACGCGGCCTATTGGAGAGATGACCGAAATGGCAAGCCGCATAGCGGGAGGTAAATACAACAGGAGGGTGAAAGTTAAAGGCACCGACGAGATTGGCACGCTGGCGGCCACCTTTAACCATATGGCCGAAAGAATGGAGCGCACCGTCGAAGAACTGATAAACGATAAGTCAAAGATAGAGGCCATCCTCTCAAGCTCGATAAACGGAGTGGTGGCGGTGGATAACAACCGGAACACAATGTTCCTAAATCCCGTCGCCGAACGGATGCTGGACGTGCGCGAAAGGGACTTTAACGGAAAACCCCTGTTTGATATAGTACGAAGCAAGGCTGCGGAAAGGGTTCTTAGGGAGGTGCTGGCGGCACAAAGGGGCCGGCCGTTGGAATTTGAACTGCCTATGCAAAAAAAACGTACGATAATGGTAATCTCCGCCCACATTAGGCCGAAGGTAAAACACAGCAGACCCATAGGCACCCTTATAATAATACAGGATATCACCACGATAAAAAAACTGGAAAAAATGAGATCGGATTTTGTAGCCAATGTCACCCATGAACTGAAGACTCCCCTTACATCAATAAAGGGTTTTATTGAAACCTTAAAGGAGGGCGCCATAGAGGACCCGGAAAAGAGGGACAGATTTATTGAAATAATAGATTTGGAGGCCGGAAGGCTGGAAAGGCTTATAGAGGATATACTGCTCCTTTCGGAGATAGAAAACAGCCCGTCTTCACAGCCAGAAGGTCCTATTGACGTGCGGCAGGTGACAGAAAGCGAGGTCCTGTCCATATTTACGCAGCAGGCGGAACAGAAGAAAATTAGCCTTACAACCTTTTTTCCGGGCAACCTGCCCGCCCTGCCCATAAACAGGGATCGATTCAAGGAGCTGCTAATAAATCTTATAGACAACGCTATCAAGTTCACCGGTGAAGGCGGCCGGGTACACGTCTCGGCCGCTGTCAAAGAAAACAAGGCCATGGTTTTAAAGGTAAAGGACAACGGAATCGGTATACCCAAAGAGTACCAGGACAGGCTTTTCGAAAGGTTCTACAGGGTGGACAAAGGCCGCTCCCGTAAGGAGGGAGGAACTGGCCTGGGCCTTGCAATAGTAAAACACATAGTGCTGTCGGCAAACGGGTCCATAGAAGTAGACAGCCGGCCCGGGGAGGGCACCGAATTCACGCTGGAGCTACCGTTATAAGGTATGGGGACACACCGCTCATTAATGAGCCTTATAAATCTTATAATCGTTTTTCATGCCGAGAGGGGAATAATACCCCTTTTTTTTACATTGTTTTAACTTTTAGTTCATTGTGCCTTAACACTGTACCCTTATGCTTATATTGCGACATAAAATTATAAAAGGAGGCACAAGTGATGAAGAAACTGTTTATCCTTGGAATAACCGTTTTAATGTTTGTCCTTGTACTTACCGGTTGTCAGAGCAATGCCGGGGATGTGAAAAACCCTAGTAAACAGCAAAAAGGAGCGAACCCCACAGGAAATATCACCATTGCAGGTTCAACATCGGTGCAGCCCCTTGCCGAAGAGCTGGCAGGCGCTTTTGCGGACAAATACCCCGATGTAAGGATAGATGTCCAGGGCGGCGGCTCGTCGGTGGGCGTCCAGTCGGCAAAGGATGGAGTAGCTGACATAGGAAACTCTTCAAGGGACCTTAAGGACAGCGAAAAAGCCTATAATCTTTATGAGTATACCATTGCAAAAGACGGTATCGCAATCGTTATAAACCCGTCCAACCAAGTCGATGAAATTACTTCGGATCAAATCAAAAAAATATTTGCCGGGGAAATTACCAACTGGAATGACCTCGGAGGCAAAGATGCCGTCATAACAGTGATTAACAGGGAAGAAGGCTCGGGCACAAGGGGGGCTTTTGAAGATATAGTAATGAAAGATGCGGCATTTATAGGCAGTGCAATAATACAGCCTTCGACGGGGGCGATAAAACAAACGGTATCCACCGACCCCGATGCAATTGGATACATCTCCATGGGCTCCATGGACTCCGGAGTAAAAGGCCTGATGATAGACGGTGCGCAGCCCAACTCCGACAATGTATTAAACGGCAGCTACAAGATATCAAGACCCTTCCTGATGCTTACCAAAGATGAGCCCCAGGGAGCTGTAAAGGCCTTCCTGGATTTCATATTCAGCCAGGAAGGACAGGATATTGTAGGACAGGAGTTTATTAAGGTCAAATAAAAACCCCCACAGACTGCAAGACGATGCGGCGGGAGAAAACTTTCCCGCTGCACCCGCTGCAAAAATACCAATCCGCCATCAACACAAAAGGGGGTATGAAACCATGAGGTCACACGAAAAATGGGTGCAAGGAATACTGTTTATACTTGCAACAACGGCGGTACTGACGGTACTGGCAATTACGTTTTTTATATTCAGCGAGGGTCTGCCCATAATGGTTGACAGGGGTGTAACTGGGTTTATAGGCAGCACCCGATGGGAGCCACTGTCGGGGAGTTTTGGCATTCTTGGCATGATTATTGGAACGATTCAGATTACCTTAGGTGCCATAGCTTTGGGGGTTCCTGTAGGACTGGCCTGTGCAGTATACCTTGCAGAGATAGCCGACCGGAGACTGGAAAAAATACTGCGGCCGGGTATAGAGCTGCTGGCAGGTATCCCTTCGGTGGTATACGGCTTTTTCGGTTTGTCGGTTGTAGTACCATTTCTAAGGGAACACTTTCCGGGGAACGGTTTCAGCATTCTGGCAGGCTCAATAATACTGGCAATAATGATATTGCCTACGGTGGTAAATATATCCGAAAACTCAATACGAAGCGTTCCCGGCGACTACAGGTCCGCTTCACTGGCCCTGGGGGCATCCCACTGGCAGACAATACTAAGGGTAATACTTCCCGCCGCCCGTTCGGGTATTGCGGCATCGGTGATACTTGGCATGGGAAGGGCAATAGGTGAAACCATGGCAGTCATTATGGTCACCGGAAACGTCACCAAGGTTGCCGGGAGCATCTTTGACCCGGCAAGAACCCTGACGGGGAATATTGCCATTGAAATGGGATACGCCGCCGGGGAGCACCGGGAAGCCCTGTTTGCAACGGGAGTAATACTATTTTTGATCATAATGGTTCTAAACTTTTCAACCACCCGGTTCTCAAGAAAGGCAGGGGATGTTAAGTGACCGGCAAAAACCTTACCCAAAGCGCCGCATTCCTGGCCCTTAGGGCAGCAGCCATTATAACGCTCGCCGTTTTATTCATTATTATTATATATATAATGTCCAACGGGCTTAGACACATAAATACCTCATTTTTCCTTCAAGGACCGACAAGCATGGGCAGGGATGGAGGTATCGCCCCCTTTATTGTATCAACTCTGTATGTGTCGGCGGTATCGCTGGTAATAGCCGCACCGGTAGGCATAGGTTCCGCCCTTTACCTCTCCGAGTATTCAAAGGGGGGCTTGCCTGTAAGAATTATTAGGTTCTGTACAGAAACCCTTGCCGGAATACCTTCTATCATCTTCGGTCTGTTCGGGTTCGTGTTCTTCGTTGTGTCCCTGGGTATGGGCTGGTCGGTACTCTCCGGGGGTCTTACCCTGGCGTGTATGGTGCTGCCCACCATTATCAAGACCTCCGAGGAGGCGATTAAGACGGTCCCGGATACCTACAGGGAAGGAAGCATGGCTCTGGGGGCGACAAAATGGCAGACCATTGTGAAGGTGGTACTGCCGGTCAGCGTTCCGGGTATAATAACCGGCATAATTCTCAGCATAGGCAGAGCCGTAGGCGAAACAGCCGCAGTAATACTCACTGCGGGAAGTTCTTTAAGGGCCCCTGTCTCCATTACCGATCCGGGAAGGACAATGTCTGTACACCTCTATGTTCTAACAATGGAGGGCATCTCAAATGAAAAGGCCTTTGCAACCGCCGCTGTACTTATATTGTTCGTTCTGGGGATCAACTACGCAGCAAACAAAACCGCAACATTTATAAGAAGGAAGGTGTAACCCGTGAAACCGGCAATTACCATTAAGAACCTAAATTTTTACTACCGGCAGGTCATGGCCTTGAAGAATATCAGCATAGACATACCCGCAAACCGGGTTACGGCTCTTATTGGACCTTCGGGGTGCGGGAAATCTACATTCCTAAGGGTATTAAACAGGATGAACGACCTGATTGAGGGCACCCGCATTGAGGGCAAGATTTTATTCAATGACACAAACATCTATAAAGATATGGATTTGATGAAGCTTAGAAAAAAAGTAGGGATGGTTTTCCAAAAGCCCAATCCCTTCCCCATGTCGGTGTACAACAATATTGCCTACGGCCCCAGACTTCACAGGAAGATCAGTGATAAGGAGCTAGATGGGATAGTCGAAAAGAGCCTCAAGTCTGCATCCCTGTGGGATGAAGTAAGGGACAGGATGGAAAGCAGCGCCCTCGGCCTCTCGGGAGGTCAGCAGCAGAGACTTTGTATAGCCAGGTGCCTTGCCGTCCAGCCGGAGGTGCTATTGATGGACGAGCCCACCTCTGCCCTCGACCCCGTATCTACTGCCAAAATAGAAGAACTGGTTAAGGACCTCAGGGATAAATTTGCCATAATAATAGTAACGCATAATATGCAGCAGGCCGGCAGGATATCCGACTATACGGCGTTCTTCCTTAACGGGGAGATTGTGGAATACGGTGCCACCCGGGAGATATTCCACCGTCCAGTGGATAAAAGAACAGAGGATTATATTACCGGCAGGTTCGGTTAAGGAGGTATTGAATATGGGCCCCAGGAGATATTTGGACAACGAACTTATCGGGCTGAACAGGATGTTGAAAAGAATGGGCTTTCTTGTGGAAGAGGCCATTGACCGTTCCATCCGTTCCCTGGTAGAGCATGAAAGTGCCCTTGCCAGGGAGGTTATTGCAGATGACGACCTTATTGATGACCTGGAACTTGAGATTGAGGAGAAATGCATAAATCTTATCGCCACCCAGCAGCCCCTTGCCGGCGATTTAAGAAAGATATTTACCGCCCTCAGGATAATAACCGACCTTGAAAGGATGGCAGACCATGCGGTTGATATTGCAAAGGTAACAATAAGGCTGGAAGGCCAGCAGTATATAAAACCTCTTATTGATATACCCCGCATGGCCATGCTGGCGCGTGGAATGGTGGAAGACTGCCTTAACGTGTACATGGACAGGGATCTGGAGCTGGCCAGCAGTATAAACAAAAAGGATGATGAAATAGATGCCCTTTATAAGCAGGTGTTCCGAGAGCTTTTGGTCTATATGATGGAAAGCCCAAGGACAATAGACCAGGCTACCCAGTTTCTTATGGTATCAAGGTTTCTTGAAAGGATTGGCGACCATGCCACAAATGTGTGTGAATGGGTAGTGTACTCCGTCACCGGAAAAAGGGCAAACTTTAATGAATAGGCCCCGCAAAAGCGGGGTTATTTTTTTGGCGAAATTTTCATTGGGCTATTCAAAACCTCTTTTAAATGTGCTATACTATTTAATGCAATATAATATACTAAATATGCCGGAATGCGCAATTGTATTCATAATTTGCAGACCGGATATATGTCTTTGCTAATATTTTTTCAGGGGGTAGCGTCTTGAATAGCATTAGTGAGAATGTCGATTTTAATGTCCTTAAGCGGGGAAAGGCCCGTTCCAACCTGACAGTGGGTGAACTGACAGACATAGCGGTTAAAAAGGAAGGCGGATACATATCGGAAAACGGAGCTCTTTGTGTAAGTACCGGCAAACATACCGGGAGGTCACCTAAGGACAGGTTTATAGTTGACGAGTCTTCTGCACACGATCATGTTGACTGGAACAGCAGCAATATACCCATTAGTGTCGAAAACTTTAAAAGGCTGTACGTCAAAGCCCTGGACTACATGAAGGACAGGGAACTATACCTGTTCGACGGATTCGTGTGCAACGACCAAAAGTACAGAATGCCCATTAGGGTAATCAACGAGTTTGCATTCCAAAACCTCTTTTCCCGGCAGCTTTTTATTGAGCCAAAGCCAGGAGAGTTAAAAGGTTTCGTGCCGGGATTTACAATAATAGCACTGCCCGGCCTTAAAGCTGTTCCGGAAACCGATGGAACCAATTCGGAAGTATTCATAGTAATAAGTTTCGAGAAGAAGCTTGTACTCATTGGAGGCACCAAGTACTGCGGTGAGATCAAAAAATCCGTATTCACCGTGATGAATTATCTACTGCCCTTCAAAAAAGCACTTCCCATGCACTGCTCTGCAAACGTGGGAGAAAAGGGAGACGTTGCTTTGTTCTTCGGACTGTCCGGCACCGGTAAAACCACACTTTCCGCCGATAATGACAGAAGGCTGATAGGAGATGACGAGCACGGCTGGACCGAGAAAGGCGTGTTCAACTTTGAGGGGGGCTGCTACGCAAAGTGCATAAACCTTTCAAAGGAGAAGGAACCGCAGATATGGAATGCTATAAGAAAAGGAACCCTGTTGGAAAACGTGGTGATAGACAAAAGCACCGGGCTGCCGGACTATGACGATGCCCGTTATACCGAAAACACCAGGGCCGCATTCCCCATAGAGCATATGGATGATGCCCTTCCAGAGGGAAAGGGCGGCATTCCACGCACCATAGTATTCCTGACGGCGGATGCAACCGGGGTTCTCCCCCCCATCTCAAAGCTTACAAGGGACCAGGCCATGTACTACTTTTTATCCGGTTATACGAGCAAACTGGCGGGTACCGAAACGGGCATAGTAGAGCCACAGCCCACCTTTTCAACCTGTTTTGGAGGGCCCTTTATGCTCTTAAAACCGCAGGTGTACGCCAACTTATTGGGAGATAAGATTAAAAAGTACAACGTAAACGTATTTCTGGTAAACACCGGCTGGACCGGGGGACCCTACGGCACGGGAGAAAGGATAAATCTTAAATACACAAGGGCAATGGTTAGGGCCGCAATAAACGGCGAACTGGACAAGGCAAACTATGTCACCCATCCGGTATTTAAGCTAAAAATGCCTGTCCGCTGCCCCGGGGTGCCGGATGAACTTCTAAACCCCGCGAATACCTGGGATAATATAACCGAGTATAATAAAAAGGCAAAGGAGCTGGCCGTACATTTCAGCCAGAACTTCCGAAAATACCAGGACGTCCGGGAAGATGTAAAAAAGATAAACTAAAAAAACCCCGCTACTTACGCAGGGTCAGTCCGAAAGCTTATCAATCGGGGACGTACCGCAGCAAGGAATTCTAATGGTGACATACCGCGGCAAGGAATACCCACAAAACGCAGTGTGTCGCCTTACATTAATTCAGCAGCGGTGTGCCCCCATTCCTTTATATATTCTCCTTACCCTTTCCCCTATGGTGGCCATCGCGTTCATGTAGCCTTCTCCCAACAGCTTGGAAAAGTCAAGAAGGCTAATTTCCTCCTCTCCATCCCTGCCAAGCAGCACCGCCCTGTTATTCATCTTCACGTCTTCGATGGCAGTCACATCCACAAAGGACTGGTCCATGCACATATCCAAAAAAGGAGCCCTCTTACCGTTTATTATCACATGCCCGCCCTTTAATACAAGGTTGCGGTTATATCCGTCACCGTAACCAAAGCTTAAGGTTGCCACTCTCATGTGACGATCCGCCTTGAAATATCTGTTGTAACCCACCGTCTCCCCGGCCTCAATCTCCTTCAGATTAGTTACAAAAGCATGCCACGTTACCGGGAACTCCAGCCCCCACCTGTTATTAACATCCGCATTGGGGTCCATTCCGTATACAAGCCTTCCCGGCCGTACATGGGTAAAATAGGCTTCATTAAACCACACCGTGGCCGCCGAATTACAAACGTGTATATATTTTGGGCTTATCCCCCGCCCCTTCAGTTGGGCCAGAGCCCCCTTGAAAAGGTCAAACTGCCGGTATGAAAAGCTCTTGTCCACCGCCTGGGATTCTACAAGGTGGGTATAAATCCCGGTTATCTCGATCCCGTCCAGCCCTTTTAGGCAGTCCACCAGCCCGTCAAGGTCTTCGCCCGGTTTAACACCTATCCTATTCATCCCCGTCTCTATCTTTATGTGCAGCTTTGACTTCTTGCCCTGTTTATTGGCCTCCTTATCAACCAGGGTAGCAAACTCGCGGTTAAAAACCGGCATCTGTATGCCGTATTCCACCGCAGCGGGCACATTGTCATAGGGTACACCGCCCATAACCAGTATTTTGCAGTCTACCCCAGCCTCCCTCAGTCTTACCGCCTCAAATACCTGGGCAACGGCTATTGTCTTCACGCCGCATTCGCCGGCAATAAAAAGTCCCATCTCCTCAAGGCCCATCCCCGCAGCGTTCGCCTTAAGCACCGGCATGGCCTCGCAATCCTTGCCAATATGGTCCTTTATTTTCATTAAATTTGCCTTTATCTTTTTAAGGTCCACTTCCAAATATGTATTGCCAACTCCCAAATCCATACGTCTTATCCTCCTGTCTCCCTATTAAATAATTTAAACTCCAGCTTAACCTCCGATATTCGAATTATCATTTATCAAAACTCTTGATTATTATAGTATAATGGTATTATATAGCATGCGATATTTCAAGTTCTTACAATCATGCGGCTATGTCTGGCATCAATAAAAAAATGCCCTGTTCGGGCATTTTTTATTAATGCTGCATTTTCTATATTGCAAATCTCTCAATGGCACTTTGAAGATTATTCGCAAGGTCCGCCAGATGCTCGGCGGAAGACGCAATCTGCTGTATTGCAGCGGTCTGCTCCTCGGTGGCCGAAGCCACCTCTTCCGTCCCGGCCGCGCTCTCCTCTATTATACTTGCCATGTTCTGCGTAGTCTCTCCTACTGAAACCGAATTGCTGTTTAACAGCCTTGCGGCCTCCCCTACCTCTTTCATCCTGCCTGCCAGCTCATCGGTTGCCTTAAGGATTTCCTGGAATGCTTCGGTGGTCTGTATAACTGCTTTCTCCTGCTCTTCCACTATCGCTTCTGTTGACTTGACCTCCTCTACAGACCTCTGTATACCTGCCTGTATCTCCTTGATAAGGTTTCCTATCTCTCCGGTGGCATTCATTGAGTCTTCGGCAAGCTTTCTTACTTCCTCGGCCACCACCGCAAATCCCCTGCCCTGTTCGCCCGCCCGGGCTGCCTCTATGGCTGCGTTTAGCGCCAACAGATTGGTCTGGTCGGCTATATCCTCTATCACGTCTATTATCTGACCTATCTTTTCCGAGCGTTGGGCCAGGTCATATATCTCGGTACCTACGTTTCGTGCAGCATTTTTATTCTCTTCCATCTTATTCTTCTGGTATTCCACCGTTTTAACTCCCTCGTCCACCGTACCCTTTACCTTGCCAGTCAGTTCTTCAGAATACCCTATGCTGGTGGAAAGCTGCCCGGTCGCCGTCACCGCCTCACCAACCATATCGCTCACCCGCTGGGTTTCCTCAGCCTGTTCGGAGGCACCCTTCGCCAGCTCGGATATGGTGCTTGCCACCTGTTCGGTCACCTTGCTGGCCTCCTGGGAGGATGCCATCATCTCCTGGGACGCACTTGCCACCGCCATCCCCATATCCTTTGTTTCCTTTAGAAGCGCCTTCATGTTTTCTATCATGGTATCGAAGTTCTCTGCAAGCACTCCCACTTCATCTTTACTCTTTACATCCGCCTTAACCCTGAGATTGCCCCCGGCTACCTCCTTGGTAACCTCTGCTATTTTAAGTATTGGTTTTACCGTCCTTCCAGCCATGATATTTATCACTATGCACATAAGCACCAGAACTACTGCTCCTGTTCCAAGGGCTGCCATCCTCAACAGGTTCAGACTGCCCATTATCTCCGACTTTGCTGCTATCATCGCCACCGGCCAGCCTGTTGATGAAAGCGCCTTATAGGACTGGATATAATCTCTGCCATCCGTATCGAAGTATTCAATTCCTTCTTCGCCTGCCATCATTTTTTGTGCTATTTCCACAAGTCTTGAGTTTTCCTGTTCCAGAACATTGATTTCTCTTAAAACTATGCTTTCATAAACTATGTTTTCATCGGGATGAGCCATATATGCTCCATTTTGATCCAACATAATGGCATAACCGCTCTCTCCAAGTTTTTCTTGATTTATCATATCTGTAATACTTGTAAGACTCATTTCTCCGGCCGCAATCCCTGCTATATCTCTGCGTTCGCTCATAATCGGGGCAGCTATTACAATTACGGGAACTCCCGAAACCCTGGACATCAGAGGTTCGGATACCACTGTTTTACCCGTCATGGCCTTTTTAAAGTATTCCATGTCGCCGCAAAATCCGTGATAGCCGTTATTACTATGGTACTCCCCGTATTTGCTCGCCAGAAAGATCATTTCATAATCTCCGAATATGCTTATGTTATCATCAATATAATGAGACAGGCTTTCGATATCAATCATTACAGCTCCATCGGTTGTGGCAAGTAATTCGACCTCTGTCTTCCACGCATCAATTCTTTCTTCGGTTACCGCTATTATCTTGTCCACTTTCATCTGGGCTGTTTCTTCAATGTATTCCAACAGTGCATCACTTGCTATAAAATACCCTCCGGCACCCACAATTCCAAGGCCCAGCACTGCAAGTATAAGAATTGGAACTAGTATCTTTGTCTTTAACTTCCTCATATCCTCTACCTCCATACTCTCTGAGCATTTTATTGCCGCCGCAAAAACCCGGCCTGGATACCAGGCAGCAAACAGCAACACTTATGTATAACCGGGTAGCTCGGCCAGAGCATCATCAATACCTGAACTCTTAGCTTTGCGTACCCGACACTGAGCAAGTTCGCCCTTATTTGGAATTGATTGTATATTTGGTATTATTTCTATTTTCTTCTTTAAATTCCTTCTTATTCTGATAAATTTTGCTATTTTTTTTCAATTAACCCTGCCTCTTGACGCTGTTATTGATTAATGGTAGAATTCAACCAAAGCTTAATACTGTGTCTAATGGTCCCGGATGGGATAATAGGGAAAACGGTGCAAATCCGCTGCAGCCCCCGCTACTGTAAGCGAAGACAAGCCCGAAACGCCACCGGAAACGGGAAGGCCGGGTGAAGGATGATTCGCAAGCCAGGAGACCTGCCATAAGACTTAGATGCTTGGCCTTCGGAGGGAAGGTGCGGTTAACCTATCGCAGAACCTGCCCGAAAGAGCAGGTTTTTTAAATTCCCTCCCCAAATACTATCAGGGTACACTCCCGGATGCGAAAAAAACAGGCCATTTATAGCGGCCGGAGTGTTCCCGTTTAAAGGGGAGAAAACCATGAAAAGCTTAAGAAAACCATTTTTGTTGCTAACCATTGTTGCAATGGCTGTGCTGCTGGCATCCTGCTTTAACGCCGCGCCGCAGCCCTCGGAAAAAGATACCGGAGAACCGGCCGCAAATACCGGCGGGGCCTTCCCTATGGTTGTTACCGATTTTGAGGGAAGGGACGTCAGTATCGAAAAACCTCCCGAAAGGATAGTATCCCTCGCTCCGGGCATCACCGAGATACTTTTTGAACTGAGCCTGGGAGAAAACGTTGTGGGGGTTACCGATTATGACGACTACCCGGCAGAGGTATTCTCAATACCAAAGGTGGGCGATTTCCAGGGGCCCAACATGGAGGCCATAGCCGCCCAGAAGCCGGATATTATATTCGCTTCCACCCTTTCGGGCAAAAACAGCATGGAGGCCTTGCAACGGCTGGAGATCGGAAGAG
>JAQUCT010000015.1 GCA_028686075.1 Bacillota bacterium
AAGCTCTAAGGCTTTAGTTGTTTAGGAAAAAGCCGGCCTTGGGCCGGCTTTTGTACAAACTGTGTCTTCACTGTTAGCCCAGAAGCTGAAGCACGCTCTGTGGCAGCATGTTGGCCTGGGCAAGCATTGCGGTCGCTGCCTGTTGTAGAATGTTATTCTTGGTGAATGCCATAATCTCATCAGCCATGTCAAGGTCACGGATACGGGATTCAGCAGCTTGTAGGTTCTCAGCAGAGGTACCTAGGTTAGCGATTGTGTGCTCTAGGCGGTTCTGGACAGCACCAAGTTTAGAGCGCTCTTGGGATACTTTCTCAATTGCATCGTCAATGGTTTTGATACCATTGTCTGCATTTTCACGTGTCGATGTGTCAACGTCTGCAATACCTAAAGAAGCGGCACGCATATCTGTCAATTGAAGGTTGATATTCTGTCCCTTATTAGCACCAATGTGGAAGGTTAGTCCGCCTACTGCTGAACTTCCTGCACCGGCCAAACCTAAGGCTTCAGTTGCTTCGTTAACCCCAAACTCCATTGTCACTGTATCAGGCTCAGAGCTTACTACACTCAATGCTCCATCTTTAACGGACACGGTTACTTCCCCGTAATCTTTACCAGTCAAGTCTTTGTACGCACTTAGAGCCGCATTAATATCATCCTGAAGAGCCTCAGCAACAGCGGTGATTTCAGTACCTTTGCTAAGTGCCGATAGTCCACCAACTTTTTCAAGTGTCACATCAATATTGTTACCATTTACCGATAAAGAAAACGTCTCTGTCTCCTGGATAGCATCAATCGCTGTTGCGGCATCAGCTGTTAAAACACCATCAGTTCCTTGGGTAACATTTGTGACTTCACTCAATTCGAAATTAATATCACCAGTCACTGGAATTCCAACATTGCCTGCATCGTCAAGAATTTGGATATCAAGTTGCGACTTACTTCCCGTCGTACCGCTTGAGATAACGAAAGACATGTCATCTTCGGCCACTACATCTGTAATTTGGAACGTAGGAGCTATTACCTGAACATCAGCGTTGCTTGAATTCCAAGCACCTATAGCGCCATTCAATTCCGCCTCGAGATTTTGGAACCAAGCGAACTGATCTCCGCCAGTAACACCAGTCAAGTTAAAAGACTTTCCATCGACAGTTACTTGTACGTTTTGAGAAATGCTTTCTGTTAAAGCTTTCGTTGGATCGAAATTCTTAACCTTGATTTCTGCTGCTGTTGCTTCACCTAGTGCAGAGCCCTGACCACCAATCTTGCTTCCGGAGAAAGAGCCATCTAGTAGGGTCTTCTTATTGAACTCTGTCGTATTACCAATACGGTCTACTTCAGATTTCAATTGGCCAATTTCTCTTTGAATTTCCGCACGATCGAGACCTTCATTTGTATCAGTGGAAGCTTGAACAGCTAGTTCACGCATTCTTTGTAGAATAGCATGGGTTTCGTTAAGTGCACCTTCAGCGGTTTGAATCAGGCTGATACCGTCTTGGGCGTTTCTAGAAGCTTGTTTTAGACCTCTGATCTGGCCACGCATTTTCTCGGAGATTGCCAAACCAGCCGCATCATCACCAGCACGGTTAATGCGGAATCCACTGGAAAGTTTTTCCATCGATTTTGATGCACCAGCTTGATTTACACCCAACTGCCTGTGGGTATTCATAGCCATGATGTTGTTATTAATTCTCATAACTTATTCCTCCCTGAATTTTATTTTTCCGGCATCCTTGCCGTTTATTTGAAGAAGTGCCTTGCCATATACCCGGCCGAAGTATAAAAGCAAAACCTTCCTTCAGATATATTATCGTTCTAAACTTTGTTAAACTTTAGAGTTTATACAATATATATTGATATTTTTAAAGGTAAAGGGACACACCTTTATATGTGGTATTCCACTATAGCCAAGGAATGTCCCCTTTAAAATTAATAAGCTTTAACCCTGTTCCTTTGTTTTTTTGCCTTTTATCAAGGTATCCAGGTCCTTTATTGATACCTGCCTGTTAATGGCAGCCTCCTTGTTCTCCTGCTGTATAGCCTCGTAAATCTCGTACCTATGTATGCTTACATCTCCCGGCGCAGAGATTCCAAGTTTCACCCTGCCCTCTTCAACATCAACAACCTTAATCACTATATCGTTACCTATTACTATGCTCTCATCCTTTTTCCTTGTAAGTATAAGCATGGCTGCCCCCCTAACCGGCGTCCTGCATGGACGATGCAACCGGATGTTTCAGGCTGTACCTGTCATTCTCCAGCACAACTTGCACAGCACTTTTGGTTTTTGTATTTATTACTATAGGTGCCCGTAGGTTAACCGTCATCTTTTTCAAATCATCGGGTATCTTCACCACCGCCAGCACCTGAGTATCTTCTGGTCTTTTTAGCCGTAGCGTCTCCACCACGCCCTCGGGTATATCGAACTCGTAATCCGCCATTACAAAAAAGGGATTCATAACAACAAAGGCGAGTTCCGGCCTGTCCGCCGACTGCAGCCATCTAAAAACCCCTACACCGTCGGGATTATCTATTGGGATGAATTCCTTGCAACCCTCAAACCCCAGAAGACCCGATGGAAAATGCAAAAGGTCCTCCTTTTCATACTCCAGTTCCCCGAAAAACCTTGTATTAAGCTTCATAGTGATCCCCTCCCCGTTATATGATTGTATCTATACTATCTCTTTTATTCGAAATCTCTAAAGACGCCTTCTGCCGCATATATACTTCCACTCCTGCCCTGGTGGCAGAAACCTCCGGCCTGACTGTAACGGCTTGAAGGTCCACGTCCCCCATATCCCAATTGATTTCTATTCCGCTGCTAAAGTTAATCCTTGGCCTGCTCTTTGGCAGGGCCTCTACCGTATAATCGGCCCTTTTAACCATGGCACTCTTTGCAAGTACCGGTATGGCTTTAGGGTTTTTATCAACCCTGGCAAGAGTATCCCCTTTTTGAGCAATGGCCGCAATGGCCTTAAACCCTTCGCTTCGGGATTTTTGTGCCATATCCTTAGCAAATATGTCCGCCGTTTTCAGTCCTACCTCGCAGAAGCACTGTTTTTGGTCTATGGTAACCTGCCCATGCTGAATATCTATCCGTACCCTCGGCATGCTGCTTTCAACCTTTACTTGCGGAATCCTGCTCTTTATATTAATAAAGGCATCAGCCTTGTTGATGCCCACCCTTCCAAACACCTGATTAATTTCAAGCCCCATACCCATCACCCTATCTTAGAAAATCCACAAGAGTAGGCTGTATAATCCTTGCTCCCCCCGCAAGAGCGGCCATATAAACATTCTCCTCGCTCTTTAGCCGTATAATAACCTCCGCCATATCCACATCCTCGGTACGGGACAAAAGCGTGTTAAAATTGAGTTTTTCATCCTCCAGCCGGTTTACCACCAGCTCCATCCTGTTTACCTTTGCACCTACCTCGGCAACCTTTGCCAGTACATTTTCTATATGCACATCAAAATCGGCAATCATCCCACCAACGGTTCCAAAATCACCGGTATTAAGCGAATCTATATAGGCCTGCATATCCGCTAGAAGGTCCTTGCCGCCGGGACTAAAAACTTCCGGTGCTGTAAAATTGGCCTGCAGTATATCACTCACTCCCACCTGGTACATAATCTGTCCCGGGTCCCCTGTATAATTAAAACCGCCGGCTGCATCAAGCTCCACCGGTGCCTGGTCTGTTTTGTAGCCTGCGAATATGTATTTACCGACATAGGTGCTGTTGCCAAGGGATACAAGGTGGTCCCGCAGCTGCACCGCCTCTTCGGCTATTTTTTGGCTATCCTCGGGGGACAATACCCCGTTGGCACCCTGGACCCCCAGCTCCCTAGCCCTCTGCAGCACTTCCTTTATCTGCATAAGGGTGGTTTCGGTAGTCTCCAGCCAGGACAGTGCATCCTCGGCGTTCTTCTTAAACTGCCGGTTTTCGTTAAGGTCGGCCCTCAGCTTAAGGCTGCGGGCAACGCCTACCGGGTCATCGGAGGGTACGCTGAACCTCTTGCCGCTTGACATCTCGTTATGCACCCTTTCCATGCGCCTTAAGCCCATATTGATGTTTTTCTTAAGGTTGCTTATAAGCATACTGTTTGTGACGCGCATATCCAAAACACTCCTTTAAGGTAAGGGGACACACCGCTGCTGACGCGGGTATTCCTTGCTGCGGAATGTCCCCTACTGACCACTAACCACTTTATTCTATCTACCCACCAGGCCCATCCTGTTAACCAGCGTATCTATCATCTCGTCCATGGCGGTAATAAGCCTTGCCGCAGCATTGTAGCTGTGCTGGAACTTCACCATGTTGGCCATTTCCTCGTCTATAGACACCCCGGAAGTGGACATCCTTAATGTATCCGTCTGGTTTACCAGTATCGTCTGGTTGTCGCTCATCCTTATGGCTTCCTGACGGTCTACTCCAAGGGCCGCAATGATGGATTTGGTAAAGTCCTCGGGGGTGCCGTAGGTCGGAAATACATTTTGATGCCGCAGCCCCGCCATCTCCAGCCCCTTGGACGCATCCCCCGGTACGGTGTTATAGCTTGCCGCCACCGCGATGCGGTTTAGGTCTTCAAATATCTCCTTGGATATAGTTATGTTTTTAGCTGTAATTTGGCCCACAATGGGATTTTGCGTTCTGGGTGGTCCGTCAGAATAAGAGTCCATCGTTATATCGTTTGTGAAAAAGTAAACCTTATCTCCCCCGGGTTCTTCATACCCGTCATCCACCAGGTCATAGGCCGCGGTATGTATATCATTTATCGCCCGGGCAAACTCCGCAGCAAAATAGTTCAACCGCTCCATATAAAAGGGTACACCTTTGTAAGTTCCGGGAGAACCAATGCTGTCCCTTATATCAAGAAGCCCTTTTAGTTCTCCGCCCTTAGGTTCAAAACCCATGCCGTCGTCCCACATTACTTCATAAAGCCCATCCGCATCAACGTCGGGGTTTTTCACCGGAACCTGTATATTATCCCTCTCCACCAGAGCCAGCTGGTTATAGCTTACATGGTTCACAAGGAGTCTTCCGCCTATGCTGAGGCGGAACCTCCCATCCGAATCCTCGAAGGTCCTAACGTCTGCTATGCCGGAGAGCTTGTCCACCAATAGATTTCTTCTGTCCCTTAAATCGTTCGCATTGGAACCGTCCAGCTCATACTTCATTATCTGACGGTTTAATTCGCTTATCTGCTGCGCATAGGAGTTTATTTCCTTAACTTTTGTTTCTATCGCAAAGTTTGCATCGGTCTGAATTTTTTCGAACTGGGCAGCCATGTTGTTAAGACTATTTGTAAATGCTATGGCCGTCTGCCTAACGGTTTCCCTAACCGTAAGGTCGGATGCCTTTTCACCGTTGCTTAAGTCCTGCAGGGCTGAGAAAAATCTGTCGATCACCGTGTTAAGGCCGGCATCGGAGGGCTCGTTGAACACCATTTCTATATCTCCCAGCAGCTGGCTTTTGGAACTCCATTCACCCAGCACGGTATTTTCACCCCAAAACTTTACGTCGAGAAAGGAGTTTCTTATTCTCTCAATCTGCTGCACATCAACACCTCTGCCCAGCATACCCTTTCCGCCCAATACCTGCATAGGCCTTGCGGTTTCCATAACCGCCCTTTGCCTTGAATAGCCTTCGGTATTTACATTGGCAATGTTGTGCCCTGTAACGTCAAGGGCCCTCTGCTGTGCATACAGGCCCTTTATAACAATATTAAGTCCTGTAAAGGAACTCATAGGTCTCACCCCTGCCTATACTTTTTGATCGAATAAGTTTCCGCCCTTATCCTTGCCTTTGCCCTTTTTAGCACTGTATGTTACATCCGTCGGGTCTCCGGCGATAAGGTTTATCGAAAAATCTATGTATTCCAGCGACTTCTCAATAAGCTGGCTGTTCATGTCATTTACTTCTTTCAATTCCTTAAGTATACAAGATATTTCGTCCTTAAGACCGGCAAACCTGTCTCTAAGGCTTTCCCCCGCCTGTTGGATGGCAAGGCTTATGTTAAACTGGTCAGCGGGAACGCCAATATGGCGGGCGAGCTGGCTTACCATCTCTTCCCTCTGCTGCTCCAGGTTTCCCACGCCAAGCAGCATCTTCTGTTCCACCCCGATGAACTGTTCAAGTTCTGAAACCTTTCCCTCCACAATGATATTGGTCTTATGCCTGGACAAATCAAGGATGTCCCTGTAAAGGGCACTTTCCTTCTCCAGTATATCGATCAGCCTTTCCCACAGACTATCCATGTGCTCATCCCCAAAATAAGAATTAGTTATACCTTTTTGTCAAGAAACAGGCCGTCTATTATACTGTCCGCTACTTCCTCGGCATCCACGTTGTACTGCCCGGAGTTAATCCTTGCCTTTAACTGTGCAACCTTTGCCTCCCTCACATCGGGTACTTCGCCCAATGCCTTAAGGGCCACCCGAAAGTCCTGGGCCTTTGTTGAAAGCTCTATCCTGTCCAGGCCCTTTGTCCCCTTCACTTCGTCGGCCCTGTCTGCCCTGGAGGGCTGTATGCCCTGTTTATTGTAGACGCCTAGTATCTTTTCCGGTCCTCCGTTAATCTTCATAACTCATCCCCCATTTTATGATCCTCATAGATAATATCGTCATTACCCCTATAGATATTAATACCCATTAGTACTTTTTTCTCCTGTAGGCGGTGTACATACGGCTCTGTTCCCTGTCCCGCCGCTCTTGAAAGTTTCTTGAACCCTTCCTGAACTCCTGCTCCATAGCTGTGGCACATTCGCTGCAGTACCGGCCTGTTGAAATGGACCTTCCGCATCTCTCGCAGTCCAGCAGCATATTGGTGTTTTCTTTGCCAAGCTCCAGTTTACCCTCCCTTAGAAACTGTAGAATTTTCTCCACCGGAACGTCAAGGGCACTGGCCACTTCTATGGTGGTGCATTTAAGGTTTTTTTCTATATACTCTCTGACTTTAATAAAAAGCTCCTCGTCCTGGTCTATGCACTGCCTGCACAGCGGGTTGCCCATGTAAGCGAACAGTTTGCCGCATCTCCTGCAGTTACGCAAATCTCCCATACTAATAACCCCCCTTTATTAATTGAATGGGCTGCCCAAGCTCCCACTTCTCACTCCTAACTCCTCACTTCTCACTTCCCAGAAACTATATATCCCTGCCGGAGGCAAGGGTGAACACATATACCCTGGCCACGCCGCCGGCCTTAAGCACCCTGGCGCATTGGTTAACGGTACTGCCTGTAGTATATATATCGTCTATAAGGAGCACATTCTTAACAGCCAACCGGCGTACCCTTTTTAACTCGAAGGCCCCTTCCATTGTCTCAAGCCTCTGCAACCGGCTGAGGCCGCTTAGCGGAGGGGTGTTCCTTTTCCTTTGCAAAGCATAAGGCGCATTCCTTATGTCCAGTTCCCTTTTTATTACCTCCGCAAGAAGGCCTGACTGGTTGTATCCCCTCTGCCTTAGCTTTTTTCTATAAAGGGGCACCGGCACAATGCAGTCGGTTTCCCTGTCAAGCCCTGTTTCTCTTATCCTGTCCGCCATCATCCTTCCGAAGGGGCGTGCAAGGTAGGACCTATCGGCGTATTTAAAGGAATAAATCCACTCCTTGACCCTGCCGTCGTACACGCACAGGGAATAGGCCCTGTCGAAGGAATGCCGGAAACCGCGGCAGTCACTGCAAATGTCGCCTGAATCTAGATGTTTACCGCACATCCTGCAGCTCTTATCACCTATTAAAACAAAGTCCCCTAAGCATCCCGGGCATATACCGTAGGTATGAGTATCATGAATTTTCCTGCCGCAAAGATAACAGTATATGCCTTCGGGGTATAAAAGGTCAAGAAAGCCCTCCCATACTTTGGACAAAATAACCATGAACACCACCCCCTCTTAAAACCGGGATATTATATCCCTCATCCTCCAGTCAAGGGCGGAATACCTCCTTGATATCCGGTTGTTATCCACCATCCTGTGCAGGAACTCCTCCCTGCCCACCAGCACGGCAAGCTCTTTGGCCCTTGTAAGGGCAGTATATAAAAGGTTTCTGGTTACCAGCATGGGCGGTCCCCAGAATACCGGCATTACCATTACAGGGAATTCGCTCCCCTGACTCTTGTGTACCGTAACGGCATAGGCCGGTTCCAGCTCGTCCAGTTGGTTGAACCTATAGCAAACCCTTCTTTCGTCATCAAACAGGACCTCCAGCTGCCCCTCCTCCTCATCCAGGCTTTTTATTATGCCAAGGTCGCCGTTAAACACGCCTTCCCCCTCGGTGCTGCCCCCTCCGGGCAGGTCTGTCTCCCACCGGAGGGTGTAATTATTCTTAATCTGCATTACCCTGTCCCCTACACGGAATACAAAGTTGCCGGATTTCTTTTCACCCTTATCGGCAGCGGCAGGGTTTAAGATCTCCCGTAGCTTATTGTTCAGGTTATCTACACCGACCTGTCCCTTCCTCATAGGGGAAAGCACCTGTATATCGGTCATAGGGTTGTAGCCGTTGTACCTGGGCAGGCGGTTTTTGCACAGGTCTATTACCGTTTCCACCACCTGCTGCATGTCCCTTTTCTCAATAAAAAAGAAGTCCCCGTCTCGTGAGTTGGTCACAGGGTACCGTCCTTCGTTTATCCTGTGGGCATTGGCCACTATGGAGCTTTCCCCCTCCTGACGGAATATTCTCTTAAGCCTAACTACCTTAACCACGCCGCTCCCTATTATATCCTTAAGCACGTTACCCGGTCCCACCGACGGGAGCTGGTCCACGTCTCCAACCATAACCAGACGGGTGCCCGCCCTCACTGCCTTCAGAAGATAATGCATAAGCAGTATATCCGCCATGGATATCTCGTCTATTATAAGCACTTCGCAGTCCAGCGGGTTTTCCTCATCCCTGCCAAAACCGGAAGCGTTTTTCTCCTCATGGTAGGTAAACTCCAGCAACCTGTGGATGGTGGAGGCTTCCCTGTCGCAGGCCTGGGCCATTCGCTTTGCCGCCCGGCCGGTAGGTGCCGCAAGAGCTACCTTAAGGCCCTTCCCCTCGAAAATGTCTATAATAGCTTTTATCGTGGTGGTCTTACCGGTGCCCGGGCCACCCGTTATCACCACTATCCCGTTTTGTATCGACTGGACCACCGCCTCTTTCTGGACCCGGTCCAATACTATAAGGTTCTTTTCCTCGTAGTCTTCAGTCTCCCTTTCCAAGTCCAGGTCGAATGTATCGTAGTCCATAAGAGCCAATTCAACAAGCCTTGCCGCCACCGACGATTCGGCGTAATAAAAGGGCATATGGTACACAACCTGGCCGCCCTGCCCCTGTTCCAGCTTCAGCTGGCCTGCGATTGCAAGGGATTCTATTGCATCCTCCACCTGCTGTTTCTCCACCTCCATAAGAGCCGCCGCCCGTGATGCGAGCTTCTCCCTGGGCACGAACACGTGACCTGCTCCGGCAAATTCGGTAAGCACGTGCTTTGTGCCTGCGTAAACCCTGCCGGGGGAATTAGGCTCTATTCCCATGGACATAGCTATCTTGTCGGCCCTTTTAAAACCTATGCCCTCAATATCGTCCACCAGCCGGTAGGGGTTTTGCTTTATAAGCTTCACCGTCTCTTCCCTGTATTTTTTATAGATTCTTACGGCAAAGGCGGTGCTTATATCATAGGATTGCAAAAAAATCATAACATCCCTAAGGCCCCTTTGTTCTTCAAAGGCCTGGGCAATCCTCTGCGCTTTTTTCTTGCCTATGCCATCCACAGTGGTAAGTTTCATAGGATTGTACTGAATTATATCCAGGCTATCTTTGCCCAGCGTCCCCACAATCTTTTTGGCAGTCTTTGGCCCAATGCCGGGTATAAGACCGGAGGCCAGATATTTTTCTATTCCCTCCAACGTGGACGGAGCAACGGCCGAATACCCGGACACCTGCACCTGCTCGCCATAGACCGGGTGGTAAACCCATTCCCCCTTAATCTTCAAATCCTCCCCTTCCCTTACAAGGGGCATATACCCGACCAGGGTTATCTGGTCATCTTCACAGTTGAACCTCAATATTGTGTATCCGTTATTCTGGTTACGGTAAACAATACCGCTTACTGTGCCCTCAAGTTCCAGCATGGCCTTAACCTCCCGCTTTTTGCTGTCTTACAAATTATATCACATTTTTTCCCTTAATTCCCTTATTTCCTTAAGAATAATCGCTATATCCGACTTGGTAGCAGGGCAGTTAAGGTAATCCATAATCGGCTGCAGGTCGGTCTCGGGTGCCCCGGATAGCTTTGTGTGTACGAAATGGCAATTACTTATGTGCTGCTTTATATTCTTTTTGCTATGCAGACACTTGACCGTCCTATCATCCCTTAGTACAACAATGCAGGTACATCCTTCCCCCTTTTCTTGCACGTCCTTTACAGCGAAACAGTTTATATAACCTCTGGCGGAATCGTTCTTTGAAATCACCCGCCGCATCTTAAGAGGGATAAGTATTGTTTCCCGGTCAAGCGGTATGGGTGCTGACCTGCCGCAGCCCAGCAGCTTGCCGTACTTCTCCCTGGAAGCCTTTATATCGACGGCATATTCCTTTGCAAGGTTCTTGAGTACCGTTTTAACCGTGCGCGGTACGATAGCGGTATCCCGGCCCAGGTACATTACCTCGGTTGCATTCCCGTAGCGGTCATGGTAGCAGGGCACAAGGGCAGCAATGACCTTTTTGGCGGTACAGTTCGGTTCGCTCAATACAGCAGCCTCCAATCATTTATCTAAGACATTATAAGCCTGTTCTAAGTTTTTGGTGCAAAGGGGGCCGGCCTTATCAGTCCATACTGCCTATAAGCTGTATTAGGCTCCACGAATACCCGCTTATGCGAAAACGCTTTAGAGTAAACTTACGCCTTGCTTCTTGAAAATCCTAACGCATTTTATGCGCCCTCCATGGCGCAAAAGCCTGATTTGGCGTCCTGCCAAATCTACGGATTTTCTGTGAAACTTCGCCGAGTTTACTTACTAAGCGTTTTTAGCATGCGCTAGCGTTTCATGGAGCCTAGCATAAGGTTTTATGAAGACTGGGGCCGGCTAGAGCCAGCCCCGCTTTTCTACTCCACAGCGATATCGGTGACTTCCGTTGCCACTATCCTGGCACTGTCAATGGCGACTATATCTCCTCCGCTGGTTGTAAATATCCCGCCGCTTACCACCGCATCCATTGCGACTTGCACATCCTGCTGGGTAATATCCTCCCGGGCATTGTCAACCGATATGGTGGATCTTCGCCCGACAGCGTTTGTGAATATCATCTCAAGCCTTCTGGCCATTCGCTCACCTCCCTTGTTTGGCTTAACGGATTGGGCGTGCGCTGCCCGCCGCTTGCCTTATACGTTGACCAGCTCCGTTTCGTTCACTCTGTTGACCGAGGTCAACGGGTACTCCTGCAGCCCGGCAAAGGCCACCGCGATGTCGTAGACGTTCTGGTCAGCGGCGTCGGGCTTAACCCGGGAGTAGGTCCTTGTGGAATATCTGGGGTTTCCTTCGTCATCCACCCCCACCTCGTACCTCAGCCTTAATCTGGAATCCAGCGGCTGTACCTGTAATGGCATATTCTCACCCCCTTTCAATGCCATTGTACATATGGGACGTGCCATAGGTAAAAGGCCGAAGGGAACCTGTAAGAGGCTAGATACACCGGCAGTCGGCCCCTTTCAGGGCATAATAATACCGGGTTATGCCCTTTACAGGTATTAACCCGGTACCGATAGAAGCTATTCCTTATATTTTATTTTTTAGAAGGCCTGGTCATTTAGAACCGCCGCCCTGTCCGTCCTCTCCCAAGAAAGGTCCAGGTCATCCCTGCCAAAGTGCCCGTAGGCGGCCAAATCCCTATATATAGGCCTTCTAAGGTCAAGGTCCCTTATTATGGCTGCAGGACGCAAGTCAAAGTTGGTGCTTATTAGCTTTATAATTTTATCCTCCGGAATCCTAGAAGTACCGAAGGTGTCCACCAATATGGAAACCGGACGGGCCACGCCGATGGCGTAGGCCAGCTGCACTTCGCACTTTGCGGCGATACCCGCTGCCACTATGTTCTTGGCTACATACCTGGCCGCATAGGAGGCGGAACGGTCAACCTTCGTCGGGTCCTTACCCGAAAAGGCACCCCCGCCGTGGCGTGCATAGCCGCCGTATGTGTCCACTATTATCTTCCTTCCGGTCAGCCCCGAATCCCCCTGAGGACCGCCCACCACAAACCGGCCGGTAGGATTGATGTAGTATTTTGTGCTTTCATCAAGCAGTTCCGCCGGAACCACCTCGTTTATTACATACTCAATAATACCCTCCCTTATTATCGATACATCCGCCTTTGGATGGTGCTGGGTGGAAATTATTATTGTATCAACCCTTACCGGCCTGTCCCCTTCGTATTCAACGGTCACCTGGGACTTTCCGTCGGGTCTTAAATAAGTTAAAAGCCCCGATTTCCTGACCTCGGTAAGCCTTCTGGTCAGCCGATGGGCAAGGTGTATAGGAAGCGGCATAAGCGTATCCGTTTCGTTACAGGCAAACCCAAACATCATTCCCTGGTCACCGGCACCGACAACCTCCACCGGATCGGCCCCGCCCTGTTTGGCTTCAAAGGCCTTGTCCACTCCCAGTGCTATGTCCGGCGATTGCTCGTCTATTGATGTCAGCACCGCACAGGTTTCACTGTCAAAGCCGAATTTGGCCCTTGTGTACCCGACATCCCGAATGGTCTTCCTGACAATGCTTGGTATATCCACATAACACTGAGTACTTATCTCCCCCATAACCAATACCAGCCCGGTGGTCACCGCCGTCTCGCAGGCAACCCTTGCATTGGGGTCCTTTGCAAGAATTTCATCCAACACCGCATCTGAAATCTGGTCACACATTTTGTCTGGATGTCCCTCGGTAACAGACTCGGACGTAAACAGCTTTCTGGCCATTAACATATCCTCCTTTAATGTTGCCGCTAAAGTTTATTATTGCCCCGCTTTTGTAAAAATAAAAAATCCTCCCTCTGTAAACAAGGAGGCATCCACCACCTTATCTTACAGAACCTAAAAATTCTGTGGGAATTGGCACCGCTACGCATACCGCTCCGGTTGCCGGGTTTCACAGGGCCTTCGTCCCTCCACCTCTCTTGATAAGGCAAATATTTGGTTTTTCAACAAAAAATACTATCACATCATTGCCAATATGTCAATCATAACACGCCAATGATCCCGTAACTTATAAGCGTAATTATAAGCCCAGCCACCACATTGCCCAGGAATATGGTCGGAAAAGCGTGCAAAAGCCGTATGTTCAATAGGGCTGCCGCCAGACTGCCGGTCCACACCCCGGTGGAGGGCAGAGGCACCGCAACAAAAATGAAGAGACCCGGTATATAATACTTTTTAATTCCGCTGGCCTTCTTTAAAGTCTTGTCCACTATATTTTCGGTAAGGCTCCTAAAAAGGCCTGTCCTTTTTACAAAATTAAAAAAGGGCCTGAAAACCAGCATTATTACCGGAGATGGGATCATGCTGCCCAAAAGGGCCAGCACCAAGGCATGTAAAGGATGCATACCCATTGATATGCCTATGGGAATAGCACCCCTCAATTCAATATAAGGAAGCATAGCAACAAATACCACTGTCAGCTCGTTCCCGAGAAACTCAAGCGTATCGGTTAGTATTCCCATGATGGTTATTAACCCCCAACTAAATGTAGCATTAAGATTATACAATATAAGAAGGCACATGTAAAACCCTAATGGGACAAAGTAAGATTCTTCGGGCTTCGCTTCTTTGGAATGACAAGTAAAATAATGTAAGTTTATTAATGCGTTGTATATACATGGTGCAATATTAACGGGCGGTCAAAGACCGCCCCTACATGTTGATAACCCAGTATTGTAAGGGCAACCTGCAGTTGCCCGCTTATTACTCTATATTTCCGTAATGCAAAAACGGCGCGATCGCTCGCGCCGCCTATTTGGTGGAGGGAGATGGATTTGAACCATCGAAGTCACTGACAACAGATTTACAGTCTGCCCCCTTTGGCCACTTGGGTATCCCTCCATGATGGAGCTGGTGATGGGATTCGAACCCGCAACCTGCTGATTACAAATCAGCTGCTCTGCCTGATTGAGCTACACCAGCGTATTTGAGATGTGGGAGGTGACTTCCCACCTCTCAATTCACACCTCTCAATTCTGTTTTTGGTGACCCCTAGGGGACTCGAACCCCTGTTACCGCCGTGAAAGGGCGGTGTCTTAACCACTTGACCAAGGGGCCAAATATGGTCGGGGCGAAGGGATTTGAACCCCCGACCCCATGGTCCCAAACCATGTGCGCTACCAAACTGCGCTACGCCCCGAACCTTTCGCGTCACTATAACATTATACATAATGAACGCTTTGTGTTCAATAGTAATTTTTGTTTTAGCACAATTTACATTACATATTACCTTTATTATATATAAAATGCTTAAGACTTTACATCTTCTAACGTGTCATCCTGAGCGTCTCTGTCATCCTGAGCGGTAGCGAAGGATCTAGTTATAGCTAAATGTCTATCTCCAAGCCAGATTCTTCGGTCTTCGCTTCTTTGGAATGACAAGTAAAGTAACCTTATTAACGCGTTGTATATATGCGAATTATATATTTAATAATATTGTAATATGTCTGTAACTATTTTGTCCAATCAACTAATATATAATAAACTATGCAGGATGGTTTTGTTACACCCTACACCAAAACTGAAAATAGGCTTTGCAGAACAAAACGCCAAAAAATACGTCAAAATATATATACCACTAACACAGGAGGAAACGATATGAAAAAAGCAGCACTAGTCATGGTAACACTTATGTTTTTAACAATACTCGCGCCTACGACATCGCTGTCCGCCGGACAGGGTATAATTCATAGGGAAGAGAAGGAAACCCAAATAGCCAGAAACGTAGTGTATAAAAGCATTACCCAATTCACCGACCAGGGCTGGGAAAGGATTCATGTGCTGGATGCGGATATATCGGATTCCCGCACCCAACTGGACCTTTTGACACCTCCCGGTGGAATCGGGACGGGCAGCACTCTGCTGGAAATGGTCGGGGATTCCGATACCGTAGCCGCAATAAACGGAGATTTCTTCATTTCCGGGGAGAGCTTTTCTCCGATAGGTCCGCTGGTAAAGGACGGAGAACTGCAAAGCAGCCCCACATACAGGATGGACGAACTGGCGGTGTTTTCGCTAAACAACAGGGGTATACCCGTCATAGATTACTGGAACTGGGAAACTAAGCTTATCGTTGAGGACCTGGAACTCTCAGTATCAGCCGTCAATAAAATAAGTAACGAATACGCCTATCCCGTGGTGTATACTCAAGGATGGGGCACTACGGCTCCGAAAGTGGCCTTTGAGGACATACTGTATGTTACGGTTGAAAAGAACAGGGTAACAGATATAATACAGGGACCGGCGGAGGAAGTATACATACCCGAAGAGGGCTTAGTGATTATGGCTCGGGGGGATGCGGCCTTAAGTTTGCAGCAGGTAATAAAGCCCCGCGCCTCGGTTAAACTGGAAACGATAAGCACGCCCGACTACGAGAACATGAACCTAGCAATAGGCGGAGGCAGTGTTCTGGTTAAGGACGGGATGATATCCCCCTTCACCCACAGCGTTGATGGAAACCATCCAAGAACTGCCATAGGTTTTTCAAGGAACGGTGAAAGGATTATCGCCGCTGCGGTGGAGGGCAGAGTCCAAAGTTCTAAGGGTATGACCCAACCCCAGATGGCACAGCTAATGATAAACCTTGGAGCCTATAACGCAATAAACTTAGACGGCGGTGGCTCCACTACGATGCTCGCCCGGAAGCCCGGGGATGAAACGCTGTCGCTGGCGAATACGCCCTCCGATGGCAGCCTAAGGCGTATTTCCAACGGTATATCCATAAAAAGCACAGCTCCCAGAGGCAGGCTTAGATATATTTTTCTTGAGGTGGAGAATACAAACGTTTTTGCAGGAACCGGAAGAACTATAACTGTTAAGGGATGCGATAACAATTTCAACCCAGTGACCGTTGACCCCGGCAGAATTAACTGGAACGTTTCGGGTGTGGAGGGCGGCTTTGCCGGAAACGTATTCTACCCTTCTACGACGGGCAGGGCGGCGATTACCGCAAGCTATATGGGCCGGACGGCTGAAATAGATCTAAGAGTGCTGAACGCACCGGTTTCATTATCGGTACCCCAGACGCTTAAAACGGACGTTGATCGAAGTATCGCCTTTAACGTCTACGGAAAGAACTCGCAGGGCTATTCAGCCCTTATTGAAAACCGGGACCTTTTGATTGAGCCCACAATAGGAAGTATAAAAGGTCAGCATTTCATAAGCGGTGGTAGGGAAGGCACCGGCAAGGTCCACGTCAGCTTTGGCGAGCTTTATTATTGGGTACCGGCCTCGGTGGGATACCGAAGGGCTGTACTGGACAGCTTTGAAGCGTCAAACGGCAATTTCAACTCCTATCCTGATACGGTTACAGGGCATTATACGCTTGATGTAAGGCATCCAAACGGGGGAAAGTCTGCGGGCAGGCTTACCTATGACTTTACCACCACCGATGTTACCGCCGCCTCTTATCTGGTGTTTAATGGGGACGGAATAAAGCTGGACACGCTACCCGAAAGGCTAGGGGTTTTTGCATACAGCCTGGAGGAAAACAGCCATTGGCTGAGAATGATGGTGGAAGATTCAACCGGCAAGAGTGTAACCCTTGACCTTGCCAGGAAAATTGACTGGACCGGTTATAAATTTGTCCATGCCCAGGTGCCCCGTGACCTTGCGGCCCCGATTTATATAAAAAGAGTGTATATAGTTGAGACTAACCCAATTATGAACGACGCTGGTGAAATTTTCCTGGACGACCTAACGGCACTTTACCCACATGAACTTAAAGCAGGGGATAGAGGGCCGGAAACAGCCATCCGGGACCCCAAAGAAATAAGCACACCGCCGGAGAACTATCAATTTAGCTTTACGCTGTTTGGCGGTACAAATATAAATAAACTCATTGACATTCACGTTGTAAACAGGATGAAAGAAAAAGCGGAGGAATACGGCGGCATGGCGGTATTCGCCGGAATAATTGGCGATGATACGCTGTCCGATTTGAACTTCCCGGTAATATCCACAAAGGGAGGCTATTCGGTGACAAGACCGGGGAACAATACCTTCCTGCAGCTTGACAATAACCCCGGAGGACTGAGGGCCTATTCACCGGAGCAGTGGCACTGGCTCAAACAACAGCTTAGTGATGTCAGCGGCGGAAACCTGTTCGTAGTGCTGCCCCGTCCTGTATGGAGCGGCGGCGGGTTTACCGATACACTGGAAACGGACCTTTTCCACAGCTATCTCTCGGACCTTCACGAGAATAAAGGGGTTGAAGTAACGGTGCTGACCGGCGGCCAGAATGATCCCCATTACGATATACGGGACGGTATCAGATATATGGGGATAAGCGGCACCGTCACCACTGCGGAAGGGGCTTCGGAGCTAGAAAACTACAACTGCATAAGGTTTTACGTAGGAGGGGATGGCGAGGTAAGCTATCAGATAGTGCCCCTATTCGATGTGCAATAGGTAAATAGTGGTTAGTGTTTATATCTACCGCGTATACGCCTCAATGAGGTTATCCAGCCTCTTCTGCTCTTCATCGGTGACTTTTTGACGTAGTATCATGTACATCTCAAGGTTTTCCTGGTAGGTTACTCCGTCCTCAAGCATGGCCCTTATTCGAAGAAATTCTTCCATGCTACAGCGGCTTAGGACCTTTATAAGCCACAGTTTATCCTTCAAAGACAGTGCAGAAAGGGCCTTCACCGCCCTGCTTCCGGACAGCAAAACCCGGGAACCGCCTTGGTTTGTATCACTCGGTTGTGACTGTACGGTTTGGGGCTTGTCACTTAGCCGGGGCTGCACGGTTTTATTTGTTTCATCCGACCGGGGCGGTACCGGCTGTGCCAGGGCGTTCAATGTTTCGGACGTGGATTCGGTTTGCCCTGTTTGGTCCGATGCCGGCTGAGATAGCTCTGACAACGGCTGAAAGGCCTGGCCGATAATCACCGGCTTGATCTCAATTACAGAAGGCTCATCATGGATATCATCCTTAGTGTTATCCCCGATACCTGCGGAACCCTCGTCCCGGCAGACTGTATCATGGCCGCCAATAGGGTTATTGCGTTTCCATATAAACCCTTTGCCATACCCGGCCGTATATGGTACAATTATGCAGTTAAAATAGAAAAAAACGCAATACATCAAGGTAACTACTATAACTAAAATGCTTCCAAAGCGTCTGTCTGACATTTTAGCCCTCCCTGAATAATTTCTCAGTATAGAGGATACACACCAAGGAGGCATTTTATACAGAAAAGAAAGATTAAGTAAGGAGTTGAATTGGGTGGGGGTTAAACAGCTGGAAATACTAAAGAAAGAAATTGAAGAATATAGAAAACTGCTTGAAGAGGAACTGAAAACAGATAAAGGTCTGGATAAAGTTGAAAGAATCATAGAGCTAAGCCATAAACTGGACAAGCTAATTGTAAGGTATGAGCAAACCATTAAGAATGGCAATCAAAACCGATAGGCCGCCTTTATGGACTACTGGCTACCGGTAAAGAATCAGTTATTATTTCTATTTATTATCAACAAGGCCGAACATCAGCTCGCCGGAGGCCGCCAACTCCCCGTCCACCGTGGCTTTTGCGGTGGCTTTTCCAATTCCTCTTTTCATGGTGGTTAGCTCTACCTCCATTAGCAAACGGTCCCCCGGGACTACCTGCCTTCTCATTCTCACTTTATCAATGCCGGCGAACACCGCAAGCTTGTTTTTATGTTCCTCCTTTGACAGTATCGCCACTGCCCCGACCTGGGCCATCGCTTCAACTATCAGTACACCGGGCATTATGGGATTACCAGGAAAATGGCCTTGAAAAAAGGGCTCGTTTACAGTCACATTCTTAACCCCCACCGCCTTTACACCCTCCTGCATCTCCAATATAGAATCCACCAGCAGGAAGGGATACCTGTGGGGAAGTATCTCCATGATTTGTTTAACGTTTAGCACCGATTTCCACCCCATCACCTTTCAATGTTTTTTGACAACTGCCGGTACAAAAGGTCAGCTATGCCGGTACCTTTGCCCTTGGAAATTTCGCGCGCCAGTTCACTGTCCAGCATTGAAGTAAAAATGTCCTCCCCAAGGCCTTTTTTGATGAGCCCGTCCCGCATTATGGTAGCGCGCATCCTCTCGAGAACGGTATTAACGAACACCGCCTCCAGTTCCCGGCACGCTTCCTTAAGCCTTTCATCGTCCTTTTCTGCCTGGGCCCTATCCAGAATGTCCGCAAAGTCCCGGCAGGTATCCTGCTGCGCTACTCTCTTGTATGTGTCCTTTATTATATCACTGCCGTACCCGTTTATTCCACCAGTTTTCAATCGGAATCACCTTCGCTTCTTATCTTCTCAGGTTATTTGCAATCTGAAGCATCTCATCAGCGGTCTGTACCGATTTGGAATTTATTTCGTATGCCCTCTGGGCGGTTATCAGCTTGACCATTTCCTCCACCACCTGCACGTTGGAGGCTTCCAGGAAGTTTTGCATTATGGTACCGTTTATACCCGGTTCCTCCGCCTCAATGGGCTCCCCCGACGCCGTGGTCACGCTAAACAGGTTTTCCCCTACACTTTCAAGCCCGGCGGGGTTTACAAACCTCACCAGGTCCACCACCCCAATTTCGTCTAGGGTGCCGTCGTTTCTCCTTACCATAAGCATCCCATTCCCATCGACGGTTATTTCGCTTATCTCGCCGCCAAGGTCAGCGTCTCCCCCTTCAACCTGCAGAATGTGTCCGCCGGAGGTGACCATGGCAGCCTCTTCACCGTCAATGCTCAGTTTAAAGCTCCCGTCTCTTGTGTAATACAGATTATCGTTCTGATCGCGAACTACGAAGAAACCTTCTCCGTCAATAGCAAAATCCAGGGGGTTTCCGGTAGACTGCATGCTCCCCTGTGCAAAATTCTTAGAAATGGCCGAAGGCCTGACACCGTGTCCCACCTGTAGCCCCACAGGCCTTCCCTGGCCGTCGGTTATAGAAGCCTTGGATAAGGATACATAAAGAAGGTCCTTAAACTCCGCCCTCTCCTTTTTGTAGCCGGTGGTATTCACGTTTGCCAGGTTATTGGCAATGGTATCCACGTTTAGCTGCTGTGACGTCATCCCCGAGCTTGCTGTCCAAAGTGCCCTCATCATATTGCCCACCCCTTTTATGCTTATACTCTTCCTACCTCGTTAACCGCCTTACCCAGAACCTCATCGTATGCCGTAACAACCCTCTGATTAGCTTCATAGGTCCTGAAGGCCGTAATCATATTAACCATTTCCTTGACTGCGTTTATATTGGAAGTCTCCAAAAACCCCTGGAGTACTTCGCCCTCTATGCCGTACCGGTAAGCATTGTCCCCTCCGGCGGTGTACAGGTTATCCCCCACCTTACGCAGTTCCTCCAGCCGGTCAAAGGTAACCAGTTTCAGCCTGTCCCAGAAAAGTTCGCCGGAATACATCTCCCCGTTTGTACGTATATCTATATATTCATCGCCTACATATATATCGCCCATATCGCCGGCCACCCTGAAACCCTCAACCGTTGACAGGTAGCCCTCCGTATCGACCACAAAGGAGCCATCCCTCGTATACCTTTCTTCTCCTTGGACCCTAACGCAAAAGAAACCTTCTCCCTTTATCGCCAGGTCCAAATGTCTGTCGGTCTCCCTTAAATTTCCCTGCATAAAGAAGGTATTTACACTGTTTAAAGCAGAGCCGCCGTTTAAAGTGCCAATTACACCGGGTGCAGAAAAAAGCTGCAGCCTGTCCACCAGGTACCCGTTGGAATAAACTCCGCCGCTCTGGTCCAAATACAGGCTTTGTATATCTCCCGCCTGTATCCTGCCCTTTGCTCCCAGCACATAATTCCCACTTGTGGTAACAAGATAGCCTTCGTCATTAACAGTAAGGGCAGCCTCAGTGCTGTAGCTTTTCCCCCGCGGCGTGTCAAGAACAAGGAACCTACCCCGGGTCTCCAGCCTTATCCTTCCGCCCTCCGCTGCTGCCGAGAGGCCACCTTGCGGCACAAGGCCCCTATCCGGGTCTTTGTCGTTTATTATAGAAATAAGCACTTCCCTAAAGGGGCCCGTTATTACCCGGTCCCCCTTATAACCGTTGGTATCGGCATTGGCGATATTGTTGGCAATAACATCCACTCTTTTGACTTCGGTGGCCATTGCGCCAGCCGCCATATAGAGTCCCCTAAGCACTATAAATCACCTCATAGGTAATTATCGGCACTATACCCCGGCAACTTTAGAAAATGTTAAAACGCCGGATTTACCGGCGTTTTATGTGCTATCATCTTCCTTTGGAGGTTATGAGACTTCCCTCCAAAGAATCTATTGCCTCAAGGGTTTTACCCGTTCCTGTAGCCACACAGGATACCGGGTCCTCCGCTACTTTTACAGGTGTGCCTATTTTTATGGCAAGCAGAGTATCCAGCCCGTGAAGAAGTGCACTGCCCCCCGTAAGTATTATACCACTGTCGCTTATATCTGCGGCCAGCTCGGGAGGGGTTTTTTCTATAACCGAGTGTATACTGTCCACAATAGCCGCAACAGGCTCCTCCAATGCCTCTATCATTTCACTGGAAAAAACCTCATGGTTTTTAGGCAGCCCGGTCACAAGATTTCTCCCTCTTACCTCCATGGACTGTCCATTCCCGCTTTGATAGGCCGAGCCTATTTTTATCTTCATCTCCTCGGCGGTCATCTCGCCGATTAGCAGATTGTACTTCTTTCTCATATACCTAATTATAGCTTCATCGAATTTATCGCCCGCTATTTTAATAGAGGTGCTTACCACTATGCCGCCTAGGGATATTACTGCAACATCGGTGGTCCCTCCCCCAACATCCACAATCATATTGCCGGTGGGTTTGGAAATATCCAGTCCGGCACCTATTGCAGCCGCAATGGGTTCTTCTATAAGAAAGGTTTTTCTGGATCCGGCCTGATTTGCGGCATCTATTACCGCTCTTTTTTCCACCTGGGTCACTCCGCTGGGTACGCATATTACTACTCTGGGTTTCAATACTCTGCGGTTACCGCATGTCTTCTGTATAAAGTACTTAAGCATCCTTTCGGTCACTTCAAAATCGGATATTACCCCTTCCCTCAAAGGGCGTATCGCCACTATGTTTCCCGGTGTCCTGCCCAGCATCTGCCTTGCCTCTTCGCCCACAGCCAGAATTTTGTCGGTGTTTTTATCAATAGCCACCACGGCAGGCTCATTCAGGACTACCCCTTTCTTCTTAACGTACACCAATACGCTGGCGGTACCGAGGTCAATTCCCATTTCCACGTTCAAATCAAACATGCGTTTCCCCCGCCTCCCGGTTTTTTCATGAGTATTCCAGTTTATATAGTTAACTTCTATATTATCCTATAAAAACCTCTTTTTTCGTATATTATTTATTACATTTAAGAAGGTATTGCGCTTTTTCCCTGGGCCTTTATGTATTTTTCCCTGGTGGCTTTTCCTCCCCTTATGTGCCTTTCAGCTTTGTTATATGCAAGTACCCTTTTTACATCCTCGGCAAGTGAAGGATTTATTCTGGGAAGCCTGTCGGTAATGTCCTTGTGTATGGTGCTCTTACTGACCCCAAAAACCTTTGCAGTTTCCCTTACCGTAGACTTTGTATCCATTACATATTTAGCAGCGGCAACTACGCGTTCGTGTATATAATCCTTCAATTCTCGGAACCCCCTTTTTTCGTGTCTTTCTATTTCATCTATATGCGGTTATTCTATGTTATAGAAGGATTTTAGTCGTATATATTCATTTAGTGCGGTAGCCCCGACTGCTTGTCAAATATCTCCCCTATCCTTTTGATATCCACGCCGGTATAATAATGCCTCAGTATCCTATCGAAGGTGTCGCCCCTATTTGCCATGCCGTCGGCACCGTACTGGCTCATTCCGACACCGTGACCGTATCCGGTGGTGGTTATAACCACGGTATCACCTTCGTATCCTATTTTGAAATCGGTGGAGTTTAAGCCCAGGGCGGCCCGGACCTCGCGGCCGCTCACCACTCTATTACCAATCCTGACGCTTATTACCTTTCCTCCCTGGCTGGTCTCCATAACCCGTATAGCGGAAGGGATGTCCTTTGCGTCTATTTTCAGGCCGTCAAATTTTTGCCTCAGGGTTCTTACAAAATCCGCTGCCTTCATTTCAACCCTATCGGTCAGCTTTGGCGAGTGCTCCTCGTAGGGGCTGGAAACGCTTCTTAGGTACGGTACCATTGCCGAGAAAACCTGCTCGGAGTTCTCTGTAAAGCCCCCACTGGTGGAATGAAAAAGAGGGTCTATAATCTCGTCCCGGTATACCAGTATAAGGCCCTGGGTTTCATCCACCGCCTGGTAAACGTTTTCCAGATACTTTTTATAACCGAACATGCCGAACTGTCCCTTAAGGTTTTTCCGAAAGTCTTCATCGGAAACCCAGGCCTGGCAGTGGGTGGAATCGGTACATACGTCCACCTCGGGATGGTCAAGGTTAGGGCTGCCCCCCAGGGCAGTCATCCTTTTAACGGTATAGGTCCGTGCCGCCACCGCCTGTGCTTTAAGAGCCTCATGGTGGAAGCTTGCCGGCATCTCCGCCGCAACCACTCCCTTAATGTATTCCTCAAGGTCCATGTTCCTAATAATTCCTTCCCCATGAAAATACACCGTTGTCTCGTAGGGCTTTTCATCCCGGTATCCCTTCTCGGGCCTTTGAAACATGCCGCACCCCTGGGTGATGAATACGGGAAATACAATGGTAACAAGAAATATGAATAGTATTACCAGAATTATAGTCCTCACAGCCATCCCCCCCATGAACTCTTTAAATAATATTTATTGTTCAAGCTAAATATTACAACGTATTTTTTACTATTTTATGGACATACTACCGGATGGAGGTGATAAGTAAACCATGAGCTTCAGGAAAAGATTCAGCAGGAGCCAATTTTTAGCTGCAGCTAACAGGGATAGTTTTTATATCGTATTATTTTTGTGTTTGGTTCTGCTTGCAGCGACCGCTGTCTGGGTAACCCGAAACAATTTGGAATATTTCAGTCAGAACGGTCTGCCGGATGCGGAAAATCAGGCACAGGAAGAGTACCCAGCCAGTGAGGCCGGGCCCCAGGAAAACAGTCCGGCAGTATTAATAGACGATGCGGAGGATGAGCCTGCTGCACAAACCGAACAGAAACAAACAGGCAGCGGTGAACGGGAAAGTACTGCTGAGCAGCCCGCCGTCCGGGAAGAGCCGACCGTTGCAGCATCGACCCAGGTACAAAAGACCGATGCCAGTGAGGAAAGAATGCTTGTCCCACTTCTGGGGAAGATATGCATGGATTATGGAAAGGATAATCTTGTTTACTCAAAAACTCTTGAGCAGTGGACCACCCACCACGGTATCGATATAGCGGCCTCAGTCGGCACACCGGTCAAGGCAGTAAGGTCGGGTACAGTAACTGAAATTACCAATCATGCAACGCTGGGAATAATGATAACTATTGACCACGGCGATGGCCTTGTGACCCGATACGCCAATCTGCAGAACGGCAACATGGTCAAGGAAGGCGAGAAGGTAAAGCAGGGTAAGGTCATAAGCGGCGTGGGGAATACCGCCGAATTTGAGATAGGGGATGTGCCCCATCTGCATTTTGAGGTGCTAAAGAACGGAGAGCATCAGGACCCCAAGCTTTACTTGCCGAACATGTAATGAAAATCAAAAAGGAGCTTATCGTAAGCTCCTTTTTGATATTACCAGGCGGCTACTACTCCATCGGCTCTGGGCTCTGTAGCCCCGGCCAGGGTGCCGTCTTCCATCCTCCAGATTATCTGTCCCCTGCCAAAGAAGGCGGTGTCATCATGCCACTTTACATCGTGGCCAAAGCCTGCAAGGGCCCGGGCAATTTCCGCAGGGAACTGCCTCTCTATGTATACCTTTTTGCCCTCCGCCCACTGCCAACGGGGTGCGTCCAGAGCACTCTGGGGATTCATTCCAAAATCAATGGTATTAACTATCACCTGTACATGCCCCTGGGGCTGCATGAGGGCACCCATTACCCCGAAGGGGCCTACGGGTTTACCTCCCCTTGTCAGGAAACCCGGTATTATGGTGTGATAGGGCCTCTTACCCGGTGCGATGCAGTTAACATGGGACGCATCCAGCGAGAAACTGCTGCCCCGGCTATGAAGGCTTATTCCGGTGCCCGGTACCACCAACCCGGAGCCAAATCCGCTGAAATTGCTCTGTATAAACGAAACCATATTACCGTCCCCATCCGCTGCCGCCAGGTAAACGGTGCCTCCCTTAGGCGGGGTGCCCGGCTTTGGAATCAAGGCGGTGTTTCCTATGAGTTTCCTTCTTGCTGCTGCGTAAGTCTCGGACAGTAGTGCCCCGACTGAAACCTTCATATACCCAGGGTCGGAAAGGTATTCAAGACAATCGCCAAAGGCAAGCTTTATTGCCTCTATCTGCCTGTGGAAAGAACCTGCCTCGTCCCTTCCTGAAAGTTCGAACCCCTTGAGAATATTAAGAGCCATCAGGGCAACCATGCCGTGTCCGTTAGGGGGAAGTTCCCAAACGTCATAACCCCTGTAGTCCACTTTTATCGGCTCCACCCATTCAGGGCTGTACCCCTCCAGGTCATCCATCCTTAGATATCCACCGTATTTCTTCGAAAAATCCACAATCCTTTCGGCCAGTTCGCCTCTATAGAAGTCCTCTGCACCGGTTGCAGCTATTCTCTCCAGGGATGCGGCATGGTCAGGCGACCTCCAAATTTCCCCGGGCTTTGGAGCCCTGCCTTTGGGCGCAAAGGTTGTAAACCAGTTTCCAAACTCATCACCCTTCGATTGCTTGCTGTACGTTTTATAAGCCCTGTCCCAGGCAGCAGCTACCACCGGCGAAACCGGATAACCCTCCTTCGCATACCCTATCGCGGGAGCTAATACCTCGGTAAAGGACAGCCTGCCAAACCTTTTTGACAGTGCCGCCCACGCCGAGGGCACACCGGGTACCGTCACAGGTATCCAGCCAAGTTGGGGCATCTCTTTATATCCCGCCTTTGTCAGAAACTCCGCCGAAAGGGCTTTCGGAGCGGGACCGCTGGCGTTTAAGCCATACAGACTCCCATCGGTCCAAATGGTAGCAAAGGCGTCACCGCCTATACCGTTGGAAGTGGGCTCCACCACCGTAAGACAGGCAGCGGTGGCAATAGCCGCGTCCACGGCGTTACCACCTTTCTTGAGCATATCTAGCCCCGCCTGGGCGGCAAGAGACTGCGAGGTCGCAACCATTCCCTTTTTCGCGTATACAACGTTCCTTCTGGATGGGTAATTAAACCGCATCGGGTCAAATTCCATTTTACACACCTCCTGTCAATTTACCAGTCACAGGGATGGTGACTTTGGCTGTCAACCCACTCATATTGTAGCACATTGGACGAACAACGGCGGGAAGCTTCTCAGTTTTTATGCCAGATTGAATATTCGCCGGCGGAGCACCGGACCCCTTTTATCCTTCCACCTGGGTAATGCTGAACGCAACCGGTATTACTATGAGTGTAAGAAGCGTTGATACCAAAAGCCCGCTCATAAGTGCCACCGCCATCGGCTTGAATAGCTCGCTTCCGGAAAACACAAGGGGTATAAGTCCCGCAACGGTAGTCGTTGTTGTAAGAATAATTGGCCTGAACCTTATGCTAACCGCCTCAATACAGGCTTCCTCCGTCGACCTGTCCTTTCTTATGGCACTGTTTATATGATCCATAAGTATTATAGCATTGTTGACAACTATGCCCAAAAGGCTAACCATTCCCAAAAGGGCGGTAAAGGACAGGGGCTGCCGGAATATCAAAAGTCCCAGCACCGAACCGATTACTGAAAGGGGTATGGTAAAAAGTATAACCAAGGGCTGTAAAAATGAGTAAAACTGAACAATCAAAATTCCGTATACCAAAAGCACTGCGAATGCTGCGGATACACCAATATCACCGAAGTACTCGCCAATCTTCCTTCTTTCACCGTCAAATACTATATTTACCCCCTGAAGGTCTAAGTCCTCCATCTCCCGGCCAAGGCACCGTTCAATATCCACCGGACTAAACCCCTGTTTAACATCGGCTGTAACCATGGCCGCCCTGTCCCCGTCATATTTCTTTATATAGGGCGTTATGTCCGCCAGGTCAATCCAGGCTATCTCCTTCAAAATAACCTTTCGTCCGGTTACCGAAGACTTTATATACAGGTTCTCCAGGTCCTCCTTGGATCCGATGCTACCTTTCACAAGGATATCGTACTCCTCCCCCTCTTTCCGGAATACCGACGCCTTTTTGCCCCTTAAGGCTATGCTTACCTCCCTTTGGACGTCATACCTTGAAATGCCGAGGTTCCCAGCCTTGTCAATGTCCACCCCCACGCGGAATTCATATTTCCTGTCCGCCAGGTCATCATCCACGTTCATAGTGCCCCTTATACCGCTTAGTTTATCCCTTATACCAACAACGGCTTCCGCAATACGATCGGCGTCATCCCCCGTTATCCGGACCCTTAAAGGGGAGCCTATGGGTTCACCCAGTTCCAGCTGTTTTACGGTAGCATTTCCTCCAACAACCCGGGTATCCAAAACCACCTGCAGGTGGTCAACAAACCCGGAACTGGTTTTGAACCTTCCCCCTTTTTCAAGGTTAAGCCTTAGCATAATCTGTGCAAAGTCCTGAGACTTGGTATAAAAGGGCAGAGTATTATAAAACTTGGGCAGTCCGCCTCCGGTAACGGCGGTATAACTTGTCACCTCCGGCTGCTCCTCCAATACTCCAGATACCGCTTCCGCCAGCCTGACGGTTCTTTTTATGTCCTCTCCCTGCTCGGCTTTTATGTCTATATACACCATATCGGTATCCGCCTTGGGGAAAAACTGAAGCCCCAACCGCACGGCCACAAATACAACCAGCACCAAAGCTGCCACAACCGCCAACGCCAGAGTACCCCGCCTTTTCATGGAGGATTTTAACGTTTGGACAAACCACCCTCGTAACCGGGGAAACATTCCTTTGTTAACGCTTTTTCTGAAAAAAGAAAAGGCAATAACCGGTGTGACAAAGAGTGCCACCAGATATGAGACCAAAAGGGATACTATGACTATCTGCGGAATACTCCTTATGTATTCCCCCGCCACCGAAGGCAGCATAAGAAGCGGAATAAAAGCGCCTATCGTAGTAAGGGTGGATGTGAGTACCGGTATAGATATCTCCTTCACCCCTTCGACGCAGGCAGCCATCCTGTCCTGGCCACTGTCCAGTCTTACCTGTATAGCGTCGGTCACAACTATTGCATTGTCCACAAGCATACCCAGGGCTATTATTAGCGCGGATATGGATATCTGGTGTATTTTAACGCCCCAGACCCTCATGACCAAAAAGGTGATAAGTATTGAAAGGGGTATGGCAGCTGAAACCGTTATCGCATTCCTGAAACCCATCCCCAGGAACACTACAACAATTACCAATAGAACGCCAATAGCCAAATTTCTGGAGAAATTGCCCACCGCATTGCCTACATCCTCCGGCTGATACAGCACCCGTTCCAGCAGTATACCCTCCGGCAGGTCTCCTTTTAACGTATCAATTCTCTTTTCCACTTTCCGGCCAGTTATCACTATATTACTATTTTCATTGAAATACCCCGCCAGAAGCACCGCATCCCTGCCGTCCTTTTTTACCGTAGGGTTGGAATCTAGCGGCTTAATGTAAACTGAAGCAATATCTTTCAGCCTCGCAACCGCCCCACTATCCGCCGATACTCCTATCACCGTGCTCCCTATCTCCTCCAGAGAGGAATAGGTGCCGGGCATGTTGACATTTATTCTGGTTTCTCCGTCGTCTATATACCCCGAGGGTATCTCGATATTCTGAAGACCTATTATACCTGCTATTTCGTCCATTGATAAATTGTAAAACCCAAGCCCGGTGGTATCCACCTCCACCTTAACCTGCTCTTCAGGCTTCCCTATTATATCGATCCTGGATATGCCCTGTATTTTTACAAGTTTTCTCTTTAGCCCTTCAGCATACCAGGCCAGCTGGTGGCGGGAATACTCATCCCCGGAAAGGCTCAGTATCATACCGGCGGTCCGGTCCAGGTCAGTATTTATCTCGATATCACCACACCCTTCCGGCAGTTCCCTTTGAAGGTCATCCATGCGCTGCCTTAAATCCACCCAGGCCTTGTCGGGGTCGATATCGGAATCAAGCCTAATAACCGTAACCGAAAGACTGTTTCTTGAATCCGACTGAGAGTAGCTGTACCCCTCTATCTCGGCAATTCTTTCCTCTATTTTGCCTGTAACAAGCCTTTCCATGTCCTCCGGCGAAGCCCCGGGATATACAGCCGTAATTACCGCAAAGGGCGCATTTATATCCGGGTTTTCCTGTTTGGGGTTTATGTAATAGTTTAAAAGCCCCAGCACCGCCAGAAGTACCGCAATGGATAAGGTAACCTTCCTTTTTCTTATCGCCGCATCTATCATACATCAGCATCCCTTTGCACTGGTTTTATTAATTATACCCACCCTGTCACCGTCTTTTAAGCCCCTGTAGCCTTCTACAACCAAAGCATCGCCGGGGTTAAGTCCCTTAACCCTGACCCGGCTTGACCTTGTCCTATCTATCGTAACCTTTTTCCTGACCGCTCTTTCGTCTTCCACTATGTATACATAGTCCTCACCATCCGCCATAACCGATGTAAGGGGTATCCAAATGCCCTCCTCTTCACCAAGCATTATTTCCAGTTTCACAACTGCTCCTATGCTAAAGGAGTTTTCTTCAAGGGATATCTTTGCATTATAGGTTCTTGTATCCTCATCGGGCACAGGGTCAACAGATACTACTTCCCCAAAAACTTCCCTGTCTCCGGCCTTTACCTTAACGGGAGCCCCGGGCAAAACCTTTGCCGCATCGCCCTCCGAAAGGCCTGTATTCACCACAAGGTCCCCGTTTCGGATAACCACCACCGGGTAAACGGCGGCGGCCATTTCACCCTCCTTAAATAAAACATCCACAATGTATGCGTCCATCCCCGCCACCAAAACCGCATCCTCTATACTGCTTTGTATGTTCTCCATATTTACCGTTGCCTGGCTGTAGGAAGCCTGCCGCAGGTCCTTGTCAAGTATTGCCTTTTCAAGGTCTTGCTGCGATACCGCCCCCTCCCGGTAAAGTTCTTCCATCCTTTGAAACACGGATTGGCTAAACTCCAAGGCACTGCGGGCACTTTTTAAGTCCTCATTCGCACTCTCCCTTGCATGCAGCAGCTCCTTAGTATCCAGTGCCGCAAGCATATCTCCCTTTTTCACAGACTCGCCTTCAACAACGTATACCCCGGCAATTTTGCCCGGGCTTTTGAATCCCAATTGTCTTACTTCACCGGGGGAAACGGTGCCGATATAATCCAGAACCACTGGAGCAATTTCCGAAAACACTTCTATTATCTTTACCGGTTTTACTGACTCCTCTACGGTATCCTGAACGTCCCAACCAAACATGGCAAGAGCGATGCCTGCCAGAACCAGGACTATTATTCCTGTAGCAGCGATTTTTTTCATCAAAATCCCCCTTACATATCAATAATTAACTCTATGCCGGATACTTTACTACTGATGCCGAATACTGGCATACTCTTCAAACAAAAAACTCGTAAAGGCCGCCATTGCGCCAACGGCCTTTGTACCGTCTTCATAATACCTCATAATGGTTACCAGTCCCTCTATGTAGCCGGCGGCAATAACATGGGCAATAAACCCCCGCT
>JAQUCT010000016.1 GCA_028686075.1 Bacillota bacterium
CCTCCACCATTTCTATGTAATTGTACTTAAGGCTTACCCAACCCCTCGAATACTCCGCCACTATTTCTTTGTTGGCACTCCCGGTATATATGCATAAACGGGACACCCTACCCCCTCCCTTTAAAAGAGTGCGGGGGTTTATTCCAAAGCTTGTTGGCTCCGGCTGCACAAGAGCAAACCACCGGCAGTTCAAAATCCTTCCTTCGATCAAACCGTGGCCACTGTTTTGGGACACGTCAATCCTGCCGCCCATATCCATCCCTCCAGGATATTTGCTTTTAACAGTTTATGTCCCAAAACAGCTTTTATTCACTGAAAGTATGAATCTATTATCAAAAAAGAGCGTTTCCATATTTTTTTACTTTGTATATATCTATATATAACATGCTTAAGATTTTAAATTTTCTAACGTGTCATCCTGAGCGAAGCAAAGGACCTTGCGATAGCAAAGGATCTATCTCTGAGACAGATTCTTCAGGCTTCGCCCTCTTAAATTACAGGGGACTACGCTTCTCCGGAATGGCAGGTAAAGGAATGTAGTATCATTAGTGCGTTATATCGAATATCTCATAAGCAAACCAAATATATGCAGGAATAATAGAAATCATGGCTAATTATTCATATACACCATTTAGTAGCTTTTAAAAAAAGAGAGTTGTTGCGTAGTATGCTGGATAATAACTTGGAATTAAAAAAGCGATTAAGAAGGCAAATTTCATTGGTGATTATAGGTATACTGCTTATCCCCATCACTATCATTATTCTTATGGCGTATCAAAATATCAACTACAGCAGCCTGTTAAAAGAGAATATTGGCAAGGAATCGCAGCAAACAACCGGTTTTCTTTCCAAACAAATTAACAGGGATATTATCAGATATAAAACCCTGATTAACGCAATTGAAACGAATAGAAACATGGTAAAGGAAGAATATACTGCCCTATTTCCAGAAATCGAGGACATTGCAATAATTAGAAACTCTCAAACTACTGATTATTTGAACGGAAAGTTTATAATCAATATGAATAAATTTGCGTATCTGGATACAATGTTAGACGGCGCAGAACTTGTATTAACAGGAACCGGCGGGAAACTGCTTATCAAACAACAAATAGAAAACAGCCATAAATCTGCTATTATAATACTAGGGGATAAGTATTGGGAACGAATTATAGATTCTCAAAGCCGTCAAAAAGTATGCATTATCGCAAATAACGGTTCCTTAGTTTTTGACAGTATAAGTCAAGATACATACTTAATTGATAATAATATGTTTAACTCGGATGATTTTAAAGACTTTTTCAATGAAAACATTTTAAATAACAGTGGCTATACATATTATGATACTTATGGGAAGTATGGCAGACAATTGGTTGTTAGTTATGCTCCAATTAAGTACCCGGATTCATCAAGCAGTATCGGCTCTGTTGTATTTTTTTTCGAAACACCCAAAATTATAGCCGACAAAAGAATCTCCGAAATAGTTTTGTTCATAACATTTTTCCTGGCGGGTACAGTTCTAATAAGATTAATTTTCAAATTATCCGAGATAATTATTTCACAGTTCATAAAGATTAGTGAAGGATATAGAAATATTACCCAGGAAACTGAAAAAATCAAAAAGAAATTGCTTATATCCGAAAAGCTAGCGTCTATGGGCAGAGTAACCTCAGGTATTACACACGAAATAGGTAATCCTCTATCCTCAATACTCAGCATGTGCCAGATTTTGGAATCCAATAAGCTTTCAGAGGACCAACGTAATGATTATATAGTACGGATAAAAAATGATGCATTGCGGATAGATAGCTTGATTAAAGAATTCTTATACTCCTCCGGAGGTAAAATGGAAGTCACTATGCAGCTTGATATAAATGATTTGGTCAATAATGCGTTAGAAACAATACCAAAGTCGAGGATAAACCCCAAAATAAAACTTTATAAAGACCTGGCAACTAATCTACCGTATAGTAAAGGGGTTCAAAAAAATTTAGAAATAGCATTGTCTAATATTATATTAAACTCCTATCAAGCCATAAAGGATGAAGGATGTATTTATATAAAGACGTATAGACAAAAAAACTACGCTACAATAAGCGTGAAAGATACAGGTTCCGGAATATCAAAAAAAGATATTGAAAATATTTTTGATCCTTTTTACTCTACAAAACCAATAGGCGAAGGATATGGGGTAGGCCTGTTTATATGCCAGCAGATAATAGAGGCCCATGGTGGAATTATTAAGGTGATTAGTGCCATAGACGAGGGAACGGAAATAATTATAAAACTGCCTTTTGCAGAGAATGGTTAGGGGGAAAGGCTTATGACCGGAAGAATACTAATAATAGAAGATGAGTTGAACCTTGCGGATGTCTTGAAATATGTTTTATCACAAGAGGGTTATATGGTCGAATGCGTATCTGATGGAAGAGATGGTGCCGACCTTATGACAGGGAACGAATACGAAGTAGTGATCTGTGATATTCGCCTCCCCGGATTAAACGGTTTTGAAATATTAAGACATAAAAATGAGTTAAACCTGAATTGTAGTTTTATAATGATTACTGCCTATGGTAGTGTTGAAGATGCCGTAAAAGCAATTAAAAACGGGGCCGATGAGTATATCACAAAACCATTTCTAAATGAAGACCTAGTGTTAAAGGTAAATAGAATTATGAAATATAGGGAAATTGAGAGACAGAATAAGCTGCTGCGTACAGAAGTCTCAAATAAATACTCCGGTTTTAATGGTATTATAGGGAAAAGCGATGAAATGATACAGATTTTTGATCTCATTAAAAAAATTGCAAAATACGATTCCCCTGTTTTGATTTATGGTGCCAGTGGAACAGGCAAGGAATTGTTTGCCAAGGCCATTCACTACAATAGTCCCAGATGCAATAACCCTTTCGTAGCGATAAACTGCGGTGCCGTACCGGAAGGATTACTTGAATCAGAATTTTATGGCTACTGCAAAGGTGCTTTTACCGGTGCACAAAGCGAAAAAAAGGGCCTGTTTGAACAAGCGGAAGGAGGCACTCTTTTTCTGGATGAAATAAGTGAAATGGGGCTGAACCTTCAGGTTAAACTTCTGAGGGTTTTACAGGAAAATGAAATAAGACGGTTAGGTGATATTAAGACTAAAAAAATTAATATAAGGTTTATTGCTTCTACTAATAAGATACTGGAGAAAGAAATAGAAAAAAGAACCTTCAGGGAAGATTTATATTATAGATTGAATGTTGTTGAAATAAAAATCCCTCCCTTATCAAATAGAAAAGAAGACATTCCGCTTCTTATAGAGCACTTCATTGGAGATTGTAATAAAAGATTTGGGAAATCAATAAAGGACATTAGTGAAAAGGCGTTGGATATTCTTTTAAATTATAACTGGCCGGGAAATGTTCGGGAACTGGAGCATGTAATCCAAAGGGCTATTGTCCTGTGCGAAGAGGATATTATTCAGGCTAAACACATAGACAGCAAAATTAATAATGATAAAGAAGCATTAAAAATAGAAGTACCTGATAATAATTTTGATCTAAAAAAACTACTTAACGATTCTAAAAAATCTATTGAGACACAGCTAATCGAGAAAGCCCTGGAAGTGACTAACAACAACAGGACCGAGGCAGCAAAGCTTTTAGGTATAAGTCATAGAGCCTTAATGTACAAAATAAATGATTATGAAATCTAATTCAAATACTATGTAAACTCTTTCATAGTATTATTTATATTTATGAATTTTTAACGCTTTTTATATCATAACCGCCAGCCTTTCAATACCTATCAATCCTTATCCTTTAATCAAAACCATATTTAGCTTAATCAAGGCTGCATATGGATTATTCAAAGTCTGCCAGTATGCAATGGAATGCCGGAGAATAAGACATGCAGCCATTTTTAGATTTTTTTGTCTAAGGTGGCATGCAAATTGCACTATTAAAAGAGAGGTGATTGGGCCGTATGGAATTCAATTATATGATAATAGGCTTTCTTATAATCTACTTCTTAATTTTGTTATTTACTGGCTTTTTAGCATCAAAAAACGCTACGAGTATAGAAGATTTTTTTCTGGGTGGTAGAAAACTGGACGCAATAATGCTGTCCTTTAGTGTTAGTTCAACCGGGATGAGTGGATGGCTTGCACTGGGATTTGCAGGTTATGCATACGAAAAAGGATTTCAAAGCCTGTGGATTATGGTTCCCAGTGCCACCATAGGTATTTTGCTATGCTACGTGCTAATCAGCAAAAGAATAAGGCTGTACTCCGAACTAACAGGATCAATCACTATAACTGAAATTATCAAAAAAAGATTTTACGATGATAACAATGCATTAACAACTGTATTCAGTATAATACTGTCTGCTGCCGCTATTATTTATGTGAGTGGACAACTAATTGCAATAGGAAAACTACTAAATATATTACTAGATTGGAATTACCATATATCAAGTATTATAGCTGCTATCGTTATGATTATATATACTGTTCTAGGAGGTTTTACAGCGGTTTGCTGGACTGACTTCATACAGGGTGCGTTAATGATAGCAGGCAGTTTTATTGCCGGTAGTTTAGCAATCCAGTATGCAGGGGGGATTGGCTCTTTTACTCAAAAAATAGTAGAGACCAATCAAGTGTTTCCTGAATTCGCGATAACACCTTTCTCAAGTTTTGACGCATTAATAATGGGAATTAGTCTCTTCATAGGCGATGGAATTCTAAACTGGATTGGCCAGCCAACGTTAATGGTCAGATATATGGCTTCTAAGGATACAAAATCTCTAACATCCGCACCACTTATAACCATTGCAATCCAATGCATTCTTTTTATGGGTATTTTTATAGCAGCTATTTATATGAGAACCCAATTCCCAGAGCCTATGCTGCTTCCCTATAGCGGAGATACTGAAACAGTATTGATACAATTCTTTATAACGATGATGCATCCGATATTGATAGGTATTTTTGTCAGTGCTATACTGGCAGCTGTTATGTCAACGGCAGACTCGCTTTTTATGATGGCAACTTCAGTTTTAGTAAATGACGTATACAACTATTTCCGTCCAAGAGCCTCCCAAAAGCATCTAATTCTTATCAGCAGATTGGTCACAGTATTTCTTGGGATAATTGCAGTCATTATATCAATGAACAAAAGCTCTGTTTTGTGGAGTTCATGGCTCGGATGGACAACGTTGGGCATTATGGGTATGCCTGTTATTGTTGGGTTATACTGGATAAGAGCAACTAAGCAGGGTGCTATATCAGGACTGATAAGCGGTTTTACAGTATTAGTCTTTTGGAACATTTTCGGTTTAACTGAAAAGCTGAACATATTTCATGCGCTGCCTTCTTGTGGAATTGCTTTTATAGTCACCATTGTTATTAGTCTATTTACCTCAAAACCTCCTGACCACATAGCAGAGGATTTAAAATCAATAGATAAGCTTCGAGACAAAAAAAGAAATGTTGAGGTGTTTGAGGTTAAATAAAAAAATGGGGAGGTGAGAATATGGATAGAGTCCCAATTGGTACCTGGCTTTTCATGTTGATTCCGGCTTTAGGAACTTACATCGCAGCAATTTACTATTATGTAAACTATAATGAATAGCCCGGGAATAGTAATTTTCTATTAATTTATCGGCACTATTAAAAGACCAAATATGATTTGGGGAGGTAATTTTATGCAAAATATAGCAGGAAGTCTTCAGGTTTTCATAGTTGTATATCTATTATTTCTGCTAAGCCTAGGTTACTTTGCTTCTAAAAGAATGAATAAACTGGAGGATTATGTATTAGCAGGAAGAAACATCGGCTCATGGGTACTGGCTTTTACTTTCAGTGCCACAGGAATGAGCGGTTGGCTGGGATTGGGATTTGCAGGATACGCATACGAAGCAGGATTTGAAGGCATATGGACAATGGTACCAAGTGCAACTATCGGTATACTCCTTAGCTTTGTACTTGTGAGCAAGCTTATCAGAAGGTATTCGGAAAATGTAAACGCTTTGACGGTACCCGATGTCCTTGAAAAAAGATACTATGATAAGAAAAAGAAAATCCTAAGAATTGTATCTGCCATTATAATATTGGCTGCTTCATTTGCTTATGTGAACGGCCAATTGGTAGCCATAGGAAAATTGATAAACACAGCAATCGGCTGGGATTTTACTATGACGGTAATCGTTGCTGCTATTATGTTTATAGGCTGGACTATGCTGGGCGGGCTTCTGGCTATATGCTGGACAGACTTCGTACAAGGTATACTAATGGTAACAGGGGCCCTCTTAGCCGGCGCATTTGCAATCTCCCTTAGCGGTGGTTTCGGAACCTTTTCTATGGAGCTTGCAAACGTCAACAAGATAGACCCCAATTTTATTATATCACCTTTTGCTACTTTGCCAATAATCATTTACGGTATTTCACTATTCTTAGGCGATGGTATAATGAGCTGGGTCGGACAGCCAACCCTGATGGTAAGATATATGTCGGCAAAGAATACCAAGACACTGACGCTTTCCGCTATGGCCGCCGTTTTTATTCAGTCAATCCTATTTGGAGGCACATTCTTAGCCGCATTATATATGAGAACAAAATACCCCGACCCTTCATTACTGCCTGTAAGCGGTGATACAGAGACAGTGTTAATCCAATTCTTTGCAACCATGACACACCCGGTATTCGCAGGATTATTTATAGGCAGTATAATGGCAGGAATTCTTTCAACTGCGGATTCAATGCTGGTAATGGGCTCAACAACACTGGTAAATGATTTATACATTCCTATTTTCAAACCGGGCCTGGAAGACAGAAAAGCACTTCAATATACCAGACTGGCAACGCTGTTAATTGGAGTTGTCGGCGTATTAATGGCATTAAGAGGCGGCTCGGTATTATGGATTTCCTGGTTTGGGTGGAATACCCTTGGCTTATTCGGGGGGCCCGTAATTTTAGGCCTTCTTTGGCCAAGGGCTACGAGGGAAGGTGCTATTGCAGGGTTGTCAACCGGCTTTATACTTATGCTTGCTTGGACTGTATTTAATCTGGAACCTAAAACAAATCTATTCCAGGCATTCCCTGCATGCGCTGCAACTTATATCGTTACCTGGTTAGTTAGCCTGATGACCGCACCGCCGGAAGAGAAAATTCAAGATGAAGTAAGGGCATTAAGAATTAAGAAGGTAAAAGAAAATAAGAACATAGCCTAAGACAATTCTTCCATCCGGGGCCTGTCTTTAAAAGCCCCGGATGGGAATAATACTTGGAGGTGACTTGCATGAAAAAGGAGTTTAGGATAGCAGCGATTCAAATGAAATCCAGTATGGGGGACACAAAACTTAATTTAGATAAAGCGATTCATAACATTGAGGAAGCCAATAACCAAGGCGCAAAAATTGTTTGCCTGCCTGAACTATTCTATTCGGGATACCATCTAGAAAAGGAAGGCTTTATGAATACAGCGGAAACGCAGGATGGACATATGTTCCGAACATTAAGCAAAATAGCCAAAGATAAGAGTATGTTTATAATTGCACCCTATCCTGAAAAAACAAGTATCCCCGGTATGATTTATAATTCTTCTTTGTTTATTGGTGACAAAGGTGAGTTAATTGGCAACATGAGAAAGGTATACCTATGGGGTAATGAGAAACTACTTTTCCGGGAAGGAAACAAATTTCCCGTATTTAATACTTCTTTAGGTAAAGTAGGAATTCTAATATGCTATGACGCCGAATTTCCAGAACCTTTTAGAATAATGGCTTGGAAAGGGGCAGAATTAATCTTCGTTCCATCCGTTTGGAGCATTGGTGCAAAGCCAAGATGGGATATAGACTTAACTGGCGGCGCTTTATATAATCTTTTGTATACCGTGGGCGTTAACACTATTGACAATGGTGCCTGCGGTACCAGTAAGGTTGTAAGCCCAACGGGGGATGTACTGGTACAGGCATCAAACGACAAGGAAGAAATTATCTATTCTGATGTCAATATGCAGAATGTGATACAAGCCAGAACAAAAATTCCTTATATAAATGATTTTAAACTCGAAACCTTCGGTGTTGGGGCCTTTGAAGACTATTAAGGAGGTTATCATGAATGGATTCTAAGGTAAAATCCTATGTGGACGAAGACACTGCTTCGCAGATACTGGATGAACATATTAAAAAAACAATCAAAAAAGAATATACAGTAGTATCCAAAACCCTTGCTCTTAATCCTTACTATGTTTATAATAATCGTATAAGTATAAAAAGGGGGTTCAAATTAAAACCACGTATTATTGAACATTTGTATTGGGTTAATACTCTTGATGGCTCATTAATAAGAACAAAGGACATTCCGGACCTTGATGTATTCGAAAACGAATCCATCCAACAACCTAAATTGGATAAGGAAAAATGCGAACGTCTTTCCAGGGAAAATGCTTACAAGCACACAATCAGATTCTATAAAACATTTTGGACACCGAACATTGAAGCCGAATATAAGGGGAAAATTTATATTCCTTTTTGGAATATAGTTGTCTGCCTCACCAATAAAAATGAGCAACACACTTATGCAATAAATAGTTTTAGCGGTGAAATAAGCAAGCAAGTTAATTAGGGTAAAATAAAAAGGAAACAAGGAGGGGTTCTCTTGTTTCTTTTTTGTTTTACCGTCCACTTGCTCTCACAATAATTCAATTGTTCTGGGGCGGGATAATAAAGCGTGCAACGAAGTTCCCGTCTCTGCGGAACGCAACCATTTTCTTTTTATTGAGATAGTACCTCCCGTCGGAGGTTGTAATCACCAGCCCGGCATTTAACATAAACTGCAGGGCATGAATCCTGTTATCCCGCCTTTTTACCGCCCTTTCAAGAAAACCCTGTTTCCTTATACCAAGACTTTCGCCGCTTACCGCCGCTTTAGCAGCCAAGGCGTTATTTTCTTCAAATACCTTAATGACCTTTACAACGTTTCTTTTAATGGTAAACATAGACGCCGCATAATACACAACAACAAATACTATTATAACCGCTATAAAGCGAATAGTTTCGTTTAATGCCATGCAATCAACTCCGGTTTGTTTTATTATGGTATGCTTTCAACAGCTTAACACAGCAAATCCGCCCCTGTCAAGCCTCCTTGACCCTTACTCCTTCTTCTATTTTATTTGGGGGGTCCACTATCACGGTATCCCCCTCGTTTAACCCCTCGACAATCTGCGCCCAGTCCTTGTTTTCTATCCCGACGCTTACCTTTCTAAGGACCGCCTTTCCGCCCTCCACTACGAATACACAGTCTTCCTCTTCCATCTCAAAAACCGCGTCTCTGGGTACCATAAACACGTTCTCTGCTTTATCGGTTATTACTTCCACATCCACACCAAAACCCGGCCTTAGGTTCCGGTGGCTTTCCAGCAGTTCTATCTCAACCGGTACCCGCTGCTGCTCCACCCCCAACTGGGACATTTCGGTTACCGCCTGGGGGAATACCTTATTAACCCTTCCCTTCAGCACTTCGCCATTTAGTATATCCCCACTAATTAGCGCATCGTCCCCCTCTTTTATGTCTACCGCTTCACCGGCCAGGAATCTGCACCTTACCTGCAGGCTGTCCGGGTTTCCAATCCTCATAACAAGACTGCCGGGAGGAACCGTCATGCCCTCTTCGAATCCAATCTCAAGCACGACACCCTCCATATTTGAAAGGGGCCTTGCTTCCTCTATCTGCCGCTTTATAAGCGAAACCTCCGCCTGGGCAGCCGCCATGGAGGCTTGCTGCGACGTCTCTCCCTTCTTTGCCGCCTCAAGGGCCGCCACCGTCGCGTTTAGCTGAAGTTCGGACAGGTCATAGACTTCCCTTGTCTGGCGGAAGTCTACATCACTCATGGCACCCATTTCAAAAAGGTCCACAGCACTTTCAAAGGCTTCCTTTGCCCTGTCCCTTTGGACAGCCGCCCCCTCATAGGCTGCCAGTGCCGCCGCCACTTCGGCACCGGTTACCGCGCTACCCTCAACCAGTGCCAGCCCCGCCTCTGCCTGGTCAAGCCTTATGTTTAGTTCATCAAGGTCGAATTCCAGCAGCAGCTGGCCTTCCTTAACCGTCTGGCCTACTTCCGCCGGTATGCCCTTTATTCGGCCCCCATATACGGCGTATATATCCTGCTTCTTCGCAGTCTCTATATCCCCGGTCTGTTCCACAATATTACTTATATCGCCGCGTACCGCCAATGCGGTGGTAACTTCCACAGCACTTCCCATACTCTGAAACAGCAAGTAGAATATCAGCACAACAGCCAATACCGCTATCCATACCACCTTTTTCTTCCTTTTAACCATTTCTTTAATCTTGCCAAAAGCCCTAACCCTCATATAATCGCCCCCTATTCTCTACTCTTCATCACTTCAACCAGGTCCATCCTGGATATTCTTCGCATGTTAGCCAGCTGAGCCAGTATTACAAACAAGGCAACGGTAGCAGCCGCTATTATATACGTCTTGGGAAATACCACCAGCGGCAGGGTCATAACGTCCTCCGGATAAAATTCTATTATCTGCGCCCCAATAAGCCTTCCCAAGGGCATACCAACCAAAAGTCCCAGTATGCTGACTGCCGTGTTTTCATTGAATATAATCTCTGCCACCTGGTTGTTGGTAAAACCCATAATCCTTAAGGAGGCCAGCTCGCGCTTCCTCTCCATTATGCTTATGGTTGTTGTGTTGTAAATAATAGCAAAACCCATTATACAGCTCATGGCTACTATAACCCCTATATATGCGTACATAATATCCATATACTCGTTATACTGCTTCACCATATCGTCCGGTTCTTTAACGCTCTGGACATAGGCCATATCTTCCAGTTCCTTGACAAAACCCAAGCTGCCATGTCTTATCTTTATTAGGGCACTGTTGATGGTTGAACCCTCCTTCATTGCACGGATTAAGCTCCCGATTTCCATAAAGCCGCTGCCGCCCATATACTGCTCCACCAGCCCCTTCACCACAACCTGTTGCTCGGTTTCGGGCTTGTAAAGGGATTCCAGCATAATGGTATCGCCTGGCTTTACTCCCAGGGATTTGGCGAGCCCCTCGGTTAGCAGGATACCCTCAACCGGGACATCTGTCCTGTTGCCATTTAGGTCGAACAGTCCGTAAAGTGCCGAGCCGCGCTGTATACCCGTCACCAATGTCTCCTTCTGCCTCCATCCGTTTTTCAGCCTGAAGGGATATTCGGCTATGGGTTCGACGCTGCTTATCTCTCTGAACTCGCCCAGGTCTTCTATTATTCCCCGGTGTACATCGCGGGTAAAATTAATCTTATAGTCGTAGGACAATGCATCCCCAAAGGCTTTGTCAAAAAGAAGCTCTACCGAATCCAACAGCATTAGTATGGATATCATAAGTCCCACCGTCATGGCTATCGCAAATAAAGTAAACAGCGTTCTTTTTTTATTCCTCCACATGTTACGGAAGGTAAGCCGCCAGGATATCTTAAGTCTTGCCAGGAAAGGCAGTATCCTTTCGCCCCACCATTTCTTACCCTCAACGGGGGCCATCGGTCTCATGGCCTCCGCCGGTGCAATCCTCAGAACCCTTTTCGCCGCGTTAAGTCCGGCTATACCGCAGAATACAACACTTAGCACTATGCCTATTATTATAACACTCGCGTATATTTTTACCTGCAGCACCGGTACGTTAAAAAACACCAGATAGTACCTGGTAAGACTCCCGCTAAGCCAGATACCCAAAAGGCCTCCCAGTATTGAACCGGCAAAACCCACAAACAGGGCATAACCCTGATAGTGAAAAAGTATCGCCCTCTTTGTAAATCCAAGGGCCATTAGAACCCCTATCTGCCGCCGCTGATTGTCCACCAGCCTTAATAGAAGCATATATATCACTATTGAGCCTATAAGAAGAAAAATCATCGGGTATGAATAACCCATGGCCTCCAAACCCATAAGCTCATTGTCCATCATCATATAGCTTGCCTGGTCGTCCCTTTCACCAACGGAAATAAGGCCGTAATGCTTGAACGCATATTCAAGTTCCTTTTTTATCTCACCGGTAAGGGCTTCGTCCTTTAAACGCACAACCACCTCGTTGACCATACCCTCGTACCCGAAAAGCTGCTGCATAAAACCGTGTTCAAGGTATATGATTGTAAACCTTTCATTGTCCGGCATAAGCTCCCTTGACGATGGTACCGGGTATATATATTCCGGGCTGACCGCCTTTCCGGCTATTACAATCTGTATTTTTTTTCCATTGATGATGGGATATAGGGTGCTGCCGGTTTCAAGGTCGTGGGCCTCCATAAACAGCTTATCCACAAGGGCTGCTTCATGGAAGCTGCCCGAAACGTATCTGCCCTCCTCTAAATACAGCCTGTTCAAGGCATTGTCATTGGAGGCAGGTACCGATACAAACCTAGCCTGTATCTTGTCATCGAAACCGGGCAGTTCCATGGGCACGTCCAAAACCAGTCTCCCCTGAGCTGCAGCCACACCGTCAATCCGCTCTGCAGCCGCAACTATGCTCTCGGAGGACCTGATAAACTTTGCAAACAGATGGGGAAGTCTGTATTCTTCATAATAATACTCAATGGAGTTACTTAAGCTCTGGTAGGACATCAAAACAGCATTATACAAGGTTATGCCAATAACCACAACCAGTATAACTGCTATATACTGTCCCTTGTTGCTATTTATATCCCTTAATGTCATTAACCTCAGCTTATTCACTACCACTCAATCCTTTCGGGGTCGACGGGGTTTTCTATCGTCCTGATATCGGCTATCCTGCCGTTGCTTAGATACAGCACCCGGTTCGCCATTTCCGCTATGGCAGCATTATGGGTTATTACCAGGACGGTTTTGCCAAGGCTTTGATTAATTTCCTTCAAAACCTTAAGCACCACCCTACCGGTGGTGTTATCCAGTGCCCCGGTGGGTTCGTCGCACAAAAGCATCTCGGGGTTCTTCGCCACCGCCCTTGCCACCGCCACCCTCTGCTGCTCGCCGCCGCTTAACTGGGACGGAAAATGGTCGGCCCGCTCTTTTAAACCCACTTTGTCCAGCACCTCCATCACGTCCAGAGGATCGCTGCTCATATCGGTGACCAGCTCCAAGTTCTCCCTTGCCGTGAGGTTGGGCAAGAGATTATAAAACTGGAATATGAATCCTATGTTTTCCCTTCTGTACCTTGTAAGCCCATTGTCGTCAAGGTCGCCCAGTTCCTTGTCCCTGAAAAACACCTTACCCAGGGTGGGCGTATCCATACCTCCTATAATATTTAGCAGGGTGCTTTTGCCGGAGCCACTTGGCCCAAGGATTACCACAAACTCCCCTTCATAAATATCCAAATTGGCATCCCTCAGTGCTTCCACAGACACTTCGCCCATATGGTATATCTTGCTTAAGTCCTTTGTGCTTATAAGTACCCTTTCCATACAACCCCCCCTACAACATTCATCTAATAACAATATATGCCCCACCAAACTCGATCAAACCAGACCGCCCTTTCCCGCCTAGCAGATTTTCCTCATCTGTTGACTATCCCTTCTTTTAGTATTTTTATTATTTCATCGATTTTCTTTAAAAATTCGCTTTCCTCATCGGTTTTAAAACAATGTATAAGAAGGTGCAGATTCAATGTATAAATGATATCTACCACCAGGCCGGAGTCAATATCGGACCTTACCCTGCCAAGCTGTATATCCTTCTCTATCATTCCCTTAAGCATTGAAAAACCCTCCGGCAGTGCTTTGCGAAGTTCTGATATAAAGTGACTGTCGTCAAACTCCATAAGCATACCTATCCTGTAGTATTTTGGTTTTGTTCTGCTCCACTCAAGGGCCGCCCTTATCATATATATAAAACCATCAAAAAAGTCGGCATCCTGTTTGATTTCTCCCGCATAGTTCATTAAATCAAGTTTTTCTTTGCCTATCTGTTTTAAAACATAAAGATACAGGTCCTCTTTGTTTTTGAAATACTGATAAAAGCTGCCCCTTGATATCCCTGAATTTTTTACTACCTGATTTATGGACGCTTCGCTAAAGCGTTTCTGGGAGAATTCATCCACGGCAGCTTCAAATATTCTCCTCTGTTTGGCCTCATCGAGGTTAAGAAACGTGTCCTTTGGCATACAATCATCTCCTGTTTTCCATTAATATCATATTAACACAGCATACCCAAAATGACAACCCTGTCATAGTAGATGCAAGAGAACGATTCCTGTGTGTTGCTAGAAAAACACAGGGGGACGGTTCTTGTGTGTTGTGTTGCTGTCATATATGAGCGTGTTAGAGAGGCTAAGTTATTGGTAGTTCGTGTCCGGTAGTTCGTAGTTGGTGTGTCGGATATGGCGGTGGCCCCATAGCAGAAAAGTGGCAAGGAACTATCCCCTACCACCCTGCTATCTGAATTCCTACATCCAACTTCTCACCTCTCACATCACAATGCGATGTGTCCTGACCCAAAAGACTATCAATCGGGGACATACCTCATACTACAGAGGCCTACCCTGAGGTATAGGTGTGTCCCCATTTTTTAACCCTTAACCCTCAACTCTTTACATCATATCCTGCACCCTGGATGGCTTCCTTAAGTTGCTCCATGTTTACCCCGTCCCCGTGCTGCGCCACCACCGTGCCGCCTTCCAGGTTTACGTCAACACTTTCAACGCCCTGGATTGCACCAACCGTTTTCTTTATCGCCATCACGCAATGATTGCAACTCATTCCTTCTACGTTCAGTGTGCTTGTCTTCATGCTGTACCTCCCTTCTGTGTATTGATTATATATTGTCGGTCTGTTCAGCAACTTGAATGCCTCGGACATAGGAGACATTCTACAGTTCCGTCCCCTTGTTATCTCCCTATCTTACGACTTTCCTATTATCAAAGACATTAGAAACGTCCCCGTGTCTTTATCTTAGCTTGACTCTTTTAAGCCTTAAGGCGTTTGACACCACCGACACCGAACTAAATGCCATTGCAGCCCCCGCTATTACCGGGCTTAAGAAACCCAGTGCCGCAAAGGGTATCCCCACGCTGTTGTACGCAAAGGCCCAGAAAAGGTTCTGCTTTATGTTTCTCATGGTTGCACGGCTTAAAGATATCGCCAGGGCAATGCCCATTAGGTCGCCTCCCATAAGCGTTATATCCGCTGCCTCCATGGCCACATCGGTTCCGGTGCCAATGGCAAATCCCACATCGGCGGCGGCAAGGGCAGGGGCATCGTTTATTCCGTCCCCCACCATACCGGTAACCTTACCGGCCTTAATAAGTTCCATTACTTCCTCCGCCTTATGCTCGGGCAGCACCTCGGCCAGCACCTTTTCTATGCCCACCTGCTTCGCTATTGCCTGTGCTGTGGTCTTATTATCTCCGGTAATCATGTAAATATCTATTCCCATACCCTTGAGCTCTTCCACTGCCCTCTTCGAGTTTTCCTTGACGGTATCCGCCACGGCCAGAAGCCCCGTAAGGCTTCCCTCCACCGCCATGAGCATTGCGGTTTTTCCTTCCGTCTCCAGCCTGGAAAGGTCATATTCCACATCGCCAAGGTCTATACCTTCCTTTTGCATAAGCCGGCGGTTGCCAAGGAGTACCCTTTTGCCGTCTATTACCGCCACAACTCCATGCCCCGGTACCGCTTCAAACTCCGAGGCCTCGGTCAGTTCTATGCTCCTTTCCCGGGCACCCTTTACTATGGCTTCCCCCAGCGGGTGCTCCGAGCCCCGCTCGGTTATGGCTGCAAACCTCAAGACCTCTTCCTCTGAAAAGTGACCCATGCTCAAAACATCGGTTAACTCCGGCTCTCCCTTTGTTATGGTGCCGGTCTTATCCAGTATAAGGGCGCCAATCTCATGGGCCCTCTGCAGGTATTCACCGCCCTTTATCAGTATCCCGTTCTCCGCCCCCTTGCCGGTGCCCACCATCACCGAGGTGGGGGTTGCAAGTCCAAGGGCGCAGGGACAGGCTATTACCAGAACCGCCACCGCGTTTATTATCCCCGCGTTCGGGTCTTTGCCCACCAGCCACCAAAGAAGCAGTGCAATAATGGCTATGACCATCACTACCGGTACAAACACCCCTGATATCCTGTCCGCCATTTTTTGTATAGGTGCCTTGGAGCCCTGGGCCTCCTCCACCATCCTTACTATCTGAGCGAGCACAGTGTCCCTGCCCACCTTTGTGGCCCGGAACTTAAAAGACCCGGTCTTATTTATGGTGGCGCCTATTACCGTATCGCCGGGGTTTTTCTCAACCGGTATGCTCTCGCCGGTAAGCATGGATTCGTCAACCGCCGAGCGGCCCTCTATTATTTCACCGTCAACCGACACCTTTTCCCCCGGCCTTACCACCACAATATCACCTATTACCACGTCTTCCACCGATATGTCCTCTTCCCGGCCGTCCCTTATTATCCTCGCGGTTTTGGCCCTAAGTCCCATGAGCTTTTTTATGGCCTCGGAGGTCTTGCCCTTTGCCACCGCTTCCAGGTACTTGCCCAGCATAATAAGGGTGATAACCACGGCGGAGGCCTCGAAGTAAAGGTTCATTGCATCCCCGACAATAAATCCGTTATATATACTGTACAAGTAGGCTGCGGTCGTGCCCATGGATACCAGCACATCCATGTTGGCCCCGCCGCCCTTAAGGGCATGGTAGGCACCTTTGTAAAACCTGTAGCCCACCACAAATTGAACCGGCGTTGCCAAGAGAAATTGCACCCACGGATTGTGCAGTATTTCTATAGGGCTTCCTAAAAGGTGGAATACCATTGCCGCAACCAGCGGGAAGGAAAGAACCGCCGACAGGGTAAAGAGCCCCTTTAGCTGCCTTATATCTTTTTCACGTTCCAGCCTTTCAATATCCTGGTCTTCCCGGATCTTTTCCTCGGCGTCATACCCGGCTTTTTGCACCGCTGCAATCATATCCCTCACCGTTACCTGCGAAGGGTTGTACTCCACCGTTGCGTTCTCCATCGCGAAGTTTATTACGGCCTTGCTAACCCCCTCCAGCCTGTTTAGAGCCTTTTCGAGCCTTGCTGCGCAGGCGGCGCAAGTCATTCCTGAAATCCTGAAGGTTACCTTGCCTGTCCCGTTACCAGCGTCGTTTGTTTTTTCCACAATCCCACCTCCGGCCGGTCCTTTGATGTACATCTTGTCTGATTTAATACCCGCTCCCAGGACGGTTAATCACGATGGTGCTTCTATACCCCGTGGGGGTATAAAATATATTATACTACCATGCCTCCGGTATGTCCAAGTACTTTTATTCTATCCCCCCAAAACCGTTTATATATGCCTTAAGCAAACCTTGGTGTATCCCACACATCAAAAATGGAGGCCACTGAAAAAGTCCCTTTTTGTCATCCTGAGCGATAGCGAAGGACCTTTAAGTTATTGAAAACATTAGATTCTTCAACTTCGTTTCACAATGACAAGCAAAAAACGTAGTTTTTCAGCAGCCTCCAAAAAAGCCCCCTCCCTTAGAGATAAAGGAGGTGGCTTTTTTATATGATATTTAACCCGGCTGTTTTAATCCGGACAAAAACCTATACCCACCAGACCGGGCCCTGTGTGGACCCCAACCACCGGCCCAACCTGGCCGGCAAATATATCACTGATATTAACTTCATCTTTGATACTGTTTAAAATCTCCAGTGCCTCATCCAGAGCGTTTCCGTGCATCACCGCCACCCGGACCCTGCCCCTTCCGATTGCGCTCTTTACTATCTTAACAAGTTTTCTTATAGAACCATTTCTGCCTCTGCTTTTTACTACGGTGTAGTATATACCCTCGCTGTTTACCGATATTATAGGTTTTATGCTCAGCATATCCCCCAGCGCGCCTTCCACAAGTCCGATGCGGCCGCCCTTTCTCAAATACTCCAAAGACTTGAGTACAAAGAACACCTTAACTTCCCTCTTAAACCTATCCAGAGTTTTTATTATTTCATTTAAAGGAGTATTGCTCTCAATGAGCTGTGCCGCTTTGATAACCAAAAAACCCAGACCCATGGAAATTGATTTCGAGTCTATTACATGAAGCCTTAGTCCTATCTGTTTTGCGTTTTCCTCCAGATTCTTTATCATTGAATAAGTTCCGCTTAGACCACTGGAGATGTGTATCGAAAGAACATCCCTGTACCCTTCCTCCTTAAGCCTTTCGAACAGTTCCAGTATCCTCCCGGTGGAAGGCAAAGAGGTGCTGGGTATCTCCCTTGTCAGAGAATTGTATACCGCCTCTGGGGTAATGTCCACCCCGTCCTCGTACTCCGCATCCTTGTATATTACATGGAGCGGCAAAACCTCAATATTGTACTTTTCTTGCATTTCCTTTGGCAGGTCCGAGGTGCTATCGGTTATCAAAGCTATTTTATTCAATATATAACCCCCGCTTTTCAATTGTTATACTTAATTGTCCTTAATATGTAATAATACGACATAAAGCATTAAATACCTTTACTTATTATCACCAAATATTTATTACGCACTTAAAACTTTACATCTCCTAGTGTGTCATCCTGAGCAATAGCGAAGGATCTATTTCCAATAAGATTCTTCGGGCTTCGCTCAGGATAACATCTGTGTAAAATCTTTTTCACGTTATATATAGTTCTATAAAACAGTTGATATTGTATCCCTGAAAAAATATAATATACCATAGCACTTCCCGATACCTATTATAGATAACCAGCCACTGAAAAATGATTGGAGGTTTTATTTTGGAAAAGCGTTTATACCGTTCCAGGGAAAACATCATGATAGGCGGTGTATGCGGCGGCGTTGCAGAATACCTGGACGTGGATCCAACCCTTGTAAGGATTATCTGGGTACTCTCCGCTTTTTATGGAGGTATCGGAGTTATAGCATACTTAGTATGCCTTATTGTGGTCCCGGAAAACAGGTCAGGATGGTCAGCGGCGGCACCTGCCAAACCGCAGCAGTCCGGCTCCACGGAGGGGCAGGGCAGTGTTGAGCAGCAATCGGATAGCAGAGCGCAGCATGACGCTGCCAAACAGCCGGATACGGGAGTGCACCCCGAGGCAAACGAACAGTACATTGACAGCGAAGATAATCAAACCGGAGAAGAACGCCAGACTGAGGACCATCATCATTATGCAACCGGTAGAAGCAGCGATAGAAATCGCTTACTTGCTGGTACGCTGCTTATTTCCATAGGAGGGCTGCTGCTTTTCAGAAGATGGTTCCCCTTCTTTGACCTGGGCAGATACTGGCCTATCCTGCTGATTGCTGCAGGCCTTGTAATTATTATAAATGGAACGAAAGACAGGGGGGAATCCCGGTGAGTAATTCAAGAGTGGCTTTTGGAACCATAATAATCCTTATAGGCCTTGCCCTTCTTTTTAATAACCTCGGGCTTATCGATATAGACCTTTCGCTTTTATGGCCATTATTTCTGATTATACCGGGCCTGGCTCTGGAGATTGGGTACTTTACCGGCGGCAAGGATGCAGGGACTTTGGTCCCCGCCGGGATGCTTATAACCTACGGACTTGTGTTCTTTGCAAACATAATCTGGGGATGGCACAACATGGCTTATCTTTGGCCTTTCTTCCCGCTGGGGGTTGCGATAGGGCTCCTTCAGCTTTATCTTTTCGCCAGAAGGGATGCGGCTCTGCTGATACCCATAGCCATACTGGGAGGCTTCTCCGCCATAGGCTTTATGCGCGTCTATACAAGGATAGGCATTGAGATTGTTTTCCCGGTTGCCCTTATAATTCTAGGAGTTCTGCTTCTGTTTAACAGAAAAAAATAAGGGCTAGAACCAGGACTGCCACAAGCCCCAGGACCCTGCTCCAGACAGCCGCGCTACCGCCGTAGCACAGGTTCGCTACTACTGTTATCGCTACCAAAAAACCTAAGAGTATATAGTTGGTTATCACCAATTCCCTGACAAAGGATTTATTCATTTCCAGTTCCCCCTTCCGGATTTGAAAAATCAAAAATGCTCCTAAGAGCGTCCCTTAAGAGCATCCTTGTCTAAAAATTTGGTGTTATGTATATAACGTGATAAAGACTTTACACAGCTGTCATTATGTAACTTTATTAACACTTTATATATAGATACAAAGGCCTACCTAAAATCTTTTACCCGTTACCTCAATACTGAATTTACTTCTTTCCTTTACCCTTCCAACTATATTGAAAGGAGTCCTGCATTTATCCTTAAGCAGTTTCATAAGCGCATCCGCACGCTCAAAGGCAACGGATATAAGTAGTCCCCCCGAAGTTTGCGGGTCAAACATAATATCCCTTATTTCCTGCCCAATATCCGCCTCAAACCTCACCCTGCCCTCAACAAAGGCCAGATTGTTATATGCACCGGCGGGTATAATGCCCATTTTTGCCAGCTCTATGCTCTCTTCAATTATAGGCAGCTGCTCGGGCCATACCTCCAGCGTGACTCCGCTTCCATCAGCCATTTCGCATGCATGACCCAAAAAACCGAAACCGGTTATGTCTGTGCAGCCCACCACCCCTGTTTCAAGTGCCGCCTCGCAGGCATCGGCGTTTAGATACGCCATCGTCTCAACCGCCTTGGTGTATGCAGCATCATCCAGCATATCGGCTTTAATTGCGGTGTTAAGTATGCCTGTTCCAAGGGGTTTTGTAAGTATTAGCACATCCCCGGGTCGGGCCCCCGTATTGGTAAGAACCCTGTCCGGGTGGACAAGGCCCATTACCGAAAGCCCATACTTGGGCTCGTCGTCTTCTATACTGTGCCCGCCCGCAAGCACCGCCCCGGCCTCAATTACCTTATCCGCCCCACCCCTTAATATGTCACTCATTATATCCACCGACAGGCAGGTGGGGAAACAGACTATATTCATAGCAGTAACCGGCCTTCCGCCCATCGCGTATACATCGCTTAAGGCGTTGGCCGCAGCAATTAAACCGAAGGTGTAGGGGTCGTCCACCACCGGCGGGAAGAAATCCATAGTAAGGATGGCGGCCTTGTCGTCGCTTACCCTGTACACTGCAGCATCGTCGGATGTACCAAGTCCCACTATTAGGTTTTCGTCTTTAAACTCTGGTAACTGACACAGAACCTGTGCCAAAGCCTTGGGGCTAAGTTTAGCAGCTCACCCGGAGCTCTTTGTCATCTGAGTAAGCCTTACTCTTTCCAAAGTCATAAAAAACATCCCTCTCCATGACATTATGTAGCTGTATCTATATATATAGCACACTAATGGTATTGCATTCTTTTATCTGTCATTCTGACTTTTATCTGTCGTTCTTAAGAAGCGAAGCCCGAAGAATCTTATTGGAAATAGATCCTTCGCTATCGCTCAGGATGACAGAATTGTTCAGGATGACACGTTAGAAGATGTAAAGTTTTGAGTGCATTACATATTTTCAACGTAAGCTTTTTAGCCACAGACTATACTGCAAAGCTCCTTCTGGTCTACTCCCTTTCCGTTCCTTTTCACCCTCATATTATCTCCCGAAATCTCGTCTATGACCACTATTTTGCCGTCAACCCTGCCGAATTCAAACTTAATGTCGATGAACTCAAGGCCGAACCGTTCCAGTTCCTTCTCCACAAGTGCTGTAACTTTTTTGGTAAGGCCCACCGCATACTCCACCTCTTCGGCGGTCATCAAGCCCAGCTGGCACAGGCTGTCCTCATTTACTAATGGGTCTCCCCTTTCATCGTCCTTCAAGGTTACCTCCACCAGGTAATCCAATGGGGTACCTTTCTTTATGTACCTGCCGTATCTCCTTACATAGCTGCCCGCCGCTTTTCGGCGGCATATAAACTCCAGCCCGTCCCCAAAGGGTGCGGCCTTTCTTACCAGCATGGTATTGTCTTCGATATAGGCGTCAATATAATGGCTGGGTATTTCCTCCCGTTTCAACAGCTCAAAGAAGTACTTGCTAAGCCTCAGCGATGCATTGCCTTTGCCCTCCACTTTACCAATTATAGAATTGGCACCGGGGTCAATTATTCCTGCCTCCCCCGTCACATCATCCTTAAATCGTAGCAGTACGTTTCCGTCCCCTGTCTCAAATACCGTTTTCGTTTTTCCTTCACGGATTTTCTCCAATTTATTACCTCCGCCTCTTGTGGATTGCTGATATTTTTTCTTACTTCGCAGTAAATATTCTACCACATGAGCCATCAATATCAAAGACGAAGATGAAAAGCCCGGAGGGCAGTTTTTTATTCATTTCACCAAATCGGTATCTCCGGATGCCATATCTGTATCTTCCGGTGCGCTGCCGGTATCCTCAAATGCCATATTGCTATCCCCGGACTCCTTCTGCGATGTCTCTTTGACAGGGTCCATGTGGATTACTATATTAATCCCCAACTGGTCCTCTATTCTCTTTTCAATCTCATCTATCTCGGCATGAATATCCACTATGTCCAGGGAATGTGAGACCTCGGCGTGTATTGACGCAATTACCCTACCGGGACCGTAATCGTGAACAATAAGGTCATGGACCCCCTTAATGTTTTTGCCCTTAAGCACCAACAAGCATATGCTTTCCACAAGCCGGGGATCGGGGGCTCCCCCTAAAAGCAGGTTTACCGAATCCTTCGCTATGCCAAACCCCGTGTAGATAATGAGTAGAGAAATAATAAGGCCCAGCAGCCCGTCAACGGGGAAGTTTGCGTACCTTCCCAGTACAATTCCCACAATTACCGCGCCAGTGGCAAAGGCATCGTTCAGGCTGTCCCGGGCTACCGCCTTGTTGACCCCCGAGTTTATTACTTTTCCAATATACCTGTTATAGGAATACATCCATATCTTTACCAAAATGGAACCAAACAAAAGGCCCAGCGATAATGGGCTAAAAAGCACCGCTTTAGGAGCAATTACTTTCTCCACCGAGCTTCTTAGTATCTGAATCCCCATTCCGAATATTATGAAAGCCACTACCAGCGATGCGATGTATTCAAGCCTCCCGTGGCCGTAGGGATGCTCTTTGTCGGGAGGCTGGCTGCTCAGCTTTGCCCCTAATATGGCAACCAGTGACGAGCCCAGGTCGCTAAGGTTGTTAAAAGCATCGGAGATTACCGCAATACTGTCAATAAAGAGCCCGGTCGCCAGCTTTACCCCAAACAGCATCAGGTTGCACAGGATGCCCAGCACCCCTGCCAGCACGCCATAGGCTTCCCTAACCGATGTATCGGTTATATCCCAGTGATTCTTGATAAACATCTTTATTATTGCTCTTATCAAAACAATCCCTCCTAACCATGGGGACGGTTCTTTTGGTTACACTTCCAATCATATTGAACTTCTTACTATGGAATACATCAGTAAATGCAAGTATTAGTTTTCCCTTATATATTAACACAAAAACACATCGGTGGAATATCGCTGTCCCACAGATGTGCCGATAATCCATCTGCTGCCTTTTTTCGGCCCGGCCCCATGGACTTATTATTAGTCCATCGCCTGCTCAGCTTACAACTTGAATAATGCAGTGAATTGTAATGATTATATATGTTAGTCGTGCATTAGTCAAAAATAGGCTTTGAAACCTCTTGATATGAAAATTTTATATTTATTGACGATATAAGCAATAGAGCTATTGATGAGGAATGCTGATTAAAATAATACTGATACAGCAAGATTCAACAAATTTTGTCTGCCAAGTGATATATAATGATGTTACAAAAAACAGTTTCGAAAAAGGCAAACCCGCCGAAAGGCGGGGACGCAAAGCCACGGGTCTACAGCGGACACCACATTCGCCACGACAGCCGGGTTGCCGAGATAAGCCTGCATAGGCTCACTTGTGCTTTGCGTTAAAAGCATTGGTGGGTTTTTTTGCTGGACAAACTGTACCAGCGTTTCAAATCCATTATCCTCAAGATTCGCCGGGCTATGTTAATTACGGAATTGGTAGAGTAGCTTTGGACAGATTGATTAATAATCCGGAGATGATGATATGAATGGGGTTAACGAATGGTACAATGCAATTGCAAATATTGGTTTTCCCATCGCCATCGCAGTATACCTGTTAATAAGATTCGAAAAAAGGATTGATGGTTTAAGGGAAGACATAAGTAGGCTGGAAAATGCCATCCGTGAATTAAGAAGAAACTACGATAAATGAGAGACTGCTGAAAAACTACTCTTTTTTGCTTGTCATTCTGAACGCAATGAAGAATCTGATGTTTTCAATAGCTTAAAGAGTCTTCGCTATCGATCAGGATGACAAAAAGGGATTTTTCCAGTGGCTTTGATAAATGATAAGAGTGATTTTCAGTTGTCTATATTCCTGCCGAAGAAGTCGTAGTTCATCCATTCCTCTTGTAGCCATTCCTTTTCATGGTCCCCCTCCTTCCTCTTATTAACACGGGTTCGCAAATCTGGTGTCATATTAATCTTCATCTGTCCCTATTTATAGTCTATAATTAAAACCATAAGGGTTCCAATAAATGTATTGAAAATCTGCGGCAGAATTTGGGCAGCAATAAACATATAGATCTAACTTTTAAAGGGGTAATGTATATATGGATAAAGGTAAAGCTATTCAAAATATCCTGAAGGTAGAAAAACTTAAAGAAAAACTCGCCTATACCTGCCAGGAAGCCTATTACGTTTTTATTACTGGATTTAATACAGGTCTCAAGCTGCAGGAGCTCTTCGGCCTTACAAAAGAGAGCTTAATGGAGCTAAAAAAAGACAAGACGAACGATATTATAGAGCCAAATTTCTGGGAAAAGATTGCAGCATATATCAGAAACTTCGGGGATAAAGAGCCCCTCTTCTCCGGCCAAAACGCAGCAGCCCTTAATGAAGAGCAAATGTACCGCCTTCTTTGTGACGCGGCAGAAGATATTGGGATTGAAGGCTTTGGCAGTGAGACCCTTTCAAGAACCTACGGTTACTTTCATTATCAAAAATTCAGGGATATAGAAAGGCTACAGAAAAGGTTCGGCCTTGTGTCCCCCACCGCCACCCTTCACTATATCGGTTATGAAGACGACAGGTACCTGTGTTTTTACTGCAATATAGGCTGCCTCTGGAGTAAAAAATAGGCCAAATCCTGTAATGAATTTAGGATTTATTTTACTAATTATATAGAGACGCATTTGACATAACGGACTCAAGGTTTCTACAATAATGTACCATTTTTGTTTAACGTCATAGTGGTAGGATATTGCGTAACCGGCGTTTGTGTCATCAAATGTGCAATTAACGTTTTTGTCATCCTGAGCGAAGCGAAGGATCTTATGACGCATTCTTTATATTTTATGACAGTACAGAATTAAACATAATAAATAAAAATGTATTTTGAAAGGAGAAAATACTTTGGGTAAAAACAATTGGGATATCGGCCTGAGGATAAAGCTCTTTTTCGCTACGTTCCTGATGTTATTAGCTTTTTATATTATCTTGCTAATAATCATACCCGGGAATAGCTTTGACTTCTGGCATTATATAGACTGGCAATTCTTAATGATATTATCCGTAATATTTGGCTTTTTCGGTGCTAACAGGTATAAGAAAACCAAAATTGAAATACCGATAGCTGATAGAGCCGGTTTTAAAGTGCTTTTAAGGGACTGTGTACAGTACTCCAGATTGAAAATTATTAGCGAAGACAATGATGCTTTCCTGTTAAAGCCAAAGCTTGTCTGGACAGAATTATGGCTATGGAACGAAAGAGTTACTGTAACCATAGAGGAAAATCAAGCTATAATAAAGGGCCCCTGTATTTATGTGAAGAAACTAAAAACAATGATAGACGCCTTCTTATAGCGCATAAGTATGAATACTTTCGACTTATATCAATCCATACTAATTCTAAGAAACCTCGGGGAGGCAAATAATGAATAGCTTGATGAAAAATATAGAATTCTCAAAGGTGCTTAACCTGAAAGACCTGATATCCTACCAACAGGGCCAGGTAATAAGCAGAACAATCGCCCAGATACCCACCGTCAGCGTTACGCTGTTTTCGCTGGACAAGGGGGAGGTCATCAGCACCCACACAACCGCCGGAGACGCCATGTTCAGGTGCTGGGCGGCACAGCGGAAATTCGATAGGCGGTGATGTTTTTAACGTCAAAGCCAGCGAAATCATAATAATACCCTCGGATGTCCCCCCACGGCTGGAAGCCAGGGAAAGGTTTAAAATGCTTCTAACCGTTATAAAGCATTAGATTTTAAAAAGGCAGCCCTGCTGCCTTTTTAAGCATCTACACCTCCATCAACCCTTATTACCTGGCCGGTAATAAAGGACGAATCGTCCGCTGCAAGGAAAAGGGCCATGGAAGCTATATCTTCGGACTGTCCAACTCTTTTAAGCGGAGAACCTTCAATAAGCCATTTTACCGCCTCTATCCCCCCTACGCTATCTACCATCGCTGTATGAATTGCTCCCGGTGCTATGGCATTTGCACGGATTTCAGGGCCCAGTTCCCGGGCCATGGACTTGGTCAATCCCGACAGCGCATGTTTTGATGTAATATATGCCGCTAAGCCGTAGCGGGCGGAAAAACCTGCTATCGAAGTTGTATTGATAATGACTCCTTTGCCTTTTTCCTTCATAATTGGGGCAACCAGTTGGGTAAGATACAGTGCCGACGTTACGTTTACTTTGATGACCCTACTCCATTCTTCCATCTCAAGTTGTAGTATGGGTGTCATACTCAGCATCCCAGCGTTATTGAACAAAATATCAACGGTGCCGTACACCTCAAGGGTTTTATCCACCAGTGCTTTCAAATCCTCGAGTTTTGACATGTCCGCCAGGACATATATGGCTTCAAACCCCTCATCTTTTATTTGGCTCACCACTTCCTTTGCCCTTTCTTGGTTTCTTCCCGTGACGACAACCTTTGCCCCTTCCCGGGCAAACAATACCGCGGTTGCTCTTCCCATCCCGGATGTTGAACCAGTTACAATTGCTACCTTATCCTTAAGTTTCAATGCCAGAACCTCCCGACTTATATATGTGTGATTTTATTGAATGCATCCTTGGTTATTATTGCACAAAAGAAAAAACCGGATACATAAAAACTATAATTAGTTTTGAACAATGCCGCGTTTAATGGTGCAATTTGGCTTCTGGAAAAATGTTTTTTTAAAATCCGGTTCATGCTGTAATGAATCCGGGTTTTTTGTTACTAACAATATGGAACAAAAAACGCAACGCCTTACCAGAGGAGGATAAATTGATGTATTCCTTACATATAAAAACAGTATACAATTTTTCTTACCGGCTGTCGGGAAATGCGGAGGTCGCCGGGGTATTAACCGAAAAAACCTTTCTGAACCACCGGCTTAAGCAGGATAAACTCCATTTATTAAAGCTGGCCTGGGAAATTTTTTCGAAATGCTACGGGTGCATTGACTCAAAGGGGGAGGACACTTTCCAGCAGGCTTTATTGTCTCTGCCTCCGGAACTTCGCTGCGCCGTAATACTTCGCGATATAATGGGCTGCTCCTACCACCAAATTGCAGTTATACTGGGTAAATCCGATTTCGAGACAGCCGGGCTAATTTCTAAAGCAAGGGCCGGGCTTGCAAAATCCTATGGAAAACTAAAAATTAGAAATTAAACCCTATAGGATTTGGCTTTTCTTTGCCGAATAAATAAGGTGGAGGGAAGCCATGGAGAGAATAACTTTTCTTTATGAATTACATAGAAAACCCATATTTGGCTATTTTTTACGTATGACTGGAAGCAAAGAAGAGGCATCCGAACTGACTCAGGAAACCTTTTATCAGGCATGCCTGTCCCTTTACCGGTTTAAAGGGGAAGCATCCCTCAAAACCTGGCTTTTTTCCATTGCACGGAACGTTTACCTTAAGTTTGTCCGTGAAAAAGGAAAACGAAAGGAAATGATACGGGAGGGGCCTTTTTCGGAAAACCTGCCTGCGCCGGGATCACCGGACCCGTCGGCGGAAGCACTTATTCTAAAGGAAGAGCACGAAAGAATACGAAAAGGGCTGGCCCGGATCCCCGAAAAGGACAGAACTATAATAATACTCAAAGAATTTCAGGGGCTTTCTTACGAGGAGGTTGCCACGGTTTTCGACCAAACGGTAAACTGGGCACGGGTTAATTTTTTCAGGGCTAAGAAACGTCTGGTAAATATTTACAGTGAGCAGGAGGTTGATGGTATATGAAATTTAAAGAATGCAACCTTATACAGGAACTCATGCCTTTATTTGCAGAGAACCTGCTGAGCGAAGAAACCGCCGGGTTTGTCAAAGAACACCTGGCCGGATGTAATAGCTGTGCCCGGGTATGGGAGGACTTTACCCGGCCCCTGCCCGATCCGATGCCTGTGGAAGGGCATGCCCCGCAAAAGGACAAAAGAATACTGTTCAGGCTGAAAAGAACGGCTGCCGCCGTTATAATGCTGTTGATTCTTGGCGTAAGCGGCCTGGCCTATGCCTCCTATACCGCCGGAAAACACGTTGGAATGGACGACCCCGATTACCGCTTCGCCCAAGAGCTTGGGCTCTTCACCGAGATTAACCAAGCTGGGGAAATAGACGGGCTCCGGGCAACCTTAGAGAAGGGGCTGTTTGATGGCACCCGAAGCGTACTATTCTTAAGCCTCTCGGATGAATCGAAAAATATACCCATTGCCAGCCTTGTTGACCAGGCCGGACATGCGTACCAGTTCAAAGGTGCCAGAGGCTGGCAGGGCAAGTACTTTATGCTGGAATTTGAGCCCATAGGGCTGGAAGCTCGTGAGATGACCGTGTCGCTTGCCATGGATGAAACTAAAAGAACAAAGGATGTGCAGGCAGAATTCACCTTCCCGGTGGATGTTGTAAAAACCGTTCAACATACCAAGATTGTCTACCCAAATAAAAAGAAGGAAATACCCGGCCTTGATATAACGCTGGAAAAGGCAGTATTAGGTGTCAGTGAGACCGAGTTCAAAACATACTTTGACTGGCCGGTGGACGGCTCGGTGGCCGGCCTTGGCATAGGCCGGGGCAGTGCTTACTTTCCCACCTCTGTAGTGGAGGCACCGGATACTCCGCCACCCCCGGGTTTGGCAGCACCCCCTCCCGGTGGACTTATGTCCGGATATGCTGCAACCTTTGGCATAAACTACCGCACCGGAGGCCCGCCCAGCAGCCAGCCTGCCCTTTATGATATGACTTCAAGGCAAGAGGTGGAGGTGCAGCAAGGAGAATACTCAACCACCCAATTCCCCTGCCAGATAGAAGCCGTACTTAAATTTGCGCCGGTAAAAAAGGAGACAGAGAGCCTGGAGCTTTTGCTGCCCCCGGTTTACCTCTATGAATGGGTGAAAGATTCGCCCAGGGTCCACCTGGACTTTGGAGAAGTGGATGAATTATACCCCGGTGAGGGGATTGGGTTCCCCGGCGGCCGGGTTGTAATTGAAAAGGCCCGGCTGGAAGAAGGCAGGGTTTTCATGAATTATTCAATGGAG
>JAQUCT010000017.1 GCA_028686075.1 Bacillota bacterium
ATATCATACTGCTATGTCAATACCTATTGCCATTCCTCCGGAATATACCAGTTTTCTATATCCAGGAATATATTATGCTCCCTCGGGTCTGTTTCGCCCCTTATCCTGCTTTTAATAAGCAGTGCCGCTTTTTTGAAATAAAGGCTGTTGTAGGGCAATTCTTCGGCTATAAACTGCTGCAGGTTTGCGCTTGTATCCTTCCTTGTATCCTCTGTTGCCCTGAAGTCCTGCTGCAAAAGGTCGTCTATCTCATCATTGCTGTAGGAAAAGAAATTGCTGCCCTCTTCTACCTGGTTGGAATGGAATGCAAAGGAAAAGTCCAGATAATTGGCAAAGTTCCAGCCCAGAACAACCGCGTCAAATTCTTTTTTGTTTACCCTTTCCAGCAGTTCCTCCCAGGTGAGTTCTTCAAGAACCACCGATATGCCCAAATCTGCGAGGTCATCCCTTATCATCCTGGCAGCTTCGTATCTTTTTGGATTATCGGAATTTGCGAGTAGCGTAAATTTTAAGTCATTCTTTACACCGTCAATTTCCTTTTCCAGCAACCCGTCGTTATCCCTGTCCGCCCAGCCCGCCTCTTCAAGTATCGCCACTGCGCTTTCCGGGTCATAGGCATAGCTTTGTTCCTCCCCGGAGTACAACCACACATCGGGGGGTACCGGCGTATCAACTATGACAGCGTGTTTTAGATAGACCTTGTCCACTATCTCGTTCCTGTTTATTCCATACTGAACGGCTTTCCGAAACGCCTTATCCCGAAACATGGGATTTGTAAAATTAAACCCCAAAAAATCGTATTTGTTGGTAGTATAGTCCTTTATATAGGCTTTTCCGTCCTCCCTGTACCTTTCCCAGTCAGGATTGGTAGCTATTGCCAGGTCGGCCTGGCCGTTTTTGAAGGAGGTAAGGGCCGTTTCCTCATCCGCCACAAACTGCATCTGCACCTCGGTTATGTATGGCTTATCGCCCCACCAGTCCGTATTTATTTCAAGGTTAAGAAGTTTTAAAGGCTGGTATTCCTTTAATTTATAGGGTCCCGTACCCACCAGCTTAAACTCCGCCGCACCCCCCGCCAGGTCCTGGGGGGAACTGTAGAGATGGCTGGGAAGCACCGGGAAAGTCATAATATCCAGAGCCCCGTTAAACCATTGGTCGAAGACCACATTGACCGAATAATCGCCCAGGGCTTCAAAATATGCCACCCTGTTTATATTGGTGGTATACAAACTATCTGAATCCTCAAGAGCCTTTAGATATTCAAGCGTAAAAATAACGTCCCTGGCCGTCACCGGAGTCCCGTCATGCCATTTTACACCTTCCCTCAGGTTGAAGGTACAGGAATTGCCTACCCCGGAAACACTCCAATCCCGGGCCAGAGCGGGCCTTAGTTTCAGGTCACTGTCGTAGTCAACCAGCCCTTCAAATACGAGTTTGAAAAAATGGTATGCATCCCTTTCTATATTAACGAGAGGATTAAGAGTTTTTGGCTCGGTCCCGGCAAAGATAGCCTGTCCTCCCTTAACGGGATTTTCCTCTATCTCCGGCTGCTCCTCCGGCTCCTCTATCGACGGCTGACAGCCGGTTAATGCGGTTATTAGAACTAAAACCAGCACTCCCGCCAGTATCCTTTTTGTCGGCAGCAATAAAGCTCACCCCTTTACTTAACTCTTTTTAGCTTATCGTTATGTATAAGTCCGGGAATTCTTCCCCTTTTGGCGATGGCCTTTCCCTCCACTTCCTTTATATCCATCGTCATATCGATGGGCGACGTAGACGAAATATAGCTGCCCACGCCAAAAGCATCGGCTCCCGCTTGGGACAAAAGCTTAATCCTTTCAGGGTCAAGTCCTCCCGATACAAATATTTTCACCCATTTAAACCCCTCCTGGTCCAGCCTCGCCCGAACTTCCCTTATAAGTGCCGGTGTAACCCCACCCCTTTCGCTGGGGGTGTCTAGCCTGATACCTCCAAGCCTTTGTTTGAGACTTTTGGCTACCCTGAGGGTTTCCTCCGCCTCATCCTTAAAGGTATCCACCAGTATAATCCTGTTGTGGTCCTCCGGCGTTATTTCGTCATAGGCCTGTGCAACTCTTAGGGTGTCTCCTGCAATAATAAAGGCTGCGTGGGGAACGGTACCGCTGGGTTCCTTGCCCATAAGCCTGGCACCCAATATACAACTGGCATTATTCGCTCCCCCTATGAGGGCTGCTCTTTCCATCACCGGTGCAACCGACGGATGAACGTGCCGCGAGCCGAAACATACAAAGGGCTTGTCCCCGCACGCCTGCCTGCACTGATTCGCGGCGGTGGCCCAACCACTGGCACTGGCAAGGCAACCGAGTATGACCGTCTCAAAAATGCCGAATTCGCTGTAGGGTCCTTCGATTCTGATAACCGTATCCAGCGGCTCGAAACTGTCCCCCTCTTCTATGGCCCATAGCTTGATATTCTTGCGGGCCAGTATGTTTACTGCCTCCTTTATCCCCGCCACAATACCCGGCTTCCTCGGAAAGATTTCCGCGGTTACTTTTTTATCCTGCAGCCCGAGATGCGTCAATATCTCCATAGTCCTTATGAAATACACATCGGTGGTCTTGCCGGACAGTATTTCCTCATGGGTGGCCGAGTGCAGGGGCCTGTCCCCATTAACCTCGAATTCCAACACGTCCTTAAGCGTTTTTAGCTCTCTCTTGCTTGACATAACCTACCTTCCTTCCCTAAAGTGTTTATGGTACACTGTTAAAGTTTATTTGTACAGGTTGCTGTATACCCTGTAATTATATAATACTTTTTCAACGTATTTCCGGGTTTCACCAAAGGGTATGTGGTCCAGATGCCTGCCATCGTTGCTGTATCTTTTGTCCGCAAGCCAGCGGGTTACGTTACCGCTGCCACCGTTATACGCAGCGATAACGTTCTCAAGGTTACTTCCAAATTCCTTTTCCAGCATATGTACATACCAGCACCCGATCATTATATTTATTTCCGGCTCGTACAGTCTTTCCGGGACATAGTCCGCAATCCTGAGGACTTCGGCGGCCCACATGCCCGTTATTGGTGATATCTGCATAAGCCCCCGGGCATCCTTGTGGGACGTTGCCTTATGATAAAATTTACTCTCCGACCTTATAATCGCGGCTATAAGGTATGGGTCCACATCGTACTCCCCGGAGTACCTAAATATTAAATCCCTGTGATACACGGGGAATGCTACCTTCAGCAGCCACGTGGCACTATTTATAATAACTATAATAAGAACAGCCGTAATAATAAGCGTGATAAGAATCCTGCGTTTTCGGAATACCGACTCCAAGTACAACACTCCCAGATAGTATACTACCCTATTATATTATTAGCCTGTCGGTATATGCAATACGTTTATTGTCTTTCCCATAACTTGCGGATTTTGCTCTCGAGGTCCTGCAACGTACCGGTGTTCCCTATAACTACGTCGGCGTATTTTTCCTTCTCCTCTATAGGCATCTGTGAGTTAATTATGTTTTCCGCCTTTTCCTGGGACATTCCATCCCTTGCCATAAGCCTTTCAACCTGGGTCTTCCTGTCCGCCCACACAAGCCACACGCAGTCGGTCAGCCTTTGAAGGCCCATCTCTATAAGTATCGCAGCATCCACAACCACCGTCCGGACGCTTTGGTCCCCCTCCAGCCCTTTTAACTCTTCTTCCACGCTGGCAATCATGGTGGGATGCACTATTGAGTTTAGCCTTTCTAGCTTTTCCTTGTCTGCAAAAACCAAATCCCCCAGTCTCTTTCTGTCAAGGCTCCCATCCTCCAAAAGCATATCCCTTCCAAAATGCACGGCAATTTCCTCAAGACAGGGGCTACCCTTTTCCACCACTTCCCTTCCTATCAAGTCCACGTCTATTATATAGGCTCCCAGGTCCCTCAGTATATTGCTGACAGTAGATTTCCCGGTTGCCGCACCTCCCGTAAGCCCAATCTTTAACACTCTCTTTGCCTCCCGTTTTACTTCACCTCGTACCAATTTTTCCCCACCGACATTTTTATCTCCAGCGGCACTTTAAGCTTTACCGCCCCTTCCATGCATTCCCTCAGAATAGCCTTCACCCTTTCAAGCTCATCCCTGTGGGACTCTATTATCAGTTCGTCATGGACCTGAAGCACCAGCCGGGATCTTAGGTTTTCCTCATAAAGCCTTTTATACACCTTATTCATTGCCAATTTTATTATATCCGCCGCGCTCCCCTGTATAGGCGTGTTCATTGCCAGCCGCTCCCCGAGGCTCCTTATATTCCTGTTGCCGGATTTAAGCTCGGGCAGATAGCGCACCCTTCCCAGCATTGTTTTTACCATTCCCTTTTCCCTGCTTTCCTTAATCACGCGATCCATGTATTCCTTAACACCGCTGAAATTCTTAAAATACCTGTCTATATAACCGGCGGCTTTTTTGCGCGGGATGTGCAGGTTCTGGGACAAGCCGTAATCGCTTATACCGTATATTATACCAAAGTTCACCGCCTTGGCACTGTCCCTCATGGCCGGGGTCACCTCAATGGGTGTTACGTCAAATACCTGGGCTGCGGTCCGGGTATGTATATCCTGCCCTTCCCTGAAGGCGGTTATCAGGTTTTTGTCACCGGATATATGGGCAAGGACCCTAAGCTCTATCTGTGAATAATCGGCGGCCACAAAAAGGTAGTCTTCGCCGCCGGGGATAAAGGCCCTTCTTATCTCCCTGCCCAGTTTAAGCCTTATCGGTATGTTCTGAAGGTTTGGCTCGGTGCTGCTTATCCTTCCGGTGGCGGTCACCGTCTGCTTGAAATTTGAATGCACCCTGCCGGTACGCGGGTTTATAGCCCTCATAAGCCCCTCCGCATAGGTGGACCTAAGCTTAATAAGCTGACGGTACTCCAACACCTTTTCAGCAATGGGGTGCCTGTCCTTAAGCTCTTCCAGTACCTCCACATCGGTGGAATATCCGGTCTTTGTCTTCTTCACAGGCGGCAGGCCCAGCTTAACAAATAAAACCTCCCCAAGCTGTTTGGTTGAGTTTATATTGAATTCCTCCCCAGCAAGCGAGTATATATCCTGTGTAAGTACTTCTATGCTCTGCTGCAGCTTGCCGGAAAATTCCTCCAGTGCCTGCCTGTCAAGCTTAATACCAGTCCTTTGCATACCCGCCAGCACCTGAATAAGGGGCATTTCCACCCGATGGGCAAGGTCCTCCATGCCGGTATCTTTGATTTGCTTTTCCATAACGTCCCTAAGGGCGAATATGCACCTTGCTCTTGCAGCAAGATATTCGCACACCTTCTCCATTTCTATCCGGTTAAACTCAATGCGGTTTTTGCCTTTACCGACAATTTCCTCCATACCTGCGATGTTTTCACCCAAATACTTTATAGCGACCTTTTCCAACTCATAGCTGCTGGCTGTCGGGTCAAGAAGATACGCAAATGTCTCCGAATCAAAATTGTATCCTAAAAGGCTGATGCCCCTCTGTTCCAAGGCTATTATATCCTGCTTGAGGTGGTGTCCCATCTTTTGGATTTCTTCATCCTCCATTATCGGTTTTAGAGCATTAAAAACCTCCGCTTCGTCAAGGGTGTATCCTTCATGCCCAATGGGTATATATACCCCGTCCCCCTGGCTCCATGCCAGGGATATTCCGTATACTTCAAACTCGATATCATCATCGGTGCTGGTCACTATTTCAAAGGCCATGCATTTGTTCTGTTGTATGTTCTCTAATACCCTATCCATACCTTCAAGTGTTTCAAGGCATGTGTAATTGCATTCAGGCGTTTCCCTCTCCTGAGCTATGGATACATCCTCAGGGCCAAAAAGCTTTTTGGCCCTGTCTATCAGGCTGTTAAACTCCAGTTCCGAAAGTTTTACCGCCACCTCGTCTGCATCCGGGCGTGGCCTCCTGTACTGACTGGCATCCAAAACAGCGGGTATATCCCTGCAAATGGTGGCAAGCTTTTTGCTCAAAACCGCCTGCTGCATGTTTTGCAAAAGGTTCTGTTTCAGCTTTCCCTCCGGCATTGAATGAGTATTCTCCAACACCGCCTCAAGGCTGCCGTACTGATGTAAGAGTTTTAGGGCGGTCTTTTCGCCGACCCCCGGAACCCCGGGTATGTTGTCCGACTTATCCCCCATAAGTCCCTTTAAGTCTATAAGTCTTACCGGCTCTAAACCATACCTTTCCATTACACTTTTTACGTCACAAAGTTCAAAGTCGGATACTCCCTTTTTGGTGTAGATAACCCTTACGCCATCGCTTACAAGCTGAAGCGCATCCCTGTCACCGGTTACTATCAACACTTCCATGCCTTCCTCTTCCCCGTACCGGGAAAGGGTGCCTATTATATCGTCCGCTTCGAAACCGGCCGCCTCCAGACGGTTTATATCCATAGCGTCCAAAAGGTCCTTCAGTACCGGCATCTGCGTTGCCAGGTCCTCCGGCATGCCCTTTCTCTGGGCCTTGTAATCAGCATATTCGGTATGACGGAATGTAGCTTCCTTCCTGTCAAAGGCAATGCTTATGCAATCCGGATTGTATTCCTCCATTATTTTAAAGAGCATGGTAATAAAACCGTAAACTGCGTTTGTGGGCAGACCCTGCCTTGTGGTGAGAGGCGGTAATGCATAAAAAGCCCTGTTTATAAGGCTGTTTCCATCGATAACTATCATCCTTGGTTTTTCCAATCAACACACTTCCTCTCGTTTCCCCTTATAGGAATGGGGACACTCCCTATTGCGATGTATGAGGTACACTTCTCACTTCCCCTATAGTATTTCACCACAATGTATGAAAAACCTCCATAAAGCCAAAAAAAACAAGCACCCGCCCTCGCAGCTAAGCTGCTGACTGCGCGGATGCTTGTGGGTAGGAAAAAACGAAGGTTATTCCGATACATCCCAAAGTGGTACGTTCAAAAACTCTGAAAGGTCCCGGACATCTTCCTTCATGGCATTTTTGTCGGCATGACCAAGGACAAGAATGCGTTTTCCGTTCTTTAAGACAAGGTTCAAAATACCATCATGTTGCAACTGAAGATTACATTCCCTTCATATTCCATAGGTTCTATGTCTGCTTCAAACTCCTTGCCCTTCCATTTGACCACCTTTTTCACCATGTACCGGTCTCCCTCCCACCCGCTGTCCATCAATTCATTCATGTACTCTGTGACGTCCTCATCGGTAAGCCCGGAATATTCATAGTTGATATTGTAAATTTCTAAGTCATTGTACCCATTATCTATTATGTCCACCGTTCCTACCAGCGTACCCTTTTTCGGTGGAAAAATGTCCGCTGGAAGCTGGTCGGCAGGCCAATCGCCTAGTTCCTCCACCAGCACGCTTACCTGTAAAAGGGTTTTGGAATTGAACTGGAAGTCCAGCCGCATATTCTTATTCCTGGCGGAAGGATAGGAATCATCCCTATGGACATGCCAACCGGAGGATTCAAGCACGTCAAGGTACTCAGCCAGGTCCTCGCGGTTTGTTTTATCCACAAGAATGGTGTATTCCCGGCTGTCCCCGCCGGAGTTAACCACTTCCCCCTTTTGGTACTCTGGTATTTCGGAAGGTACCCTGCCCTCCGGCCAGCCCCCTCTGGTTAATTTTCCGGTCTGCATTACCTCTGCCAATGTGTCCTCGTCAATTATATCCAATATCTTATCCGTTATATCCCCGGTATCCTGGCCCTCCTGCGCCAAAGGGGCCGTGTTTTGGTCACTGCCACCCGGAGGCTTTTCTATCCCGGGGTCCTTTTGCCCGCCGCATGCTGTCAGCAGTATCGATATTCCCATAAATACTGCCACCGCCATGAAACTTGAGGATTTCACCCATCTTTTCCCCATTCTCACATCACCCCCATTTTACTTGGAATAGGTAGGCTTCTTACTAAGCCATCCCTTAAAGGCCCGGCCTGTTTTCAGTTCCATAAGCTGCAGCTCCACCTTACCGGCCGAACCTATACTCAGTTTATAGGTCACTGCCATTGGGATTCCTATTTGATTCGCATCTCCTAAGCTTAGTCCCCTGGCATCCAATGCAGATATGTCATATTCCCCTGTCCCCTCAAACACTTCATAGCCATAGGCCATACCGTATTTGGGTACCAGTGAAACAATCGGTGGCCTCTCTGGCCTGGGTTTTAACGGTACTATCTCAGGTCCTTCCTGCGGTACCAGCGGTACTATCTCAGGGCCCTCCGAACCGCCCGCAGGGCCTGAACCAAAGTCTGTCAGTTCCATATGATTGTACGGCACTACCTCCATTGACAGGCTGTCCACATTGTAAGTGCCTCCAACATTCACAGAAAAGGCAAGCAGTGTACCCTCTGCCTTATCCATTACCTTCCGGGTTGCCTCGCTTGCATCAACCTTAAATTCCAGGGATGCGGTTCCCTTGTATAAACCCTTTGAGGTCTTACCACCCTTCTTGACGGCGTTGAGCTTAAGCTTATATTTGATTTTCATGGGCATGTCCGGGTCGTTTAACTCCTCGGTGATGATATCGTTTATACGTATGGTCCACATAAACTCATCAATGGTAGGGTCATGCTCTACAGGGATATCAATCTCCGGGTCGTGTTCCACGGGTATGTTTTCCCCGTCCTGACCTTCGGCTTCCGGTTCTCCTTCCCCGCCGGAATTATCGTCGGGAGGGGGCGGCTCCTGCTCCGAACCACCTCCGCCGGGCAATCCGGGAATCATAGTCCCCTCCCCGTCATTGCCGTCGCTTGATTGTCCGCCGGGCATATCATCAATATCGGTAGTGTCAAATAACAGTATAGGGCCCTCCGGTACAACCACAACATTACAGGCGCCTTTCTTGCTTTTATCGTCTACAAGCTGCGCCTCCACTACCGCCCGGCCTTCCGCCTTTGCCTCAACCCGGCCGTCGGCGGAGATTTGTGCTATCTGGCTGTCGCTGCTGCTCCATTCCACTTCGCCGCTGTTGGCACTGCCTGACTGGGTGCTAACCTGCAGCTTAATTGCCTCCCCCACCGGGAGCTCTACCAATGCGGGGTAAACCTGCAGCGAATAGACCGGCTCTCCCCCCGAAACATTGGCACTGCCACACCCGGTAAGAATAAGCATCACAGCCAGGGCTGCCTGTATAAACTTAATAACCTTTTTCCCCATAATCAATTTGGCTCATCTCCATCCATTTCTTGCCCTTACTATATATAACGTACTTAAAGCTTTACATCTTCTAACGTGTCATCCTGAGCCTTTCTGTCATCCTGAGCGAAGCGAAGGATCTTACGTCTATATCCAAGTAGGATTCTTCGGACTTCGTCCTCAGAATGACAGAAAAACATGTCAGAGCCTTCGGGCCTCGCTTATTCAAAATGACAGTTAATACAAGGCGAAAGAGGCAGACAGGGCTCTTTCCATCCTGTCTGCCTTGTGATTGATGCTTTGCCCTGCTTCGTGGCTTAGATATCGTCCATTTTTTCGTAGGTCCTGACCGTCATAAGCACTGCCGCTTCCCGGGTAGCCATCCCGTAGTTCGCAGCTTGTTGCGCGGTGGTGGTGGCTTTTGGCATAAAGTTTCCGCTTGCATCGCCTTTTATTATGCCAAGCTTGAACATATATTTGGTGCCCTCCACCGCCCAATCGGATATATCCTTCTGGTCGGGGAAATTGGCAACTCCGGTTATACTGTAGTCGGCATTCGGGGCTATGGCCTTTATGGTCCTGTACAGCATGGTGGCGCACTGCTCCCTGTTTATTAATACATTGGGAGAGAAGGTGGTGGCGGAAGTCCCGGCTGTGATCCCCGTTGCAAAGGCCTTCAGTATCTGCGGATTGGAAGTATCGGTAAAGGGATTGGGGGAAACCGGGGCGGCCGTTTTGCCGCTCGCCTTTTCATAAAGCAGTACCGCAAGCTCGGCAAACTCCTCCCGGGTGATGGGCTTTGTCATGTCCGCGCCCTTCAGGATACTGGGTATAAGCCCGTACCCGACCGCCTTGTCAAGCTCAGGCTCCGCCCAGCTGCTTGCGCCGCTGTAAAAGGCCGGGGTGCCTATCTGAAAAACATTGGAGAAGGGTGATCGCACCCTTGTTCCATCAGGTTTTTGCAGTTCAAAAAACATGCGGAAATAATATGTGTTCTCCTCAATGTTTATTTCGTCCCAACCGCCTTCGTTGATGGGGTCTATGTCCACATTATCGAACAGCATATGGTCAGCTTTTTCAAGCGGCAGCCTTCCGCTTTCGGTTGCCCAACTGCCGCTGCAAATCTTCCAGTCCAGGGCGTTCCATACGTTGGTCAGCTTGTTAGCCTCCTCAACACTTTCCGGGATATCACAGGTGAAATGGAAATAGGGCTGACCGTTTTCCTGCTTTCTTAGTTCACCGGTAAGATTTTGCGGTGCTTCCAGGCTGTCTGGAATCTGGACGGCGGATGTCTTTCCAATGGATGCCACATCTGACCAGGGGGATACAATATGACTATACCCAACCCCATCCTCATATTCATAGACATACCTGCAGCGGAAAGAATAGGTGTTGCTTTGCAAATCAAAGGCATCCAACTCAAGAGATTCCGGGAAAGCCCAAAGGTCTATGGAGTTTCTTTCGTCATGGCCTATATTGTTTAAATAACCGCAGACATTCCATAAGTCATACGTGCTTTCGTAATATTCAATTAAGTACACATCGCTGGACTTATCCCAGCTTTTGTTGAACTTCCACTGGCCATCGTTAATCTTCCAGTCAAACTCATAATGAATCGAGTACCCGCCATCCATCTGGTTCATTATACTTTGCGGCTGAGTGAGCCTAAGCAGTAATTCATCGATTTCACCGGGACGGACAGACAGGCTGGTCGGCTTTTCCAGACTGGCGGGGTGATCCCCCTCATCGGCATACACCAGCCCCGGAAGTACCAACATAAAGCAAAGTACAAGTAAAACTATCTTCCTGAACATACTAAATACCTCCCTATATTTTATTCTTTTTAAAACGCTTCTCCGCCAAGGTTTCCTGTGAAGCTGCCATCGGTTAATGTATACCAGTGGGTGGCCCCTTCAATAAAGGACGCCGCATCCGGTATGGTGCCAAAGATGGATTCCGGCTGGGCTTCCGCGTTGTCAAACCTTGCGCAGGAGCCGTTGCTGCCGTTGAATATAATCCTGTAGGTGCACAGGCCTTCTATGGGCGTTGCTTTATCAATGCCTATAACGTTTATGAAATGATACTGCGCCGCATAGCCTCCCGGCGCCTTTACGTACTCAAACATCAGTTCAAGGTCACCATCTACGTATGCCTCAAGCCGTACTGAATCTGCATCCCCATCGTATGTCGCTCTGACCTCCATGGCACTTCCGTCGGTATCGGTACCCTTTACCACATACCCGGCACCCTCGCTATACTCGATCTTCGCATCATCCGCCCACCCGGTCTGCATCATAATAGTTTCAAGGTTTTCATCAAATTTACCCATGGCTTTGACGGATTCGCCCATATACAGCAACGGCAAAAGGTGGTTAAAAATCCTCAATTCATTGACGGTTGCCAGGGTGTGGCTTACGTCTACGATTTCATGGTTTCTGCTATGATCTATTACAGAATCGACAAATTCGTCCTTGGCATCAAAGAACGCCTGGTAACCGTCACATATTACACCCCCGCCAACGGCTTGGGCGGGCTCTTCAGCCTTCTGCGGCTGTTCCGGCTGGGCTGCCTGTTTCTCCACTGCCTCACCACCTTCGGGCGGCGCACTGCCCGCCGGCTCGCTGCCGCCTCCGCATGCGGCAAGGAATAGCACCAGTAAGAATACCAGCAAAGCTGCTGTCAATCTTTTCATTATAACCCTCTCCTTTTTGTTAAAACAACCTATAATACATAGTAAGGCATAGCTCCAGTGCCTATGCCTTATCTTTGTGATGAAATTCTTTTAGTTTATCGACTACAGTTTTATTGAATCGGCCTGTTTCTCTGCCATATCCCCCACCACCGGCAACTTGAACCAAACATGCTTATACGCTTTTACCATGAGTATTATCCAAAGCACCAAAGAAATCGGTCCAAGAAGGATCGCTGCGATCCAGCCGATGATAGGTATAAGCCCCAGTACAAACGAAATAACCATTAAGGCCACAGACACCAGTATTGACTGCATTGCATGGAATTTTACAAACCTGCTCTCCTTTTCTATAACCAAGAATATTATGCCGGTAATAAATCCCAGGACATAGCTTAAAAGGGCGGCCAGGTTTTCATTCATTCCAGTCGAAGACTTTGTTGTTTCTGCTGCATCATTGTTCTCTATTTTGTTATTCATATTACCACCTCCTGTTTTGCATTTCTTAAGCCTTTGCAACACACAGATTCTACGGCTATTATACAGGTGCAGTCATTATATTACTTTTTAAATATTGCTTTTTTTCTTTTAAATATTGCCTTTTTACTAAAATCACCCTGAGGGTGATTATTTGTCAGACCAAAAAATATATAATGAGTTAGGGTTTTCATTCTATTTGAGGAGTGTATGAATTGAGTGAAGAATTATTGAAAATGTTCGGCGAAGGGCCTTACCCCCTGCCCTTTGAACTTTTTGAGAAAAAAGTAGCCTTATACATGGATTCAGGCATATGCATAACCATACCCAAAGAAGGCATTGATTTTCTTGAAAGAGCCCAACATGTCCATGACAGTTATGAATTCATAATACCCTGCTCGGCAGTCACACATATATACGCTGAAAAAAGTCACTTCCCCGGCGAAAAGGGTAATATTTATCCTATGAATTCCGGCCAGGCCCATGGCCCCTATTACCGCATGTTGAATAACCGCCTCATTGCATTAAATGTTGACAGGGGTTTTATGGATGAAATCGCCTACATGATCTACGGGAAAACCAATGTGTGCTTCAAACTGGGTAATTATGATTTCGGGAAGGAATTAAGAACGCTTGTCAAAAGCTTTATTGAAGAATACAGTAAGACCCTGCCCGGCCGAAGCCTTGTTCTAAAAAGCCTTACTACACAAATAGCCGTAGAGCTTCTAAGGCAGATTGACAATAATATGCCCTCCCCGGCTTCTTCGGGCTATAGAACAAGAAAAGGTAATATAGACAAGGCCATTGAATATATAAGGGACAGTTATGATGGGGAGTATACCCTGGAAGAAGCGGCAAGGCTTGCCCATTTAAGCCCCTATTATTTTATAAGGGCATTTAAATACTGTACCGGCAAAACTCCCTACGAGTACCTTATGGACCTCAGAATACAAAAAGCCAAGGAGCTTCTTAGCCTGCGACACTTAAGCATAACCGATGCCTGTTTTATGTGCGGTTTCAATAACCCAAGCAATTTTGCCACCTTTTTCAAACGAAAGATGGGAGTAACTCCATCGGAATACAAAAAAAATGTACTCAAATAAAAAAGGCTTCGCGAGGAAGCCCTTTTACCTTAATAATTGTACTCTACCGATACCATCGCGCTTATTTCCAGCTCTCCGGTGGATATTGGCGTTGCAGCCATGTCAGCCGATTCCATCGTCTTTGCAAGGCCAACAGTGTCCCGTACCACCAGAGGTCCGCCGCTTGATACCTCATGCACGTTTACAGCCCCTTTAAGCGTAACACCCAGCCCCTTTGCAATGGCCTCCGCCTTTCCGGAGGCGGTTACAACCGCCGCATTTAATGCCTGGTTATAATACTTATCGGTATCCTCAATGCCAAAGCGTATACTGGATATTTTGTTTGAGCCCACCGCAGAGACACCGTCAATTACCGCGCCGGTGCTGTCTATATCCCTCACTACTACCTCAACCATGTTGTTAACCCTGTATTCGTATACATAGGACTTTTTGGTCTTTTCGTCGTACCTCTCCAGAGGGTACAGTCTGTATGTCACAGTTTTGATATCATCGTCCCCAATCCCAAGGGACTTCAATTTGGCGGTCACCCCGTCCATAATCCGGGCATTCTCCTGCTGGGCCTTCTTTGCATCGGTACCCCTTGTCTCCACCCCTACCCTTATATACGCAATATCCGGTTTAACCTTTATAATACCCTTCCCATTTACCGATATGGTATTTTCTTTTGTATCCTGGGCAGCGGCGGCGTTTTGGGAAAACACGTCCCCAGCTATATAGAGCGCAAAAGCTAAAACCGTAACCACCAGAAGGTAGGACGCAACCTTTGACCCTTTACCCGTCATTTGTTTCACCTCGCTTTACTCCGTTTTATTTCTCCTGAACTTTAACCATCCCAGATAAACCGCTCCTATTAGTATTGCCACCGGGAGGGCATAACCTACCCCGACAATAATGACCTCAACCATATCCATAAGTGCGTTGGTGGTGCGTATAAAACCCCTTTTCATCCGATCCCAGAGATTATCCATCTTAAGCACCGACACCTGGGTATCCTTGGGCTCCACCTCGGTCATGAATACATTGATGGTGGAGTACTGGACGAGGTTATCCCATCCCCGGAGCTGCGTACCGTAGCTCTCAATCTCGGTCCTTACCCTGTTAAGCTCATTCTCAATATTCAATATATCCTCCACCCGCTCGGCCTTTGACAGTATTTCTATAAGCCTTTGCTGCTGCACCTGCTTGCTTTTAAGGCGCGTTTCGGTGTCCATATACTGAAGGGTTATATCATTGCCGTAGGTGGACCGGTTGGTCACCTTGCCCAGGGATGAAATTCTCTCAATGCAGCCTCCGAACTCTATATTAGGTATCCTTATTACCGCGTTGCCCTCCATGAACTCCCTGTCGCCCTCGGCAACGGCATGCTTTCTAACATAGCTCCTTGAACTTTCGACGTACCCTCCGGCCTCCTCCGCCATCCTCTGTACAGCATCGAACTGACGGTTAAAGTCCTCAACCTCTATAGACATTTCAGCATTTTTGATTATCTTTCTTTCATGCTGTGCGGCTATTAGTTGCTCCCCCGGACCCGCCGGTGCCTGGGCAACCGAGAAAGTGCCCCCATCGGCTGGCATATCCGCCCCTTCCATACTCATGTCTTTGTCCGAAATGCCTGCTCCTGCCATACCGGCTCTGCCGGTTTCCTCCGCCATCTTGAAGCTGAATTCCCGGTTCTCCGCAATGCTATAGGTGTCCGCTGCCGGGGCCTCGGCTGCCGGGGCCGCCATGTCTTGGGTGGCCAACTGCTTCTGAATATTTGGCATTATCCCTTTTACCGCTACTGCCACCAGAAGCATCGCCGCCACCGAAACCAGACCGGGTTTTAACCATTTTTTCCTGATATTATTGACAGCAGTCCTCTTCCCGGACCTTCGCAGGCTGCTTGCAATCATCGGATATAAGTGCTCGGGCGGTTCCATTTCCTCCAGGCTTTGGCAGTTTTCCACCATTTCCCGCAGCAAATCAAGCTCCTCCCTGCAGTCTTTGCATTCCTTTATATGCTTCTCCAGCACGAGGCTTTCCTGCTGTGTAAGCATTCCATCTATATATAAAGAGAGTTGTTCCCTATAGACTTTGCACTCTTCCATCCTTATACCTCCCTTCAAACCGTTTTGACGTTATCTTGAAATTTTAGTTCCCCCTGCTTTATCAACTCTTCCTTAAGGCTTTGCCTGGCCCTGCTTATTCGGGACTTAACCGTCCCTATGTTAAGGCCGAGAATATTTGCTATCTCCTGATAGGACCTGCCCTGAATATCTCTAAGTATTATTATGACCCTGTGTTCCTCGGAAAGCCTGTTAATCGCCCTTTGCACCTGTTTTCTTGTTTCCTGCCGTTCTATTCTTTCCTCCGGCAGGTCCTCGGTATCGGCTATAAGCTTACTGCCGTCGCCCTCCGGATTGTCGTTGTGCACAACGGGATAGAGTTTTACCTTTTTCCTTTTCCGCAGTTCGTCTATACAGACGTTTACGGCAATTCTGTATACCCAGGTCCCGAAGCTTGACTTACCGTTAAACTTCCGGATTGACTTGAAAGCCTTTAAAAAAGCTTCCTGGGTCATATCACAGGCATCTTCCTCGCTGCCCATCATTCTGTAGCCCAGATTGTAAATCTTTTTCTGGTGCATGACCACAAGCTCTTCAAAGGCTGCTAAATCGCCTCCTTTGCTGCGCTCAACCAGTTCGAGTTCCGCAGACATAGATATTCCTCCCTTCCCACTCATACGGTTATTTTGACGAATATTTCCCCATTAAGTTCCATGTTGTATTCAGTACAAAAAAATAATAGGACAGTATATATTACTGTCCATGTATTCTATATATAAGAGACAAATCCTCTAGGGTAAATTATGCAGTAATTCTATATATACTTCAAAGGACCAAGTCTCTTATGTTCACTACTTCCAGGTCCCGCCCGAATCCTATACAATACCCATACCCGTCCATAATTACGAGCACCTTATCCTGTGTATGGTTTTTCGTTTCTTCGTTAACGCTTCTCCAATTTAACGCTCCAATATCCCACAGTTTCTTCAGAGCTCTTCCGGCACTGGAGCCGGAAATCTCACCATATATTTTGAACGCGCCTGCAGCCGCTTCTTCAAACTCCACCCATCCGGTCATATCCTTATCATCGGATATTCCCGCTTCCGTTTCGTTAAGCATCGTGCCAGCACTGTCATACTCCCGGGTGGTTAGCTTGACGGACAACCATTCATGACCCCCGGCCTCCATACCCATGCATTCCAAAAGCCTCCTGCCATCTGCACCCGAAACTCTGTCTTCTATTAACATCTTGGTACGCCCTGACCCATCGGCCCAATATTCCTGCCTTATCCATATCCTTTCACCGGCCTCCGGTCTGTTAAATGTTTCCACTGTTTCAAATATCCGGGTGCCATCGCTTCCGTAATAACAGTTTAGTAAAGCACTGCACTGCCATATTTCAACGGCTTCTGCCGACGATATGTCTTTATTCTCAATGGTTATCTCATAGGTTCCCCTTCTCCCTTCCATCACTCCCTGGAACTCCGGCAATATTTCCCCTATTGCCGTTGCCATCATTTCAGATACCGGTACCAGCATATCGGAAGTGCCTTCCCTTGTGCTGCAAACAGCAGCAGCGGTATCCGGTCCAAGGACCCAGCCCAGCTTTTCCTCACTGTCTTCCCTCAGATTTAAACCGTCCGCAAATACAATGTCCACATCGCCGTCGTCGACAGCGTAATCACCGTCCAGAATACTCTTTATCAGGGTTTTATACGTAAGGTCTATTACCCCGTCATCATAATCCACTATGTATCCCATGGATTCGGCCGCCGCCCTTATGGGCACATAGGTTTTGTTATTTAACAGCTGTGCCGGAACGTCCAGACTTTTCGAAACCCCGTCGGCCACGTATTCCGTACTGCCTATGGTAAATTCCACCTGCCTCCTTCCCTTTTTCCCCTCTGCAGTCATTGTATCCTGCTCCCACTCCACCCCCGCACCCAGTATTTCAAAAAAAGCCCGTAGCGGAAACATCGTCCTTCCGTCTATATTGATAATATCCTCACTAAGGGCCAGTTCCTCTTCCTCTATCCTGAGGATATAGTCCTTCTTCGCCGCAACGGCCGACACCACCCCATTATGGGAATTTTGTTCCGTTGGGGTCGGTGGCATACTAACCTGTTGTGTGGTACATGCCAGTATTTTTGATATGTCAGACACACCGTGGGAATTATAAGCTGCCACAGCAAAATAGTATGTGGAATCCGGCTCAAGCCCGCCCACCCTGTACCAGCTTGCCTCGCCGTTTGTGGTGCCGGTCATTGTCATCTTAGCTCTGCTGCCCTGCGGGTTTTTTGTCGAGGAATAAACCCTGTACCCGTCGGCGTTGTCGCTTTTATTCCACACCAGGGTTACGCCAGATACAGCAATTTCACCCGCTCTCAGCAAAGCAGGAGCCTTCGGATACCGGGTATTCGTACTTTCCTGCCCCGTCTTAAGGTCGTCCCTGGACTTTGTAACGATGCTGAGTACGCTTCGCAGACCGGACTCACCGTACAGGTTATACGCCGTTACCCCCAAATAATACCTTGTGCCCTCTGTAAGACCGGTAATGGTGAAACTTGTAGTACCACCGTCGGTTATTCCCACCATGGTCATCGCCGACCTTCTTTCCCCCGGGTCGGTCGTTGTATAGTATATCCTGTACCCGTCGGCCACCCTGCCTGAGGATTCCCAGGTAAGCACAACGGTATTATATCCAATATCTGCTGCTTTAAGGGATGCCGGTGCGGCGGGAATATCTCCTATCAGTGAGCCAGCCTTTACACCGCTTGTACACAGCATAAGTATTATAATTACCGCCGTCATAATTCCCCGCGTATTCCTTTTCATGAACAAACCACCTCCCGGGTTGTGAGTTCTAAATACCTACCCGAATACTTCAAGTATCTGTATAACCGCTGGTCCAAGTATTACTATGAAAATGGCAGGAAATATGAAGAATACCACCGGAAACAGTATCTTTATGGATGACTTCATAGCCGCCTCCTCTATCCTCCGTCTCTGTCTCTCCCTTATATTATGCTACTGCACCCTCATCACGTTGCCCATGGCCACCCCCAGCTGATCTGCCTGGATAACGGCCGATACGAAAACCCCGAGGTCCTCCACCTCTGTCCTCCGGCACAGGTCCCTTAGGGCCTCGTGCCTGGGTTTTCCCATCCGGATTTCCTTCATTACCCTTCCAAGTTCATCCGACAATACCCCTCTGCTCTTGTCCACCACCTTCGAAAGCGCGCTGTCAAAGCCAAGGCCTGCCTCAACGCTGACCGTAACAAGGTCAAGCATGTCGGGAAGCCTCCTTTGTATTTCCTTCTTTCTCCGGGTTATTCTGCTCATAAGAAACATGTTTGGAATCAAAACCCCCATAATCACCCCGCATAAAACAAAAACCACCAGGCGGAAAGCGGAAAACCTAAAGAGCAGCCCCATACCCAAAAACAATAGCGGAAGCGTAGCAGCCAGAACCCCCTGGAAGGTTAAAAACTTTTGTACTCCTGACCCAGGAGGATACCCGGCCTTTACAATCCTGTGATTGAGCCTGTTTTTAATCTCTACCGGAGTCATCTGTGCAATCCTGGTTGTAAATCTGTCCCATGCCGGAATTAACAGCCGCTCCTTTAGCGGCTTGGATAACGCGTCCTCTTCATTGGTACCCGGGGTAAGCTTCTTAATACCCGCAAGCCGGTTTCCAATCCTCCACTTTTTGCAAAGGACTATGTATCCCACCGACTGGCAGGCAAAGAATACAAACCCCCCCATTGAAAGCATAAGCCACAAAAGCACCATATTGACCGCCCCCTAAACCTCCATATTGACGATCTTTCTTACTAAAAAAACACCCACCAACTGGGCCAAAAGCCCTACCAGCAGCATCATCCTGCCTACGGGATTTATAATAAGCACCTTTAAGTAATCCGGTTTGAATATGCTCATTATGAATGCCAGAGCAAAGGGCAGCAACCCCACAATCACCCCGGTCAGCCGTCCCTGGGCGGTAACTATACGTATCTGGCCCCGGATTCTCACCCTTTCCTGTATTGTAGCGGCTATGCCGTCCAGCAGTTCGGCCAGGTTACCTCCCACCTGCAGCTGTATAAGGATGGCTGTTATCATTAGCTCTATGTCCTTGCTGCCTATCCTCTCACTCATTCCCCTAAGGGCTTCTTCCACCGTGGCCCCCAGGCTCATCTCCTGTATCGCTCTTCTGAACTCATCGGATATAGGCGGGGTTGCATCCCGCATCACCGTTTCCATAGCCTGGGTAAACCCGTAACCCGCCTTCAGGGAATTGGACATTAGGCTAAGAGCATTGGGCAGCTGTTCATCCAGCTGCCGTAACCTGTCCTTTTGTCTTTTATGTAATATAATTATGGGGGAATAAAACCCCAAAAGGGCTGACAGTACCGGTATAATTATGTTTCCGGTAATAAGCGACAAAAGCAGTGCCGGCAGCAAGGCGCACACTGCCTGAATAAAAAAGAATTCCTCAACCCTCAGTAATACATTGGCCATGGCCAGTTCTTCCTTCATGCTGCTCCTGTACGCCTCCGAAAGAAACCTCCCAAGAATAACCGGGCCCCTCCGTCTTTCCCTGTCCGCTTTCACCTGTTGGCCGTTGGCTTCCCCATCCTGGTCCCGCCGGACGTATTTTTTTATTCTTCTGGCTATGTTTTGCTTCTTCCGGGTCAAAAAATGAAACACAGTCATGGAGAATACGAATACAGTAATAAAACATAGTCCCAAAACAGAATAGAACATATAATGCCCTCCCCGTCAGTTTATTCGAACCAATCGGGGACAATGCTTACACCCCTTTGGTAAAATTTATCGAGAAACCCGGGCCTTATGCCCGTTGACCTGAACTCCCCTGCCATCCTGCCGTGTTCCCTGTTCTTTACCTCATAAACAAACAGGTCCTGCAGCGTTATGGTTTCACCCTCCATGCCGGCCACCTCGGTAATCCTTGTTATCTTGCGGTTCCCGTCTTTAAGCCTCTCCTGATGCACTATCAGGTCAATAGCCGATGCAATCTGCTCCTTTATTGCCCTGTCCGGCAGGTTAACCCCCGACATCAGAACCATTGTCTCTATCCTGGACAGCATATCCCTGGGACTGTTGGAATGCCCTGTGGTAAGAGAACCGTCATGCCCCGTGTTCATCGCCTGCAGCATGTCCAGAGCCTCGCCTCCCCTTACTTCGCCCACGACTATACGGTCGGGGCGCATCCTGAGACTATTCCTCACCAGGTCCCAGGTAGTAACGGCACCCCTTCCCTCAATATTGGGCGGACGTATCTCCAGGGTTATAACGTGTTCCTGCTTCAATTGAAGCTCTGCGGCATCCTCTATGGTTACTATCCTTTCACTGGCCGGTATGAAGGAGGACATAATATTGAGCGTGGTTGTCTTACCGCTACTGGTGCCGCCGGATATAACAATGTTAAGACGGGCTTCAACACAGGCCTGCAGGAAGCTTGCCATTTTAGGCATCAACGTTCCGTAACCTATAAGGTCCTCCATGGTAAGCGTATCCCTTGAAAACTTTCTTATTGTTATTACCGGGCCAACCAGCGAAAGGGGCGGTATTATAACATTGACCCTTGAACCGTCGGGCAGCCTGGCATCAACCATCGGCGAGCTTTCATCCACATGCCTTCCTATAGGTGCTATTATTTTTTCTATCACATGCATGACATGGGCGTCGTTGGTGAAGGTTACATCGGTTTCCTCAATAATGCCCCTGCGCTCCACGTATACTTTGGAATACCCGTTCACCATTATCTCGGTTATACCCGGGTCTTCAAGAAGGTTGCTTATCGGACCGAAACCGGCTATCTCGTCCACCAGTTCCTCCATCAAATAACCCACTTCCACCCTGGGCAGCACCTGGCCTTCCTCATCCAAAACCCTGTTAATGGCCTTTTCCAGTTCAAGCCTCAGTTCCTCTTGGAACACGCTGCTATTAACCCTGGTAAGGGACATGCTGTCCCATTCGTCCAGCAGTATTTTATGTACCCTTTTCTTTATCCCCTGCAAATTATGATGGGAAAATTTTCTCTTCGGGATGGGGTTTATACTTGGTATATCACCCTGATTGTTTTGCCCTTCAAGCCTTTTGAGCAGCGACATTTTACTACCTCCCGGCAAAAGCTCTGAATTACCTTGCCTTGTTCAAAAAAACTCTTTTTAACCGTCTGGGGCTTTCCAAACCACCATTGTTTATCTTATACGAAAGGCTTCTTATGCTTTTTGATACCTCTGCCCTCGGCTGTCCCATCACAAAGGGCACCCCCTGGTTTATGGAACTTCCCACAACCCGGCTGTCGGAGGGTATAACCTCCCAAAAGTCTCTTCCCAGAGTTTCTTTGCTCTCTTTGGAGGAAATGCCCCACTGCTCGGTAGCCCGGTTGAGCAATACCTTTATTTTGTCATCCCTGTAGTTAAGCGACTGCATTATCTCCAGTGCAAGTTTTGTGCCCCTTATTGTAGTTATCTCAAGGTTGGTTATGAGCAATATATGCGATGCGGCATCCATCGCCGATAGTACCGTTTCTCCGAAAGACGGTGGAGTATCCACAATAATATAGCTGTACTTTCTTTGCAGGTCTTTCAGGATACTTTGAACGTGGCTGCCGTTCACATAATCGGCATACTCGGGCCTTGACGGTGCCGCCAGCACGTGAATCCCGCTGTCATGCTTACACATATGGCCCTCTGCCAGTCCGCTCTTTTTGTCCTTTAGCTCCTGTATGGCATCCCCTATTGTAAACCTGGGCACTATATCCAGAAAGAGCGGGATGTCCCCGAACTGCAGGTCCAGGTCCAGCAGAACCACCGGTTCTCCGGATAACCTGTGAAGGTCTATCGCAAGGTTTGTTGCCACTGTTGTTTTACCTACCCCACCCTTGGTACTGCATACCACTATAACCTTTCCTTCTTTTTCCTGAATATTAACACTCTCTACAAAGCCCATAAGGCCCTCTTTTCTCCTAATACCCTCATCATATACCTCTGCCAGGGTCTCGAGAAGCACCTTGCCGTCGGGGGGCTTTGCCAAAAACTCCTTTGCTCCTGCAAGCATTGACCTTTTCATGATGCCTTGGTCCATTATATCCGCCATGACAACCACTGAAGTCCAGGGCAGTCTCTGGCTTATGACCCTTATGGTTTCTATACCCTCCGGCTCACCGCCGTTTAAATCCAGAAGTATTATATCCGGCTTTAGTCTTTCGGCAATGCCAATACCCTCGCTGCGTCCCTTCGCATCACCCACCACGGTAAAATTTCTGGCCGGTTTAAGTTGCTCCTTTATGCTGTCCCTAGTATCGTCCGACTTGTCTACAATAAGTACGGAAATAGTTTCAGCCATAGTGCTTACCCCTCTTCCCATCGGTTAATTACTCCGGGTATTACTCCTTCAGAAGTCCTCCCGGGTTTGTGTTTTTACCCTGGAAGGTGCTTATATCATCCACCGGCCTTAGTATCAGCCGGATATTTCCTATTTCATCCGCCAGGGCAAGCTGCTGGGCTTCCGCCGGTGTCACCGCCAGCGTTACCGTATTAAAACTAGTGCCGCCATCCTCCTTCTTTCTATTGTCCAGACCGTATTCATCCTGATATTTTTGTCCTACCGACAGTATCAGCCTTTTTTGCAAAAGGGTTGTGCTGGTGTGGCCTTCCAGGTATTCGTCCCCTATATAAGCCAGTACATCCACGAAGTCTCCCGGTTCCAACAGGTATGCAACCCCCGCCACTTCGTTCACCGACACAGTCATCGCCCTGTGCCCTTCGGGTATCAGATAGGTTAGTCCCCCTTCGGCCCTGCTCTCGGCAATCTGGTTTTTAGACAGTATGTCCCCCTGCATAAGGGAAACCCTTGCTACTTTACCCTCAACCTGCGACAAAGAGCGTATGGCCGAAGAGGGTATATACTCGGTCGGCATTTTCGCTATTTCCACATGATTTTCGGTGATCTCGGAAAACGCCGGGACCGGCTGCCTCAGCACCGCCACGTCCCCGAGGTCCTCTTCCTTCATATCCTTAATATACCAGTAAAGCATACCGCAGAACAGAACCGCAAAAAACAGGGATGCCAGGACAAGGTTTCTGCCCTTTCTGGTTATCGTCTGCATCTTTTTACCCCCTATTCAACCAGTTTGATGCCCTCAAGGCCGTAGTTCTTGCCCGAGGAGCTTACCTCTCCTTCGGTCAGTTTTTTTACGAAGGTACCTTCTATCACGCCCTGCCCCGAAACGCTTTCCAGAAAGAATAGGGCAAATCCTACTATTTTCACTTCATCCCGGCCGTTTATTTCACCGAAACTGCCCTCGGCAACAATGGGCACGTATACAAACCTTGGACAGTCTTCGGGCGCATCCTCCAGCGTATGGCTGCAGGCCAGCCGGTCCTTTAGCCCCGATTTTGTCGGCCCTGCCATTACACCGGTTTCGGTATCAAAGGTATCCCCCACCCGTATTACTCCATCATAGCCGTCGTGAAGGTTACCTTCATAGACATCGGCTCCGGTACCACCGAGGGCGAGAGCCTTGTAGTTGCCGCAACTGCCTTCCCCGCCTCCCACTTTCAGCGTTATGGGCCCGTATGCCGAACCTTCCAGAAATATATCATCCTCCACCCCTATGGGTATTACCCCGCCAAGCCCGCTTATAACTCCCCTTATCACCGTAGCCGCAGCCGATACGGTGCTCTCTTCAAAACCCAGCACACGTGCAAAGCTGAATGGCACCTGCCTTGTGGCGGTCACCCTAATTCGGCCGGAGGATGTGTCCGGGAACTCGTATTCCAGCCCGGTACCATCCCCGCCGTTGTTCACCAAAAGGTACTCCTCCGCATAGGTTTCAGCATCGCCTTCGTCCGGCAGCTCCAGCGCCCCCGCAAGGGCCGCGGCGTCCACCCAGTTGCCAAGCTCTATCTTATGGTGAACCATCTTCCCTATGTCAAGGGCTATGGCGGTGGAGGCCATAATAACCATCATTGCCAGTACAACATACAAAAGGGCAAAACCCCTCTCATCGCTTTTTGCCCGTTTCACCCTGTGCAGTGTATCCATACCATCACTCCATCCTCATTGTGGTTGACGCCTTTAAAGGCATCGGGTCGGTAAGAATGCCGTCAAACAAAGGTACTATCAGGTCCAACTGGTACCTCACCTCCACCGTAACCGGGTCGCCGTAGCTTCTGGACCCCTCGGAGGGTGTAGTGTCCACTGTAAGTTTTGCGGTGTCCAGCCCCGCCACCGCACCTTCAACTATGGTTTCAATCTCGGTGTCGCTCTTACCCAGCATTGCGGCCCTCGCCCCCGCCCTGCTGGCATTTGTAAGTATAAAATCAGTATTGAATATGAGACCGAACTGTATAATACCCATAAGCAGCAACAGAAGAAGGGGTATTACAAGGGCTGTTTCCACCAGGGCCTGGCCTCCCGAATCCCTTTTAACCCCCTGGCAAAAGTTTTTCAATATGCCACCCCCTGCCTTAGGAATAAAACTGTTAGAATCATTCCGACAAAAATTGCCGCCCCGTAGGGTATGCATACCCTGCCCGTTTTTTGGTCCACCTTTGCCAGGTTGAGACTGCCAAGGCTTAAAGGTCCGCCAAAGCACAAAAGGGGCAGGCGCAGTATGACAAGGGCCAGCACTCCCCCGGCAAGGGCACCGAACAGCGTTGTAAAGAACACGAACTTTGCCCCGCCAATGGCGCCCGTGGCGGCCAGAAGCTTTACGTCCCCACCACCTATGCCGCCTAAAAGATAGGGAATAAGTAAAAGACCAAGGCCCGCCGCCAAGCCGGCGGCTGAAAACAAAAGGCCGGAAGTACCTTTGAATATGAAGTTTATAATAAAACCCAGGGCTGCGGCGCTTAGAGTGAGTTTGTTGGGAATCCTTGCAAACTTAAGGTCGGTATAGGATGCTATGGCCCCGGTAACCACCGCCGCGCCTATCGGTATGTAGTATTCCATAAAAGTTCCACCCCTTCGGGGCGGAGCCCGACCTGCGATAGCAGGCGGGACTCCGTACTGTGTATGCATTGTCAAACCTTATTCAGCACTAATGTGTCATCTCGCCTATACTCTCTTTTCTTGATATTTAGAATTCATCTTTTAGATCAGTAAAGAAACCATTTAGAAAACCACCAAATGCCGTCAATCCAATTGCTGCAACCAATGCAACCAATGCAATAATTAACCCATACTCCGCCATGCCCTGGCCTTCCTCGTCCCTCCAAAGGTTTGTAAGTCTCCCGATCATCCCCATACCTCCCCTCTTTTATTTTTTTAGAAAACATCCTCTTTAAAGGATAGTTTTTCCATCCGGTTAGTATTATATGTAGACAACCCATGTTTATACCTGATACCTGTGCTTTTTTCCCCCTCACCACAGTGCCTGCTCCCAGCCCCTAGGCCCGGTCCAGCTCCAGACGGTGTCCCACCTTCGTAGCGGTCCTTTTTACCGTGCCCGCCGGAAGCTCCAGCACGCTTCGGGTTCCCCTCACTGTATATCCCATACGGTTTGGCGGCATATCCTAGCCAATATGCACCACTCTGTTATTCTCCGACAGGTATATAACATCCAGCGAAAATCTCATATTGAAGGTGTGTATGCCGCTGCAGGGGCTAAGCAGCATCCCGTCAATGTCGCCGAAGCCTTTCCTTAAGGACAGCCCCTTAAGCCTTGCCATAAAGGTATCCGCCAGACTGGCATTAACCGCCAGTAAAATGCCGGTATCTGAATTTTTCACAATCAATGGCATCACCATCCCGCCCTTTTATTGCCTGTACCCGGAACCCTTCTGCATACATGTCCTGACCGGAGAAACAAACATAAAACCGGCCATATTCTATATGGCCGGTTGCACTACTGGCTCCCCGTTCCCAAGTACCCAGATATAGGATACGGTTCATCACTTCCGGATTCTTTTATTTTGTCATCATTATATATTCATATTCTCAATATTTCCACATAATTCATATTGCATGATTTTATGTATTTTATATTAATATCTGTAAATATACCATCTTTGTCCAATATGCCCTAACGATTGCCGTCAAAAAACCAAATAAAATTTGTAAATGTCTAAAAATTTATCGCAGAATAATGCATAAGCTCAATATATCCGGCTTTTGAATAGACCCGGCTGGTAAAACCCTCCTCTTCAAGTCTTGAAACGCTTGCCCTGCCTTTTCCCGATGGACTTAGTAGCCCAATGTCTATTGTGGGATTCTCTTTAAAACTGCCCACATCCGAGGTAAGGAATCCGCCGTTTAATTTAGCGAAGTTTATTTCATAATTAAGTTCTTCAATACTCCCTCTGGCCGACAGCCTTCCCCCCAAAAGGGGTACTAAATCAGCTATGGAAGCGTACAGCTTACCATTGGACCAAACGGCGGATACCGGTTTATCCCTTAGCCTTCCGGTGGCTATTTCATCGTTCCACCCTATTTTTATTCCAAAGAACTCATTTAGCCTGTCACAATTGACAAATATCATTGTCCTGTCATATATGGTGTCCGACGTGAGAAATTCACCGTTCACCATCAGTGCCCAGTTTTTAGCGAACACTACTTTTCTTCTGCCAAGGGCAGAAAACAAATTCTCCATTTTCTGCTGCCCAATTTGTCCTTCCAGCCCGATACTCCTTAACTCTTCCAGTATCCTGTCCCTGTATCCCCTTTCCCTTGAATAGATATCCCTGTATGCGGTCACCGCCTCCCCGCCATGGACCTCCAAAAGGTCGCCGTATACCACTTCCACCGGCGTCCCTATGCCGACAATAGAATACAGTACCGATACATCATAATTGTACATCCTGATACAACCCTTTGATATACTCTTGCCTACGCTACCCGGGTCGTTGTTGCCGTGGATACCGTAGCCGCTGTAAAAACCCATCCATCGTTTTCCCAGCGGATTGGCCGGCCCCGGGGGCACCGGGTTTCGGCTGGACGGATGCCAGGTTGGGTTTACCGCCTTGTTTATTATGCTGAAACTGCCGGTCGGTGTTTGAGCCGCGGCTTTTCCAACGGCGATTGGGTAGGTCTTTACCGGAGAATCTCCATAGAAAAGAGTAAGGGAATACCGGGGAATATTTATGACTATCCTGTACCCCTCTTCCTCCTGCTCTGCCGCTGCACAGTCCGCACAAAAAAATAACAAAAAAATCAACCCAAGCAATACTATCCTAGTCTTCAATACCGGCTTTCACCTCCCTCTGCTGTTTACATTGTATTTTTGCAGGGGAGAATTATTCCAAAAAAAAATAAGGGACATGTTAAATTTCATGTCCCAGACCGAAGAAAAACCCGATTACCCAAATACAGAAGGCCTCATTAAGCCTAATTGAGTTCGGCTACAAATTGAGACGTTTTATTACACGTCCCATTAAATAAACTATCCGTTTATTACTATGAGAATCAACGCTTCCCGCCGCAGCAGCTCTTCTACGCTAAAAAGGAACTCTCCGTTTTTTGCTAAAAGGGTGGAATATACACTCAACCAGTGTTCCCTTAGGATTATATACCGCAGTGGCATGGTGCATAAAGCCGTTTCTTATACGATACCGGAGGTCGGTGTACACAACTTCGGTAAGGTCCTTTCTCTTCTTTACTCTGATATGGTAAAGGGGGGTAAACTCCCTGAAAAAGAATGCCACCCTGTTGTCCATGAATTTTTGCTTTTCTTTATCCTTCAATCTCCTTAGACTTGTGCTTATTACAACCTTTTTGCTGAGGAGGTAAACCCTGCCTACGGTGGAATACCGTCGTGACATTGCTATAAAGTCCCACACTAAAAGCCCGGCCGGCGAAGGAAGCACCTTTATGCTGCTTTGCTCCACCCTTCCCTTGAAATAACCCCATACCCTCCGTCGAGCCAATGCCCTCATAATGCCCAGAGCCGATATATATAACCCGAAGGCAGCAATAACAGCGGCCTTCATACCAACCATCCCTTTACAGAAAAGAATCGCCGCAATCCCTAATATCAATACAATAACATCAAATATTCCAAGCAAGCTTAAGGAATATTTTTTCCGGCTGAAGGGCCATAAAACCTGTGCCCCGTACGAATTCAGAATATCTAAAAACACATGCATAAACGCTCCGGCGAAGGTCCATGCAAATACCGGCAAAAAATCAATACCTCCGTATAAGAGGGCGGTGGCTGTGGTTGCAAGTATACTCAAAAAAATAATCCCGCCCAAGGAATGGCTACTCCCCCGGTGATGTTTTAAGTAATAATAGTCGTTTCGAGCCTTTGCAACAATATCAATATCGGGAATAAGCGAACCGGCCACACACCCCAGTAAAGCAGGCTGCGTAATTGAGATGTCTCCCCCCGCCAGTGCATATATCCCCGCGCCAACAATTGCATGGGTTATTGGATCCATTGATGTCCCCCTTAAAATATCCCGGATTATTGAGCCATGGCATTCCGGTAGCTTTTTATCCTCTGGTGTGGTTTACATAATATTTTATCACACTTTAGGTTCCAATGCCGCTGCAATTTTTACTATTGCAAGATGGGGACTATTATGCTAATATATATTTTGCATATAAATTTGCCGAAGTGGTGGAATTGGCAGACGCGCTGGACTCAAAATCCAGTG
>JAQUCT010000064.1 GCA_028686075.1 Bacillota bacterium
TTTTCAGTTGCGGCTATTACCACCGAAGCTGCCATATCACCCGTTACGTTTACACAGGTTCTGGCCATATCCAGCACCCTGTCAATACCTGCTATCAAAGCAGAGCCTTCAAGGGGAAGACCGACCGCGGTCAGTACCATGGTGAGCATTATAAAGCCTGCCCCCGGAACACCGGCGGTACCTATCGAAGCGAGGGTTGCCGTTAATACTATGGTAAGCTGTTGGGCTATACCAAGTTCAATGCCATAAATCTGTGCTACGAACAGTGCACAAACACCCTGGTACAGGGCCGTTCCGTCCATATTGATTGTTGCACCCAGCGGCAACACAAAGCTGGATACACTCTCCGAGACGCCCAGATTGTCCTGGGTACTCTTAATGGTAACCGGAAGCGTACCCGAACTGCTACAGGTACTGAATGCAACCACCGAGGCCGGAGCCGCTCCCTTGAAGAAGGTTAAAGGATTCATTTTGGCAAAGACCTTTACCAAGGATGAATAAACCAGTAACGCATGTAGGAAGCATCCTATATACACTCCCAAAACTACCTTTAGAAGCGGCAATAAAACTGCAGGTCCGTTCTGCGCCGCAACCGGTGCTATAAGTGCAAACACACCGATAGGAGCGTAGGACATTATTATTGCTACTATCTTGTACATAACTTCCGCCATGCTTTCAAAGAAGTTCAGGAATGGCTTTCCCTTCTCACCAATAAGGGTAATTCCTATACCAAGGAAAATTGCGAATGCAATTGTTTGCAGCATGTTTGCAGATACTAATCCGGATAATGCATTATCAGGAATGATGTTAAGCAGGGTGTTTGCAATACTGGGTGATTCCGCCGCTTCTACGGCAGCATCTACCGGTATGCTGAGGCCTGCGCCGGGTTGCATAATATTACCTAGTATTAGTCCGATGATAATTGCTACGGCTGTAGTTGCCAGATAGAAAACAATTGTCTTGCCACCAATCCTCCCAAGTTTCTTCACATCTCCCATACTGGCTGCACCTACCACCAATGATGACAATACTAACGGAACGATGATCATTTTAATCATTCTTAAAAACAACGTTCCAAATGGCAGGATGTAATCGGTAGCTATATGGGGACTGCCGCCAAGCATGAGACCAACTATAATACCGAGTGCCAAACCGATGAGTATTTTGGTTGTAAGTCTCATCTTTTTCAATTATTTCCCTCCTCTTTTTTTATACTTATGCAGTCCTATCGGTGAAAATACCTATACGCTATGTAAGGACCACATAGTAAATTTACTTTCTTTTTTATTATATAACACTTTGCAGTTGATTACTATTGTATTATTCAGTAGTTATTTGTTGGACATGCCTCCTGTTTTTTCTGCACCAACCACACCAGCGGCGGATTATTCATTTGATTGGACGCCGCTGCTAAGACCGAAATATAAAGATGGGGGTCCAGAGAAGACAGGTATTCCCTAAGTACTGCATCTTCTCCCTGCCCTTCCCCATGACCGCGGTACACTGCTATCGCACTTATTCCGCCGGGCAACAGCAAGTCAAGGGATTTTTTTACGGCAGTCAGAGTTGTCCCGGACTGGGTAGTTTTCCCATGGTCACCTCCGGGAAGGTATCCGAGGTTGAATACAAAGGCCTTGACCCCGCCGGTAATGTACCGATCCATACTCTCATGGCCATCGTGAATTAGTTTAACCCTTTCTTCAAGCCGGTGGGCCCTTAGACGCTCTCGGGTGATATCAAGGGCCCTTTGCTGAATATCAAAAGCATAAACAACCCCCTTCTCCCCCACGAGGGAAGCGAAAAACAGGGTGTCGTGCCCATTCCCGGCCGTTGCATCAACGGTTAGGTCACCCTCCGACACCACACCCTTAACGATACTTCTTATTATGTTTACAGCTTTAAGTACCATTACCCCATTCTCCTTTTTTACTACCCATTGCAGTGGCAACCAAAGCATCCCTTATTATCTTGGCCGCCAGTACCCCAGTTATCCCCGCAGGGTCACCGTAACCCATCACTTCGACCAGGTCCATACCTATTACATTACAGCCACCCAAAAGATGTACGGCTCTTAGTATCTCCCTCGCACTGCACCCGCCGGGTTCGGGAGTCCCGGTACCGGGGGCATAGGCGGGGTCCACCACGTCAATGTCCAGAGTAACGTATAATGGCCGGTCTCCTATCTCATTAACAGTATTACGCAACGGTTCTAATACTTCAAAGGGGTAAAAATTCGTTTCCTGACTTCCCAGCAAAAACTCCTCCGGAAGCCCCGAACGGACACCGAACTGGTAAATACTGTTTCCATCCATAAAGTCCATACACCTTTTTATCACGGTAGCATGGGATAGCGTTTCCCCCATGTATTCCTCCCTTAAATCGGTATGGGCATCCAAATGAAACAGCACCAGGTTGCCGCCGTATTTATCAAAGGCGGCTTTTATTACCGGAAGGCTTATAAGATGCTCTCCTCCCAAAAATATCGGAAACTTCCCGTCCCCGAACACTTCCCCGGCAGCATGGTAAATCATATCCAGTGACTTTTTGGGGTTTCCAAGGTAAAGGTCCAGGTCGCCGTGGTCATAAAGGAATATGTCTTCAAGGTCCCCCTTAAGATTGGGGCTGTATGTCTCCAGAACACCGGACATCTCACGTATAATGCCGGGGCCCATCCTGGACCCGGAACGGAAGCTGGCGGTATAGTCCATCGGGGCACCAATAATAACCACATCGGCCGAAGCGTAATCCCCTCCACTGCCTATAAAGAACCTATGGGTTCCGTATCCGTCTTTTATTCTGAACATATTAAGCCACCTACTCCAGGTATTTTTTTGCAAAGGGCGGCAGTGCAAAGGCCGCTTTATGTACCTTTTCGCTGTAGTATTTACAGTCAAAGCCCTTGGTATCTATCCCCTGCGCTTTTTCGGGGTCATACTTTTTGGAACCGAGGGTAAAGCACCACAGACCACCGGGATAGGTAGGAACGTTACATAGGAATACCTTTGCTATGGGGAACACCGTTCTTACATCCCTGTATACCGAAGCTATAAATTTGCCATTGTAAAAGGGCGATTCGGTCTGGGCTACAAATATCCCGTCCTCCTTAAGGGCGTCGTATATGGACTGGTAGAACTCCTTTACAAACAAACCCACCGCCGGGCCCACCGGATCGGTTGAATCTACCATTATAACGTCAAATTCATCTCGGTGGCTCTTCACAAATTCTATCCCGTCCTCAATACGTACCTCTGCCCTGCTGTCATTCAGGGCGACGCTTATCTCCGGCAGATACTGCTTTGCCACTTCCACTACCCTTTTATCTATATCCACAAGGGTTGCCTTCTCAACGCTTTTGTGTTTAAGTATTTCCCTGATGGTTCCCCCGTCGCCCCCACCTATAACAGCGACACGTTTCGGGTTAGGATGGGTAAAAAGCGGTATATGGGATATCATCTCGTGGTATACAAACTCATCCTTTATTGTGGTCTGTATGGCACCATCCAAAACCAGCATCCTCCCGAACTCGTTTGTTTCCAAAAGCGCAATGTCCTGGTACTCGCTCTTTTCCACATGCAGGGTTTCCTTTACCCTGCAGGAAATATTCAAATCCTTTGTCTGTTCCTCAGTAAACCAAAGTCCCATTATACTCCATCTCCCTTATTTTTCATATTTGCAGTGCTACAGGTCTTTTCGCAACCTTCGTTTCCGCAACAGCAGCAGTTGTTAAAAAACTCTTCAAGGTTTAGCTGTAAAGCCTCTTTCTTTTCATGGTCGGGCTTAAAGCCAAGACCTTTGAACAAACCCACCCATTGCTGCGTCAGCGGGACCTCTACCCACTCGATACCCCGTCTCAGGGCCGAATACAGAGTACTCCTTACAAGACCGTCGCCTAAATCGACATCCCTTTTTTCGCCCTTTATATACAGGGCGTTTATTATGCCCCGCAGGCCGTTTAACTCCATACTGCAGCAGCCCATGACCGTGTCATCCTCAAGTACCACCATTACAAGGTCGTGTCTTCCTTCCCTTAAGGCCCCTTTTGAAATTAATTCTTCGGGCTTGTCCTTCATATCGGCCTTCCTTATATGTATCATGATAGTATACACCCCATTCCTGTCTGTTTTTTGCCTCTACACGAAGGCTTTTAATACACAAAATATCGCAAATATTATTTTACCAATATTATTTAAAAAGTACAATATAGCTGGAAAAGCCCCTCCACCTCGCTCTCCTTTAAGAACCTCCATTTACCGGATGGAAGGGACCCCAGCTCAAGGTTGCCTATGGCTGTTCTTTTCAGGGATATTACCGTATAACCGATTTCTTTAAACATTCTGCGTACCTGCCTGTTCCTGCCCTCGTGGATAATTACCTTGTACACGGAATACTTGTCATTTCTCTTCATAAGCATTATATCCGCCGGTGAGGTCGTACGCCCGTCTAGGGGCACTCCCCTTTTTATCCTCTCTACTTCCCGGGCGGTTGGTTTTCCTGCCACAGTCGCAATATAGGTCTTATCAACCCTGTGCCGGGGATGCGTAAGGCCGTTTGTTAACCCCCCGTCGTTTGTAAGGAGCAAAAGGCCTTGGCTGTCATAGTCCAGCCTTCCGACGGGGTATACCCGCTCCTTTATTTCCTTTGCCAAATCCAATACCGTAGGCCTGTCGAACTGGTCCCTTGCGGTGGATACGTAGCCTACCGGTTTGTTAAGCATTATATATACGCGTTTTCCCGATGGGCTTATAGGTTTACCGTCCACTTGGACCCTGTCCCTGTCAGGGTCTATCTTTATTCCGGCTTCTTTTACCGTAACGCCGTTGACCCTCACGCGCCCCGCGGCTATCAGTTCCTCGCATTTTCTGCGGGAGGCAACTCCACAGTAGGCCATGTACTTTTGCAGCCTTTCCAATCCAAGCCCTCCCCTCATCCTTTGTTTGATTCCAGTTTTATTATACCAGTTTCTCGCTGAAAATATCTGTTAAATCCATACGGCTTACCCTTCGCTCTATTTCCTGCCGGTCTATGGTGTACATTTTTCGTTCCTTCATTCTTTCAAAATACTCCGCCCCTGCGAAGGTGTACCTCTTCTTGAGCCCTTCCTTTGTATTTATCCGTTCGTTGGCATAGGCGATAATGTCACCCGTCACCAGGTTCCTGGGCAGTTCAAGAAGCGGCATTCCAAGGGCAAGCCTAACGCTGTTATGCCCCGCCAGGCTGCCGGTGGTTATTGCCTCGGTATGCCCAACAAAAAGGCCCGACTTTTCCCCACCGCAAAGCATGTTTACAAGCCCTTCAACCTTCATAGCGTTATCCCTAGGTGCGATTGACAAATACCTTACCGAATTACCCTTGCCGCCGGAATATGGGTCCTCGTACCTTGCATTCTCCAAACCGGGTATTTTTCTTAAGGCTTCAAGAGGATAGAAGGGTGTCATCAGTTTAGCGTGTCCCGTATCCAGAAGCACAATGTTCTCCGCGTATTCCTTAAGAGCGTACTGCTGGCACACCTTTACCGACAGTTTTTCCACTCTTATATCCTCCTCCGGAACCTTTAGGACAACCACCCCTACCCTGTTAAGCTTTTCTCTTATCTCTTCGCTAAGCGAATCCTTGTTGAGCTTGCAGGACCCGCTGAAAGCACCGTAACATTCATCCCCTCTTTGACCTAATATATCCTCTACCCCGGCCCTTTGGCTAAGGCTTATCCTGGGCCCAAAGGACGGACATCTCAGGATACACATGGAGCAGCCGTTACCGTATTTCAGGCAGTTACCCATAGGACCCGTCGAACCGGTGGTTTCAACAAACACGTCCCCCTCTATTACCGTATCGTCCGCCATCAGTATGCCCTTAATTACGTTTCCCTTTTTTATTGTATCGATTGCCCTGGCCATAAGCCGTATTTCAACGCCCACCTCTTTAAGCAGTCGTCTCACCATGGGCTCTACCTTAGTTACATCATAAAGAGTAGCGTGACTGTGCCCGGGAAACTCAACCATAGAATGGCGCGCCGCCCTATCTGTAATATCAAACAGCTTACCCATACCCAGGCCTATCATTTCTTCCGCAGCGGTATACCTTCCGTTGTTGCGCATTATTCCCCCAACATTACCAAGCCCCAACAGCATGTCGGTCTTTTCCAGAAGCAGCACTTCGGCACCCGCCTGCCTGGCGGACAGTGCCGCCGCGCAGCCTGCCCATCCGCCGCCTATAACAACAATATTAACCATTCAGTATCCTCCTTTCTATGACCTTCCGTACATCCAACTGCACCTTGCACGCCTTGACCCTCACTCCGCTGTCTATCCGTGTAGAGCAGCTTCCGCATATACCTTCACCGCAGCATATTTCGTTATTGTTGGTAACCACAATAAAGGGTTTATTCTCCAGCCTGTCAACCTCCTGAATGATATGCAAATGCTGCTTATCAGAGCCTCCGCTGAATACCAAGTCATAGTTTTCATTCTTCAAATATCTGTTAACCACCTTAACTCCCTGCCTTGAGTTCAGGTCCAGTTCCTCAACCTCACAGGGCAGGCCCTTTATGAACTCATTGCCCAGAACAACGCCTATCTTTCCCGGGTCAATTATAATTCTAACCCTGTTATTACCTCTGCTTAAGTAACGCACCACCATAACTGCAGGAACCTGGCCTATACCCCTTGCGATAACAAGACAGTTTCCGTCCTTCACACTCTTTAAATACCTTTGACCAAGGATTCCATTCCAATAGGGCCCCCGAACAATTATGTCATTTTCCGACCCAGTTAGAGCCTTTGTTTTGGCACCGCGCACCTGAACCGCCACATAAATCTCTCCTCTGGCACTATCAACAGCCATTACTGACATTGGCACATCAAAAAATCCGGGCTTTTCTTTTTCCTTCATAAACACATAGGCCCCGGGGTTATCAAGCTCCCTAGCCAGGGTTTTTGTAACCTGTAGCTTGTAGACAATGGTATTATCGGACACTTGATTCTTCTCAACGACTGCGGCGGGGTAGCTGCTTCGCGATTCCTTTTTCCTGTTGCCTGCCCAAACGTATTCCTG
>JAQUCT010000065.1 GCA_028686075.1 Bacillota bacterium
GGGGACAGTCTGTACATAGAAGAGATGCTGCCTCATAGGTACTATACTATGAGTGATACCAAGGCGAAACTGATTTCTGCGCTGGTTCCGCCGAACTTTTAGTATTTAGAGACCAGGGACTTAGTGCAACTTATAACTCGCTTATGCCAGTAGTTCTAGCATTGTGTTTTGCAATTAGTAGAAATAAAGTGCAAAGCTAGAAACAATTGTCTTAGTGGCGGTTAGTCATCGGATAATGTGAATAGGAGGGTCTTTGGGATGGATTTTGGTGCTATTGTAGAGTTGTTTAACAAAAAGGGGTTTAAGGCCAGAGCCTTTGACAACATCGGCCAGGTGGTAAAGGTGCTGGAAGAAGAGATAGCTTCGGACCAGTCGGTGGGCGTTGGAGGGTCGGTTACGGTTAAGCAAAGCGGAATAACCGATATCCTGAGGGCCAGGGGCAATACGGTGTACTTTCACTGGGAAGTGGATAAATCTGAAATAAACAGGGTTAGGAAATTAGCCTCCCAGGCGGACGTCTATCTGTCAAGCTCCAATGCCGTGACTGCTGACGGGAAACTGGTAAACATAGATGGTACCGGGAACAGGGTAGCAAGTATGTTTTACGGACCGGATAGGGTGTATATAATTTGCGGCAGGAACAAGATAGTGGATAATGAGGAGCAGGCAGTGGAGAGGATAAAGGAAAAAGCGTGTCCTCCCAATGCGGAGCGGCTTGGTCTTAATACGCCCTGCAGGAAAACCGGCCGGTGCCATGACTGCGATTCGCCCGACCGGATGTGTTCCGTTAAGGTGGTAATGGAACGCTGCCCCAAGGGTAAGGAAATAAATATTATGTTCGTGGACCAGGATTTAGGATACTAAAAAAGAAGCCCTATAGGGCTTCTTTTTTTATTTTAACCTCTCAGGTATAACATCATTCCTTATCACGTCTTCGTAACTCTCCCGCTTTACTATCAAATGAGCCCTTCCGCCCTTTACCAGTACCACCGCGGGTCGGGGCAGTCGGTTGTAGTTGCTGGCCATGGAATAATTGTAGGCTCCAGTTGAAAGGACAGCCAACAGGTCTCCGCTCTTTATTTCCGGAAGATAGATGTCCTTTACCAGTATATCGCCGGATTCGCAGCATTTGCCCGCCACTGTTACCTTTTCGTCGCAAGTTTTTACCATTCTGTTGGCTACGGCTGCTCTATACTTGGCATGGTACAGAGCCGGACGCGGGTTGTCCGACATCCCTCCGTCCACGAAAACGAATTTCCTCACTTCCGGGATGTCCTTAACAGAGCCTACGGTATAAAGGGTGGTTCCTGCGTTTCCTACTATATACCTTCCGGGCTCCACCGCAAGTCTTGGCGGCGGCAGGCGGTATTCTTCAAGGGCTTCTTTAACGGTGGCTGTTATGGGGGCAGAAAAGTCGGCGACGGACAGGCTCCCGTCTTCTCCGGTATAATCAATACCAAAACCCCCGCCTAGATTAAGTATATTAACCTCTGCCCGTAGCTCTTCCCTGATTCTTGAAGCAAGGCGTAGCATTGTCTGTGCTGCAGGCGGAAAGGCGTTAACATCGGTTATTTGAGACCCTATGTGACAGTGCAGGCCGTCAAAAACCAAAGACCTGGAATCAAGAACTCCTTTAACAGCCATGAAGGCACTGTCCCGGTACAGAGGAAAACCAAACTTGGAATCCAGCTGGCCAGTCTGGATGTAATGGTGCGTATTGGCGGTAATCCCAGGGGATACCCTTATGAGTACTTTTTGCTTAATACCCATTGAGGAGGCTTTTGCATCCAGCATCTCCAGTTCTGTGGGGTTGTCTACCACAAAATGGCCTATTCCCAGTTCAAGTCCCATTGTCATTTCTTCAGGAGTTTTGTTGTTGCCGTGGAAGTATATCCTTTCCATCGGAAATCCGGCACTTTTGGCCGTGTACAGTTCGCCTCCGGACACTACGTCCAGCGAAAGGCCTTCGCTTTGCACAATCCTTACCATTGCCGTGGTTAAAAAGGCTTTTCCTGCATAGACTATCTCTATATCGGAATAGTGATTCGAAAAGGCCTTCGCGAAGCTGCGGCAGTTCTCTCTTATCAGCTGTTCGTCCATAATATAAAGGGGTGTACCAAAGTCCTTTGCAAGTGTCTTGCAATCGCATCCGCCTATCTCCAGATGTGATAGCGGGTTAACTCTCATTGTGCCGTGAAGTCTCATAGTGTTTCACCCTCGTTAGTCATAGTTATTTTTTATATCCTAGCAGAAGGCCTTGGCTATGTCAAGAAAAACCGGTTTAATTTACTTTTACCCGGCACTAATGTATTATTAAATAAGGTCTGTCTAATGGAAGGAGTGGACATATTTGAGAGAAATATATTTTGACAACGCTGCAACAACCAGGCCCTTTGAAGAGGTGGTGCGAAGGATGGTCAAATGCCTTACGGTGGAATACGGAAATCCTTCTTCTCTGCACGGGAAAGGTATACAGGCTGAAAAAATACTTAAGGAAAGCAGAAAGGCGGTGGCCGGGGCACTGGGGGTTGGGCCGAAAGAGATAATCTTTACTTCCGGCGGCACCGAATCCAATAATACCGCAATTAGGGGAATCGCCCGAAGCTATTCCAACAGGGGTAAACATATAATATCAAGCAGGGCTGAGCACCCATCGGTATATATGACACTGGAAGACCTGAAAAATGAAGGCTTCGAGGTTACCTATATAGATGTTGACGGCTACGGGGTGGTAGACCTGGATAAATTGGCCGATGCCATGAGGAAGGACACCATACTGGTCACGCTGATGGCGGTAAACAATGAAACGGGATGCGTACAACCCCTGGAACAGATTGGTAAAATAGTAAGGGAGAGAAACCATCTTACATTTTTCCACGCAGACTGCATCCAGGCCTTTATGAAAATACCTATTGACGTAGAAAAGATAGGCACCCACCTGGTTTCCTTAAGCGCCCATAAGTTTCACGGACCAAAGGGCGTCGGTGCGGTGTACTGCAAAAAAGGAATAAACCTAAGGGCTTGGCAGACCGGCGGCGGGCAGGAGCTAGGACTTCGCTCGGGTACTGAAAATCTGCCGGGAATAGCCGGGATGGGAAAGGCTGTTGAAGTTTTCGGTAGCCATTTCCGGGAGCACACAAAAAAGATGGGCATCCTTAGAGACCGTATCAGAAGGGGTATTGGGGACAGAATTGAAAACATTAGGTTTAATACTCCCGAGGGCAAAAAGGGCTCTCCGCACATATTAAGCGTTTCTTTTAGAGGTGTTAGGGGGGAAGTACTGCTGCACGCCCTTGAAAAGCACGGCATATACATATCTACACGCTCCGCCTGCTCCTCAAAACAAAAGCAAGCGGTCGGGGTGCCGGAGGCCATAGGGCTAAGCAGTGAAGAGGAGGAGGGCATGGTAAGAATAAGCCTTTGCCCCTTCAATACCGAAGAGGAAGTTGATATACTGGTGGATGCCCTTGTCACTGAGGTAGAGGCTTTGAGAAGACTAACCGGGAGGTAATATTGTGGAAGAGCTTATTTTGGTAAGATACGGGGAGGTAGCCTTAAAGGGCGGCAACAGGTCCTTTTTCATAAACCGGCTTGTAAGGAACATAGGCAAGTCGTTAAACGGTATACAGCACAGTATAATAAAGGATAGGGGAAGAATACTGGTCGAAATTCCGGGAGGTCCGAACCAGCTTCAGGAAGCGGTAAAACGGCTCAAGAAAGTTTTTGGCATAGTGTCCCTAAGCAGGGTGGTTAAGGTGGAGAAGGACCTGGATAAAATAAAGCAAAGGGCTTTGGAAATGGTAGAAAGCCAGCAGGCCGCCACCTTCAAGGTGGAAAGCAGGAGGGCGGACAAGGCCTTTCCTGTTAAATCCCCTGAAATATGTCGGCAGGTAGGTGCCTATATCCTGGAAAAAAGCGATAATACAAGGGTGGATGTACACAATCCGGATTTACTTATAAACATAGAAATCCGGGATGAGGCATATATTTTTGCGGGCTTTGAAAAGGGAAGCGGTGGTCTGCCCACTGGAACGGGGGGCCGGGGGCTATTGCTTTTGTCCGGCGGGATTGACAGCCCGGTGGCGGGCTGGATGGTTGCCAAAAGGGGAGTGGAACTTGAAGCGGTTCATTTCCACAGTTTTCCCTTTACCAGTGAGAGGGCCAAACAGAAAGTGATTGACCTTGCGGAGGTGCTCGCGGTCTATACCGGAGGGATAAAGTTGCACATGGTGTCCCTTACCGATATTCAGGGTAGCATAAACAGGAACTGTCCTGCGGAGCAGAGTACAATACTCACCCGGAGATTCATGATGAGGATCGCGGAAAGAATTGCGGCAGAAACAAAGGCCCTCGCCCTTGTAACGGGAGAGAGCCTAGGTCAGGTCGCCAGCCAGACGCTGGAGAGCATATGTGTAACGGATTCATCCGTGGACCTGCCTGTGTTCAGGCCGCTACTCGGCATGGATAAGGTTGAAATAATAGACAGGGCAAGGGGTATTGACACCTATGAGTTATCAATACTGCCCTATGAGGACTGCTGTACTATTTTTCTGTCCGAGCACCCCGAGACCAAGCCGAGGCTTGAAAAGATACTCCAATCGGAATCCCACCTGGAAGCTGAGCCACTTATCAGTCAGGCGGTTGAATCCAGGGAGATTTTAAACGTTTAATTTAGGGACTGCCGCATTCTCCGGTTTTGCCCTGAAGTATAAGTAGTCCATGGGGCAGTGCCGGAAGTATTACCTCGAGGCTTTCAGTTGCCCCTTTGGGGCTGCCGGGGAGGTTTATTATGAGGGATTTATTCCTTATGCCCGCAACCGCCCTCGACAGTACAGCCCTGGGGGTGTGCTTAAGGCTTTCAAGCCTCATGGCTTCGGGTATTCCGGGCACCTGTCTTTCAATAACGGCCAGGGTTGCCTCCGGAGTGATATCCTTTGGGGAAAACCCAGTCCCACCGGTTGTCAGCACCAAATCGATACCCTTATCATCCGTCATATGTACTATCGCTTTGGATATCTTTTCCCTATCATCCGGTACTATTTTATAACCAGTGACCTTGCCACCTATCGTTTCAAGCAACCTTTCTATTGCGGGGCCGCTTGTGTCTTCCCGCTGCCCTGCGTATCCCTTATCGCTTACAGTTATAATTCCAATAGTAAACATTTTTTCACCTCCGGGAATTGTTTAACATATTACAGATCACAGGTCAGACACAAGGAAACCATACCCATGTGTTACACGGCGATTTGTTTAGTTTCGATTCACCACAATATTAACACAAAACTGCTTTAAAGGAAACAAAAGAATCCCGATGGACAAATCTGTTAATATTTATTGTGTGCATATTGATAATATGATAAAATGTAAAATATAGTAATCGTAATAATTTTATAAAGGAGGTATGTATAGTGAGTAAAAAGACACAAAGGCAAATCAGTTTCGGAGAAGTACTGTTTGTTTTTCTGTTTCTGATTGTTTCCCTCATGTCCACCATTATACTATTTGGTGGAGACCCGCATATACCCATACTTGTGACCACAATTATTGCTTCCATAGTTGCCATAAGAGCGGGCTATAAGTGGAACGATATCCAGGACGGTATTATTGACGGAATCAAAATGTCCATGCAAGCCATACTTATTCTTATGATTGTCGGTATGCTGATAGGTGTGTGGATACTGGCCGGCGTTGTTCCTACTATGATTTATTATGGACTGAAGATTCTTTCTCCGGGAATATTCCTTGTTGCAACATGCCTTATTTGTGCTATCGTTTCACTTGCCACCGGAAGCTCCTGGACAACGGCAGGAACGGTTGGTGTAGCACTAATCGGAGTAGGCATGGGACTTGGAATGCCGATGCCTATGGTTGCGGGGGCAATTATTTCGGGAGCATACTTTGGGGACAAAATGTCACCTCTGTCCGATACCACAAACCTTGCACCAGCCATGGCGGGCGCGGACCTGTTTGACCACGTAAAACACATGATTAAAACAACAGGTCCAAGTCTTGTAATCGCACTAATACTATATGGAATTCTTGGCGCAAGGTACGCAGGTAAAGAACTGGACATAGCAGGAATAAACCAACTGCTGGAGGGTTTGGCAGGTGAGTTTGCCATAAATCCGCTTCTTTTTATACCGCCACTGGTAGTTATACTAATGGTGGTATTCAAGGTTCCTGCTATACCCGGCCTTATAGGCGGAGTTGTACTGGGCAGTATTTTCGCGGCTATTTTCCAGGGTGCAGGAATGGGTGCTATCATTGAGGCTTCCCATTACGGGTTTGTATCCGAGACCGGTATCGCGGAAATAGACGAACTACTAACTAGGGGTGGCCTGGACAGCATGATGTGGACGGTATCTCTTATTATGATAGCCATGTCCTTTGGCGGTGTGCTAGAAAAGACGGGCATGCTGAACGCACTACTCGAAAAAGTACTTAAGGTTGTAAAGAGCACAGGCTCTCTGGTTCTTGCAACGGTGCTTTCCTGCTTCTTTATTAACCTTACCTCTGGTGACCAGTACATGTCGCTGGTGGTACCGGGAAGGATGTTCAAGGACGCATACGCTGAGAGGGGACTGCATCCTAAGAACCTGTCAAGGGTACTGGAGGACGCAGGAACCCTGTCATCACCGCTTATTCCATGGAACACATGCGGGGCCTTTATGCTTTCAACCCTGGCGATTCATCCCTTTGCATATCTGCCCTATGCGTTCCTTAACCTGATAAATCCGCTTGTATCAATATTCTACGGATATACGGGAATAACAATGGAAAAGCTGCCGGAGGAAGAGGCAGAAAAAGCAGCATAACTCATAAAAAAACTGCCTTCATGAATAAAACCATGGAGGCAGTTTTTTGTTTAATCGACAGCGGATG
>JAQUCT010000066.1 GCA_028686075.1 Bacillota bacterium
GGTTTATTGAAATGCAACAAAACGGACTGATCATAAAAGAGCTCAATTTCCCGGTTTTCATGCTGTATGCCGACGCCATACAATCTTTTGTCCTCAAGGATGAAACGATGAATTTTTTCGGGACTACGCGAGAATTAATACACACCGTCTCAAGGCTCTTATTGTACGGCATTACGGAAAGAAAAGGAAAAGAAAACCCCACGGAATAGTTTTTTGACGGATAGGGCTTCAGCGGAATCTGGAATCTGAAATCTGAAATTGTAAACAATGAACAAGACTTATATACTCCTACTATTTGCTTTCTATGTATCCTTGTTAGCCGCACAGGGAAGCAACAATTCCACGAAATTTCCAAGAGATCAAACAGAATACGAGGCGGAAAGAGACAGCGTGGTGCATCCGGGAAAAGACGTTACAGAAGATCAACCAGAACGTGAGACAGACAGAGACAGCGAGGTAAACACGGGAAACAGGCCGGCAAGAGATCCTATCCAATTTCGATACAGCGGGCAGCTATCCGGATGGGGACAGTTTACTCCCGATATCCCCACGAAAGGGTGGCTGGGAGGGCGTTACATTCCACAGATCAATCTCACTCAACCGCTTGAAAACAATCAATTAATAGACCTCGAAGCATCCGTCAACCTCTTCGGTGATATAGGGATTCGCTCGTTCGACAATACCTCAACCGACGCTACAATAAAACCGTACAGGGCATGGGCGCGTTATGCATCCACAAGAGCGGAAGTAAGGCTCGGCCTGCAAAAAATCAATTTCGGATCGGCTCAAATGTTCCGCCCGCTGATGTGGTTCGACAGCATGGACCCGCGTGACCCGCTACAGCTCACCGATGGAGTCTGGGGAGGACTGTTCCGGTACTACTTCCCCAACAATACCACCTTGTGGTTGTGGTCCCTCTACGGCAACGATAAGAACAAAGGGTGGGAAATACTCCCTTCATCCAGTTCGTTCCCCGAAATGGGCGGCAGGGTGCAGATACCGATCCCAAAAGGAGAAGGAGCGCTCTCCTATCATTTCCGCGAAGCGGATGCAAGCACGTACGGCCTTGAAAAGATCGCGGAAAACCGTTTCGGGCTTGATGTGCGGCTCGACGCGACCGTGGGACTCTGGTTCGAAAGCTCGTGGACACATCTGAACGGCGACATGGGCGAACTTACCAACCAACAGATGGCAACATTGGGAACGGATTACACGTTCGGGATCGGGAACGGCCTTGGCCTGACGTTTGAACAGTTCTTCTATTCATACGGCGAGAGAGGGATCGACTTCAACCGATCGCTCAACTTCTCGGGGTTAAACCTCTCCTACCCGCTCTCGATGGCCGATAACCTCAGCGCAATGGTTTATTACGACTGGGGGAACCAGCGTTTTTATAATTTTCTAAACTGGCAACATCAACGAAACAACGTGACTTTCTACCTGATCGGGTACTGGAACCCGAGCGAATTCGGCATTCCTTCCCAAATGGGTACCGGATCCCGCTTTGCAGGCAAAGGCATCCAACTAATTATTGCCTGGCATCACTGATATACGTTCATCTAATTAGCAATTAATTTGGCGCGAGATACCAAAACCGGCGAACTGAAAACCGTGCTATACTCCATAACCAATAGATTTGAATACAGGGTGATCGGGGAGACCATAATAGGGAAGGTGATCGGATCGGAAGGTACTCTTGGGGGATTCTACGGAGATTTGAGGGAGGGTATTGGTTTTTTTTGTAATTTTGAGACCTATTTCAAAAAAACTGATTTCAGATTTTTATTGGTTTGTATGGGGTTATGTCCCATATTGACTTGGTATGTTTATAAAACGATCAGATAAAACAATCGCGTGAAACGAGCATGATGTAATCAGCAAATATAAAAGCATCATATTTTGGCAAAGTTAAACCGTCACTTTTACTCTTCCTTTTGGTTTATAATTCTTCTTTAAAAATAGACTTTCTATTCTCCATTCTATAGCTTGTTCCTGTCAGTTTAATGACTTCACATCTATAGAGTAATCGATCCAGCAGAGCAGTTGCTAAGACTTCATCATCCAAGGTCTGTGCCCATTCTGTAGGTGCTTTATTTGTTGTTATAATGATTGAGGCCTTTTCATGCAAAGTATTAATGAGATTGAAGAAGCCATTTGCGTCTTCTTTTTTCACCGGAAAAAGCATAATATCATCAATAGCAATCAGATCTGCACGTACAATTCTGTTGTATGCACTCATTGCAGTAGGTGATATTTCTTTCATTTTGATGGTAGTTATAATCTCCCCCATTGTAAGCATATAGGCTTTGTAGCCTTGCTTGACGGCTTCATATATTAAGCCAGAAGCTATATAGGTTTTACCAGTTCCTGAAGGTCCCATCAGTATCACATTATAAGCTTGCTCCATCCATAGCAACTCTCTTAACTCTTTCATTCTGCCAGGAGTTATGCCATAGCTGAAGTTAAAGTCAAACAGGTCTAAATCGTGTCTGCTTGGTAAGTGTGCTGCACTTAGTCTGCGCTCATAGTCTCTTGTATCTCGATTGATAACTTCTGACTCTAAGATTTGCACTATAAATTCCAGATAACTAGGTTTGTTTTCCTGTGCTTTATGAACCATCTCTTCTAGATGGGTTGATAGATAATATAGTCGCAACCGTGAAGCATACGATTTGAGAAGTTCTTTTTGTTTCATTGAAAAATGCTATTAAATACGTTTATATCTGTTTTCTGTGGTATCATCTCATTGATGTTAATTTTATTATCAAGGGAAGTAACTATCATTTCAGGGGGTGTTTCGCCGTTCTGTTTTTGTAAACTCTTTGCTACATCTATTAATACAGCTGCATTATAAACTCCCTTTTCCAAACAGAAGGAAAAAGATTTTTGCATCGTCTGGGTAGAGAAGGATTGCAGGTGCCGTTCAATAAGTGACAGGTTATCTCGATAGTAGCGACTCTTGTCACGTTGTAGCTTTTCTAAATATTCGTCCACTACGGTGCTTGCTCCTAAGCTGTTTTTCACCTTATCTTCTAGTGCTTGAAGCGAAGAGGTAGTATCACGGATATGAGAGCTGTTGCGTACCAGCTTTCCTTTCTCTAAGCTCAGAGTGTGGATAGCTAATGTCTTTCCGGTTTCCTTGTCAAACAAATGCACCTCTCTATCATACAGGTGGATGTAAACCAATGTATTATGACCGTGATAAGTTCCGGTGGGAAGGCTGTAATAATTTCCTTTATAATTGATGGTATTATCCTTGCGCACATAGTAAGCTTTCATCTCTACTTTGGGAGGTGTGGGTGTGCCCATATAAGGCTTCAGATAATGCTGTTCTTCTTTAAAAACTTCTGCGGGGACAAGTTTGGTACTTGCATGCACATTACCGTTGGCGGTTCTCTCAAGCCATTCATTGGCTTCTTTATTAAGGGAATCGATATCAGTAAAAGTTCTGCCACGGAGAAAGTTATACTTAATATATTTTACTACGTTCTCTATTTTCCCTTTACTTTCAGGGTCACTTTTACGACAGAAAACAGCTTCAAATCCTATTTCGTTTACAAACTGACGAAAACAGTGAGTGAGTATCAAGTCTCCTAGATTCTCAGCGCTCAACAAAACTTTATCTTGGTCATAAAGTATCTTACTAGGACTACCACCATAGAACTTAAAAGCCAACTCATGGGCATAATTAGTCAAGGCTGTTGTGAAAGGATTAAGGCTGAAATAGACAAACTTTTGTCGTGAACGGCTCATAACCATGGCGAAAAAATAGACCTTCACACACCCATGTGATCTGCTCATATAACGTTCTCCAAAATCTACCTGAGCATATCTTCCAAAAGGATCTTCTGGTTGCTTTTCATAAGGGCGATATCCCTGCTCAGGGTTTTTGGGTAGGTTATATTTCTGACGCACATGTAACGCATAGTTGTAAACTGTTTTGGCGTTTACAGATGGAAAGCCTGGAAAGTGTTCCTTCAAGTGATCATGAACCTGACTACTTGACAAATAAGGGTGAGCAGATAGTTCATCACGGATATAGTTCTCATATGGACCTAATTTGTATTTATAGGCTCTACGATAGCTATTACTGGCGATGTACTGAGACTCACTCATAGATAAATAACGGGCCACTGTATCACGATGGAGCCCTAACTCACGAGATATTTGGCTCTTATTAAGGCCAAATGATTTTAATTCTCTAACTTTGTTCCACATTACTAATTTCTTTAGCGAGGAAGAGGTAATTACAGCATTCATTTTTTCCTTTTAAGTTTTGCAACTACAAAGAAAAGATATGAATGCTATTTTTGTATCAAAACTGCTGGTTTTACTTTGCCATTTTTTGACGGTTCAAAGTTACCGATTACAGGCTGCCCTTTAATAATTCCGCGTGAAGAGCCGCGGACGAAAAGCAAAATATCATCGCGCTCTTTTGTAACGGGAAATTCGGTTTCAATGCGCTCGAGGGCTTGCGACGTGTTCATACCCATCGAATAAAGATAACGGTAAATATTCCGAATGTTCTCAATTTGTTCCTTGGTATAATTTCGTCGCCGCAATCCTATGGAATTGATGCCGGTATATGAAACGGGGTCGCGTCCCGCTTTCACGAAAGGGGGCACGTCTTTGTTTATCTTCGATCCTCCCTGGATCATCACGTGCGAACCGATACGCGTAAACTGATGAACCAGTATACCGCCGCTTAAAATAGCATGATCGTCAATAACCACTTCTCCTGCCAGTTGTGTCGTATTAGCCATGATTATATGGTTACCCAGCATACAATCATGCGCGATATGGCAGTAAGCCATAATCAGGCAATTGTTCCCGATAACGGTTTTACCCCTGGCAATGGTTCCCCTGTTGACGGTCACGAATTCCCGTATGGTTGTATTGTCGCCGATAACGGCAAGTGTCTCTTCTCCTCTGAATTTCAGGTCCTGGGGAATGGCGCCTATCACTGCCCCGGGAAAGATACGACAGTTTTTACCGATTCGTGTACCTTCCATGATCCTCACGTTGGAACCGATACGGGTTCCCTCTCCGATGACAACATTTTTATCAATAATGGCAAACGGCTCTATCTCGACCGTTGACGCGATGTTTGCATCGGGATGAATGCAGGCTAAAGGATGTTTCATTTTTTTGTCTGTTTTCTCTTTCATGTCGTTTTTAATTCAATTTTGAGATATACGATATTTATACAAATATACGAATTTATTCTTAATGTTGATATATCGTACAGTTTTTTAATCTAACTTAGAAATCTACCTTCTTCATCTCTCGTTAAATTTAGGCTATATTCTAACATTCTTCATCTCTCGTTAAATTTAGACTATATTCAATCATTGCATCATTTTAGCAATGGCTCATACAAAACGTTTCGGGTCGGTCGGGGGTCGACATCCTTTAGTGTATCGTCGTCCCGCTTCCGACGCGTTTACGATAAATACTTAATATATCTAAACATCTCTCCTCCGTTATTCAACTTCATTTTCATCTTTGTATTTAATTTCAATATGCGGCGGTTTCGCTACGCTCACCGCGGCTCATATGGTTGCAAAAATATTTGCAACTAACGACTATTTATGCTTATAATAAATCTATTAATCAGTCATTTTTAAAGTTTTATTTCGTAACTTTCTATCTGATAATTAACTATATAGCAAACATAACTAAAAATATGAAACCAAATGAAACAGTAATATTTCCTATTACTTTAGATTTTTTACAAGATGAAAATAATCCGGAATGGATTACTTACATTCTTTCTCATCGAGCTTTGAGATATTTTGTAAAATGTTATCTGAAAGAGGCAAATACCATTGATTATTTTCGCACCGAAGAGCTTTTGATTAAAGCAGGACTAAAATATCCATTTAAAGTAAAAAAAGGAACTGAACTTGATATCGAAGAGGGTCTATTTGAAAATAGTACACCTGCAATTTTTAATACCGAGTTTAAAAGAAAGTTTAATAGAATAAGAAAAATGGAACGTCATGAAAAAAGCCTGGGTGTCATACTTCATTACACAATTATAGATGAATAATGATTAAATCAAATTAATCTTTTTATTCCAACCCGGATAAATGAATGCATAGCAAAGGTATGTGGTCTTCTTTAATCTGCTAAGGTCAAGCACTTCGTGTTTTCGCAAAAATCTCCATTTTCGTTTCTCTCAAATAGTATTTTTCCGAAAAACCTTGCATATTACGAATTCCACAGAGTGCTATACGCTATGCTTTCAGTTATCCTCATCCCTTCATTTAGTGTTTAACCTTATGTGCAAATCTGAGCATTTCGGTGCAATCTAACGCAAAAATAACCGATTCTTATACATTATTATTTTAACCCTTTTCATTGCATTCGGACAATGATTAGACTATACCAAGTCCTATCCAAGTCCAATTAGTTTAATGTTTAACATTTTAAAAATCTTATTTATGGGTACGATTAAAAAAGGTATTCTCGGAGGTTTCTCCGGAAAGGTGGGCACCGTTGTTGGTGCAAGTTGGAAAGGGATTGATTATATCAGATCACTGCCTACTACTGTAAGAAATCCGCGTACAAAAGGACAGGTGTCTCAGCGCACTAAGTTTAGCGTGACTATGGATTTTTTGAAACCGCTTACTCCCGTTATTCGCATGGGCTTTAAGGCTGATGCAAGTGGTAAGATTACTGCTATGAATGCAGCTATGTCTTATAATCTAATGAATGCGATAACAGGTGAATTTCCTGATTTGGTGATTGATTATGAGAGAGCGGTTATTGCACGTGGTAGTTTGTATGGTGCCGAGAGTGCTG
>JAQUCT010000018.1 GCA_028686075.1 Bacillota bacterium
TGTTATATCGCTAATAAGCCTTTCGTAGAGCTTGCTTCCAATACCCATGCCGGTCAGGCCGGAACAAACCGCCGTTTTGTCTACCAGTACGAATTTTCTAGTATACTTTGTATTAAAACTGGGGTGCCAGTAGATTTCGTCAATCCATTCCGGAGTGTATCTAAGCCAGTCGGCTTTACTGTAAGCCATTAGGAAAGCCACGGGTTTGTTGGCTGTATGGGCCACATAAAAGTGTTCCAGTTCAAATATTCGGGTAAGGAACATTTCCTTGTACCTTGAAGGGCTGGACATATAGTCGTCCACAAGAAAACCCTTGTCTGAATCCTTATTCTTATGCCCTACGGTGGTAGCAATTCTGTATATCTCGTTAACGTCCTCCGGTGTGGCTTTTCTCACATGAATGCTTTCTAAAAGAGACTGTTTATCCAGTGTGCGGGTTAGTGCACCGGTGCCGAGTTGTTCCATAGGTTTACTCCCCTTTCATTTAATTTGTTTGAAAGAGGGAAACTATGCCCTCTTTCCACGCTTACGAGGTTAGCTGTCGGATTCGGGCCGAAAGAGAATGGCCCTACCCCTTAAATAGCGGGATTCACCCCTTTGATTGGTTCCCCCGTTTCCCTTAAGGGAATTCAGCGATACAGATAGTTTTAAAACTAAACCGTATACTATTACTGTTTTGAGGAAATTAAGTATAATTATTACAATAGCCATACACAACTGTCTATATTATGATAACAGCCATGAATATGAGGTTTTATGTCGCATTGCCCGGTTACCGGAAGACTCGTGCATGTAATGTGGTGAATTAGTCCGATGGGCTGAGGCTTTAGAGACTTTAAACGTGTTTTTTATTATATCATATGCATGACTGCCTTTCAAGAAAATTTCTACATATATTGGATTTTTTTTACCATAAAACTTGGTGCCATGGAACCACAAAATGGGCTTGACTAATTAAGACATATATGGGTACAATGGATAAAATAACCTTTCTATAGGAATGGTTTAAAAGAAAGGAGAAACACTATGGATAACCTAAAAAAAACCTCATTGTTTTCCAGTTATAAAAAGCACGGGGGTAAGCTGGTGGATTATGCAGGCTGGTCCATGCCGGTGGAGTTTTCGGGTTTGACCCTTGAACATGAAGCCGTTCGTACCGCTGCCGGACTATTTGATGTCTCCCATATGGGAGAAATCGAGGTTAAGGGAAAAGAGGCTGAGAATTACCTTCAATACCTGCTTACCAACAACATCGAAACAATGCACGACAATCAGGTGATTTATGCTTTCATGTGCTATGAAAATGGTGGCGTAGTGGATGACCTTCTGGTCTACAAGTATTCCGCCGAACATTATCTTCTAGTGGTGAATGCAGCAAATATGGAAAAAGACTACAAATGGATGCTGGGCCAGAAGAAAAACTATCAAGTGGAGATTGATAACCGTTCGGAACAGATCTCTGAGGTAGCTCTACAGGGGCCCAAAGCCGAAGCCGTACTTCAAAAGCTCACGGATACCGATCTTTCTAAGCTTTCATCTTTCTATCTAGAACGGGATGTGAAGATTGCCGGAGCAAATTGTCTCTTGTCAAGGACCGGTTATACCGGGGAGGATGGTTTTGAAATTTATCTTAACCATGAGGACGCTCCTTTGGTCTGGGACAAAATCTTAGAAACAGGCAAAGCGGACGGAGTTATTCCCATAGGCCTTGGTGCCAGGGATACTCTGCGTTTTGAAGCTGCTCTTCCCCTCTATGGAAATGAAATTTCTCAGGATATATCGCCTTTAGAGGCTGGGCTGGGCTATTTTGTAAAGTTTGACAAGGGAGATTTCATTGGAAGGGAAGCACTTTTAAAGCAAAAGCAGGAGGGCCCCGCGAGGAAGCTAATAGGCCTTGAGATGGTCGAAAGGGGTATACCCAGACACGGCTATACTGTGCTTTCGGAAGGCAAGGACATAGGCTTTATAACTACCGGCTATCACTCGCCTACCTTGGGCAAAAATATCGGCTTTGCGCTAGTGCAGCAAGAATATGCGAAATTGGGAGACATAATTGAAATCCAAATTCGAAAGAAAACAGCGAAGGCCAAAATCGTTGACAAGAGATTCTATACCAAAAATTATAAAAAATAAATGGAGGTAAAAAATAATGAAGACGATAAAAGGTCTGTATTATACGAAGGACCATGAATGGGTAAAGGTTGATGGGAACAAAGCGATGGTGGGGATTACGGACTATGCCCAACATGCTCTCGGTGAAATCGTTTATGTGGAACTTCCAGAAATGGATGAGGTGTACAAGGCAGGAGACGTATTTTGTGTCATTGAATCCGTAAAGGCCGCTGCGGATTCTTTTGCTCCGGTTTCCGGAAAGGTCGTGGAAATAAATGAAGAACTGGAGGATTCTCCCGAGTTTTTGAACGAAGACCCCTATGATAACTGGATTATGGCTGTTGAAATGAATAACCCCTCTGAACTAGAAGACCTTATGGACGATGAAGCTTACAAAAAATTCTGTGAAAAGGAGGAATGACATGCATAGATATATCCCTAATACCGATGCGGACGCTAGGGCTATGATGGACGTTATCGGGATAGACTCCATGGACGGATTGTTCGAGGATATCCCTGATAACCTAATCCTAAAGAGACCTCTTAAATTAAACCCCGGTATGTCTGAGCTAGAAATAGAACGAAAGATGAAAGAGCTAGGTGCAAAGAACCAATCTACCGACGATCTGGTCTGTTTCCTTGGTGCTGGTGCCTATGACCATTATATTCCTTCTATAGTAAATCATCTGGCGAAAAGATCTGAATTCTATACTGCATATACACCCTATCAGCCGGAAATAAGTCAGGGCACCCTGCAGGTGATCTTTGAATATCAGACTATGATCTGTGGCCTTACCGGCATGGACGTGAGCAATGCTTCTCTTTACGATGGGGCTACCGCCTGTGCAGAAGCTGCTATTATGGCAGTGGACAACACCCGGCGAAATACTATTTTAGTATCGAAGACAGTGAATCCGGAAACCCGGCAGGTGTTAAAAAGCTATGCACACTCCCGGGATATTAATATCGTGGAAATTCCCATGGTGGATGGTATCACCGATTCGGAAATGCTAAAAACACTGATGGATGCCGATAGTGCGGCCGTAATCGTCCAAAGTCCGAACTTTTTCGGCATTATAGAGGATTTAACGGAGGTCGAGAAGCTAACCCATGGCAATAGATCGCTTCTTATTAGTTCAGTGGACCCCATTTCCTTGGCAATCCTAAAAAAACCCGCCGAATATGGAGTAGACATCGCTGTGGGAGATGCCCAGGTCCTGGGTAATAATTTGAATTACGGAGGGCCATATATCGGATTTTTGGCTACAACTTCAAAGCTAATGCGAAAGATGCCCGGTAGGATTGTAGGACAGTCTCTGGACGTGGACGGCAAACGAGCCTTTGTATTGACCCTGCAGGCTAGGGAGCAACATATCCGGCGCTATAAGGCTACTTCAAATATCTGTTCGAACCAGAACTTGAACGCTTTGATCGCATCGATTTATATGGTTACAATGGGGAAAAAAGGCCTGCGGGAAGTAGCACTCCAGAGTACAGAAAAAGCTTATTATGCTATGCATAAACTCACAGCAGGGGGCAAATACAAGTTGGCTTTCGATCGGCCGTTTTTCAGGGAGTTTGCCCTGATTGGGCCGAAGGATGCAGACCTTTTAAACAAAGAACTGCTCACTAACGGCATCTTGGGTGGCTATAACCTCAATAAGGAATACGGGATAGAAAACGGTGTTTTGTTATGCGTCACTGAAAAGAGGACAAAACAGGAAATAGATAAGCTAGCCGCTCTGACGGAGGTGATATGATGAAAAGCTATAACAAATTGATCTTTGAACTTTCAAAGGAGGGTAGAAACGCCATCGCGTTTCCAAAAAGCGATGTGGACAGGACACCTCTAGAGGAACTGATTCCGGCCGATCTCCTTACAAAAGAGGGAGTAGAACTTCCAGAGGTCAGCGAAGTGGATGTGGTTAGGCATTATACTCTGTTATCCAAGAAGAATTACGGATTGGATATGGGGTTCTATCCTTTGGGCTCTTGCACTATGAAATATAACCCAAAAATTAACGAGGACATGTCCTCTTTAGGCCGTTTCGCAAACCTCCACCCCTATCAGTCCGAAGACACCGTACAGGGAGCCTTGGCCCTCATGTACGAACTGGATTACATGCTTTCGGAGATCAGCGGCATGAGCAGAGTCTCTTTACAACCGGCTGCCGGTGCCCATGGGGAAATGACAGGCCTTATGGTCATCAAAGCCTATCACGAAAAAAGAGGAGACAACAAGAGAACGAAGATCATCGTGCCGGATTCTGCCCATGGAACCAATCCAGCCAGTGCGGCAATGGTAGGGTTCGATATAATAGAGATCAAATCCACCAAGAACGGTATCATTGATATGGAAGACCTTAAAGAGGTGTTAAGCGATGAGGTGGCGGGTTTAATGCTTACTAACCCCAACACCCTAGGGCTCTTTGAAAAGGATATAAAGGAAATAGCCGATCTAATCCATGAAGCAGGAGGCCTTCTGTATTACGATGGTGCTAATATGAACGCCATAATGGGTGTCAGCAGACCTGGAGATATGGGTTTTGATGTGATTCATTATAATTTACACAAAACCTTTTCTACCCCCCACGGGGGAGGCGGCCCTGGGTCCGGGCCGGTAGGTGTAAAGGAACATTTGGTGAAATTCTTGCCCGTTCCCATAATCGAAAAATCCGGCGAAGAATATATACTGGATTATGACAAACCCGATTCTATAGGTAAGATCAAAAGTTTCTATGGCCATTTTGGTGTCATGATTCGTGCATATACCTACATATTAGCCATGGGCGCAGAGGGGTTGAAACATGCAAGCCATAATGCGGTTTTGAATGCAAACTATATGATGAGTCGGCTGAAGAAATATTATAAGCTGCCTATCGACAAAATTTGCATGCATGAGTTCGTGCTTGGGGGCATCAAAGACGAAGCCGGTGAAGTGACTACCCTGGATATCGCAAAAAGGCTCATAGATTATGGATACCATCCACCTACGGTTTATTTCCCGTTGATCGTTCGCGAAGCCATGATGATTGAGCCTACGGAAACCGAAAGCCGTGAAACTTTAGACGAATTCATAGAGGCTATGATAAGTATTGCAGGGGAAGCCAAAGAAAACCCTGTTCTCCTTAAAGAGGCTCCCCACAATACCCCGGTACGCAGGATAGATGAAGTTCTGGCAGCCAGGAAACCGGTTCTGAAATGGCAAAAGTCAGATTCTTAGGGCTTTGCTTCTTCAGAATGACAGGTAAAGGAATGTAATATTATTATGCATTGTATATAGAATCACGGGAGGTGCTATGGTGTTTGCAGCAGACGGAAACTACCAGAAGGCTTTTAGGGACGCCATTATTGTTTCGCTGAAAGAAAGGACTGAAAAAGCCTGCTCCACCTGAGACCCTGCAAGCGTGCTTGCGGGCGCATGGGGCGTCAAGGAAGAAGTGAACCTAGATCAGGTTGAAGGGCTAAAGAACTATATCACAACAATAGAGGGCACCCAAATCGAGTTGGACGACGGGAAGACGGCAAAAATATTAAAAGCTGACATCAAGGAGAGGAAAGGGGAAAACATATTGATCTTTCGATATCAGTTGCAACCCTGATTCTGTGGGGTCCTTATTTAAAACAGCCTTTTGTTGCCATTGCGACTGAAGGCTGTTTTGCAAATATGAATATAAAAGTGAGGATACTATGAGATACATAATAAATAACTGTACCGATCCTTTTTTCAATATTGCCTTGGAGGAATATTGCCTGATGCATGTGAACCCAGGGGAAGATTATTTTATGCTTTGGCAAAACGAGCCTTCCATCATCGTAGGGAAAAACCAGAACACCCTGGAGGAAATCAACCAGCATTTTGTTAAGGAGCGGGGCATCAAGGTAGTAAGAAGAATCTCTGGGGGAGGTGCGGTCTATCACGATCTGGGCAACCTGAATTTCACCTTCATATCCCGGATGGGCCCGGGGATGACTATAGACTTTTCTATTTTTGCAAGCCCGGTTATAAAGGTGCTTAAAGAATTAGGTGTGGATGCTATGCTCATGGGTCGAAATGATATAGTCGCTTATAACAAGAAAATATCCGGTAATGCACAAAGGTTGTATCGGGGAAGGTTTCTACAGCATGGCACCCTGCTTTTTGATGTGAATATAAGCGATCTAGCGGAAGCCTTAAATGTATCCTTAGACAAGATCGAGTCCAAGGGCATAAAGTCCATCCGAAGCCGGGTGGGTAACATCCGAGAGTTTTTGAAGGAGAATATGACCATAGATGAATTCCGGGGCCTCCTTCAAAGAAGGCTATCCGACGATTACCGCTCCGAAGAGATCAGCCTTTCTGAAAAGGAGCTTCTTCGGGTATCGGAAACCGCTCGGCGCAAATTTGCATCCTGGGACTGGACTTACGGTAAATCTCCTCCGTTCAATTACCGCTTTGAAAAGCGTTTCCCCGGTGGAAAAGTAGGGGTGTTTATCCATATCAAAGAAGGCCTGATCAAGGAATGCAAATTTTATGGGGATTATCTGGGTATACTGGAAACCGAGGACGTTGAGGTAAGGCTTATGGGTTTGAAATACCAACGAAAAACAGTTGAAGAAGCCATGGAAGGACTAGACCTTGCTTCCTACTTCGGGTCTATAACCCAGCATGAACTGCTGGAAATTTTGTTTTCAAGCTAAACCATTCAGGGTGCTTTTACTATATACAACGCATTAATAAAGTTATATAAGATGTGTCATCCTGAAGGAGGAACGACTGAAGGGTCTTTATTTAATTATAACCTCAGTTGATATAGTAAATGCAACTGCTCCCTCTGAAATTAAGAACTCTGTTTATTGAGAAAAGCCTAAAATAATATATAATAGAATGTAGGTTTTAGGAGGGAGTGCGGTGAAGGCGGAAGAGGTAAAAAGGTTTATTAAGGATGGTAAGACAGGACCGGAGGGAGAATACCAGGTTTTCGGCGTTTTGGTGCCCCTTATTGATATAGAAGATGACTGCTTGGTGCTGCTGGAAATGAGGGCATCTACCCTTAAAAAACAACCTGGGGAAATTAGTCTGCCCGGGGGCAGGAAGGAGAAGGGCGAGACTCCGCTCGGGGCAGCTGTAAGAGAGACTTCGGAGGAGCTTACCATACCGGAAGAAGCCGTTTTGGTATTCGGCCCTCTGGATTACCTTGTTACACCCTTTAACTATATAATATATCCCTTTGTGGGAGAGATAAAAAAACCCTATGTCGACCGTATCAAGGGGTCCCCCGATGAGGTGGACGAAGTGTTTGCGGTGCCTTTGGACTTTTTTCTGGAAACCGAGCCGGAATGCTATCAGGCGGCCACAAAGCTTCAAATACCCCAGGAGTTCCCCTTTGAACTGATACCTAACGGAGAGGGCTATAACTGGGGAGTGGGAACCTATCCGGTTTGTTTTTATTGTTACAACGGGCGTATTATATGGGGTATTACTGCAAGAATTCTTAAAAATTTGACTGATCGCTTGAAAGGTAACGGATAAAGGGCATAACATCCAATACATATAAAATCCGTAATTATGAAAGAATATTATAAGCAGCCAAATGTCAGGAGGTGTTTTTTGTTTAATGAATACAAGGGATGTTTTGCTTAAAATGGCTTTGGATTCGCAAGAAAGGGTAAGAGACCTGGAGACCTTTTCAAAACAGGTGGATGATAACGAGGTGAAGGAAGCATTTCAGGAGTTCGCCGAGCAGACGGGTCTGCAGTCAAGGAGAATCAGGGAGCTTCTGGATAAGTATGAAAACAATATGAGAAACGGTATCCACTGATAAAGGACCTGCCGCCCGTGGGCAGGTCCTTTATTTAAATTCCAAAGGTATTTCCAGGCAGGTCGCACGGGATTGATTATACAGCCAAGTACTGCTAGAATTAATAGGGAAACAGCCAACGGTTAAATACCTACTGTAAAGGGGGAGAATATGGAAAGGAGAGACAAGCATAATTATTACTTAGATATTGCAGAAACCGTCCTCGAAAGAGGGACTTGCCTGCGTAGAAACTACGGAGCTATTATTGTCAAAAATGATGAAATAATTTCAACCGGGTATACGGGAGCCCCGAGGGGAAGAGCTAACTGTTGTGATATTGGGTATTGTACCAGGAAAAAGCTTAATATACCCAGGGGTCAAAACTACGAAAAATGCAGAAGCGTTCACGCTGAGGCAAACTGTATTATCTCGGCTTCAAGAAGAGATATGCTGGATTCTACTTTATACTTGGTGGGCAGGGATATGGATACCGGGGAATTGGTCCGGAATGCCAGCTCCTGTACCATGTGCAAAAGGCTAATAATAAATGCTGGAATAAGAAACGTGATTATAAGAGACAGCAAAGACCTGTTCGGGGTTATAGAGGTGCAGGACTGGATAGACGATGATGATTCCCTTGGTGATACCATGGGATATTAGTGCTGGAAAAAGGACATATAGGAATAGTCTCCTTATTAAATGCCGGGCGATGCAGCCGGCATAGTTTTTTTGTGATAATAATCAACATAGGTGGAGAAATTAAACTAGAATGTAGCAACTACCGGTGATCAGCCCTTATCTTTGGACCGATGGAAGATAAAAAAGTGAACAATTCGGCAAAATTTCTAAAAAAGTATGGATTAGCACGGACTATTAATGTATAATATTGGTGTGACGTTCGGAATTATAAATAAATTACATTACAGACGAGGAGGTATAATGGTGTTAGAAAAGTATTTCAAGCTTTCTGAACACAATACCAATGTTAAGACCGAAGTAGTTGCAGGAATAACCACATTTATGACGATGGGCTACATAATTATGGTAAACCCGGGGATATTAAGCGCGACCGGGATGGACTTTGGTGCTCTTATAACCACCACCTGTATTGCCAGTGCCTTTGCTACCATTTTTATGGCACTTTATGCGAATTATCCCTTCGCCCTGGCTCCCGGTATGGGACTTAATGCCTTTTTCGCCTTTGGCGTGGTGTTAGGAGGACTGCAGATTAGCTGGCAGGCCGCCCTAGCTGCAGTATTTATAAACGGTATCATATTCCTTTTACTAACGCTGACTACTGCAAGGGAAGCGCTGTTCAATGCCATTCCTATGAACTTGAAATTGGCTACCAGCGTTGGTATAGGTCTGTTTATCGCCTTTATAGGTTTCACCCAGGCTGGAATAGTGGTTGCAGACCCCGATACGTATCTTACCATAGGTAATTTCCATGACCCGGGAGTGCTTCTTTCTCTATTCGGGCTGGTTGTTGCAGGCCTGCTGCTGGCAAGGGGCGTAAAAGGAGCGTTGCTTATAAGCATACTTTCTACTTCGGTGGTGGGAATGGTATTCGGAATAGTTCCATGGCCCGAAGGCATAGTAAGCCCTCCGCCAAGCATTTCACCGATATTTATGAAGATGGATTTCAAAGCTGTTTTAAATGTAGGGTTAATACCAATAATATTTACCTTTACCTTTGTTGACCTGTTCGATACGATGGGCACGCTGGTAGGCGTGGCTTCAAAGGCCAAAATGCTGGATAAGGATGGCAAACTCCCAAGAATCAACAGAGCATTGGGAGTTGACGCAGTAGGTACTATAGCAGGTGCAGCCCTGGGAACCAGTACTGTTACAACCTATGTGGAGAGTGCATCGGGGGTTGCGGAAGGCGGAAAAACAGGGCTTACATCGCTGGTTACAGGCGTATTGTTTCTTCTGGCGCTTTTCTTCTCGCCGATAGTTGCAGCAATCCCGGGACAGGCTACCGCCCCGGCCCTTATACTGGTTGGGCTGTTCATGATGGAGCCGGTTTTAAAAATAGACTTGTCGGACTACACCGAAGCCATCCCGGCTTTCCTGACAATAATACTTATGCCTCTTACTTACAGCATAGCCGAAGGCCTGGTTATGGGCGTGCTGTCCTATGTTGTTATAAAGTTGGTTTCGGGAAGGTACAAGGACGTTTCGCCGGTAATGCTTATACTGGGTATTTTCTTTGTGATTAGATTTATATTCTTTGTGTAGTTAAATGATTTCAGCCTTCATGAATAATCGCTTGTGCAAAAATGCTGCTTAAGGAATGGGCCCGTCTGCTTTGCAGGGGGGCCTTTTAAAAAGATTGGAGGGAGTTATATGGGCTTTGTTCCTGAAAAGCTTATGGAGGTTGCCCTCAAAAAAAGAAGAGCGGCTTTGGTACTTAAAAACGGCAGTATTGTAAATGTATTCTCCGGGGACATAGAAGAAGGGGACTTGGCACTGGAGGAGGGATACATTGCCGGTGTTGGGCGGTTTGAAGGGATTGAGGAGATGGACCTTGACGGCAAAATAATTTGCCCAGGGTTTATAGATGCCCATGTACATATAGAATCCGCCATGGTGACTCCGCCGGTATTTGCATCAGTTGTTGCCGCCAGGGGTACAACCTCAGTGATAGCCGACCCCCATGAGATAGCCAACGTGCTTGGCGTTTCGGGCATAGAATATATGATAAAGGTAAGCAGAGGCCTTCCCCTTACCGTTCATATAATGGTGCCCTCCTGCGTTCCGGCGACTTCCTTTGAAACCAGCGGCGCGGAAATAACCGCCGGGGACATAAGGGTACTTTTGGACAGGGAAGGCATACTCGGCCTTGGGGAAATGATGAATTATCCCGGTGTCCTTGCCGGGGACTCGGAGGTGCTGGCCAAAATATCCGCCGCCGCGGGACGGGTTGTAGACGGACATGGTGCCGGCCTGTCGGGGGACAGCCTTGGTGCGTATTGTCTGGCGGGAATATCAACCGACCATGAATGCATTACCGCGGAGGAGGCCAAAGAGCGGATACGCCTCGGTATGTATGTTGCCATACGGGAGGGCACCGCAGCAAAGAATTTGGAAAGCCTTCTGCCCGCTGTGAGCCTTAACAACTGGTGGAAATTCATGTTCTGCACCGATGATAGGCATATTGAGGATATTATGACCGAGGGTCATATAGACCATTGCATACGAAAGTCCATAGCTCTTGGCCTTGACCCGGTTACCGCTATCAGGCTGGCAACGATAAATCCGGCCCGGTGCTATAACCTTAAGGGTCAGGGCGCGGTTGCTCCCGGCTACAGAGGAGACCTGGCGGTGGTGGACAACCTCAAAGAATTTAACGTGGAAGAGGTATTTGTACTGGGACAAAGGGTAGCGAAAGGGGGTCGTATGCTGGAGGACAGGCCGGGGGGATTTAGTCCCGCACCCGGGGGCAGCTCTATAAACATGGCCCCCCTTGGGCCGGAGGACCTTGAGATAAGGGGTAAAGACTTAAGGGCACCTGTAATTAGGGTACTGCCCGGTTCCATAGAGACCGGTTTTGAATACCATGAGATGGATGTCAAAGACGGTGTATTGGTACCTCCACCGGGGAGCGATATACTAAAAATAGCGGTAGCGGAAAGGCACAGGGGCACAGGGAATGTATCCGCCGCCTTTATCCGCGGTCTTGGGCTAAGGAATGGAGCCATAGCCTCCTCGGTTGCCCATGATTCCCATAATGTAATAGTTGTCGGTGATGACGACCGGCTGATGATGCGGGCGGTGATGGCCCTTAAGGAATGCGGCGGGGGCTACTGCGTAGCTGACGGCAGGAACGGGGATGTGCTGAGCCTGCCGTTGCCAGTGGCGGGGCTTATGACCGACAGGCCTGCCGGGGAGGTAAAAAAGATTCTAGAGGTTCTGATTGAAAGAGTAAGGGATATGGGAGTGCATCCGGACATTGACCCATTTATAACCCTTTCCTTTATGGCACTGCCGGTTATACCCAGCCTAAAAATTACCGATAAGGGACTATTTGATGTAAATTCATTCAAATTTGTCGATTGGTAGTCTATAAGTAGGGTAGTTATTATGATATAATTATTACAGATCACAGATCACAGGTGCTAGGTGCTATATATAAAGTGTTAATGAAGTTTCATATGATGTGTCATCCTTAAGGAGGAACGACTGAAGGATCTTGATTTGTCTTTCGCAAGATCCTTCGCTTCGCTCAGGATGACAGCTGTGTAAAGTCTTTATCACGTTATATATGGGTACTAGGTACTAGTTTCAAGGCAGAGCTTTAGTGTCACGGGCATCGACAACTGGAAAGAGGGTGTTGATATGGCGTCGGTAATAATGGAGGTTGTGGGCAATCTTGCAAACAAACTGGGCATAATAATTATGCTTGTGTTTTTCCTTTCCAGGATTAGCGTATTCAAAAAACTAATTCTCAAAAAGGTAATATCCCCCTACGAGCGCATACTGCTGGCACTCATTTTCGGAGGAATAGGTATACTGGGAACCTATTTCGGTGTGCCCATTATGGGTTCCATAGCCAACTCCAGAATAATAGCGGTTATGATTGCGGGTATTCTGGGAGGCCCTGTTGTGGGTATTGGCGCAGGCCTTATCGCGGGAATACACCGGTGGGCGATTAATATAGGGGGTTTTACGGCGGTGGCCTGTGGAATATCAACGGTTATACAGGGCGGTATAGGAGGGTACCTGCACCGTAGGTCGGGCAACAAGACCATAAATTACAGGTATCCCCTCACAGCGGTAATAGCGGCAGAAATGCTGGAAATGATGATGATACTACTACTGGCTTCTCCACTGAGCGTAGCCATTGAGGTTGTAAAGATAATTTTTATACCCATGACGGTTATAAACTCCATAGGTATGGTTGTGTCAATCCTGTTTATTAACAACATATTCGGGGAGCAGGAGAAGACCGCCGCTATGAATGCCCAGCTGGCACTTAATATTGCCAATAAAACACTGCCCTTTTTAAGAAAGGGGCTCAATAATCTGTCTGCCGCCAAGACCACCAAGATAATCCTCAGCATGACGGATATAGACGGAGTTTCCATTACTGATACAAAAAAAGTACTGTCCTTTTACGGCAGTATAAGCACTAACTTGGTTACCGACAGGCCCATAGATAATACTGCGATACTTGATGCCATCACAAAGGGGGAAAACAATACGGTGAGTACCTTAGGACCCGACGGCAGGGCCCAGACCATAATAGCGGTTCCCCTTAAGGAAAGAAACGTAATAGTGGGAAGTCTGGTGCTTTTTAAACAGGGCAGGGGCAGCATAGGATGGGTTGAGGAGGAACTGGCCTTCGGCCTGGCGCAGCTTTTTTCCACACAGTTGGAACTCAGCAAAATAGAAGAGCAGTCGCGCCTTTTGGCAAAGGCAGAACTCCAAGCACTGCAGGCCCAGATAAATCCGCATTTTTTGTTCAACGCCCTAAACACCATAGTGTCTTACTGCAGGATTAGCCCCGGTACGGCCAGAAAGCTCCTTATAGACCTTGGGGACATTTTAAGGAACAACCTGGGCCATAATGGTGAAAATATAGACCTTTATACCGAGATTAAGAATATCAAATCCTATTTAAATATAGAAAAGGCCAGGTTTGGCAGCCGGCTCAACGTAAAATTTGAGATACAGGAGGATATAAACTGCCATATCCCGCCGCTGCTTTTGCAGCCACTGGTGGAAAACTCCATTAAGCACGGACTTGCCCCCAAGGAAGAGGGGGGCACCGTGGTAATAGGTGTAACTGGCGGCGAAGGGGGCATTCATATATATGTGCAGGATGATGGAGTGGGGTTTGACATTGAAAGCGTGCTGGAACAGGAGGGCAGCGGTCCCCACAAAAAGATTGGCCTTAAGAATATAGACAAAAGGCTCAAAAATATGTACGGAAACGATTACGGGCTGAAAATTGAAAGTCATAAAGGTAAAGGAACGCATATCTCAATGTTTATACCCAATTATTCGGAAGGCTATGTACCGATGGCCGCCGAAGAGGTTATCGTTTAAGGTGTAGTAGAAGATATTTCCCCGTTAAATCCCAACGAAATTGGATATTGACGGGGATTATTTGGTATGGTATATTACAATATAGTAATATAGTGAAATACGAGCGAGGTGAACAAAATGTATAAAGACAATATACAGCTTTATAGATACAGGGCGGAGGTATTAAAGAGCCTTTCGCATCCTGTACGGCTTGCAATAGTGGATTACCTAACGGATAGTGAAAAGTGCGTCTGTGATATAGTGGATTATCTGGAAGAAAAACAGTCAAGCGTATCCCGACACCTTGCTATTTTGAGAGGCTCAGGGATTGTAGAGACCCGGAAAGAAGGCCTGCAGGTTTATTACAGCCTTAACACGCCCTGCGTAAACGTATTTCTAAACTGTGTGGACAGAATAATAAAAGAACGGCATGAGGAGAAGAGTAAAGTTTTGGATAATATGTAGGCATAATAATGGAGGTATACAAAATGAGCGAACGTAGAAAGTTTTTATTAATCGTGGGCGTGTTTTTGATCGCCTATTTTCTGCCTGCATCTGACCCAAGGGTTAAAGGAGCCCTGGTCGAGTCCTTTGCAATGCTGCACGAATACGCCAGGGAACACGTGCTGCTTTGCCTTGTACCGGCATTTTTCATAGCCGGGGGCATTTCGGTATTCATTTCGCAGGATTCGGTCATGAAGTATTTGGGCCCGTTGGCAAAGAAGTGGATGTCCTATTCGGTAGCTTCGGTATCCGGTTCTGTACTGGCGGTATGCTCCTGCACTGTGCTGCCGCTTTTTTCCGGGATTTACATGAGGGGTGCAGGGCTTGGACCGGCAACCGCTTTTCTATACTCGGGACCGGCAATAAACGTACTTGCCATAATAATCACGGCAAGGGTTTTAGGACCGGAGCTTGGTATCGCGAGGGCAGTCGGAGCGGTGGTCTTTAGCATAATAATAGGGCTTTTGATGCACCTTATATTCCGTAAGGAGGAAAGGATGCGTACCGAAAAGGATGCGGGTATGTTTGAACGGGATGTGGAACAGAGACGGCCTATTTGGAAGGACATAGTCTTTTTCGCTTCCATGGTTGGATTTTTGGTGTTTGCAAACTGGGCAAGACCGATTGAAACCACCGGAATATGGGCGGCAATATTTGCGGCTAAATGGGTTATTGCGGGTATTTTCCTTGCCGTGACCTTGGTATCGGCTTTCAGATGGTATGACGGGGAGGAACTAAAAGAGTGGTACTCTTCCACATGGGACTTTGCCCTAAAAATATTGCCTCTATTGTTTGGCGGGGTACTGGCGGCCGGTTTCCTGCTGGGACGTCCCGGTAACGAAGGTATTATTCCCTCGCAGTGGGTTAACTCTCTGGTTGGGGGCAATTCCCTCGGAGCCAACCTGTTTGCATCGGTGGCGGGAGCTTTTATGTACTTTGCCACACTGACCGAGGTGCCTATCCTCCAGGGACTTATCGGAGCAGGCATGGGAAACGGCCCGGCGCTGGCACTCCTGCTTGCTGGACCTGCATTGTCGTTGCCCAGTATGCTGGTCATACGCAGCGTTATAGGCACCAAAAAGACGATTGTTTACATTACGCTGGTGGTAATTATGGCCACCATATCCGGTATGATTTTCGGTTCGGTATGGGGTTAGGATTTTAATGATAAGGAGGGATTCTGATGGTAATCAAAATATTGGGCACAGGATGCAAAAACTGTAAAAAACTTGAGGAAAACGCCAGAAAGGCAGTTGCAGAACTTGGCATTGACGCATCAGTGGAAAAGGTAGAAGATATAAAGGCAATAGTTGGGTATGGAGTAATGAGGACACCAGCTCTTGTGGTGGACGAACAGGTCAAGGTCATGGGCAAGGTGGCTTCGGTGGAGGAGATAAAGAAGGTCTTGAATTAAAAACCTTTTGAATACCGCCATAAATCGGGGCGGAGCAGTTGTAGTATTATGAACAAACAGTTATTTTATGGTATCATGATACTATATACAACGCATTAATAATATTACATTCTATTATCTGTCATTCCGAAGAAGCAAGGTAACAATATAAGGGGAGGTAAATGAATGTTTAAAACAAATGGTGAAAAAGCCCTTTTAGCTGTTTGCGTAATTACAATTATTTTTGTTGGTATAACAGCAATTAACGGATTGGGTAAAGATGTAGCAGCCGGTGATATATCGGTCCAATCAGCCGTTTTTCATTATTTTGAAAGAATGCCCGATGACCTACATACAATAAACGCCGTATTATACTAAATCATTATCCGGTGGCTGGGATAGCTAGATCGAAGAAACAGCTGATTTGTAGATTCCATAACAACCTTCCATGGCGGTTCAGGGTTAAAGCGGTGTACGATTGCACCTTTTAGGGCTTAAACCACAGAGGACAGGCGATTCGCCTGTCCTCTGTGGTTTAAAGCTTACTATCTATTTTTATTTCTTAACCGGGGCTTCGGTTTTTTCTGCGATTATCTTATAGCCCTGTACTGCCAACACTATTGCAAGCACGAACAGAAGTGCCGGGAAGACCACAAGGATGAGGTTTCCTGCAGCTATGTTGGCCTGGATCAGCTGAATAAGTGCCAGCAGCGTTACTATCATCATGAAGGTCATAGGTATCATGAACATGCTGTAATTCTTGCCGCTCTTCTTAAGCCATACTGCCACCGAAAGCAGTGCAAGGCCTGCAAGCAGCTGGTTTGCGGAACCGAATATAGGCCAAATTACGCTCCAGCTGGTCATTGCCAGCCATCCACCCAGCACAACCGTTACCAAAGTGGAAACATAGCGGTTGCAGAAGGGGTTTTGTTTTTCCTTGGAAGCGTCATAGAAGAACTCCTGCATTATGAAGCGGCCAAGCCTTGTTCCGGTGTCAAGGCTGGTAAGGGCAAAGGCCGATACCGCAAGGGCTACGAAGGATTTACCTATATTGAAGGGTATTCCGAAACTGGTCATGAAGTTTCCTATACCGTCCGAGAATACGTTTGTGGGGCCGCCGTTTGCTGCAAGGTCAGCAAACTTGTCGGCACCAATATATGCTGCGGTTATTATGGCTATCGTTGCCAGAGCACCCTCTATAAGCATGGAGCCATAACCCACCAGTTTGGTATCCATTTCGTTATCCACCTGTTTGGAGGTGGTACCCGAGCCAACCAGGGAGTGGAAACCGGATATGGCACCACAGGCCACCGTTACGAACAGCATGGGGAACAGCCACTGATTTCCTACCTTAAAGGTTGTAAAGGCGGGGGAAACCATTGCCGGCCTTGATATAAGAAGACCGAGTACCGCACCGATCAGCATTGCATACAGCAGGAAAGAGTTCAGGTAGTCCCTGGGCTGCAGCAGTATCCATACCGGGGTAACCGATGCAACGAATATATATATCATCAGTATTCCAACCCAGGTATTCCAGCTTAGTACCATCGGGAACACATTTCCGAGGGCTATACATATAAACAGCAGAACTACCCCTATTACGCTGCTTATGCCCAGCGGAGCACCTTTTCTGTAAACAAAATAGCCGAAACCAATCGAAAGCACGATGAACATCATGGATGCGGAGGCAGCGGCTGGGACGGCTACGAAGGTATTGGCAACTATGTTGGTGAAGGCTGCTATTACAAGCAGCAGGGTTAGCCATGCAAAGGCGGCAAACAGTTTTTTGCCGGTTTTACCCATATTGGCTTCTATTACTTCACCGATGGATTTACCGTCGTGCCTTACCGATGCGAACAGGGCACCGAAGTCCTGTACGCCTCCGAAGAATATACTTCCTACGATTATCCACAGCAGAACGGGTACCCAGCCGAATATAGCTGCTGCTATAGGACCTGTTATAGGACCGGCTCCCGCTATGGATGCGAAATGGTGACCCAAAAGTATCGGGGCCTTGGCAGGCACGTAGTCCACACCGTCACCCCTTGTGTGGGCCGGGGTTTTTCTATTGGGGTCAACTCCCCACTGTTTGGCCAGCCATGCGCCATAGGTCACATATGCAATTATGAAACAGACAATACTGATAAGAATGACTACTAATGAGTTCATGGTATACCTCCTTTAAATTTGTATTTCAAAGGAAACACGTGTTTTGAAATTATCACCTCCTTCATAGAAACGGTTGCGTAACGGCAGTCTAAAGAGGATTGCAGTGAAACATGTATCACCAGCCATTACGATTAAGTGTGAATCCATTTTGTTACTATGACAAAAGCACGTATATTTATATATTATTCTAAGTATATTATAGAACAATATAGTCCGAATGTTTATTCATTTAGGCTATACTGCACTATACGTCTGCAAGATGCAACATGGGGGTTTGTATGTTTTTAAAGCCCCAGCATTGTAGCGAGGTCTTTGGACTTTTGCCGGCTTACCGGTATCTCATCGTTGTTGTGCATTATAAGTTTATAGGAACTGTAGGTCCAGGGAATAATCTCTTTTATATAGTCTAAATTGACGATGTAGCTTTTATGACAGCGGAAGAAGGTGTTCCGCTCGATTCTTTCCTCTAGTTCGTTTAGGGTAAAATTTGTTATGAAGTCACCGGCCCCGGTCCTGGCGATTATATAGCCCTGGTCGGCGAAAAAACATAATATCTCCCTGGGCTCCAAAAGCCTTATTCTGCCGTTTTTTTCCACCGGTATGCGCTTTAGGTTTAGCTCTTTTTCCCTGTCTGAAAGCAGCGTTTTGATTCTGTCCGCAAGCCTGGGTTGCAAGAGTTCCTTAAGCCTTTTGGCCGTTTTAAAAAGCCGATCGTCGCTTACCGGTTTAAGCAGGTAGTCCACTGCTTCGACATCGAATGCGTTTAGGGCGTATTCGTCATAGGCGGTGACAAATACTATAAGCGGCTTCGGGTCAAGGGATGCGAGGGCCTTTGAGACCTCAAGGCCGTTTAAACCCGGCATTTGGATATCCAGAAATACCACCTGGGGGTGTAGTTCCTTTATAAGGAATACCGCCTGACTGCCGCTTGAGGCAACCCCGATAACCTGGAAACCCGCCAATCTGCTTATTAAGAAACTCAGTTCTTCCCTGGCCGGGGCTTCATCATCTGCGATCAATACTCTTATCATTTATTACACCTCTAATCATAGGTACTAGTTTTTGGGTAAAGCTTATAGGTCACAGGTCACAGACTACCTCACAGGTACTGTTCATTGGTTATATCTGTATATAAAATTATAGAACCAATCAACTTTTTAATCAATGCTAACATACAACGCGTTAATAAAGTTACATATGTGTATAATCTTTTTCACGTTATATATAATATACGATGTTACTTTTATACTGTGGATGTATTATAATAAGCATAATGAGTGCTGGTTAGGATCATTTTAAAAGGAGGTAATAGTAATGCCACAAATTTCAAAACTTGCAGGCAGGCTTACTCCATCAATGACAATTGACATAACAGCCAAGGCCAAAAAGATGAAGGAGGAAGGAAGGGACATAGTGGGCTTCGGTGCCGGCGAGCCGGATTTCGATACCCCTGAATTTATAGCGGATGCGGGGGTGAAGGCCATCCGGGAGGGCAAAACAAGGTATACATCAGCCTATGGAATAGACGGACTGAGAAAGGAAATATCAAAGAAACTTAAGGAGGATAACGGTCTGGACTATAGCTATAACCAGATAATACTCTCAAGCGGTGCCAAGCATTCACTGTCCACGGCGTTTCAGGCCATATGCGACCCCGGGGATGAGGTTATAGTCCCTTTGCCCTATTGGGTGAGTTACCCTGAGATGGTAACCATAGCCGGAGGGAAACCGGTAATAGTCAAAACTTTAAAGGAAAACAGTTTTAAGATAACCGCCCGACAGCTTGAAGACAGCATTACTCCCCGTACCAAGGCCATTATACTTAATTCCCCATCCAATCCTACTGGAGTGGTGTATTCTCGAAAAGAACTGGAGAAAATAGCGGCGGTAGCGGTGGAAAAGGACATATTTGTCATCTCGGATGAGATATACGAAAAGCTTGTATATGACGGAATGACCCATGTAAGCATCGCTTCGCTGGGTGATAGTATAAAATCCCTCACAATTCTAATAAACGGGATGTCCAAGGCCTACGCGATGACGGGCTGGAGGTTGGGCTATGCGGCGGCGGAGCCTGACATTATTAAGGCTATGGGCACCATACAGGTACATGCCATATCCCATCCAAGTTCTATAGCACAGTATGCCGGAGAGGCGGCCCTTAAGGGTGACCAGACCATAATAACCCAAATGGCCAAGGAATACGACAATCGCAGGAAATATGCCTTGGAAAGGCTGGATGGCATAAGCGGCCTTACATACGTTAAGCCGGAGGGTGCCTTTTACGTGTACATAAGCCTTGAGGGCCTGCTGGGCAAGTCCTACGGAGGAAAAACAATAGATTCATCTCTGGTGTTCACGAAACTATTGCTGGAAAACAAAGAGGTCGCCGTGATACCGGGTGCTGCCTTTGGGGATGACACCTATATAAGGATGTCCTATGCAACCTCTATGGAGCAGATTAAGAGAGGTCTGGATAGGATGGAACAATTTGTATCAGAGATAAGATAATACGGTAAACGGTACGACATTACCTACAAAAAGTAACGGGAAGTACCGTAAAGTACCAACAGGACTTTGAAGAAGGCTGAAGAATTATACTAGTACAGAAATTCAAATTGAATGGAGGGTCTTAATGAATAGGAAACTGTTATTAGTGTTAATGTCGTGTTTGTTGATAGTGGCATTGGTAGGTTGCAGTACCCCTGCTACGCAAGAACCGGCAGGTGAAGAAAACGGCGAAGAGCAGGCTCCGTCCGAGCAGGTGTTTATTAACATCGCCAGCGGTGGAACCGCAGGAACCTACTATCCACTGGCCGGTGGTATGGCTGACATTTGGAACAAGAACATTCCGGGAGTAAATGCCACCGCTCAGAGTACCGGTGCATCGGTAGCAAACATAAATTTGCTCCGCGACGGTGAAGCTGACGTAATAATGGTACAGAACGACATAGCTTATTATTCGGCATTCGGTACCGAGATGTTTGAGGGTGACAAATATGCAGACCTTAGAGGACTTTGCATTCTGTATCCGGAAACAATCCAGATAGTTACGATTGAAGGCAAGGGTATAGAAACCGTTGCAGACCTTAAAGGAAAGAGGGTTGCCGTGGGCGCAGCCGGAAGCGGTACCGAGGCAAACGCCCGTCAGATCCTGGAAGCAGCAGGGATCACCTATGATGATATAACAGTTCAGTACCTGTCCTTCGCAGAAGCTGCCAACAACCTGAAAGACGGTAACGTTGACGTGGCATTCGTAACAGCAGGCCATCCTACAGCAGCTATACAGGATATCGGTGCACAGCATGATGTTAAGCTGGTTGTTGTTGAAGACGATATGGCCGATGGTCTTATCGCAAAATATCCCTTCTATACAAAGATTATTGTTCCAGGTGGCACTTATTCCGGAATAGACGAAGACATAAAAACAGTTGCAGTTCAGGCTATGCTTGCAATAGACGCTGGTTTGGATGAAGACATTGCTTACAATATGCTTAAGACCATGTATGACAACCATGACAGGATGAAGGTGGCCCATACTACCGCAGGAGAAAAGATTAAGCCCGAAACCGGCCTTGACGGAATGGGAATAGAATTGCATCCTGGTGCTGACAAGTACTTCAACGAGTAGAGAAAAGGGGACACTCATTTGGGAAATGGGAAGTGTGATGTGGGAGGTGTGAGCTTTGGTATTTCTTCGGAGCAAAACTAAAATCCCACATCCCGCATCGCATTTCATACATCTCAGAAGAGGGGGTCTGGGCATTGGAGGAATCCAATGCTCTGATTTTATGGGACAGCGTTTGAAACTTACGGGCACAGTCTTAATAATTCTAATAGTCATTGCACTGGTCGGCTGCGGAATTGGCAAGGAGAAGGTTCTGATACTAAAGTACGGGCAGGGGCAAGAGGAGCATAGAATAGCAGTTCCGGACGGGGTTTTTACGCTTTCGTTTATACATTCTGTGCATCATACCCCGGTTCATGAGGTTTATCAAATCCGGGATGACAATACTCTGGTTCTAAAGGAGCTAAGGTATCGCTCTCTGGGAGTGGGGATGCCCTATGACTATGAAAACGGGACCCTGGAAATAGCTGACGGTGAGTTTGTTCTAAAATTCGATAGGGAGTTTGAGAGCATCAATATGATAGTCTCACCCATACCGGAGCACACCATAACCATAGGTGAAGACACCTATCTTTTATTTGAGCTTACAGAGCCTGAAAGTCCTCTTGAAATTAAAGCAGTTGACAAATGGTCGTTCAAATGGTTAAGACTTGGCAGGAAAGGGGCGTAAATATGGAAAATAAAAACAACCCGGAAGTTGTAACAAACAATGAAGATATACTGAGGAAGTTCGACAAGGAATCGGATTTCCGTGTTATGGCTGGTTTTGGCGCAAAGCTTATTGCTGCTATTGCGATAACCTTTTCACTTTTCCAGCTTTATACGGCTGTTTTTGGCGTGCTGGATGCGATGATACAAAGGTCTATACACTTATCCTTTGGTTTTTCCCTAATATTTCTATTGTACCCGGCGCGGAAGAGTTGGCCGAGGGATAAATTCCACCCCTTTGATGTGGCCATGGCAGTTATAGCCGCTTCGGTTCCGATGTATATTGTGGTGAACTATCAGGAACTGGTCTTAAGGGCCGGAAGGGTTACAACACTGGACTTCATAGTAGGAATAATTGCAATAGTGCTTATACTGGAAATAACCCGCAGGGTGGTGGGTTGGCCCATGGTCATCATAGCCATTATATTCCTTATATACGCTTTGGTGGGGCGTCATATACCGGGACAGCTGGCCCACAGGGGAGTAAAATTTACCAGCCTTGTACAGCACCAGTTCTATACCACCGAGGGGATTTTCGGTATACCCTTAGGGGTTTCATCAACCTTCATATTCCTGTTTATTCTGTTTAGTGCTTATCTTGAAAAAACAGGGATGGGAGAATTCTTTATAGACCTGGCAAACTCTGTGGCCGGATGGGCTTCTGGCGGACCCGCCAAGGTTGCCGTTATTTCCAGCGGTTGCATGGGAATGATTTCGGGAAGCTCGGTGGCTAACGTGGTGGGTACCGGAAGTTTTACGATACCAATGATGAAAAGACTGGGCTATAAAGGGGAGTTTGCCGGAGCGGTGGAGGCCACCGCATCCACCGGTGGACAGCTTATGCCTCCTATAATGGGGGCAGCAGCCTTTCTGATGGCTGAGTTCACCGGATTACCCTATGTCAGAATTATCTCCGCAGCTGCCATCCCGTCACTTTTATATTACCTTGGTGTCTGGTCGGGGGTTCATTTTGAGGCAAAGCGGCTCAAGCTGAGGGGTTTAAACCGGGACGAACTTCCCAAGATTAAAGATATACTGATGTCCAGGGGGCACCTGCTTATACCGCTTATCGCAATAATATATCTGCTTGTATCGGGCAGAACGCCTATGAAGGCGGCCCTTTATGCTATAGTATTGTCAATAGTTTGTTCAATGCTTAAGAAGAGTACTAGGATAAGCTTTAAAGATATAATAGGAGGTCTGGAGCAGGGCGCAAGGTCTGCCCTTGGAGTTGTGGCAGCTACAGCCTGTGCAGGTGTTATAATCGGGGTTGTTACCCAGACGGGTCTGGGGCTTAAGATGGGGTCCACGCTGGTGGATTTAGCCGGAGGGAATCTTTTCCTCACCCTTTTCTTTACAATGCTTACTTCCCTTATTCTGGGTATGGGTGTGCCTACAACGGCAAACTACGTTATTACATCAACCATAGCCGCACCGGCACTGCTTTTGATGGATATCCCGGTATTGGCGGCCCATCTGTTTGCGTTTTATTTCGGTATCATAGCCGATGTAACCCCTCCGGTTGCACTGGCAGCCTTTGCGGGATCGGGCATAGCCAAATCAAATCCGTTGAAAACCGGCATCAATGCGTTTAAGCTGGCTATAGCGGCCTTCCTGGTACCCTATGTATTTGTTTACAATCCGGAACTTCTGATGATAAACGTAAATGTTGGCAGTATGATTCTTATAGTGGTGACCGCAGTTATCGGTATAGTGGGTGTGGCTTCTGCCGTTTCCGCATTCTTTATCACTAACCAGTCCTTTATTGAGCGTATTATATTCTTTGTGGGCGGACTGTTAATGGTAATACCCGGTACCTATACCGACTTCATGGGAATTGCATTGCTGGCGGTGGGATATCTTATGCAGAGGAAAAAGGTTTCCAACCGAAGGCTTGACGCCGGTGCCGGGGCGTAAAACTGGCGGGCTGTTTTAGTAACACATAAAAAGCCGGCATTTTAATATGCCGGCTTTTTATGTGTTACTTCTGTAGAAGTTGGAGCATTATTCCCTCCAGAAATTTTTTGACATTTATCTTTCCGTGGTAGCACGACCTGTCCCTTAAAAGGTCCATCTCTTGTTTTACTTCCTTGAAATCGAAAAGGGAGGTGGAATAGCGGGTGAACTTCTGGTCATTGGGGTTTTCTATACCCATGGTTGCTATGTTTTGAAGGGCTTTGGACACAGCCCTTCGTATTCTTTGTTCTATTGCCTTTACACCGGCGGAAGACTGTTCCGCTTCTACTTCATTGTAGTAGTGTTTGCTCAGCAGCTCGTACATATTGCTCAGCTTATAATTAAAGTATTTTCCCGAAGAGTTTTTTTTGTGCAGAATTATTTCAATAATTTTCTTTATATCTATACTGCCTGCTTCACCGGTGATGCCAAGGTCCGAAAGGATGGCATCTAAGGAAGTGGTTGACAGCTTGTACTTGCCGGTTTTAGATTCGCTGTCCCTTGCGCCCAGCCCCTCCACCGTTCGGTGGATAATATTCAGGGATTTCTTTAGATTTATCATTTCACGAACCCTGTCAATTATAGACAGCACCTCTATTACGTTTATCGGTTTGTGGATGTAGAACTCGATACCACTTTCATAGGCCATAGATATCATATCTTCGGCGTCTACTTGGGATATCATTATAAAATAACTGCTGCAGCCTGCTTCTTTTAATTTTTTGATTGTTTCTATTCCGTCACTGCCGGGTATCAAAAGGTCCATAAGTACTATGTCGGGGTTAAGGTCCAGTATACTGTGATACGCCGTAGGCCCGTCCTCCGCCTCTCCCACTATTCTGCCAAGGTATTTTGAGCTAATTATATTGGACAGTACTTTCCTTATTCCAATATCATCGTCCACTATATAAAAACTCAGCATTCCTCTCACTCTCCTTTACCAGTTAATTGGGCCAGAGGTATTTTTATTAAAAAGGCAGTGCTACTGCCAGGATCGGACTTAACCGAAATACAGCCCTTTAGGTGTTCCACCAGCGACTTGACATGGGTAAGCCCCAAACCCGTTGACATTGTACCCGTCTTGGGGTCATACTTTGTTGAAAAGCCCGGTTCGAATATCACTTTGAGTTGATCCGCCGGGATACCCCTGCCGTTGTCGGTTACCGTTATTATAAGGTTGTCGCCTTCTATGTACTCTAATACGGCTATTTCCCCATTTTCAACCGTGGCGTCTATTGCGTTGAATATAAGGTTGTTGAGTATGGAGACCAGTGAATAGTATTGTTTTATTATCAGGTTGTCGTGAGACTGGAATTTAAGGCTTGTTCTCTTTCCTATGCTCTCTATGTATCTTTTACTGTTATCCTTTATTATTTCAAATATTTCGGACAGGGTCATTTTTTCGCTTTCGACCGGGTTGGGCAGCAGCTTCTCTACGCCGGTTATCACCCGCTGATAGTCCTTCTTTATCTCATGGATGTCCTTGGCCAGCGACAGGGCCTTTTCCTTGTAGAGTTTTATGTCCTTTTGCCCGACGGAGTCTCCGAGGCCGTTCATCTGTACATACATTGAATAGCTGCTGTTCATAACCTTCTCAATATTTTGCATGGACTTCCGCAGGTAAAAGAGTTCTGCCTTAAGGTTGGATATAAACAGTAACAGTTCTATATACCTGTTATAATGAGCTTTTTTAAGTATCAAAACGTTGTAAAGTCTTATGGACCAATACGTCAGTACTGCGATAAAGCTTCTAAGGATTGCAACCAATAAAAGACTTGACAAAACTACTGAGAAGTCCTGCATTATCTGGTTCCGGATAATAAGTTCTATTACGTTTGCCATGGTATCTATGGAGGTTAGCAGTATTATTGCAAGTAGCGGTTTTTCCACGTGTTTGCGGATATCCAGAAGATAAAACAAAAGGCCGCTTATAAAGTAGAACATGCCCCCCGGATAGTGTTTGGCTATAATGTCTATAACAGGCATGCTGTTATTTAAGTATTCCAGCATAAATCTGCCTGAGAACACTGAAACTGCAACCACAAAGGCGGCAGCAATTATCGGCATACGGGAAAAATATAAAAGCACAAAGGCGAATACTATAGGGCTTAGGGAAAAACGGAAATCGGAGCCGAAAGGATATATGTATATCTGGCCGGTGATAAAAACCAGCAGGCCTGATATAAGCAGCCTTTTGGTGGTGTCAAGTTTGTTCACGGTATCCTTTCCTTTCCATTCATATGCTGCGGTGCCCAGTCTTAGGTGGATAAAGGACTAAACAATAGAGCTGTGCTCTACTGTTTAGTCATCGATTTTATGCCCTGCTTGGAATCTATTTTGTTTCCGTCAGCGGGTAGCGTTGAATTGTCTCCCATATGGCATTTGCCGGTAAATACTGCTCCTTCATCCACCACAAGGTTTCCTACATCAATGTCGCCGCCTATATATGCCGATGGGGTCAGGTGAAGCTGGCCCTTAACCTTTACGTTGCCTTCCACCCGGCCTGCTATATTGGCATTGGTGCCTATTACGTTGCCTATTATTTTGCCGGTATCCCCGAGTACTATATCGCCCTTTATATTGAGTTCTCCTTCAAAAATGCCCTCAACCCGGATCGTTCCTTCGGCTTCCAGGTTTCCATTAAACGCGGCGGACTTCCCTATGAGAGTATCTACCTTATCGTATTTTGGAGTAGTGTCTTCTTTTTTACCGCTAAACATTGTATACCTCCTCTTTATTTTATTATTCATCTATTCCCACCAATTCTTTTACCTTCATTTCCATATCTTCGAGGTATTGAAGTTTTTCCCTTACTTCCGCCGTGACCTCGTTTAGGGTTTCTATCTCCTGCTGCTGGTTTTCATTTATGTCTTCAAGTTCCTTTATGTCATCCAGCCTGTCCCGGTATGTAAAGCTGAGGTTCCCCGTTTTATAGGTCATAACGCCTACAAACAGCAGGTATGCCGTCAAAAAGCCCAGCATTATATTAATAAGGACCTTGGGCAGCCTTATGGATCGCGTGTTTTCGGTAGTGCCCCGTACAATTTTAAGAGTAACAAACCCGGGGGGTTTTTTGCGTACTGCCTTTTTCAAAGCAAATCCCTCCAAAACATATGTCTATAATATTTCTACACTAAAAGGAAGAATCCTTTTTATATATAAAGCACTTGATACTTTACTTCCCCTAGCGTGTCATCCTGAGCAACCCTGTCATCCTGAGC
>JAQUCT010000067.1 GCA_028686075.1 Bacillota bacterium
GAATTGGCATTTGTCACCGGCTGCCGAAGGGGTGAACTTGCCGCTTTACAGTGGGAACATATTGACTTCAACAATGGTATGTTGCACGTTAAACAAGCGGCGGAATACATTCCGTCAGTCGGCGTACAGGTGAAGCCACCTAAAACCCAAGCGGGGGTCCGGGATATTGCCCTTCCGGCTTCCACTGTGCGGTTATTAAAAGATTATCGTAAATGGCAACTTGAACAAAAAATGAGACTTGGCAACTTATGGCAAGGCGAAGAATGGGTGTTTACGAAATGGAACGGGGGTTCAATATTCCCGGATACGATAGGGGACATATTCAAGAAGTTTTTGAAGCGTCACAACCTCCCGCATATCCGCTTCCATGATTTGCGGCACCTGGCGGCAACACTGCTAATCCATGAAGGGCTGAACGTCCGGGCAGTTGCCGGACGAATGGGACATGCTAACCCTGATGTTACCATGCGGGTATATGCTCATGCTCTCCGAAGTGCGGACAAGCAGGCCGCTAACATTATGGAAAGTGTAATCAATAAGAAAACGCCTGCTGAACATAAGCAAGCGTAATTCCCACCGAAATAGTACCCAAATAGTACCCAAAACGACTTATCGAAAAACTTATCCAAAATATTACTGTCCCGCAAACCTATGCGGGACAAGCCTTTTATTGGAGCCAACGACGGGACTTGAACCCACGACCTACGCATTACGAGTGCGTCGCTCTACCGTCTGAGCTACGTTGGCATGAAAAACCTCCGAATACCATTATAATTGTGCCCATCCGATTATGCAAGTATAGATTTAAAATTAACGGGCTAACAAAATCTGACTGAAAACCAATATGTTTTTATAAAATCCGTTTAGATTAAGGAGACGAATATGGACGTTAACGTAATAGGCCATTCGTATATAACTTACGGCGCAAGGTGGATTATGGGCGTTACAAGTGCACTGCAGCCAGCAAGGAGCAACATAAACCACTGCCATCAGTTCTTTAACAGTCAGGCGGTGGAGATACTAAGGAACGATGGTCATGAAAAATACGCCGATATAATAGAATTCTATAGCAAAGACCTCGACAGAGGCGTAAACTGGGCGGACATAGGCTGGAAGAACATTACTCACTACTTCAACCCCGACACCGGCAAGGGAAAGCTCAAGTTTGCAAACGCCGTTGACGAGACCGTCTGGTACTTCAACAGGGCCGCACGGCACTGGAGGGAAGAAAGGCACAGCTCAGTACGGCGGAATTATTTCATTTCTTTTTACAATACGTTGAAAGCTGATGCAGGGGCTAATCATCCTCCTGCACTTTTTTGTTTTTCTTATCAAACCCATGGGCCAGCTTTGAACAGGCGGCGGAAGCAACGGCGGCAACCAGGTCGTCCAAAAAGGTGTTGCACTGCACGTCCCTGTGCTGATTTAACTTTGTCAGCACGCCCACTTTCAGCTTGTCTATATATCCGAAGTTTGTAAAGGCGATGGAGCCGTATATGTTGGTTATGCTAAGGGCCAGTATTTCGTCCACGCCGTACAGCGGCTCGTCAGCAAGCAGCATTGAAAGGAGCGGTTCCTCAATCTGGCGCGTTTCGGCCGCGATATCAAGGGCAATTCCGGTCATCACCGCGTTTTGCACCTCTCGCTTTGCAAGCACGCTTTCTACCACCTCAAGGCACATTTCCAGGGTTATGGGCAGGTACCCTTTTTGCATTTCAAAGACTATTTCGGCTATATCCGTCATATTTACGCCTCGTTTTTTTATCATTTCAATAACGTGTTTCTTCAATCCGAGGACCTCCCTATCAGGATTAGTATATCCATTTTAGTACCTTTTCTAAAGGATTCCGGGCAGGATTGTTGTATATACTATATAGTGTAAAGGAGGGAATGTACATTGCGAACCGTTGTCTGGGAAAAGGACCAGGTTGTGGTGATAGACCAGCGGAAGCTGCCTCAAGCTCTGGAATACGTACGGTGCAGTGACTACCGCGAGGTGGCCGATGCCATAAGGGATATGCTGGTAAGGGGTGCCCCGGCCATAGGGGCCACCGCTGCCTATGGGATGGCACTGGCGGCGGGTAAGTTTTGCAATCTCGAAAGGCCGGAGTTCCTACGGAGGATGGAGGAGGTTTCAATGGCCCTGGCCGCCACCCGACCTACGGCGGTTAACTTGTTCTGGGCCCTAAGGGAGATAGAGGGGGTTATCTTGAATAACAGGGATAGGGAGCCGCGGGATATTTACAAGGAGATTCTGAAAACAGCGGAAAAAATAGCAGGAGACGACATAGAGACAAACCGCAGGATAGGCGAATACGGCGCGGAGCTGGTACCCCAATCGGCGAATATTTTGACCCACTGCAATACCGGCAGCCTTGCCACGGTGGAGTTTGGTACCGCCCTGGGAGTAATAAGGGCCGCCCACCGGCAGGGTAAAAACGTTCACGTCTTTGTCGATGAGACCCGGCCGCGGCTGCAGGGGGCACGGCTTACCGCCTGGGAGTTGGTGCAGGAGCAAATACCCGCCACCCTTATACCCGACAGCGCGTCGGGAATGCTTATGAAGGACGGAAGGGTGGGCCTTGTGCTGGTGGGAGCGGATCGCATAGCCCTTAACGGGGATACTGCAAACAAGATTGGCACCTACAACGTGGCGGTTATAGCCCATGAGAACCACGTGCCCTTTTATGTGGTGGCACCCACCACCACCATCGACTTTGAGATGGAAAGCGGTGACAGTATAGTAATAGAGGAGAGGGACAAAAGGGAGGTAACCCATATTGAAGGTGTGCCGATAGCGCCGGAGGGAATCGGAGTTTTCAATCCCGCCTTCGATGTTACACCGGCAAAGTACATAACCGCAATAATAACCGAGAAGGGTATTATTGAAAAGCCCTTCGATGATAATCTGCAAAGGCTTAAGGGAAATTCCAGGGAGGGATAGATATGAAAATACTGATAAAAAACTGCAGCATAATAACCATGGTGGAACCGGATGATATATACAGGGTTGGCCAGATAGAAATAGAGGATAACAGTATAACCTACGCAGGCACCGTTCGGGAGACCGGTGACGACTTTGACAGGGTAATAGACGGTAGCGGGATGGTTGCACTGCCCGGCCTTATAAACGGACATACCCATACATCCATGTCGCTTATGCGGGGCTATGGTGACGACATTGCGCTTATGAAATGGCTACAGGAGAGGATTTGGCCCATAGAGGAGGGCCTTACCGGCGAGGACGTGTACTGGGGTTCGATGCTTAGCGTCACGGAGATGTTAAAGAGCGGCACCACCGCCTTTGCAGACATGTACTTTTTTATGGACGAGGTGGCAAAGGCAGTAAGCGAGACGGGAATAAGGGCGGACCTATCCATTGGTATGGTAAGCACCACCGGCGACTGGCAGAAAAGGCTGGATAACTGCAAGAGGTTTTTTCGGGAATGGAATGGCGGTGCCGACGGCAGGATAAACGTATCCTTAGGACCCCATGCGCCCTATACCTGCGTCCCGGAGTTCCTGGAGCAGGTATCCTACCTGGCGGGGGAACTGGGGGCGAAGATACACATCCACCTTGCCGAAACGCTGGATGAAATACGACAGATTAAGGAGGGCTACGGCAAAACGCCCATCCAATATGCAAGGGATGCGGGGGTTTTCGGGCACAAGGTGATAGGTGCCCACTGCGTTCACATTACCGATGACGATATGCGGATAATGAAGGAATACGGCGTTAACGCCGTGTACAACCCCCAGAGCAACATGAAACTGGCAAGCGGGATAGCACCGGTACAGAAGATGCTGTCTCTGGGCATAAACGTGGCCATGGGCACCGACAGTTCCTGTAGCAATAACAACCTGGACATGATAACCGAGATGCAAAGTGCTGCGATGTTGCAGAAGGTAGGCCTTATGGACGCAGAAGCCCTGCCGGCGGTTAAGGCAATTGTGATGGCGACTAAAAACGGTGCAAAGGCCCTATGCATTGACGACAGGGTAGGCATTCTAAAGGAGGGCATGAGGGCGGATATAGTACTGGTTGATATGGATAAGCCCCATCTGTACCCGCAGCACGACCTTGTTTCAAACCTGGTGTATGCCGCAAACGGCGGAGATGTCTCCTATACCATAATAGACGGTAAGGTGCTGGTGGATAGGGGACAGCTTACCGGTATAGACGAGGAGAGGGTATTCTTTGAGGTGGACAATAGTCTAAAGAGGTTGTTTAACAGATAAGGAGGAAGGAGGCTTCACCATTGGACAGCATAAAAAGGGCAAGGCAGCAGGTGCTGGAGGCTGGCCGGGACATGCTGAAAAAAGGTCTCGTGGCGGCTACCTGGGGCAATATAAGCTGCAGGGTGGAGGGGGAGGGAAGCATTGCCATTACCCCCAGCGGTATGGAATACGACACCCTTTTGGAGGAGGACATAGTGGTTCTGGATATGCAGGGAAAGGTTGTATCCGGCGAAAGGAGACCCTCCGTTGAGGTGCCGCTACACCTTCACCTTTATGAAAACCGGGAGGATATTGGGGCAATTGTGCACACCCACAGCACATATGCCACCGCCCTTGCCTGTGCCCATAAGCACATTGCACCCATTGTGGAGGAACTGGTGCAGGTGGCCGGCGGTGATGTGCGGGTGGCAAGGTACGCGCTGCCGGGAAGCAGGCTCTTAGCATCCAATGTGCTAACCGCCCTGCGGGACAGGTATGCGGTACTTCTTGCCAACCACGGAATGATAGGGGTGGCGAAGAACCTGAAGGAGGCCCTTAAGGTTTGCGAGATAGTGGAAAAGGGAGCCAAGATAGCAATACTGTGCAATATGATAGGACAGCCGGTGCCCATATCCTTTGAGGACGTGCAGACCATGCGAAAGAGCTACACCACCGATTACGGGCAAAGGGAAACATAGGGTGATGCGTTTGAGATACCCTGTCGAAGAGGCCGTGGCTTTGTGGAGAGCCTTTACGGGGTGGAAACGGTGTGGGTTTTGCAGGATGGAAGGGTGGAAGCTATCGGAGGCATGAAAAGAATGTTCAAGAGTTATTGTGCAAGCGTGGCGTTGTAAGGGTATTAGCAGGTACTATTATTTATAATAAATAGGGAGCGACAAGCTGTAACGATGGGAGAGGGAAATGAAAAAAAGTGTTGTGTTCCTCACGGTTTTAATAGGCCTGTCTCTGTTTCCCGTGACGGGGTGCCGGCGCAATACTGCCGGTGGCTACCAGCAGGTGGAAAGGTCCGAGTTTTTGATGGGGACCCTGGTAACCATAAAGCTGTTCGCTGAGGAGGTAGACAGCGGAAACAGGGCGACGGACAGAGCCCTTGAAAGGATAAGGGAAATAGAAGGCCTTATGAGTACCAGCCTGGAAAACAGCGAAGTGGGCGGTATAAACCGGCATGCGGGTAAAAAAGCGGTGGCGGTAAGCGAGGATACCTTCCGGGTAATAAAAAAGGGCCTGTATTACGGCGGCCTGTCAGAGGGCCTTTTCGACATTACGGTGGGACCTCTGGTAAGCCTTTGGGGAATTGGTACCGAAAGTGCCAGGGTACCGGAGAGTGCCGAATTGGAGGGTGTCCTTGGGCTGGTGGACTATAGAAATGTGGACCTTAACGGGGATACGATGGAAGTCTTTTTAAAAGAGCCCGGCATGGCCCTTGACCTAGGGGGCATCGCAAAGGGTTATGCCGCCGACGAAGTAAAAAAAATACTGGTGTCGGAGGGCATAAAATATGCTATTATTAACCTCGGCGGGAACATAATTACCATCGGACCGAGGTATGACGGGACCCCGTGGAATATCGGGATAAAGGACCCGAAGGACCCCACCGGCAGCCTTTTAGGGGTTATAAGGGTTACTGACGGCACGGTTGTAACGTCGGGGGATTATGAACGGTACTTTGAGGAGGGCGAAAAGTGCTATCACCATATATTGGACCCCCATACCGGCTATCCGGGCCAGGGGGAAGTGCGGGGAGTTACCATTATTACCGGCTCCTCCTTCGATGCCGATGCCCTGTCCACAACGGTTTTCCTTATGGGGTTGGAAAGGGGCATGGAACTTATTGAGGGCCTGGACGGTGTTGAGGCGATTGTGGTTACCCGTTACAGGCAGGTGGTGACATCCTCCGGGGTAGGGGATTCTTTTAGCATTCTAAAGGGCGACTATAACAAAAGAAACGGAAGTCTTAATGGTGATTAGCAATCGGATAAAATGAGATAGGTGGGGGCTAAATGAAGGGAACAAGAAAACTTGCCGTATTGGCTATGCTGGTTTCGGTTGCGCTGGTGCTACATGTGGTGGAAGGCCTTTTGCCCATTCCGTATATAGCGCCGGGGGTTAAGCTGGGACTGGCCAATATCGTATCCCTTATGACCATAATAATATTCGGAGTCAGGGAAGCCCTGGCGGTCGTGCTGCTGAGAACCTTTCTTGGATCGCTGCTGGGGGGAGTTCCGTCCAATTTCTTTTTCAGCTCCGCCGGAGGGGTACTTAGTACTCTGGTAATGTATGCAATGCACAGGTGGGCCGGAACCAAGTTTAGCCTGGTAGGGATTAGCGTGGCGGGGGCT
>JAQUCT010000068.1 GCA_028686075.1 Bacillota bacterium
TCCCATTCCGAACACACAGGTAAAGTCCTCCAGCGCTGATGGTACTGAGGTGGAGACGCCTTGGGAGAGTAAGTCGCTGCCGGGTTTAACTTTTTTAAAAAGCAGTTTATCCTTATGGGTAGGCTGCAGGTTAAAGATAGATTATAGAAAAATTGTTCCTCAGTAGCTCAACGGTGGAGCACTCGGCTGTTAACCGAGGGGTTGCTGGTTCGAATCCAGCCTGAGGAGCCATTTTATTTTTTGCAAAAATACATTAAATGAAGGATTATGAATGGTTGCGTAGAATAACTAGTAGTTAAGTATATACCTGTATATATCGTACTTAAGGCATAAAGGTTATAAAAAATATGCTATTAAGGGAACCTTGAAACTAAAGCTGCGTCTAATTGAAAGATGAAATACGTTTTTTAATTTTGCAGGGAGTGATTGAAGTGAAAAACAAAGGTCTGACAATAATACTTACTGCCCTAATAGTTCTTACGCTGGCCAATACCGCGTTGGCCGAGCAGAGCGAAGAATGGCATTCTCAGCTTTCGTCCCCTGGCAGTTCCTTTACAACCCTGCTGAACGGGCAGCTTGAGTTTATTCTTATGGAAGGATGGACCCTGTCCCAAAAAAGCCAGTACGAATACATATTAACAAAGGAAATTGAAGGGGAAGCTCAGGAAATAGGCGGTATAGAGGTACTCAGCAGGGAAAGAAGCAGCATGCCCAGTAAAACATTTACCAATCTGAAGGACAGCGGCGGTAGCTATATTCTCATCGAGGATATATTACTGGAGAAGGATAACCACAGCCAGTATCATATAAAATGGATAAAGGACAAAAGGTACTACGTTGATATATACATTATGAATAACGGAGCCACTTCCTATCATATTACTCTGACATCTGACCTTAAATATTTTGAAGAAACATTTCAACAGTTTGAAGATTTTATTGCAACTTTGGACATGCGGAATAGGGTCACAGGACAGAAGTACAATCTTTATTACAACAATGTAGACAAGTATATGGTTCATATCCCGGAAGACTGGGAGGTTTATAATGAGAACGAGTTCGCGGGTACAAGCTTTTCGGGACAGGGACTGGGGAAACTGTATATATACAAACAGCAGCTTAACGGAATAGCACCTAACACCTATATATCGTACAGCAACAAAAAGATATTTGAAGGATTGTCCGATATACAGGTGTTGTTCAGAAACGATAAAAAGGAAAACGGTAGCCGTGTAGTGGAGTGTATGTGGACAAGGCCACATATAGATACAATAGAGCAGGATTTTAATTACTATTATGAGATAAACGTAGTGCCAGAGGGCGAGGACTTTGTATACACATATATAATGAAGACGGACAAGGACCGTATGGAGGATGCCTTTGCCGCGTTTCAGGATATAATGAACAGCTTCACTCCCTTTGATTATGGTATAAAACAGGCAAAGCTTCAAAAAGAGTCGGAAGGTATGGAGGTATTGCTGGAGGGAAATAAAACAAAATTCCATATACCCGAAGATAAAACCCTTTGGGGGATATTCAGTGCCCACACCCCGGGATATTATCTGGACGGGCTTAGGATGGCAGAAGCAAACCTGGGTCATAGGTTTGAGTTTGCTATGACTTATACTTCCTTTGTTTCCGGATTCCCTGAAAAGGATGTCCGGGATATATATGCCGACGGACGGATTATGATGCTTACACTGCATCCATGGACGGAGGGTAATCTGGTTGATATTATGATACCAGGAATCGTCAAGGGTGATTATGATAGATATATCAAAAGTTGGGCAACCGGTATAAAAGAACTGGGCGAGCCGGTATTATTCCGATTTGCAAACGAGATGAACGGTGACTGGGACCCGTGGTGTGCTTGGTTCTTTGGAAAGGACCATGACCTTTATATACAGGCATGGAGGAGAATACATGATATCTTTAGAGAAGAAGGGGCGGACAATGCGTATTTCGTATGGAACCCCCATGATAGGTCCTTCCCGGATTTCAAGTGGAACAATCCCCATTTGTATTACCCTGGGGACGAATACGTGGATTGGGTCGGACTTACAGGATACAATAACGGTACCAGCTATGACTGGGACAGGTGGAGGGATTTTGGCCCCATATACAGCGGAATATATGAGGAATACTCCGCTCTGTACCCGGATAAGCCGCTTATTATAACGGAATTCGCCTCCAATGAAGTCGGCGGTGACAAGGCTGCCTGGATAGAGGACGCTTTTAAAAGATTAGCGGAAGACTTCCCCAAGATAAAGATAGCGGTATGGTTCAACCAGGTGGACGGCAGATGGCAGTATCCTATATATTCTTCGCCCGAGGCAAGGGCGGCCTTCCTAAATGGTTTGAAACATGAGAGGTTCAATTTTAAAGCCATAGAGAAATAACAGGCCTTAAGGCTAACTAAACTATAAAAATAGATAGACTGCATAGTAAATCGTTTATGTTCTATCTATTTTTTTATGGATTTTGCTTTAGCTGCACCTTTTCTCTTGTCCTGTTAACAATACCGACTATATCCATATATGCCCTGCGGCTTCCCCATAGGACTATGGGCCTTCCTAACGTGACCATATGAAGTTTTCTGGAAAGGAACCCACCTATTTTCATGATTGTGTTAACGGCAGGGGAGACATTGACAAAAACCATCCGGGTTTCGTCCTTTGCCAGTATTAGTGAAAGGTCTTTCAGTGCCCGGATGATAATATTACCGGAGAACTGGCGGCTGAGGGTGTATATATTGTTTCCGTATTCATCAATCCCCCTGTGGATTATGCGCCCGTACTGCTCCACTGAAATGTTGTCATAGTACGGTATGCTGAGGATTTCCCTGTCGGTTGCCACCCTGTTTCTAGGAAGTATACATAAGTGTACGGCGGAGGCAATTGCCGACGAGTGAGTGCCCCCAACACAGTGGTATATTATATGCATCATTAAACCTCCGGTTTATTGTTCATCTTAATAAGGGTGCCCTGAAAATAATTAATTTATTATTTTAGGCATATGGGTTTTGTTTTGTTTCCGGGGTATGATATAATTAAAGCGCAACAAGAAAACAAAAAAAGGGGAGATTGCCTATGCTTTTCAGGAACTGCGCCGGCGGTGTGGTCTTCAACAAAGATAAGGTACTCATTCTGAAAAACCATAAGGATGAATGGGTGCTGCCAAAGGGAGTAATAAGAAACGGAAGCATCTCTGTGGAGACAGCCAAAGCAAGGGTTAAGAAGGAGGCAGGGGTTGAAGCGGAGGTCATATCGCCGGCAGGAGAAACAAGCTACGAATTCTTTTCAATAAGCCGACAGAAGCCTGTTTGCAATAGGATTACTTGGTTTATAATGGACACTGAGGACGATAAGGCAAACGTAGACAAAGATGAAGGCTTTATTATGGGAGGCTTTTTTTCAATAGATGAAGCTATAGAAAAGATTACTTACAGCCAGGATAAATCTTTGGTAAGCCTGTCTTACAAAAAATATAAAAGGTTATGCAGTGAGTGTGTTTAGCGAGGGATTATTTCGCTACCGGTATGGGGTAGAGGGGTAGTCTTATTTTATATGAGATGGACAGTGGCTAGTGATTAGTGGTCGGTGCACGGATTTGAGACCGAAACAATGTCTACTGCAAAGGATAGTAGGAGAAAATCTATGGAACAAAAAAAGGGAAACGAATTAGTACAGGATATGCTTGTCCAAAATATCTGGGCGGTGGTGGGTGCATCGGCCAACACTCAAAAATTCGGGTACAAGGTATTTAAAAGGCTTGCAAATGAAGGTTACACGGTCTACCCGGTTAACCCTAACTGCAAAGAGATTGAAGGGACCAAGTGCTACGGTAGCCTTAGGGACCTGCCGGAGGTACCTGGTGCGGTAAGCGTAATAGTGCCTCCCTCGGCGGGGATTGGTGTTTTGGAAGAGGCAGCAGAACTGGGCATAAAAAGGCTGTGGTTTCAGCCCGGAGCAGAAAGCGCAGAAGTAATAGAAAAAGCCGACGAATTGGGACTTCAAATAGTTTATGATAGGTGCGTTTTGACAGAACTGGGATAAGGGTTATTTCGTGTCCTTGTATAGAATCTCCATAAACCCCATTATAAAAAGGAAGATACCGAAAAGTTTTGATAAAACCCCGGCGGATAATCGTACAGCAAGGCCGGAGCCTATTAATGCGCCTACAAGTCCGGCCAGTATCAAGATAGGGGAATAATCAGCCTTTATATTATTTTTTCTGTGGTGTATTATAAGGGCGATTACTGCAACGGGTATAAAACTAATAAGGTTTATGCTCTGAGCTGTGTGTTGCTTTGAACCGGCGAAAAGTGTAAGGGCAGGGATTAGTACCGCGCCTCCGCCTATACCCATAGAACCGATTATACCCGCTAAAAGTCCTATAATAACTATAAGCAGTCAAAACACCATCCTGACAGCGGCGATAATCATAAAGGTGCCGAAAATTTTTCGCAAAACAGAGGCGGGAATCCTGTTAAATATCCGTGCGCCTATAAAACTCCCCACCACACCGCCGGAAACCACCCTAAGGGTGGTGGGCCAGTCAAAAAAGCTGCCCTTGTAATATATTAAGGTACTAAGTATAGTAAGGGGCAGGATAACCATAATGGCTGTGGCGTGGGCTTTGTGCTCTTCAAGGCCCAATAGAAAAACCATGCCCGGCACCAGAATAGTGCCGCCGCCGGATCCGAAAAGGCCATTGCATAAACCCGTTATTAGCCCGATGGCTATAAGTTTTACCTTCATTTGTTCCTCCTTGTGTTTGATATCATTATCTACTTTTTCCATACCGTGTCAAAATATTCGCAACTAATGAATGGGTTTACTAAACTCTAAGGCTGTGCTAATATATTTTTAGCTTAATTTTTGAGGTGAAGAACTGTGGACATAAATAAAAGGATAGAAAAAACGGTAGAATGGCTGGTGGACAAAGTAACCGAGTCAAAGGTAAGGGGTCTGGCTGTGGGGATATCCGGGGGCATAGATTCGGCAGTGGTGGCCTTCCTTATCAAAAAAGCCCTGCCGGATAATTCACTAGGCATAGTGCTACCCTGTAATAGCAGCAAGCAGGATATTGAGGATGCCTCTAAGGTGATAGAGGCCTGTGGCATAGCTTCTATGGAAATAGACCTGACATCCACCCACTGCGGTCTGGTCGACAGAATCTTCGAGCAATCTACTGACTTAAAAGGAGTTGACGCAAACAGCTTGAAGATGGCTGATGCCAACCTGAAGGCAAGGCTTAGGATGAGTACGCTGTACGCGGTGGCCAATGCGATGAATTATCTGGTGGTGGGTACTGATAACGTTGCGGAGACCTACGTTGGGTACTTTACCAAATACGGTGACGGTGGGGTAGACATTCAGCCTATTGCACACATTACTAAAAGGGAAGTAAGGGAATGGGCGGCAGTACTGGGGGTGCCGGAGGGCGTTATAAAAAAGGCACCTACCGCCGGGCTTTGGGAGGGGCAGACCGACGAGGGAGAAATGGGCACCTCTTACGATATGGTGGACGATTTGCTGGAGGGTAAAGACATACCGGAAAAGGACAGACTGATTATAGAGAGGATGCACCGTGTATCTGAGCACAAGAGAAGCCTTCCTCCCAGTCCGCCCCGGGAGTGGTATATTTAGGTAATGAAAGGAGTTGATTAGTATGGCAGGACATTCCAAATGGGCCAATATACAGCACAGAAAGGGCAGGCAGGATGCTAAAAAGGGTCAGGTATTCACAAAGCTGGGAAAAGCAATATCCGTTGCCGCCAAGGAGGGGGGGGACGACCCTGCAACCAATCCGACATTAAGGGACGCCATCACAAAGGCCAAGGCGCAGAATATGCCCAACGATACGATAGATAGGGCGATAAAAAGGGGTGCCGGAGAACTTGGGGACGCCGACTACCAGAGGGTAGTCTATGAAGGCTACGGTCCCGGTGGGGTTGCGGTAATAGTGGAAGCCCTTACCGAAAACAGGAACAGGACAGCGGGGGATGTGAGGCATGCCTTTGACAAGAACGGCGGCAATTTAGGGACCATCGGATGTGTATCCTATCTGTTCGAGAAAAAGGGGCAGATCATTATTGCTAAAACCGATGAGGTAGACGATGAACAGGTTATGATGATTGCTATTGAAGCAGGGGCGGAGGACGTGGAAATAGAAGAAGAGGGATACGAGATAATTACTCTGCCCGAGGACTTCGGAAGCGTCCTCGAAGTAGTGCAAAATAGCGGACTGGAGCCTCTAGCTGCCGAAGTGGCCATGATACCCAATACCACAGTTGCGCTGACAAGCCAGGATGATATCAAATTCATGAACCGGCTTATAGATATGCTGGAGGATAACGACGATATACAGAATGCTTACAACAACTGGGACATACCAGGCGAATAAGCCATGGATCGACAATAATACATGTATTACAACAGAGCACCATTATTATATAAATATTCTGATTTACCGGTGAATACTACCGGTATTTGCCAG
>JAQUCT010000019.1 GCA_028686075.1 Bacillota bacterium
CTTTTGGATAAAAAGCCCGCTTTTGTATTTTCCGGCATAAACAAAGGGCCCAACCTTGGAACCGACGTCCTTTATTCCGGAACAGTATCCGCTGCAATAGAGGCAGTTATGCTGGGTGTACCCTCTGCGGCTTTGTCATTGGCTTCTTACGAATATGATGATTACAGTGCCGCATCAGAATTTGCCCTTTCTCTTGCCGACAACATGTATAGGGAAGGCCTTGAGGGCAATACGCTACTTAATGTCAATATACCCGCCGTTCCCAAAAATGGAATGAGGGGTGTGCGACCGACCAAGCTGGGGATCAGAAGATACAAAAACTCTTTCCAGACGAGGTTGGACCCCCGGGGACAGGAATACTACTGGATGTCCGGTGAGGCTGTGGACGAGGATAATGACAGCGACTGTGATATAAACCTGGTGGCGGATAACTATATCACCATAACCCCAATTCATTTTGAACTGACACGGTTTGACTATTTAGATAAGCTTGACAGCTGGAACTTACAGCTATAATGGGGGTGGAAAGACATTGGATGAAAGCCAAGGGCTGAAACTGCTGGCATCAAAGGAAATTGAGTATAACGTTTGAAGCACCTTTAAACGGGTGCTTTTTAACTTAATTTTAGTAATACAAAAATATTGTATACAATTCTACAAGTTTATATGTATACATAGGCCCAAAAATGAAATATTTGTTGCAAAATTAGGGGAAATATAATAAAATTGAATTAGAAATGAAGTCATAATTGCATAGGGTTTCTATATAGCTAAAATACTATTATTTTACAAAGGGGGCCATATGGATGGCTGTGAAACTTAAGGGACCGGTTATCAAGGAGGAGTGGTGTAAAGGATGCGGTATATGCGTGGCGTTTTGTCCCAAAAACGTTCTCAAAATGGAAGAGAACAAGGTCAAAGCGGTGGACAGGGACGCGTGCAATAACTGCGGCCTTTGCGAGTTGAGATGTCCTGACTATGCTATCTACCTGGAGGAGGGTGAAGAAGATGACAAATAACCAAGCAAAGCTGATGCAAGGGAATGAAGCCTGCCTGGAGGGTGCAATTGCTGCCGGGATGAGATTTTTCGCAGGCTACCCGATAACTCCTTCCACCGAGATAGCGGAGGGAGCATCAGAACGGCTGCCAATGGTTGGCGGTAAATTTATTCAGATGGAAGATGAAATAGGCAGCATGGCTGCTGTAATAGGTGCATCTCTGGCTGGATTAAAGGCAATGACGGCTACCAGCGGACCGGGGATGTCGCTTAAGCTCGAGAACATAGGATATGCATCATTGACCGAGATACCCTGTGTAATAGTGAACGTTCAGAGGGGAGGACCGAGTACCGGACTTCCGACTTCGCCGGCACAGGCCGATATTATGCAGGCGCGGTGGGGTGCCCATGGCGACCATCCGTCCATAGTCCTTTATCCGGCATCGGTATCGGAAGCTTACTCGGTAACCGTAACAGCCTTTAATCTGGCAGAGAAATACAGAATGCCCGTTATACTGCTTATGGACGAAGTGATGGGGCATATGAGAGAAAGGGTGGTTCTTCCCGATGCTAAGGACCTCCAAATAGTTAACAGGGAAAAGGCCAGCGTTCCACCGGAGGAGTATCTTCCCTATAAAGCGGACCCCGACGGCGGCGTGCCGGAAATGCCTGCCTTTGGAGAGGGTTACAGGTATCACGTAACCGGACTTATACACAGCGAAAACGGGTTCCCGACCACCGACGCAAAAAAAACAGCCACGCTTCTAAACAGGCTGATGAAAAAGATAGATAACAACCTTGATGATATTGTAAAATATCAGGAAGATAGCCTAGATGACGCGAAGATAGTGCTTATTGCCTACGGCAGCACTGCAAGGTCGGCAAAAAGTGCAATGGATATGGCCAGGGAACAGGGTATCCCTGTAGGTTTATTCAGACCCATAACTATCTGGCCCTTCGCAGAGGATAAAGTAAAGGAAATAGCAGGCAAAGCCGAAAAAATAATAGTACCGGAAATGAACCTTGGTCAGTACCGTAGCGAAATAGAAAGGGCAGTGGCTGGTAAATGCGAAGTAATAGGTATCAACAGGGCCGATGGTGAAATAATTACACCGGAAGACATATACGAAAAGATAAAGGGGGTATTGTAAATGACCAGTAACTTAGTCAAAAACTATTTCAGGATGGACAAACTGCCCCATATCTGGTGTCCCGGTTGCGGCCACGGCATAATTACAAGGGCGGTAATGAAGGCGATTGACGAACTAAAACTTGATAAGGACAAAGTGTGCATAGTATCCGGTATAGGATGCTCGTCCAGAGCATCGGGTTATCTGGACTTTAATACCCTCCATACGACCCACGGAAGGGCCCTTGCGTATGCAACAGGATTAAAGCATGCAAATCCGGACCTGGAGATAATAGTAATAACCGGTGACGGTGACTGTTCCGCCATTGGAGGAAACCACCTTATACACGCCGCAAGAAGGAATATAGGTATTACTGCAGTTGCATACAATAATAATATTTACGGAATGACAGGGGGGCAGTATTCTCCGACTACGCCAACCGGTGACAAGGGCACTACCGCACCCTACGGTAATGTAGACAAGGTTTTTGATATATGCACTCTTGCCCAGGCGGCCGGTGCATCCTATACAGCAAGGGCTACAGTCTATCATGCCCAGCTTCTCACTAAGCTTATCAAAAACGGTATTTTAAATAAAGGGTTCTCTATAATAGATGCTGTAAGCGTTTGCCCCACCTATTACGGAAGGAAGAATAAGAAGGGTGACGCGGTTAAAATGATGGAATGGTTAAAAGACCATGCGGTTAATGTTTCCGCCGCAACCAAACTGCCCGAGGAAAAACTTGCGGGTAAGTTCCTGATAGGCGAGCTGTATCACAATCCGCAGCCGGAATATACCGAAGAATATAAGAAGATTATTGAGTCCTTAAGGAGGGGGTAAAAAAATGTCTAGCACCGAAATTAGGTTAAGCGGCTCCGGAGGTCAGGGCCTGCTTCTGTGTGGAATAATATTGGCCGAGGCGGCTATACTGGATGGTAAGAACGCTGTTCAGACCCAGTCCTATGGACCGGAGGCAAGGGGAGGCGCGAGCAAATCAGAGGTAATAATATCCGACGGAGACATATATTATCCAAAGGTTCGCAAACCCGATATATTTCTGGCACTTACCCAGGAAGCCTATGATAAATATGTAGGAAGCATCTCTAAAGAGGGCATAATAATTGCGGACCAATCTGTTGAAGTATCCGACGTAAAATGCGCTAAAATATATTGCCTGCCTATACTAGATACAGCGAAGAATGATGTGGGAAGGATAATGGTTGCCAATATAGTTGCACTGGGAACCATAAACGAGATTACAAGCCTTGTTTCACCGGAGGCATTGGAAAGGGCGGTACTAAATCGCGTTCCCAAGGGGACAGAGGAACTGAACCGAAAGGCTCTGGTAGCCGGAAAGGAAATATGTAATAATAAATAGTCTAGAAGGAATGGTGCTATGAAGGATGTAAGCAAAAACCTCATTAAATTGATAAGCAGCAGTTTTTCCGAGCTTAGTAAGGGCCAGAAATTGATAGCCCAGTTTATTACAACCCAATACGACAAGGCTGCATTCATGACTGCAGCCAAACTCGGGGAACGGGTAGGTGTAAGTGAATCCACCGTAGTGAGGTTTGCAATTGCCCTTGGATACGAAGGGTATCCGGAACTGCAAAAGGCACTGCAGGAACTGATAAAGACAAAGCTTACCACGGTCCAGAGAATTGAGATGACTTCGGATTATAAAAGTGAGGATGACGTGTTCAGAAAGATACTTAAATCGGACATGGATAATATTAGAACAACCCTTGAGGAAATAGACGCGAAAGCTTACGAAAGAGTAGTCGATATATTGCTCAACGGAAGAAAAATATACGTCGTTGGATTAAGAACGTCTACCGTACTTGCAGATTTCTTAGGGTTTTACCTGAACCTGGTACTGGGAAACGTTCAGGTAGTATCCCAGGGTATAAGCGATATTTACGAGCAGCTTTTTAATATAGACAAGGGGGATGTGGTTGTAGCCATAAGTTTCCCCAGGTACTCACGAAAAACGGTGGAAGCGATGGGGTTTGTTAAATCAAAGGGAGCTACCACCATCGCGATAACCGACGGCCCCTTGTCACCCCTTTTAAACTATGCCGATTTCTCGCTTTTTGCAAAGAGTAACATGGCATCCTTCGTAGATTCACTGGTGGCCCCTTTAAGCCTTATAAATGCATTGATTATTGCAGTCAGCCTTAAGGCAAAGGACAAAGTAACCGATATATTCGAAAGGCTGGAGGAGATATGGGGCCAGTATAATGTATATTCGAATAAGGATAAAAACGGAGTATAGAATTACCTATATTCAATAACCGTGGAAGATGCTTTCCACGGTTATTGAACGTTACGGAGGCTATTATAATGACCAGACTATATTTAATACGTCACGGCGAGACCGTTTGGAACAAACTTGAGAAAACCCAGGGATGTACCGATGTAGATTTAAGTGAAGTTGGCCTTTCTCAGGCAGAAAGGCTCGCCGAAAGGCTTGTTTCAGAGGATATTACGGTACTATATTCAAGCGATTTAAAAAGAGCCTATTGCACTGCCCGCATTTTGGGAGAGGGCTTGAGGGTTCCAGTAAAAACCCATAGGGACCTTCGGGAAATGAATTTCGGCAGTTGGGAAGGCATGGACTTTGAAAGCATCAAAAGGGAATACTCCGAGGTACACCGGCTGTGGATAAGCAGCCCCAAAAAGGCGGTTATCCCCGGCGGTGAGGACCTCATACAGGTACAGACCCGGGCGGTTGAGGCTATTAATGGAATTGTAAGACTGCACCGGGGAGAAAGGATAGCCCTGGTATCCCATGGCATTACGCTCAAATGTCTTATTTTCGGTTTGCTTGGTATAGACCTTGGCTATTTGTCAAAAATAAGACTAGACAACTGCTCGATATCCGTTATTGAATTAAGGAAAGAACGCTTTATTCTTGATTGTTTGAACGATACATGCCATGTGAAGGGATGATGTTAATGGGAAAAAGAGCCGTTGTTATTGGCGGTGGTGCCTCCGGGATGATGGCGGCAGCTACTGCGGCTTCACGGGGGATAGAGACCGTTCTGCTTGAAAAGAACGAAAAGCTGGGCAAAAAGATATACATAACAGGAAAGGGCAGATGCAATCTTACAAACCAATGCGACATAGAGGATATAATTGAAAACACTCCGGGAAACGGCAGTTTTATTTACAGCGCATTGTACTCATTTGATAATACACGTTTGAGGGATTTATTTATGGAATTGGGGGTGCCCACCAAAGTGGAGCGGGGAGGCAGGGTGTTCCCGGTATCCGATAAGTCCAGTGATGTAATAAAGGCATTAAGTACCTATATGAAAAGGAATAACGTGTCGGTACGGCTGAACAAAGAGGTATCAGGAATAAGGGTTCGGGAAGACAGCGTGGAGGGGGTTTGTACCAGCGACGGTGATTTCATTGACGCTTCCTCGGTGGTGGTTGCCACCGGCGGCCTTTCCTATCCGTCAACCGGAAGCACCGGGGACGGATACCGGTGGGCGAAGAAAACGGGACATACAATAATACCGTTAAGACCCTCCCTGGTACCCCTTGAGGCAAGAGAGAGATGGGCAAAGGAACTGCAGGGGCTGGCTTTAAAGAACATAAGAGTAAAGGCCCTGACAGCTCATGGAAAAAGCATAAGGGAAGAATTCGGCGAAATGCTTTTTACCCATTTTGGAGTATCCGGCCCTGTTATTCTTACAATAAGTCGTTTTGTATACGATTGGGTTGAGAGCGGAATAAAATTGCGGATAGACCTGAAACCGGCCCTTACCCACGAAAAACTGGACACAAGACTATTACGGGACTTTTCGGAAAGTCCTAACAAACAGGCCGGAAACTGCCTTGACGGCCTTCTGCCCAAAAGCCTGGCCGGGGTGATTATAAAACTCTGTGGGATCAACTCACAAAAAAACATAAACCAGGTCACGCGGGAAGAAAGACAGTGCTTTGTAAGTATGCTTAAGGGCCTTGAACTTAACATTACAGGGCTCCGACCCTTTAGTGAAGCGGTGATAACGGCAGGGGGCGTATCTACAAGGGAGGTGGACCCCGGCACAATGGAATCAAAACTGGTTAAGGGTCTTATATTTGCAGGCGAAGTACTGGACATTGACGCACTGACGGGGGGGTTTAATCTGCAGATTGCCTTTTCTACGGGTTATCTGGCCGGCATGTCCTGCAGGTAGAACGAATTTTTTATCTAAAATAGGCATAACATAATAAAAAAAGGAACGGTGGAGCCTCCCATGTCTTTAAGGAAAAGGTATGTAAGACCAGAATTCAATAAAAGAATAGAAAAGCTGCTTATAAGGGCGGTTTTGATTGGTATGCTTTTTCTTGTCACCTTTCAGTTTATAATGTTGAACGAATCGGCGAGGGTGTTCCTTAACTACGCTACCACATTGGAGGGGGATTCCCTGGAGGATAGCGGGATACTCACTAAAGAGGGCAGCCTTTATATAATGCTTGAAAGTGAATACCTTATCCCTAAGGCAAAACTTTTGCAAAACGGTGAACCTGTTGCAACCCTTGACACCCGGGAAGTCAAAATAAGCGTAAGAAACAACGATGTACTGGAACTGGATGCATCAAGGAGCGGAGACGAGTTTGTACTCGTATGCGTGGTGGGCATAAGCGATAATGTACTGCAGCCGTCGGTAGGCTTAAGGGTAAAGGCCAGGAATAAAATAGAGTTGATTTCCAGGGTTAAGCTAAAATAAGGGTTGAGAAGACCTGATTTGTAATATATAATGATGTATGGTGAGAAAATATGTCAACAGCGGCCATAAGGGGTGCAATTACAGTCGAAAAGAATTCTGCTTTTGAAATTGAGAAGGCAGCTGTTGTATTATTGGAACATATAATACAAAAAAACAACCTCCAAAGAAATAATATCGCATTTTTATTTTTTACCTGTACCCGGGACCTGGACAGCCAGTACCCGGCGGCGGGAATTAGACATGCGGGATATACCGAGATACCAATGATGTGTGTTGCGGAAATGCCGGTTAAGGATAGTTTGGAAAGGTGTATAAGAATTCTGGTAGTGGTTAATGCTGACGGAAACCAGGAAGTTAGGCATGTATATCTGGAAGGAGCAAAAAAGTTAAGACCGGACCTTTCGGATTAGAAAAAACAGCCACCAACAATAGTGGTGGCTTTAAAATTGAGTGTTTTGCGAAGAGGGATAGCGTTTGAAAACCAATATGCATATAACCGTAGACGGGCCGGCAGGGTCGGGAAAGAGTACAATAGCAAAACGTTTGGCCCAAAGGCTTCACATGACCTATATAGACACCGGTGCTATGTACAGGGCAATTACATATAAAGTGATTCAAGGCGGTATAGAGCCGGGAGACAGGCAGGGTATTATTAAAATAGCTGCCTCGGTACAGATTGAGCTAAAAGGTTCAGTAATACTTCTGGACGGGGTAGACGTAAGCAGCGGTATAAGGGACCCGTCGGTTGACTCGAGGGTCTCCGAAATTGCCAGCATCCCGGAGGTAAGGGAGCGTATGGTCGCGCTTCAAAGACAGATGGCCCAGAAGGAGTCAGTTGTTATGGACGGAAGGGATATTGGCACCTCGGTACTGCCGGATGCAAGATATAAATTTTTCCTGATTGCCACCCTTGAGGAAAGGGCAAAAAGGCGTTTTAAAGATTTGGCAAGGTCAAATCCCGGAATCGGTTTCGATAGGGTTATAAAAGAGATGCAAAGAAGGGATATTCTGGACAGCACAAGGGGGCACTCGCCCTTAAGAGCGGCCGATGATGCAATAATAATAGATACCACAGACAAGGGCATCGCGGCGGTGCTTAAGGAAATCACAGACATAGTGGGGGGCAAAGGGAGATGCTTTACAAAGTAGTTGCAGTTATCTGTAAAAATCTCCTTAGACTTATATACAGGGTAAGGGTGGAGGGGGATATGTCCCTTGGCAGTGTCGAGGGCTGCATTGTATACGCGAACCATATCAACTACCTTGACCCGGTAGTAATGGGCGGCTTTTCCAAGAGACAGATAAGATTTATGGCCAAAACGGAACTGTATGGAAACAGGTTCTTTAGGTATATACTACTCAAACTGGGAACATTTCCGGTAAGAAGGGGAGAGGCCGACCTAAGTGCCGTCAAAACGTCCCTGCGCCTGCTTAAAAACGGAGAGATACTGGGCATGTTCCCGGAGGGAACGAGAAATAAAAGCGGGGCACCGATGGACGCTGAGCCTGGACTGTCCATGATTGCCATAAAGGCAAAAGTACCCGTAATACCTATGGCAATACTGTCCAGCTATAGGGTGTTTAGCCAGGTCAGGCTGGTTATAGGGGAGCCCATAAGCTTAGAAGAATTCTACGATAAAAAGCTTACAATGGACCATCACAGGGAAATAAGCAACAGTCTCATGGGCAGGGTTTTCACAATGCTGCAGGAGGCCGGGAAGGAAACGCTATAAAGCTGTTGGGAGGATGAGGGAGTGAAAATAATAATCGCAGAACATTTAGGTATTTGTTTCGGCGTAAAGAAAGCCCTGGAAACCGTCGAAAGGTTTGCCGATAAAGATACGGAGGTTTATACCCTCGGGCCGCTTATACACAACAAGCAGGTGGTTGAAAAGCTGGGTAAAAGGGGCATAAGGTCCATTGATACCCTTGACGCAATAGATGGGGGCACAGTGATTATTAGGTCCCACGGAGTTCCTCCAGAGGTCCATGGGCAGGCTGCCCAAAAAGTGGTGGAGCTTGTGGATGCAACCTGTCCTTTTGTGCGTAAAACACAGGAAAAGGTTAAAGAATATTACGGGAGAGGATATCAAATCATAATAGTAGGTGATGCCGGGCACCCAGAGGTTAAGGGCGTAAACGGCTGGTGTGATTACAGTGCCATAATACTGGACAATCAGGAAGACGCGGAAAAACTGGGATATAATGAAAAACTGTGTGTGGTTGCCCAGACCACAATACCTTATGAATTATGGGAGGACTTAAAGCCGATACTGGAGAAAAAGGGCGGTGAGGTCGAGTTCTTCAATACAATATGCAATGCTACTTATTTGAGGCAGCAAGCGGCGGTGGATCTTTCCAAAAAAGTGAATGCAATGCTGGTGATAGGAGGGTTGCACAGCTCCAATACACAAAAACTGTATAAACTGTGTAAACAGCATTGCACAAACACCTATCACATAGAAACGGCTGAGGAACTGCCGCTTGAAAATATAAAGGGGGTTGAAAGCTTAGGCGTAACAGCAGGGGCTTCGACGCCAGATTGGATTATTAAGGAGGTAATCGACAAAATGACAGAGATGGATAACGTTAAACAACAGCCAGAGGGAATACGAAATGCACAAGAAGAACCGGTGATCGAGGAAACCGCGACTGATAACAAAGAAGAACCGGTAACCGAGGAAACCGTAGCCGATAACAAAGAAGAACCGGCAATCGAAGATACAGCCGCCCAAACCGGGGAGACTGTACAGAAGGAGGAAGAAACCGCGACTCAAACGGAAGAGGCTGGACAGGCAGACGCTGAGACAATGGAAGGCATAGAGGATACCATTGTTACCATCAGGCCCGGGAAGGTGGTCATGGGTCAGGTAATACAGGTGGGAGAAAACGAGGTAATAGTGAACATTGGCTACAAGGCCGACGGTATAATACCCAAGGATGAACTCAGCAACGACCCGACTTTGGAGCCTTCGGATATAGTTAAGGTAGACGATGAAATTGAGGTATTTGTTAAAAAAATAGATGACAAGGAAGGAAGCGTGCTTCTTTCCAAAAAGAAAGTAGATATAGAAAAGGCCTGGAAAACTCTTAAGGAAAAACACGAAACGGGGGAGACCGTGAATGCGAAGGTGCTGGAGGAGGTAAAGGGAGGGCTTATTGCTATCGCGAAGGGTATAAAAGGTTTCGTGCCCGCTTCCCATATAGATATAGGCTATGTGGAAGTATTGCAAAACTTTGTAGGTCAGGAATTATCCATGAAGGTTATAGAGTTCAATAGGAGCAAGGGGAAAGTTATATTCTCCCGCAAAGCACTGCTGGAAGAAGAAAGGGAGAAAAAGAAAAACGAGGTACTGTCAAGTATAAAAGCCGGAGATAGGATTGAAGGCGAAGTAAAAAGATTGACCGATTTTGGAGCCTTTGTGGACGTAGGAGGAATTGATGGTCTGGTACACATATCCGAGATGTCCTGGAACCGAATAGGCCATCCTTCGGAGGTGCTGGAGACGGGCCAGAGCGTTGAAGTACTTGTACTTGGAGTTGAACCTGAAAACGAAAGGATATCCCTAAGCCTTAAGCAGACCAAACCCCATCCCTGGGACAATATAGAGGGAAAATACGCTGTAGGGGAAATAATAACCGGTAAGATTGTTAGGCTTGTCGACTTTGGTGCTTTTGTGGAATTGGAGCCCGGAGTAGAGGGGTTGGTTCATATATCGCAGATTGCCTATGAACACGTTGAGAAACCGCAGGATGTTCTAGAGGAAGGCCAAAGGGTGGATGTCAAGGTACTGGATATAAAGCCCGACGACAGAAGGATCAGCCTCAGTATAAAAGAAACCACCGAGAAGCCTGCTAGGGAGGAATACAGAGACAGACAAAAGACCCAACAGGTACATGGGGAAGACCAGCCGCCCATAACAATAGGCGAACTGGTAGGCGATATTTTTAACGAAGACGAGTAAAGTTAAATGCCTCTTTAAAGGGGCATTTTTTAATGTCTATATTACGTTACAAAACGGAGGATAAGGAAACAAAATGGGATATTCATATGGAAACCAAGGCTAGTTATGAATAATCTAAAATTATGACCATTTATGACAATTTAAGTATTGACTTTTCATAATTATCTGCTAAAATTTTATATGTTGAATTTAAAAAAACGATTTAAATAAGCTAGGCGGAGGGAGGAATGATATTATGAATGCATTGGGACGCCATATACTGGCGGAGATTTACGGTTGTGACAGCAATATTTTAAACGACAGAAATTACATTGAGAAGTCAATGGTGGACGCTGCACTTGCTGCCGGAGCTGAGGTAAGGGAGGTAGCTTTTCATAAATTCAGCCCCCAGGGTGTTAGTGGTGTTGTGGTTATATCAGAATCCCATTTGACAATCCATACATGGCCAGAGTTGGGATATGCCGCGGTTGACGTCTTTACCTGTGGAGACACGGTAAACCCCTGGGACGCGTGCAACTACCTGACAAACAAGTTTAAAGCCAAACATATGACCGCTACCGAAGTAAAAAGGGGGTTGTTCGGGGAGCCGGTTAAGGTGGCAAATCTTTAAAACAAATGTAAGGGGATGAAAGCCTTCTATAATCAATACGATATTCAGTAAGTGCGTGTTTCGAAATAGGAAAATACGCACTTATATTTTTTTTTGATTTTTTTTAAACCCGATGTATATTTTTTGCTGTGACGGCAAAAATATAAATGACCTCACAAAATACATTGAGACCCCCTTTACATTCTTTTGCCGTGATACTTTGTATCACGGTTTTTTTTAGTCAAAATATGTGGTAAAATATATAAAACTAAGAATGTAAAGGGAAAAGATGGACGATTATAAACTGTTTAAGGCTTTGATTTACAAAAAGACCGGTATTGATTTGTCGGCCTACAAAGAAAAACAGATGAAAAGAAGGATAGAAGCCCTGGCGGCAAGGAGGGGCTTTAATAAACTTGCTGATTATTTCAAAGGCTTAGATAAGGACCATCGGCTGTATGACGAGTTTTTAAACTATATTACAATAAACGTGTCTGAGTTTTTCAGGAATCCAAGCCAGTGGGACGTGCTACGAAAAGAGGTTGTGCCCTTATTATTAGGAAGCAAAAAGAATATAAAGGTATGGAGTTGTGCCTGCTCCACCGGCGAGGAGCCCTATTCCCTGGTTATGTTGCTTAGTGAGTTCCTTAAGCTTGAAGAAATAAATGTGCTGGCGACCGACATAGACGAGGGAGCAATAGAAAAGGCAAAGACGGGAGTATACAGGGAAAACAGCCTCAAAAATCTGCCCCTGGGGTATAAGGATAAGTTTTTCAGCCGCATTGGCAGCAATTATAGGATTTCGGATACGGTTAGGGAAAGGGTGAAGTTTAGAAAGCTAAACCTGCTTAAGGACGGTTTTCCGACCCAATGCGACCTTATAGTGTGCCGGAACGTGCTCATTTATTTTACTGAGCAGGCAAAGCAGCAGTTGTATCAAAATCTAGGCGATGCGCTGTCCGATGGTGGAGTGTTGTTTGTTGGAAGTACTGAACAGATAGTACTGCCCCAAAAACACAACTTCATTCCCATGAAGGTTTTCTTCTACAAAAAAGCAATTAAATGCTCCCAGAGTTAAGACCTGGGAGCATTGTTGGTGACCCATCCGCGACTCGAACGCGGGACACCCTGATTAAAAGTCAGGTGCTCTGCCGACTGAGCTAATGGGTCGTATATGGCTGGGGCGGTAGGATTTGAACCCACGAATGCCAGAGTCAGAGTCTGGTGCCTTACCGCTTGGCGACGCCCCATTAAAATGGTGGAGGGAGATGGATTTGAACCATCGAAGTCACTGACAACAGATTTACAGTCTGCCCCCTTTGGCCACTTGGGTATCCCTCCATTTTGTTTTGTGGTGCCCAGGGGCGGAATCGAACCACCGACACGAGGATTTTCAGTCCTCTGCTCTACCATCTGAGCTACCTGGGCTTATGGCGACCCGGAAGGGACTCGAACCCTCGACCTCCAGCGTGACAGGCTGGCATTCTAACCAATCTGAACTACCGGGCCGTGCTTGGTGGGCCTTCAGGGATTCGAACCCCGGACCGACCGGTTATGAGCCGGTTGCTCTACCAACTGAGCTAAAGGCCCAAAAATGTGCGACAACAAATAATAATATACAACAAATGAATAAGCCTGTCAAGAGGCAGAAAACTCAAGTTACAAAAATTTTGCTTCCCGCTATATGTAACGTGAAAAAGATTTTACACAGCTGTCATCCTGAGCGTAGCGAAGTACCTTGCGTAAGGAAGAGCTGTTTTATGTGTTGCGCGCCTAATTTTAATGAAAATACTCGTCTTATATATTATAATATAATACATAAGAAATATTAGATTTGTGCCAGGCAAAATATTCAGGAGGTGTATTGATGAAAGTAACTTTTCTAGGCGGGGCGGAGATAGTAACCGGATCCTGCTTTTTGGTTGAAACGGGAAAAAAGAAATTCTTGGTTGACTGTGGTTTGTTCCAGGGAAAGGAAGAGGACTTGAACGAAGAGCCTTTCGATTTCAATGTTAATAGCATAGATTTCGTAATACTTACCCATGCACACATAGACCACAGTGGCAGGGTCCCAAGGCTAGTAAAGGAGGGTTTTAAAGGCCCCGTATACGCCACAAAGGCCACGGCTGACCTGTGTGCTATAATGCTACCGGACAGCGGGCATATTCAAGAGATGGAAACCGAATGGCAGAACCGAAAGAGGACAAGGGCGGGCAAGGAATTGGTGGAGCCTCTGTATACCGCCGAGGACGCAAGGCAATCGCTGCAATACTTCAAGCACACCTTTTATGGCGATATCATAGGTGTTGACGATTGTATTTCAATGAGGTTTAACGATGCCGGGCATATCCTCGGCTCCTCCATGGTGGAGATATGGATAAAAGAGGGCGGCGAGAATATAAAACTTGTATTCTCCGGGGATATAGGCCAGAACAATCAGCCCATATTAAGGGACCCTTCTATAATAAAGGAAGCGGATTACCTTTTTATTGAATCAACCTATGGTAACCGTTTGCACGAGAGTTTTAATGATAGGGTGGGTAAACTGCATGAGATTATTGACAAAACGGTAAAAAGGGGAGGAAACGTAATAATCCCCTCCTTTGCGGTGGGCAGAACCCAGGAGCTTTTGTATCATTTAAACAGCCTGAAAGAGGATAAGGACAATGAGTATCTAAGGGGAGTTAAGGTCTTTATAGACAGCCCGCTAGCTATTTCCGCCACCCGGATTTTTGTGGACAATCCCCAGTGTTACGACGAGGAAACGGTTAAGCTATTAAAGACGGGAGACAACCCTTTTGAATTCGATGACCTGTATTTTACGAGAACTGCGGAAGAATCCATGAAAATAAACGAAATAAAGGGCGGGGCGGTCATTATATCTGCCAGTGGTATGTGCAACGCCGGTCGGATAAAACACCATTTGAAGTACAATTTATGGAGGCCTGAGGCAAGCGTAGTGTTTGTAGGATATCAGGCGGTGGGTACCCTAGGAAGGGCTATCAAGGATGGTGCGCAGAGGGTAAAAATCTTAGGGGACGAGATTGGAATCTCCGCTGAAATATATAATATAGACGGTTTCTCCGGGCATGCCGACCGGGACGGTCTTTTGGATTGGCTGTCGGGGTTTACCAAAAAGCCCAGAAAAATTTTTGTGGTGCATGGTGAAAAGGATTCCGCAGAGGACTTTGCAAAACTTGCTGCCGAGAGGTTGGGTTTGGAAACGGTGGTTCCCGGAATGGGAGAAACAATAGAAATTGGACTTAAAAAGGTAGTAAGCACAGGACGGAAAGACTTGCACAAAGCGGTGACAGGGATGAAAGTGCCGGATATAAGTGAACTGACAGTGAGAGTTATGCAAGTAAAGGTTAAGTTTATGGAGGCCATGGACAGCATATATAAAAGCGTGGTATCCGGCCAGCTTGAACCGGGAGAAGCCGGCAGAATAATAGAGGAATTACACAGGATACTTGACGAGGAAAGGGCGGGATAAATAGCCTATGGTCTGGGATTGGGGGCTTTTTTGTATTAATTCTTGCTATAAATAAGGAAAAAACTAGAAGGTAAAAGATGTGCATATGTGGAAGTAGTATTCTACGCTGTCAAAGGGGAGGCTTTGTGTAATGGACGATAAAAAAAGGCTTTCTATATCCCAGGTGTCTGAAATAACCGGTTATAAAACCCATGTAATCAGGTTTTACGAAAAAGAATTCGATCTGGTTATACCAAGGAACAAGTCGGGGCATAGGTGTTTCACCTATAAAGAAGTGGAAACTCTAAAGTATATTAAGCAGCTCCAGGAAAAGGGCCTTACCAACAGCCAGATAAAGGTGATACTCAAAACCCCTGAGGTAATGCTGGAGGGTAACGATGAGGTAAAGGAGATAGCCGTTGCCGGTACGTCGGTTATCGGGCAGGACTATTCACAGCAGAGGATGCAGGAATTTATAAAGAAGTATAGCGATGAAATAAGGGAAGGGCTGATGGGGGTTTCCGAAAACCTGAAGGACCTTACCGACGAAATCCGGGCAAAGGATAAGGATGTACTTATTTGCGAAAACGCAAAGCTGAAGATGGATATGAAAAGAAAGGCCTACGAAGTTGCAGAGTTAAAAGAGCAGCTTAAAAGGGAAAAAAACAGGAAAAAAACCTTACTGGGAAAACTATTTTACAAATAATTTAGGGGGTAGACCCATTGGATATAAGAACGATTACTTTTGACTTTTGGAACACTCTGGCGGTGGACAGTGCTCCAGTTAAGGTGCGGGAATTATCCGCCCAAAGGATGATGACCCTACTAAAGGGTGCAGGTATTAATACAGAGTGCAGAAATGTGCTGACGGCCTTTGCAGAGTGCAGGAAACTGTGCTACAGCTTTCAAGAGGATAAAGGTATTGACTTTACACCAAAGGAACAGATGGATTGGATAATGGATTATCTTGGCGTTAAACCAGAAGAAGGGCTGTGGAACGAACTCTTTGATGCTTATACCACATCCCTACTTGACATCCCTCCAGGGTTTCCAAAGGGATTGGGGGGAGTCCTTAAGGAATTGAGAAAAAGGTATAAACTAGCCATAATATGTAATACCGGACGCACCCCCGGATGGGTAGTAAGAAGTGTATTGGATAATTCCGGTTTAAAACAGTACTTCGATGTTTTGGTTTTCTCCAACGAGGTGGGGGTTGCTAAGCCCAATCCCTATATTTTCAGGATTGCATCCCGGATTTTGAATGAAAAACCGGAAAATATCCTTCATATAGGTGACCACCTGCTCACAGATGTAGCAGGTTCCCGGGGTGCGGGGTTTAAGGCGGCGTGGTACAATCCGGAGGAAATTGATCAAAAAGTTGAATGTGACCTAACTATTAAAGACTTTTCTGAACTATTAAAAATACAGTAAGGAAACTCGAGAATGTTCTTTGACACCCTTGCCTGGTCTTCGTTTACCCTTAATGCAACACCAACATTCCCTTCGTATATCCTGTTTGCATAGGTGGAGGTGAAATCCTGCCAATATCTGCCACTCCGAAGAAACAAAGCCCGAAGAATCCGGCTCTGTCGTTCTGAGGGCAAAGCCCGAAGAATCTTACTTGGGGATAGACATTTAGCTACCGTAAGGTCCTTCGCTACCGCTCAGTATGGCACGTTAGAAGATGTATAGTTTAGCTTCATAATAAGAATAATATTCTTACAGGCAAAAAAATTTAAGGGGTGACAGAAGTTGAAACTGGCGGATATCATGACACGGGACGTAAGGACCATAGACGCAAGCAGCACTGTGGAAGACGCTGCAAGGATGATGAAGGAACTCAATGTCGGTTCGCTACCGGTTAGCGAAAATGGTAGTATTACCGGGATAATAACGGATAGGGATGTGGTACTGAGAAACGTGGCTGGCGGCAGGACTCCCACAAATACAAGGGTTGATGAAGTAATGTCCAAAACAGTTATTACGGCAACGCCCGATATGGATGTACACAGGGCAGCCGATCTGATGGCACAAAATCAGATAAGAAGGCTTCCGGTGCTAGAAAACAACAGAATGGTAGGCATTGTCTCCATAGGAGACCTTGCGGTAAGAAACATCTATGAGAATGAGGCAGGGGAGGCATTAAGCAGTATTTCAAAACCCAGCAGACCCTCTCTTTAAAAAAATCAGCCTTTGGGCTGATTTTTTATTTGGCTTCAGTTTTCCTTTCAATTGCGGCACTGACGTAATAAAATATAAACATGGACATTTTACAAATACAACCGGGAGGTAGACCATGAAAAAGCTCTTTAAGTTCTTTCTTGTTTTTTTTAAGATTGGGGCCTTCACCTTTGGCGGAGGACTTGCGATGCTGCCCTTGATTGAAAGGGAGATTGTAGACAGTAACGGCTGGATGACAAAGGATGAATTCATAGATTCTATAGCCGTCATTCAGTGCATGCCGGGGGTGATTGCGGTTAATACGGCAATATATCTGGGGTATAACCTTTTCGGATTTTGGGGGACCATTTTTGGAGCTTTAGGATCAGTGTTGCCATCCTTTGTAATAATGATAGTGGCCGCCGAGTTTTTCCTGACTTTCAGGGATTACCCGGTAGTTCAGGCAATCTTCAAGGGTATAAGACCCGCTATTGCAGTTTTGATTTTTTCGGCGGCGGTGCGACTTGGCAAAGTGGTGGAAAAGACCCCATACAATATTATATTAGCCGTTGGGTCAATGGCCGCAATAAGCCTGCTCAACATACATCCAATAATTGTAATAATAGCAGCCGCATTGATTGGAATAACAGCAAGAAGGGGGCATACACAGAATGAAAACGCTGATTGAATTGTTTTTTACCTTTGTTAAGATTGGTGCCTTCAATTTCGGTGGGGGATACGCTATACTTCCCTTTATAGAAAAGGAAATAGTAATAAACAACGGCTGGCTTAACCAGCATGATTTTATAGACCTGGTAGCACTGTCCCAGATGACTCCTGGCCCCATATCCATAAACAGTGCAACCTTTATAGGCTACAGGCTGGCCGGACTGATAAGCGCAGCGGTGGGGACCCTGGGCCTAATATTTCCGGCATTCTTTCTTGTAATAACTGTTGCAGCCACCGTCAAAAAATATCGCACCAGCTACTGGATGGACTGCGCCTTTTTGGGATTAAGGCCTGCGGTGATAGGTCTAATTACTGCCGCTACCATAAGCGTAGGCAGAACCTCTCTGGTTGATATTAAATCTGTGCTTATTGCAGCTTTTGCAGCGGTGCTGGTTTTTAAAACAAAGCTGCATCCCATTTTAATAATACTTGCTTCGGGTACTGTGGGAGGAATTATATACGGTCTATAGTCAATAGGGTATAACTGTCTTTGTAACCCTGCCTTAGATTATACGAAGAATTGACATTGGAAATTGAAAAGGAGAAGGGATATGGGCGAAATAATAAAAAATAAGAAGTATATGATAAAAACCTGGGGTTGCCAGATGAATGTACACGATTCGGAAAAGATTGCGGGAGTGCTTTCCTCCCTTGGCTACCAAGCTGTGGATTCTGAAAAACAGGCCGACCTTATTATATTCAACACGTGCTGTGTAAGGGAACATGCCGAGCTTAAAGTCTATGGAAACCTGGGCAGGCTAAAAAAGCTCAAGGAACAAAGAAAAGACCTTATGATAGCAGTATGCGGTTGTATGACGCAGCAGGAAGAGGTGGCACGGCACATAGCAAGGAGATATCCCTTTGTAGATATAGTATTCGGCACCGACAAGATTCACAAGCTCGCAGGGTTTATTGCCAATGCGAAGCTTACCGGCAGTACCATAATTGATATAGAGGAAGATGAGGAGGGCAGCATAATAGAGGATGTTCCCGTAGAAAGGGAAGAGGGTATAAAGGCTTGGGTTGCTGTTATGCACGGCTGCAACAATTACTGCTCCTACTGCATAGTTCCCTATGTAAGGGGTAGGGAAAGAAGTAGAAAAAAGGAGTACATACTGGAGGAGGTAAAAAGGCTCGGACAGTCGGGATACAAGGAAGTAACACTCCTTGGACAGAACGTAAACTCCTACGGTAAGGGGTCTAGTGACCGGGTAGATTTTGCAGCCCTGTTAAGGAAGGTAAACGGGGTAGACGGCATTGAGCGGATTCGGTTTATGACCTCCCACCCGAAGGACTTAAGCGATGAACTTATATACGCTATAAGGGACTGCGACAAGGTATGTGAGCACATTCATCTTCCCTTCCAGGCCGGAAGCAACAGTATACTGCATAGGATGAACAGAAAATACACAAAGGAGCAGTACCTTGAACTGACAGACCGTATCAGGGAGGAAATACCGGATATATCCATCACCACTGATATAATAGTAGGTTTTCCCGGTGAAAGCGAGGAGGACTTCTTGCATACTCTGGATGTGGTTGAAAGAGTACGGTTTGATTCAGCCTTTACTTTCCTTTATTCCAAAAGAAGTGGCACACCGGCAGAAAGGATGGAGGGCCACATTTCTGATTCGGTAAAACACGAAAGGTTAAAAAGGCTTCTGTATTTAACCGAGCGTATAACCGCAGAGAACAACAGCACCCTTAGGGGTGAAGTGTTGGAGGTTTTGGTGGAGGGGGTAAGTAAAACCCATTCCGGCAGATTGACCGGACGTACAAGGACCAACAAGATAGTCCATTTCGAAGGCCATGACAGCCTGACGGGAAAACTGGTAAATGTACGGATTACGGACCCTCAGAGCTGGTCCTTGTTTGGGGAGGCTTTAAATGAATAAAGACAAGTCTGAGGAGGAATGCCCCCCATTATAAGGCACGGACATCTCGTGCTTTTTTTCACGTTGTGGTATAATTGGTTTAACTTATGCTTGTAAACAATGGAAGGGGGATTGGGTTTGACCGACTTGACACCTATGATGCAGCAATACCTTCAGGTTAAAGAGCAGTATAAGGACTGCATCGTGTTTTTCCGGCTGGGTGATTTTTACGAGATGTTCTTTGAAGATGCCAGGCTGGCTTCCAGGGAGCTGGAGATAACCCTTACAGGAAGGGACTGCGGGCTGGAGGAGAGGGCACCCATGTGCGGCGTACCTCATCACTCGGCTTATTACTATATTGCAAAATTAATTCAAAAAGGTTACAAGGTGGCGATATGTGAACAGGTGGAGGACCCTTCCCTTGCGAAAGGAATCGTAAAAAGGGAAGTGGTACGGGTAATAACTCCGGGTACGGTAATAGAACAGTCGCTTCTTGATGAAAAGACAAACAATTATGTAATGGCCGTATGCTACGAAGAAGGGGTATACGGTATTGCCTATGCGGATATATCGACGGGGGAACTGGCCACGGTTCAAATAGGAGGGGACAGCGTCCAAAATGCGGCGGAAGAGATTGTAAGTATAGACCCCAAGGAAATGGTGGTTAACGATAAATGTATTATGACAACCAATTTACCTGAAATAATAGAAGAAAGGCTTAATATCAATATAAACAAGTATGCGGACCTGGCCTTTGCAAAACGAAATGCAACAAACAGAATAAAGGAACATTTCAAGGTAGCGGGTCTGGAGGGGCTGGGCTTATCCGAAAGCCCCCAGTGTATAAGGGCTGTTGGGGCACTGCTGCAGTACCTGTCGGATACCCAAAAGGTGGAGCTTAAACATATTAATAAACTGGATATCCACCACCGGGAAGGACATATGGTACTGGACTCCTGGACAAGGCGAAACCTTGAGATGCTGGAAACAATAAGGACCAAGGATAAAAAAGGAACCCTGCTGTGGCTGCTGGATAGAACTCAAACCGCAATGGGGGGACGGATGCTGAGGAAATGGGTGGAGCGCCCGCTGGTGGACTGCGACAAAATACAAAAAAGGCTTAACGCTGTGGAGGAGCTTAAAGAAAACCTCCGGATGATAGACCTGATAAAAGAATGTACAGGATCGGTTTACGACTTAGAAAGGCTGTTGGGTAGGATAGTGTACGGAAGTGCCAATGCCAGGGACCTGCTGGCCTTGAAACAGTCGGCCGAAAGGCTGCCCCTACTCAAAGAAACTCTTTCTGGCTGCGGATCGACGCTTATGCGGGAGGTGCAAAGCGGAATAGACCCCCTTGAGGATATAGGAGTACTTATAGAGAAAGCTATCCATCCGGACCCACCGGCAGGTGTGAAGGAAGGCGGCATAATAAAGGATGGGTATAATCCCGGTATCGACAGCCTAAGAAGGGCTTCAAGGGATGGAAGGCAGTGGGTAGCCGAATTGGAGAAAAAGGAGAAGGAAAGGACCGGCATAAAATCCCTCAAGGTAGGCTACAACAAGGTATTCGGCTACTATATAGAAATAACAAAGGCCAACCTTGGCCAGGCACCGGACGAATACATAAGAAAACAGACCCTTGCCAATTCGGAAAGATATGTAACCCCTGAACTCAAGGAGATGGAAAATACAATACTGGGAGCCCATGAAAAGAGTATACTTCTGGAGTATCAAACCTTTGTAGATATAAGGGAAAGTATAGCCGTTCACGTTGAGCGCATAAAGAAGACAGCCCATTACATCGCAGTTTTGGATTCGCTGTACTCATTGGCAAAAACCGCCTGTGACAACAGATACTTAAAGCCTATCGTTACCCGGGGAGACAGAATAGAAATAAAGGACGGACGTCATCCCGTGGTGGAAAAAATGATGACCTCGGGCCGGTTTGTGCCCAACGACACCTATCTGGATCGCGATAAAAACCAGCTGTGCATAATCACCGGGCCTAATATGGCGGGCAAATCCACCTACATGAGGCAGGTGGCACTTATCGTTTTGATGGCCCAGATTGGGTCTTTTGTGCCCGCTTCCTATTGCAAAATAGGAATAGTGGATAGGATTTTCACCCGGGTGGGTGCCTCCGACGATCTGGCCTCCGGTCAAAGCACCTTTATGGTGGAAATGAGCGAGGTTGCCAACATATTAAACAACGCAACCTCCGACAGCCTTCTTATTCTGGACGAAATAGGAAGAGGAACCAGCACCTTCGACGGGCTGAGCATAGCCTGGGCGGTTATTGAATACCTTGCAGACAAAAACAAAATAGGTGCGAGGACTCTGTTTGCCACCCATTATCACCAATTAACCGAACTGGAGGGTAAGCTGGAGGGGGTCAAAAACTATTGTATTGCCGTAAAGGAAAGGGGCGACGACATAATATTCCTTAGGAAGGTTATAAGGGGAGGTGCCGATCAGAGTTACGGAATCCAGGTGGCCGGTCTTGCCGGCTTGCCCAAAGGGGTGATAGGTCGGGCCAGGGATATTTTAAAAAAGCTTGAAGAGACCGATATTGCCAGGAATGGGCAATCGGCTGCCTATGCCCTTAAGGAGAAAAAAGCAGAGCAAATGGATATGTTCGGGTACAGGTACGAGGGACTAATAAGGGAGATAGCCGGCACCGATATAGATGCTATTACGCCCCTTGAAGCTTTAAATATACTGAACGAACTTAAAACGAAATCAATTGGACTGGTAGGTGACAAAAAATGTCCAAAAGAATAAGGCTTTTGGATAAGACGGTTACCGAAAGGATTGCCGCCGGCGAAGTGGTGGAAAACCCCTCTTCGGTGGTCAAGGAACTGTTGGAGAATTCAATCGATGCCGGTGCGACGGTAATAGAGGTTGAGATTGAAAGGGGAGGCAAAGACCTTATAAGAGTGGTGGACAATGGCGAAGGCATAGAAAGGGATGACGTGGACAAAGCCTTCCTCCGTCATGCCACCAGCAAGATTAGCAGTGATGGTGACCTGCTACGCTTGTCCACCCTTGGATTTCGCGGTGAAGCCCTGGCGGCAATTGCTGCAGTGTCTTTGGTAAACCTTACAACCAGAACCGGGGATTCAATAGAGGGAACCCTTTACAGTATAGACAGAAACAGAGATGTAGCCTTTCGGGAAACGGGATGTGCACAGGGAACCTGTATAGAGGTGCGGGAACTGTTTTACAACACCCCGGCCCGGCAGGAATACTTAAAGAGCGATTCCTACGAAGCCTCAATGATAAACGATATTGTGTCCAGGCTTGCCCTTGCAAGGCCGGATATTTCCTTCCGGCTTACAAGCAACGGCAGGGTTCTTTTGAACACGCCGGGAAACGGTGACATAGAGGATATGGTTTCTTCCGTATATGGAAAAAACATACTTGATAATCTGGTGCAGGTAAAATGCAACGCAGCAGGGCTTAGGATTTCCGGTTTTGTTTCAACACCCTACGGTACAAGGTCAAACAGAAATTATCAATCCTTTTTTATAAACGGAAGATATGTTAAAAGCAAAATTGTATCCAGAGCACTGGAGGATGCGTACAGGACGCTAATTATGGTCAACAGATATCCGATTGCTGTTCTTTATTTTACATTGGATTCCGGGTCAGTGGATGTAAATGTTCACCCCGCCAAACTGGAGGTTAAGTTCAGGGAGGAAGACCAAGTGAGAAAAGCCGTATATGGCTGCATAAGAACTGCCCTGGAAAAGGGGAGGTGGCTGGCCGGCCATTATGTTCCCGCTCCGGGAGTAACCCTGTGCACTACTCCGGAAAGCCTGCGGGATAGGGCCCAAAATATCCGCCTTATGGAAGAAACAGTTGAATATAATAGGATAGAATTGGATAATAATATAGAAGGTGGCAGCCCTGGATTGCCGGAAATGAATGTTGTGGGGCAGTTTTTATCCACATTTATTCTGGCGGAGGGACAGGATTGTATATACCTAATCGACCAGCATGCGGCCCATGAGCGCATTATGTACGAGAAAATCAACCAGGACATGCAAAGGGGTAATGCGGTAAGTCAGACGATTTTGCAGCCTATGGTGGTGGATCTAAGCCCTGTAGAGCTGGAGGCAATAAGAGCAAATGAGAGTTTTTTAATCTCCATAGGCTATGAATTTGACGAATTCGGCGCAAATACCATAAGGGTAAAGGCAGTGCCTGTTTTCTTAGGGATACCGCAGTCAAAGGAATTCATAATTGACCTTATCGATATGGTGTCCCGGCAAAGTGAAAAGGAAAGAAAAGAATTAAAGCAGGACGACATAATAATGATGGCCTGCAAAAGGGCAGTTAAGGCTAATCAGCGGCTCTCGTTAAGAGAAATGGAAAGTCTGCTTGAGCAGCTTGCCGGTACGAAGATGCCCTATACGTGCCCCCATGGCAGACCCGTCATAGTTACTCTTACACGGTATGACCTGGAAAAGATGTTTAAAAGGATTGTGTAGATATGGGGGGGCGCCAATGAAGAAGCCATTGCTTGTGATTACCGGTCCGACGGCGGCGGGCAAGACCGACGTATCACTGATTGTTGCGGAGAAGCTTAGGGGAGAGATAGTATCAGCAGATTCCATGCAGGTTTACCGGTACATGAACATCGGTACCGCAAAACCAACCACTGCCGAAATGAAAAGGGTAAGACATCATATGATAGATATAGTAGACCCCTGGCAGGAGTTTTCGGTAGCAGAGTACCAGAGGTTGGCTAAGGAACGCATAGAGGATATCCAAAATCGGGGAAGGCTGCCTGTTGTGGTTGGAGGTACCGGGTTATACATAAACTCACTTGTTTACAACCTTGACTTTGCCGATACGGTTTCCGATCAAAAGTTTCGGAATTACCTTACCAGAATTTCCGAAGAAAGGGGGAAGGAATATCTTTATGAAATGCTTAAGAGGGTGGACCCCGGCACCGCGCAGAGGTTGCACATAAACGATGTAAGACGCGTTATAAGGGCCCTTGAAGTCTACCACTGCTCCGGCAGACCCATGTCTGCACGAAGGAATATTGCGGCATCTAATCTGCCCTACAACCTTATAATGTTCGGTCTGAGGATGGATCGTGAAAGGCTGTACGAACGGATCGAAGGTCGGGTGGACAAAATGATAGAAAACGGTCTGGTGGAGGAAGTGGAAGGTCTGCTTGAAATGGGCTGCACTGGGGATATGGTATCGATGCAGGGCCTTGGATACAAGGAAATAATCGGCTACCTTGAGGGAAGGCTCACTCTTTCCGAAGCGATTGACATACTTAAAAGGGATACGAGAAGATTTGCCAAGAGGCAGTTTACATGGTTCAAAAGAGATGATAGAATAATCTGGAAGGACGTTGACATAATTGGGGATAGGGAAAAGATTGCCAGTACAATGATTGGACATATTAAACTTAGTTTGGAAGTCTAAAATTACATGGCGGAGGGGATACCATGAACAAAAACACTATAAATCTTCAGGATGTATTCTTAAATCAGGTTAGAAAGGAACACGTGCCCATAACAATATACCTTATAAACGGTTATCAATTAAAGGGATATGTTAAGGGTTTCGACAATTATACCATCATTATGGAAATGGACGGCAAACAGCAGCTTATATATAAGCATGCCGTTTCAACCATATCGCCCCTGAAAACTGTTGCCTTTATATTCGCCGATGGGGGTAGGGATAACGCAAAATAAAACCGAGACTAAAGGGGGATGTGCCGTAATAAGGTGCATCCTCCTTTTTGGGTTCGCTATTCCATTGCATTTTTTGTTATGGAATCTTGCAGGATACTTGATGTTACATGTCAAATATAACAAATATAGGTAAGAATAACCTAACTGCTTCTAACGTGTCATCCTGAGCGGTAGCGAAGGATCTTATGTCTATCACCAAGATAGACTCTTCAGGATGACAGGTAAAGGAATATAATATTATTATTGAGGAAGGGAGATGTTATTTATGATATATGGAAACAGCCCTCGTATCCCTGCCTTTAACCGCGCACATTATGCCCGAATATATCACATCCATGAACTTCTAAACAACAACCGCTATCCAAGGATTTCCGATATTGCAGAGGAATTTGAAGTAAGTACAAGAACCGTTGAACGTGACATAGAGCATATGCGGGACCGGCTGGGTGCTCCTATCTGTTATGACTATTCAAGGCGAGGATATTATTACGAAAAAGAAGGATTTCAGCTGCCTCCTTTTCACATTTCAGAAGAGGAGCTAATTGCTTTGTTTATGGGACAAAAACTCCTTTCACAGTTCATGGGTACCCCTTATGAGAAAACAATCCGTAACGCTCTTAGGAAGATTTTATCAGTAATACCGGAGGTCGAGGCGATTGACCTGGGCTCAATAAACGATATAGTGTCCTTTGACGTAAAGCCATTGAGGGGTGATGAAGATAGGGTTCTGGATAACTACAGCAGGCTTGCTGCTGCAATAGAAAATAGGAAAAAGGTATGGCTTAGGTATTACAGCGCAAGCAGTGACGAGGTAAATGAACGTTATGTTGACCCGTATCATCTGAGATACCATCAGGGGGCATGGTACCTCATTGGCTATTGTAATCTTAGGAAAGCGATGAGAATATTTGCATTGGACAGGATACTGGACCTAAAGAATACTGAGGATCCCTTTGTCTTTCTTAAAGGTTTTGTGTTGGAGGATTACCTGTCCAGTGCTTTAGGCATAGAGACAGGAGACAAGCCTCAGGAGGTAGTTATTAGGTTTGACCGGGACCAAGCCCGATGGATATGCGAGAGGTGCTGGCATCACACGCAAAGAATTGAGCCCCAGGCCGACGGATCGGTCATCTTACGCATCACGGTATCCGGGCTGAGGGAGGTAAAACGTTGGGTCCTGGGTTTCGGGGGGCATGCGGAGGTGTTGTACCCGGAGAAGCTTAGGAAGGAGCTTGCGAAGGAAGCGGAGGGGATGTTGAACATATATACGGGATGATAGAGAATATATGTTCCCGACCTTGTTTGTCGGTGGTGGAGATGTATAATTGGTAGTGGACTATGTGAAAAAATGTGAGGTAAACGTCTT
>JAQUCT010000020.1:0-9269 GCA_028686075.1 Bacillota bacterium
GATATTACCGACATCAGGTGTGATTTACCGGTACCGTAGTTGCCCACCAGGAATACGCCTTTGTTGTCAACAACCTCTTCAAGGCTTAGCTGTGAAAGTATCCTATCGTTGATGGCGCTTGCCATGTCGTCGGACATAACATAGGTCTTTACTAGCCTTTCTGCCATACCCGGGTCGTCCGCATCCCTAATCTGGATAACGGTTTCTATCGGGTCAAAGCTAATCAACTCACTGTATTTCACGAGACTTCGCCCCCTTATTTTGTTATGCAGTATGCATTATAATTATCGATTTCGTATATATGGTAATCCCCAAAACCGGGTTCTGAATATGTAACCATTCCGTCCTTAAAAGTGCCCTCCCACAGTATTATCAGGTTTTTATTGTTCGCTGCCATTATGAAGAGTTTTATCACGTCAAGGGAGTATTCCGGCGAAAAAAGAAGGTCTATATTGTCAACTACAACTCTGCCTGACCGGGTATTCCGAATTGCCTCTTTTACCATGTCCGCAACCGCCTGTTTCCTTAAATCCTTATCAAGGCTTAATAGACGTTTCGATACAACCAGGCCGAGGTTAAGCCATTCCCAGTCGGAAAACAAGACCTTCATGAAGTCCTTGTCCGCACATGCGATTATTACGCGGCCTCTGTCAGCCGAGTACCCCTTTGCAATGTGTTCAAGTTTTAGATATTCATTCACTTTTAATCCCGCCGAATCGATTTTTTATGTATTTACAATTATATTCTAATAATTATCACCTGGAGGTTCAAGGACACTAACGCCTTTGCGACCAACTGCCCGGTCAGCTATTCTTACTATAAAATAAGCATTATACCTCTACATCTTCTATATATAACGCACTTAAGATTTTACGTTTTCTAACGTGTCATCCTGAGCGATAGCGAAGGATCTATCTCTGAGACAGCTTCTTCGGGCTTCGCCCTCAGAATGACGGATAAAGGGATGTAATATTATTAGCATGATATACAGCAACTAAATAACCAAAGCCTGCTTTAACAAACTGCCTTCCACATCCTATATTCGATAAATACCCCCTATTTCCTGCCCATTGCTGGAAACCAAGGCAAAAAGGAACAATCCACTTGACAAGTGGGGCCAAACATTGAAAAATAGTAGTATAAGTACCGATATATATAACAGCATCAATAAAATGTAGAGGGTGCATTATATGAATACCAAAAAACCCCCCAAGGGCAAAAGGGACACGGTTGCAAAGTATGAAAAAATAGCACTGGATATTGCCTACAGCATTGTAAACGGTGAATGGAAATTGGGAGAGATGGTTGCAGGACGGTCCACGCTGGCCGGCAAGTACAGCGTTTCCCCCGAGACCATAAGGAGGTCGCTGGCCCTTCTGGAAGAGCTGAAGGTGGTAAACGTAATCGAAAAAAAGGGAGTCCTTATTAAATCTAAGGAATCGGCTAATACATTTATAAAGGAATACCAGTCCAAGGACAGGATTTTGTCCATGAGGGAGGAAATAGCCAAGCTTATGGATGAGAAAAAAGCCATCGAGGATTCGGTCATGGAACGGCTGGACTCCATTATCGAACAGGCCATGCTCCTTAGAAACATAGGAATAATATATCCTCTGGAGCTAAAAATATCCGAAAAAAGCCACCTTATTGGCAAATCCATAGGCGAAGTGCGTTTCTGGAACCATACCGGCGCAACCATAATAGGGATAAACCGGTCGGGGCATCTGTACCTCTCCCCGGGACCCAAGATGGTGTTTTATGCAAACGATATTATCCTTTATGTGGGAAACGGGCATAAAATCTCTGACAAAGTAAAAAGATACGTAAACCGGACTAAATAAAACGGCTGTATATCCGGAACCCGGCATGATGGTCATCACAAGGTCAGGACTGCTATCTGAAAAAAGATAGCAGTCCTTTTAAATTTTATCTGACAACTTGATTGACAAATACAAGTAGCTTGTGATAATATAAAATCGCAGAAACAACTTGCACTTATGTAATAAGTTGTCACATGATGAATGTTTTTGTACCATAATCAATATATTTTCGAAGGAGGGTAGTCATATGACAATATTAAAGAAGGGACAATTGATCAGACACACCGATGGAGGAACAAAAAAAGATGAATATGTCATGCGGCTTATATCAACCAAAGACTTAAAGGACGTTGTAGCTCTCGAAAACTATGTCTATGACCTACTACCCAATAAGCAGGTTTTTTTCGTGGATTCCTATGAGGAAATGCTAGACGATATGAAACAGGGGGCAAAGATAATAGGAGTATACAACAAATCAAAAGACCTTATTGCCTACCGCTATATAGGATTCCCGGGCAAAGTTTCGAAAAACCTGGGAAATGACATAAATATGCCAAAAGAGGAGCTGCCGAAGGTTGCCCATCTTGAAACAACGGTTGTACACCCGGAATACAGAGGCAATTCGTTGCAGAGCCTGACGCTGGAGCAGACTATACCGATGGTGAAGGACTTCGGGTACAGCCACCTGCTTTGTACCGTATCACCGCAAAACATCTACAGCCTTTACAATATAATGAAAAATGGATTGAGGGTAAAGGCACTTAAGAAAAAATACGGAACGGCACAAGACGGCAGCGACGGATTGTGGCGGTTTATTCTTCACAGAAACTTAAACCCCAAGACGACAAGAAGAACAAGTGAGTTCTTGAGCTTACCCATTATTGACATAGAGCCGCAAATACAACTTATCACCAAGGGCTTTGTAGGCCTGTGGCTTTCAAGAGAAGCCCAATTGCTAAACTATGTGCGTTTTGAAGACAACTTAGCATACTAAAAACCCTATTAATAAACCTGCTCTTGCAATTAGAGCAGGCCGTTTTCTTTAAAGCTAAAATACTTATCCCCCGCCACTATTATGTGGTCCACCACTTTCACCGATATCGCCTCAAGGGCTTTGCTTATTCTGCCGGTTACTTCTATATCCGCCCTCGAGGGTTGCATGCTTCCTCCCGGATGGTTGTGGGCCAGTATTACGCTGTTTGCCTTGTGGCGCAGTACTGCCTCCACCACCAGCCTTGGGTATACCGGTGCTTCGGTCAGGGTCCCCTCCTGTACAAGGGCGGCATAATTTACCCTATTTTGAGAATCAAGGCATATGACTTGGAATGCCTCATAGGTCCTCCCGGCGAAAAGGGAGATAGCGTACTCCCCGGCCTTTGAGGAAGAGGTCAGTTTGGGCTTTTCTCCCCATTTGGCAGTAAAATATCTTCTGGCCACCGGCGGAATAAGCGATACCAGTATGGCGGTGTTCTCGCTTACGCCGCATCTTTTTTGAATATCCTTCGGCTCCGCCTCAAAAAGACCCGCCAGCGAACCGAACTCGTCTATCATCCGATGGGCCAGTTCGTTTGTATCCCTCCTGGGTATGCAATAGAAAAGCAATAGCTCCAGCACCTGATGGTCCTCAAAGGCGTCCAGCCCCTCCGAGATGAATCTGTCCTTAACCCTTTTTCTGTGACCCCCATGCATACTCATAATAATTCATACTCCTGTTTTTTTACATTAATAAGCCTGGGTAGTTTCCGTCAGATATTAAACGATATTTACATATTCTACAAAAGGCCCGTATTTCCTCCTTATTCCAGCTAATTTTTGCCCAAACAGGGGACAGACACATTGTCCACTTCCTTCTTATCAAGCCCTTTTTTCTGGGCTATATCCCCCGCCTTCAATGGCTCGGGGGAATCCCCCAACACCTTAAGTACGGTTTCCTTTGCATCCATTCAAAACACCTCCTGACCTATTTATATCCCAATTCTTAGAAAGTAAATTTGTGTTATTAAAATCCGCCCTTTGTTCCGGTAAATCATGGTATAATTGGGATAAATGAAAGGAGGCGGGATACCGTGGGGCACAGTAATATCTGGCTTGCCTTCGGCCTGACATTGTTTGCCGGCCTGTCCACCGGAATAGGCAGTCTTATAGGATTTGCATCCAAAGAATTCAATCCAAAATTCCTTTCGGGAGCATTGGGCTTTTCGGCGGGAGTTATGATATACGTTTCCTTTGTTGAGATTTTGGTTGAGGCAAAGGATTTGCTGAATCTTGTATACGGGGTAAGGAAGGGCTCCTGGATAACAGCCGCGGCTTTTTTTACAGGAATTGCTGTTATTGCAGTCATAGACAAACTTGTGCCATCCTTTCATAACCCCCACGAGGTCCATTCAGCTGATGAATATGAAACAATGAGCGAGGAAGAAAGACAAAAACTCATGCGCATGGGGCTGTTTTCTGCCCTGGCTATCGCAGTACATAACTTTCCCGAAGGTCTGGCTACCTTCATGAGTGCGCTGTCCGACCCTGCCCTGGGGATTAGCATTGCAGTTGCCATTGCCATACACAATATCCCGGAGGGTCTGGCGGTTTCAGCTCCGATTTACTACGCAACAAAGAACCGGAAAAAAGCATTCATACTGTCATTCTTATCAGGACTGTCAGAACCGGTAGGAGCATTGGTGGGTTATTTTATCCTAAAACCGATATTTAACGATACCACTCTGGGTTTTGTATTTGCAAGCGTGGCGGGGATAATGGTGTATATCTCTTTGGATGAACTGCTTCCCACGGCTGAGGAATACGGCGAACACCATGTGGCGATATCCGGCGTTATTGCAGGGATGGCGGTAATGGCGGTAAGCCTTTTATTATTCATATAGGGAGGTTTGTTAAATGTACAATATAAAGAAATTTGGGGAAGTGGATTCCCTTAGGGTAACGGTGCTTATGGAGGATTATGCCGGGTATGAATCCGGATACTGGGGCAGCCACGGCATCGCCCTGTTGCTGGATGTGAAAGCCGGAGGCACAAACAAAAGAATACTGCTTGATGTGGGCCAATCCTTTGAGGCCCTTATGCATAATATGGAGCTAACGGGCGTAGAACCGGAATCGATAGATATGGTTTTTCTGTCCCACTGTCACTACGACCACACTCTGGCTCTAGCGGACGTACTGGAGCAAATGAACAAAGAAATCCCGGTTGTGGGGCATCCAAAAGTGCTTAGAAAAAATTTCGCCGTTGACCCTTTTTTAAAAGAGATTGGTGCCGGCAATAAAAACACACCGGGAAAGCTTACTGGTCTGGGAGCACAGTTGGCCCTTGTGGGGGAGCCCTTTCCGCTGATGGAAGGAGTCCTTTCCACCGGCGAGGTGGAAAGGACCACCGATTTTGAGGGCAGAGGTATAGGCACATACAATCTCGTAGACGGGAGTCTGGTACCCGACAGTCTGGTTGACGATATGTCTATTATTGTAAACCTGAAAGGTAAAGGGCTGTTTGTTGTATCGGGCTGCAGCCATGCTGGGATTGTGAACATCCTTGAGCATTCCAAAAAAATCACCGGTATCGACAACATATACGGTGTAATCGGAGGCCTTCACCTGGTAAACGCCGATGATAGGGTGATCACCAAGACCATAGACGGGCTGGAAGGGGTAAACCCCCACCTCGTTATACCGGGGCACTGTACCGGCCAAAAAGCGCAGTACAGGCTCCGGGAAAAATTCGGGGACCGATACCTACCCATGAATTCTGGCAGTGTTTTCGTTCTTTAAAAGAGGGATAAAAAGGGACAAGGGACGACGGTTCTTTGTCCCTTTTTTGGCTATCTCTGTACTTTCAGCCTATTTTTGTACCGGCTAAGGGTCCGGGCGGTTTCCAGGTATTCCCTGTTTAACCGCTCCTTTTCATCCTCATCACTGGTTTCGGAAAGCCTGCCGCCAAGGAAGGCCAGTTGGCACTCCAGTTTCCTTATATCATCCAACAAGCGCCCGTAATCGGCGCCGGCCCTTTCCTTTGCCCGCTTCTCCTTAAGCTTTGACAGATAGTATGCGTAGCCGCCGTCATAACACCTAAGCCTCTTGTCCTCTATTACAAAAACCCGATCTGCTAACTTCTTAATAAAATACCGGTCGTGGGTCACAAATATAATGCTCCCTCCAAACTCGCCCAGCACCTCTTCGATTTTTTCCCTGGACCCTATGTCCATATGGTTTGTGGGCTCATCCAGCACCAGCAGATTGGCCCCCGACAGTATCAGCTTTGCAAAGGCCACCCTGCCTCTTTCGCCCATGCTTAGGTTCCCTATCCCTTTAAACACGTCGTCCCCACGGAACAAAAGCCCGGCAAGCAGCAGCCTTACCTCCTGCTCCAGTGCACCCACCGCCAGCATCTCGTCAAGGATGGTGGCATCGCTGTTTAGGTTGTCAAACTCCTGGGCGAAGTATCCAATCCTAACCGAGGGATTAACGGTGAGCGTGCCTCCAAAGTCCCCCTCCTCGCCGCACAGTATTCTGAAAAGTGTTGTCTTCCCCACTCCGTTTTGACCGATAAGCGCAATTTTCTCCCGCCGCTTAATATTGAAGGTAACATCCTCAAAGAGGGGCCTTTGCCCAAAGGCCTTTGTGATGCCTTTGCCCTTCACAAGGAATGGCGGCAGTCTCTGGGCGGCAACACCCTTGTTTATTACCTCAAAGGCGGGGGAAACGGCTTTCCGCGGCTTGTCTATTTTCTCCGCTGCAACCCTTTCAAGCTCCCTTTCCTTGGCCTTTAAAACCTGGGCATGCTTTTTGGCCTTGGACCTGTAGAAATCGTTCTGGCCCGCCGATTTGTGCGCGCTCTCGTACCAGCCCTTCCGCTCGTATATAACCTGCTTTAGATGCTGTATCCTGGTCTGCTGCTTTTGGTATTCCTTTGCGATGCTTTTTTCTTCAATCCCTTTTTGGTCCCTGTAGGCCGAATAGTTGCCCTCGTATTCCCTTAGGCTCCCGGGCGTCAGTTCCCATATACGGTTTACCGTACTGTCCAGGAAATACCTGTCGTGGGAAATTATTAGCATGGGGGTTTTTTGCGCGGCCACGAACCCCTCCAGCCATACACAGGCCTCCATGTCCAGGTGGTTTGTGGGCTCGTCAAGGATAAGTAACTCAAAGTTTTTCAGCAACGCCCTGCACAGCAAAAGCTTGGTCTTTTCGCCGCCGCTTAAGTCCCGGGCCCTCTGCCGCCATGTGTCCTTACCCAGTCCCACTTCGTTTAGGGCCTTTTCTGCTGCCGGCCCAACATCCCTTAGGCTTCGCGAAACCGCCCTACAGGCTTCCTCATAGACCGTTACACCTTCATCAAACTCCGGGTACTGCTGCACATAAAGCACATCAATATAGGAAGGGGAACGGGTTATCCGGCCGGTATCGCTCTCCTCAATCCCCGCCAATAGCCTTGCAAGGGTAGTCTTTCCGACACCGTTGGTACCTATCAGCCCTATCCTGTCCCCGTCGTTAATTTGTCCATTTATATTCTCAAATACCCATTTGCCTTTATAGCTCTTGCTTAAATTTATTAATTGCAGATTCATATGATCCTCTCCCCGTGCTTCAAGTAGATAAATACCGGAACAAAAAAACAAAACCACAGCAAACACCCGGGTGTTATACTGCGGTACAGACATCACCGTACAAGCCGTCAAGGCCTTCCGGCACCGATATTATTCCCCTGTTAGTGTTTTTTAACCATCACCCTAAAAGCACACATTACCCATGTAGGGTATATACTGCGCCTTCAAAGCTATATTTGATTATACCAGGTTAAAAAACACTTTCCTCATCGCGCACCTCGCAAGGTTTATTTTCCTGATGCAATTATACCACGCATCAGGCTTTGCAGCAACCCCGCCGTGGTTCCCTGATGCTGTTAATCTGTTCTCTGGCGGTATATTTGAATGGGCCGCCACAAATAATATTTGGGAAAGGAGGTTCGTCATGCACACCTTGAGCCATTTGCAGGAAGCTCTGCACCAGAAGGAACAGGCACTGCTGCAGTACGTAAGATATATGCGGGAGGCCCAGGACAGCCAGAATGAAGAAATTGCCGCACTATATGCGGACCTGGCCAAAGCCGAAGAAAAGCACATCGCTGTTATCCGGGACCAGGTTGCCCAAAACTCGGGCGGAATGGAAGCTTTGAACAAATACCAGCAGGTGAACCAGTACAGCTCCCAGCATTCCACCTATCAAAACAGCCCTGAGCAATAGAAAGGCAATGGGGTCGGAGCAGCCGTAGTAAATCACAACCCCCCTCCCCCTGATTTATTAAAGCCCTCCTTAGTCTTATCCTAAGGAGGGCTTTGGTCCTGCCGAATTATTCCTCTGTGTCCTCGTCACCAGGTTCTTCTTCGCCGTTTTCGTCGCCTTCTTCAGGTTCACCCTCTTCAGGCTCTCCTTCAACCTCTTCCTCAACGATAGGCTCTTCAATTTCGGCGTCCTTGAACAACTCATAAGTACGGATTACCAGGGCTATAGCCTGCTCCCTTGTGGCATTCCCCTTGGGAGCTACCATATTTTCGCCAACCCCGCTTATTATACCCTTATTGCTCATGAAGCCGATGGCTTCCAGTGCCCATTCGGATATATCGTCTATGTCCGCAAAGGTTACTTCGAAACTTTCAGCAACCAATGAAGGATGAACAGCATTTAATGTCCTGTAGAACATTACAGCTATTTCTTCTCGTGTTATGTTATCATCCGGGACGAATTCTGTTTCGCTTTTGCCAAAAACGATACCATACTCCATCACTTATGGGAATAGCAATTTATGTTTTTTCATAGTACCCCGGTTGGACTATGCGGGGCAGTTCCGAAAGAAACATCTCCCCCTTTCCGTCAAAGCAATTCAACTTGTATAAATATCCAAATCCCTTGCGTTATTACTACTGGATGATATATAATTATACATTATGTTCTGGTGTTTCGACATAATTCAACAATATTTTCATCCCGGACAGACTAAGCTAGTCCCAAGCAATATGACGACAGTACAGTAAAAACCGGAGGCGGATATATGGAATTTGATGAAGTTGCAGCAAAAAGAATAAGTGTAAGGGCTTACCAAAACAGGGAAGTGGAAGATAAAAGCATAAACGAAATCATTGCATGCGGTCACAAGGCACCTTCAGCAGGTAATGTGAAGCCCTGGGAGTTCATAGTGGTAAGAAACAAGACCATAATAGCGGATATAGTCGACACCACCTATTCCGGAAGCAGCATAAACGAAGAAAATCCCCAGAAATGGCTTCTTACAGCACCTGTGCTTATTGTTGTATGCGCGAATAAACCAAAAAGCTTTAAAAAATATGGAGAGGAAGCTGTAAAAACGCTTATCTACCTTGACTGCTCAGCCTGCGTGGAAAATATGCTTTTAAAAGCGGTGGATATGGGGCTTGCAAGCTGTTATGTCAA
>JAQUCT010000020.1:9369-25796 GCA_028686075.1 Bacillota bacterium
GGGCCTTGCAAATTCCATCATGGATGCGGTATTTGACAATATGATGGACGGAACGTGTGTAATAAACTCCAAGGCCGGCTGGAAATGGATGGATGTAATCCATGATATCGGGATGAGATGCTGTGATATTGCGCACCAGGATTTTCTTATAAAGGGACAGGGAATTGAAGATATATATAAAGCCAAAAAAGAGGGACGAATCGCCTGGTTCATGGCAGTGGAAAGCCTGACAATGATTGAAAATGAGATTGACAGAATAGACATACTATATGGCTTAGGTGTAAGGATGATGGGTGTAACATATAGCGAATCCAATTCTTTGGGTTCCGGATTAAAGGAAGAGGGCGATGGGGGCTTAACTTCCCTGGGGAAGAAAGCTGTAGAGCGCATGAACAAACTGGGAGTAGCTATTGATGTATCCCACTCAAGTGACAAGACTTCCCTTGATGTAATAAGACTGAGCAAAAAACCCGTATTCATAACCCATACCGGTGCAAGGAAGCTGTGGAATATGAAAAGGTTAAAACCCGACAACGTTTTGATAGAGTGTGCCGAAAGGGGCGGCGTTATAGGCATAGAAGCGGCGCCTCACACCACTATAACCAGAAAAAACCCGAGACATAATCTGGAATCGTTCATGGAGCATTTTGAATATATAAAGGACCTGGTGGGCATAGACCATGTTGCCTTTGGAGTGGATGCCCTGTACGGGGACCACGTAGGGCTTCACAACATGTTTAGTTCTAACATGTCAATAGCCGAGAATACCAAGGGTGAAGAATTCGAAAGCGTAACCCATGTTGAGGGCCTGGAAAACCCCACCGAAGCAATGGAGAATATAGTAAGATGGCTGATAAAACACGGGTATTCGCACGAAGACATCAAAAAAGTAATGGGAGAGAATATATTAAGGGTTCTTAAAGAAGTTTGGGTTTAACCCTATACAGACTGCCGAATTTGGCAAGCCATAGAAATGGAGTGGAGCAAAGTGTCTAAAATTCTTTATCTTATGCCTGGCAGGGGAGTATCGAAAGAAGAAAAATTGAGAAGGGAGGAGATAGCAAACGGTTTTCTTGCAGACAAAAAAAAGAGGGTAATTGTAGACAGCACAGAAAAAGGACCTATTTCAATTGAATCCTCAATAGAAGGTGATTTATCGGTTGAAGGCATGCTGGAAAAGGTTATAAGGGAACGGGGTAACTTCGATGCGCTAATAATAGGGTGCGCCGATGACCCGGGAATCTTTTCTTTAAGGGAGTTACTTGACGTACCGGTAACAGGGCCCTTTGAATCCTCCATTGCCTTTTCCACTATGCTGGGTGAGCAATTCAGCGTTATTACCATTCTGGAATCGGGCTTCCCCGAGACAAGGATGATATTAAGGAAATACGGTGTGGAGCAAAAGTGTGCATCCATCAGGGCTATTAATTACTCGGTGCTGGACCTTATGGAAAAAAAGGTGAGTAAGGAAGATATAATAAATGCCTTTGTACGTGAGTGCAAGGCAGCGGTAGACGACGGCGCATCGTCAATCATATTAGGCTGCATGTCCATGGCTTTTATGCTGCTGGATGAAATGGTAGGAAACTATGTGGAGGTCCCCATAATAAACCCGGCCAAGATAGCCGTCAAAACCTCTGAAATGCTGCTTTCACTGGGTTTAAGTCACAGCCGACGGTCATACCCGAAGCCTGACATGGATAAGCTTGGACGAACTGTATTTAAAGGACTATTGTAGATAAAAAAAGGAGATGTTTAATGAATATGAAGTACACTAAAGTAATTTCAATTCTACTTGTTGTTTTGATAACTGTTGTTGCAGCAGGATGCTCGGGCGGGGAAGAACAGCAGGGCAATGATAACACGCCCAAAACCGTTACCTATGTTACACATTCGGACCCCATGGTATTCTGGGACCCTGCAGAAACCTGGGCCATAGAAATTGTAGCACTGCAGAATATTTATGAACCGCTGGTAAGAATCGACCCAATGAACGACAACGAATTTATTCCTGTTTTGGCCACTGAATGGAAATCAAGCGATGATGGCCTCAAATGGGAATTCAAACTGCGTGAAGGCGTAAAGTTCCACAGCGGAAAAGAACTGACGGCGGATATTGCCGCCCGTTCGCTAAAACGTACAATTGACCTTGGCAAAGGTGCTGCATACATTTGGGATGGTGTTAAGGAAATAAATGCCAAGGATGACAATACGCTGGAATTCGTGCTTGAGCGCCCGCTGCCCATGCTGTATATCGTATCTTCCGCCTACGGTTCGTATATTTATGACCCCGACCTGGAAAGAGACTGGTATTACGAAGGCAATGCGGACGGTACCGGGCCTTATAAACTGAACGACTACAGTAAAGACAGTGAAGTTATACTTGAAAAATTCCAGGACTACTGGGGAGGCTGGAACCAGGACCAGTTTGATTACGCTATAGTCAAAATAGTGCCCGAATCAGCCACAAGAAGACAACTACTTGTAAGAGGAGAAGCGGACATAGTTGAGCAAATGCCGCTGGAAGACGTTGAAGCATTAAAGAGTGATGATAATATATTAATCTCGGATATAACTTCATACCAGCAGCTTTATGCTTTCCTCAACACCCAGAAGGCACCGCTCGACAATAAATATGTAAGACAGGCCTTGAGTTATCTCATGCCATACCAGGATATAGTTGACCACGTTATGTTGGGCAGTGCAACACAGGCCAGGGGCGTAATACCGCCAAATCTCTGGGGCCACGGCAAAGACCTGATGCAGTATAATTACGATTTGGATAAAGCAAAAGAGCTCCTGGCGCAGGGCGGGTATCCCGACGGAGGATTCAAACTGTTGTACACCTATACCGCTGGGGACAAAAACGAACAAAAGGTTGGAGAACTGTTCAAGGACGCCCTTAGTAAAGTCAATATAGATATGGAAATAAGGGGAATGACGGTGGATTCGAAATACGACCTGGCAAAGGCCACCGATCCCAACGACAGGCAGGATATCACAATGCTGTACTGGTGGCCGGACAACGTTGACCCCCAGGGATATATGTACTCGCAGTTCCGCACCGAAAAAGAAGTAGGATTTAACTTCGGTTATTACTCGAACCCCGAGGTGGACAGGCTAATTGACGAAGCGATCGCTATATCCGGAACATCCATTGAAGAAGCAACAGAAAAGTACATTGAAGCCCAGGAGATTATTCTTGACGAGGCTCCCGCAATACATTTGTACTGTGAAAACTACGTAAGGCCCTACAGGAAGGACCTTAAAGGATACGCGGATAATCCCGCATACCCAAATGCGGTATTCTTCTATGAATTGAGCAGGTAATGACTTTCAGTTTAAGAAGCTAAACTGACCATAAATTTTTCCCAAGGCTTTCCTCTCCCTGCAATATCCACACGCTCTGAAGCTGCAGGGAGAGGAAAGGATTTATAATATGCCGGTATTTACGTAAAGCAAGGGGTGTTAAAATGTGGAAGTTCATTATACGTAGAGTTGCAATAGGGATTTTTATACTGTTCGTTGTAGTAAGCACAACCTTCTTTTTTTCGAGGATAGTCCCCTCGGAGCCCGCCCAGAAATGGGTAGGTGCTCATGCTACCGAAGAGCAAATAGAAGCTGCTAAAATTGAACTGGGTCTGGATAAACCACTGTATTCCCAGTATATTAAGTATCTGGGTGACTTATTAAAAGGCGATTTCGGGATGTCCATCGTCTCCCACAGACCTGTCAGCTTGGAGCTTAAAAACGCAATACCCAATACACTGGAGTTAGTTATTCTCAGCGTTATACTGGCCTTTGCAATAGGACTGCCAATAGGGGTCTATTCAGCCATACACGAGAATACGATTTTTGACCATTTGGGCAGATTTATTTCGGTGGGAGTAATCTCAATGCCCACCTTCTGGGTTGCATTAATGCTACAGATAATTTTTTCCACCAAACTGGGCTTACTGCCTCTAACGGGGCAGATGGATACCATATTAAAACTTACAAATCCATTGGACAAGATAACAGGTTTTGCAATGCTGGACAGCGTTATCACAGGAAACTGGCGGGTATTTAAAGACTTAATTCTGCATGCCATTCTTCCGATACTCACCCTTATGTCATATTCGCTGGGCCTTACATCCAGGATGACCAGGTCAATACTGCTGGAAGTGCTGAATGAGGATTATATACGAGCCAGCCGGGCCTACGGTATTAAGGAGAGGATAGTAATCTGGAAATATGCGATAAAGAATGTTCTTGGAACAGTGACTACGGTATTAGCCCTGTCTGCAGGATATGCCCTAGTTAACACCTTTGTCATTGAAGCTGTTTTTAGCTGGCCCGGTATAGGAAGCTATATTTCAAGGTCAGTAATAAATCTGGACTACCCGGCAATCATAGGAGTTACACTGTTCGCTTCCGTTTCCTATATAATACTCAACCTTATTGCCGATATTATAGTAGCCCTTGACCCAAGAATCCGATTTGTCAAGGGAGGAGATTAAGAATGAGTAAAAACAAAAATATATTTTTGATTAAGCTAAAACGGCGGCTGGAAGCCCTCTGGGTTTTTATTAAGCTGCTTTTGAAGAACAAGCTTACAGGTATAGCTTTTATTACAATAGTTTTGTTAACTGTAACAGCTATTTTTGCACCATGGATATCTCCGTATCCCGATCAGGGGCAGGGACAGGTAAACCTTGAAGAAAAATTCCAGCCTCCCAGCACTAAGCATATATTCGGAACCGATGAATTGGGACGGGATATACTAAGCAGAGTTATATTCGGTACACGTATATCACTGGTAATATCGACCATTACCATCGTGCTTGCCCTTGTCATTGCTTTGCCATTGGGGCTTCTCGCCGGATATCACGGGGGCATGGTGGATGAAATAATAATGAGAATAACGGATGTTTTTTTGAGTTTTCCCCCGCTTATGATTGCAATTGTTATTGCATCTTTTTTGGGTCCCAGTCTGACCAATGCGGTTATTGCCATAGCAGTTGCGTGGTGGCCCTGGTATACCAGAATTATACGGGCACAGGTAATGTCAATTAGAGAGAAGCCCTTTGTGAAAGCATCCAACTGTATAGGGACCAATAAATGGGTCATATTATTGAGCCACATTCTGCCCAATACCATATCGCCGGTAATCATCCAGGCTTCCATGGATATGGGTGGTGTTATACTAACAGCAGCTTCCCTTAGCTTTATAGGGCTTGGGGCACAGGCCCCCACCCCTGAATGGGGCCTCATAATAAGCACTGCTAGAACTTATATAATTGATGCCTGGTGGTATTCCGCTTTTCCGGGTTTAATGATTTTTATTACCGTTCTGTCATTCAACCTGCTGGGAGACGGTTTCAGGGAAGTATTTGACCCCAGGACACGAGTGAGGTGACATGATGAATTCGAAGGACAATGTACTTGAGATAAAGGACCTGAAAGTTGATGCCCATACTGTAATGGGAACGGCAGAGCTGCTGAACATCAAGCATTTGGAGATAAAAACCGGAGAGATATTCGGAATTATCGGGGAAAGCGGTGCAGGTAAAAGCCTTCTCGCCTTAACAATACTCGGCCTTTTACCCAAAAACGTTTATGTTAAAAATGGACAGATTCTGTACAAAGGCGAAGATTTACTGAAAAAGTCACAGGAGGAACTGTCACAGAGAATACGTGGCAAAGGTATCACTATGATTTTTCAGGACCCTATGGCTTCATTAAACCCTGTATTTACAGTATATGACCAAGTATCTCAGGTAATAAGCCGCCATAATCCCGGGCTTAGTAAGAAACAGCTGTACGACAGGGTAATTGAAATGCTGGAATTGGTTAAACTAAGCGACCCGGAAAACACTATGAAAAAATACCCCCATGAATTAAGCGGAGGGATGCGGCAGAGAGTGCTTATTTCAATGGCACTGTCCGCCAAGGCCGACCTTCTGATATCAGATGAGGCAACAAGAGCTCTGGACGTTACAATTCAGGCAGGGATATTAAAACTCCTGGAAGAGCTTGCGGAAAAGCTGGGATTATCCACCCTGTTTATATCCAGCAATATGGCTCTGGCTTCAACTGTATGCCAAAGGCTGGGTATTCTATACGCCGGGGAGGTTTTGGAAATAGGAAGGGTTGAGGAGATAATCCGGAATCCACGGCACGTTTATACAAGGTCGTTCCTCTCTTCCCTGCCGACGGTGGAAAAGAAGGGTAAACCTCTGCCTATTATTAAAGGTATTTATCCCGATCCTCTTAACAAAGCAAAGGGATGTATATTCGCCGACCGATGCCCGGATTATTCGGCAGAATGCAGCCAAAACAAACCAACGTACCACGAAGTCATTCCCGGGCACTTTCTGGCTTGTATCAAGGAAGAAAAACACAAGCCGTCTTCCGATAATGATATGGATTAATAAAGGAAACCATTTAGAATTTTTACAGCAATGGATTGGGGTGAGATTAATTTGAAAAATGAAGTGATTCTTGAAGCTGTAGGTTTAAAAAAATATTTTCCTATTGAAACTGGTTTTTTGAAAAAAAGCATCGAGTACGTCCATGCTATCGACACGGTAAATATAAAGGTCAACAAAGGAGAAGCACTGGGCATAGTGGGTGAATCCGGCTGCGGGAAATCCACTTTGGCACAGGTGCTGGTGAATATATATTCCCCTACCGAAGGGAAGATATTTTTTGAAGGTGTGGATGTTTCTCCAAAAGCCGCCAGGAATTCTCTGGGATTTAAGAAAAACATACAGATGGTGTTCCAGGACCCGTTCTGGTCGTTAAATCCCAGGAAAATGGTCAGGGATATAATAATGGAGCCATTAAAGGTTCACCGTATAGTAGAATATGAATGCTTTGACACCGAAATAGAAAGGCTTATGGATATGGTGGGTATTGGCAAAAAACGAATGTTTTCATATCCACATGAGTTTTCGGGAGGCGAACGTCAGCGGATTGCCATCGCAAGGGCTCTGGCAGCAAGACCCAAGCTGGTTATTTTGGATGAGCCGACCAGTTCCATTGATACATTGTCCCAGGCAGAGATTTTAAACCTTCTGATAGAGCTGAGGGATGAATTCAACCTGTCGTACATTCTTATATCCCATGACTTAAGTGTTGTTCACTTTTTGTCGGACCGGCTAGCGGTCATGTATCTGGGTAAGATTGTGGAAATCGGAAAAACAGAGACAGTGTTCAATCTTATGTACCACCCTTATACCCAGGCACTTATGAAGGCTATACCTTTGATAAGCTCCAACGGCACGGTCCAGAATATAGAGGCTCTTGAAGGTAATGTTCCAAGTGCAATCAATCCTCCTAAAGGATGCAGGTTCCATACAAGGTGTTATAAGTGTCAGGAAATATGCAGGAATAAAGAACCCGAACTGAGAGAATTCGAAGACGGCCATTTTGCAGCCTGCCATTTTGCCAATCAGTCGTAATAAAAACAGTTTTATAAAGATGTGGCCGGCTGTATCTTGTCAAATAATTAACCACCTTTTAAAAGGGTGGTTAATTATTTGATACATACACCTGTACCAGCACGGTTGGACCTCGCTATCGCAGCGGTGTGTCCCCATTTCTTAAGCAGCTTTTTGCATAACCGTGCCTCCATGAACCTTAAACGTTTATGTGTAACTTGAGCTTGGTTCTTATTTTATGGATTGTTTCTACCTGCCAAAACCCATTCCCCGGCCCCGGCCAAGGCCTCTTCCCTGTCCGTTCCTGTCACCGCCATAGCCCATGCCAAAACCAGCACCTAACCCCTGGCCGCAAAAACCTCTACCACCTTCACCATTGCAGAACGCCCCGAGCCGTTCTTCAATCTCGTCGGCCTGCTCCCGGGTAAGATATCCTTCCTCCACCCGCTTTTCAAGAACAGCCTTCTTTTGTTCCAGCATTTGCTGTCTGAACTCTTCTTGCTTGTCATAGTCTTCCGCTATCGCCCCGTAGGGCTTTCCTTCCTGCCTTTGGTTCTGAAGGTCCTCTACCGGCTGACCCGATAGGGCGGACAGTATTTCCACCGGGCTCTTAAGCTCGGCCGCCAGGGCAACCCCTGCCGTTGTAAGTACCACCGCCGCTATTGCCAGCACTGCAACCCTTGCAAATCTATTCATTATTACCACCCTCCTTTTAACTGGTTTGTGGTTTTAATTATAAAGGGTAAATGTGATAAAACTGTGATGAAATAATGAAAGATTATTGAAAATTAAACGAGTTCAAGCTGGAACCAAAAGGTAGTACCCTTGCCTACGGTGCTATCCACGCCAAATCTTGCTTTATGGGCCTCCAGTATATTTTTCACTATTGCAAGCCCAAGGCCGGTGCCTACGGTCTTTCTGTCCTCCGATTTATCCCCTTTATAATACCTGTCCCAGATATTATCCAAATCCTCCGGGGGTATTCCCTTACCGGTGTCCGATACCTCAATTTTCACCGTATTGCCCTTCTGCTTAGCACTTACCGTAATGACATCCCCCGGATTGCTGTAATTGAATGCGTTGTTTATAAGGTTGAATAGAACCTGCTCAATCCTTGCCCCGTCCGCCTTCACCCTAAGACCCGGGGCGTCCTCACATACTATTCCAATGCCGGTCTCCTCGCTAAGCAAATCGTACCTTTTTATCACGCCCCGAAGGGTCTCCCCCAGGTCGAAGGGGGCCATTTCAAGGACAATAGTTCCCGACTGCATCCGGGAAAGGTCCAATATATCATCCACTATGCGGCCCAGCCTTTCGGATTCTTCAATTATTATCCCCAGATGCCTGTCCCGCTTGTCTCTGTTGTCACCGGATATGTCCCTTACGGTTTCGGCGTAGCCCCTTATAAGGCTCAACGGGGTGCGAAGCTCGTGGGATACGTTGGCTATAAGGTCCCTACGTAGCTGCTCAGTTTTGGACAATTCCTTTCCAAGGTGGTTTATGGCACCGGATAGAGTACCAATCTCATCGGAGGACCTTACCTTAAGCCTAACCCCAAAGTCCCCGGAGGCCATCCTGCCTGTGGCACCGGTAATATCCAGTATCGGCTTTATAAAGGACCTGGAAAGCAGAAAAGAAATCCCAAGGACAGCGACCAGCAGTATTGCCGAAATGTAAACAAGCTGTTTTTTAAGTATTACTGCGGTGTCCTGCACCGGTGCGAGGGGCATGTTTATTATAAGGGCACCGGAGACTTCCCCGCTTCTCTCTACGGGTATACCAATAACCATATAGCTACTGTCAAACCGGGGATGCTCCACAGGCACGGTAACATCCTGCCCGGACATAACCTCCTTTAACAGGCCGCCCCGCTGGTAGTTATGAGGCATCATTGGCATTCGCATGCCGGACCCGCTACTGTATATGGTATCACCCCTTTGGTCCAGGAGCTCTATGCTGCAGTTGTAATCGTATACAAAGCCCTCCAGGGCATCCCGAAAGTCTTCACCATCCAGCTTGTCCAAATTCTGTACCAACGCTTTTGCCTTGCTCCTTACCTCCCCAACCCTCTGCTTAGTGTAAAAGTCCTCCAAAAACACTATCTGAAAGGACCAAAGGAGTACCAAAACCACAAGCACAAGCAACATCATACCAGCCCACAGCTTATGGGCTATGCTCTTCATTTCGCACCCCCCGCCTCGAATTTATAACCTGTACCCCATACGGTTACTATAAACCCCCTGTACTCGCCAAGGCTCTCCCTCAGCATCTTTATATGGGTGTCAACCGTCCTCACATCGCCGTAGAAGTCATAGCCCCACACCTCGTTAAGGAGCTGCTGCCTTGATAGGACCCTGCCGGGGTTTTGTGCAAAATAGCTTAGAAGCTCGTACTCTTTCGGCGTAAGCGCAACCGCCCTGCCGTTAACCGTAACGTTTCTTGAGACAAAGTTAATCTCAAGTCCTTTAAAAACAGCCCCGGCTTTTCCGGCGTCCCTTCCCTGGGCACTTTGACTGCGCCGGATTACCGCCTTGCTCCTTGCCAGAAGCTCCCTAGGGCTGAAGGGCTTTACCATATAGTCATCCACCCCCAGCTCAAAGCCGAAAAGCTTGTCGTACTCCTCTCCCCTGGCCGAGAGCATTATAATCGGTACCTGGGAGGTCTTACGTATCTCCCTGCATACCGTCCACCCGTCTGCCTTAGGCATCATAATATCCAAAATCACCAGGGAATACCTGCTCTTTTTGAATAGCTTCAGTGCCTCCAGCCCGTCGGGTGCCTGGTCTACAACAAATCCTTCCGGCGTGAAGTATTCTCTTATTATTTCCCGTATCCCTGCCTCATCGTCCACCACAAGAATCCTTTCCTCTGCCACAGGCCTCACCTTCCAAACTTATCTTTATATAAATATTAACACAGATTCCGCCCCTGAAGGTTCTATACCCTGAAATTTCATACTTCCATCACAAATATATACAACACAAGAAAAGAACCGTCCCTATGCTTCCAACACAATTAGCAGCGGCTGTGTACACGACTTTACATAATTCTCACACTTGTCGGGCAAAGAAAAAAGGGGTATCCTTTAAAGCGGGTCTGTTACCCCCTCGGAATGCAAACTCGCAAAAATTGTTATTGACATATGCCCATAACGAGGTATAATATAATTGTAATCAACATATGCCAATAATGAAAGGAGGCTGTCAAAATGCCGAGAAGAGACGGAACTGGTCCGCTGGGATTTGGACCATTAACAGGAAGAGGCCTGGGATTTTGTAATATGGCCAATATATCAAGGCTTGGCCTGGGGCTGGGTTTTGGTTTAGGCCTTGGCCTGGGACGCGGGCGTGGCTTTGGGAGAAGAATGGCTTATTACCCAGCACAGTATCCGGTAGAATATCCGGCCGGATATCCTGTCGACGCAAAAACGCAAAAAGAACTTCTTGAAGAGCAAAAAGCATTTTTCGAAGACAGGCTTAACATGATAAGTAAGCAGTTGAACGGCCTTTCGGATAACGATTAGTATAAGGGGGGCAAATCCCCCTTATACTAATAACGCCGATACGGGAGGTGTAAAGGAATTGCCCAGGCCGAGGAAACGTAGAAAGGTATGCGACCTGCCCCTGACCAACCTTTTCGGGCCGCTCAACACGCAGACCAATGAAACCGATTCAATTACTATGACGGTGGATGAATACGAGACCATCCGTCTCATTGACTGGGAAGGAATGACCCAGGAGAAATGTGCCGAAAGGATGAACGTAGCCCGGACAACTGTACAGCGCATCTATAACGATGCAAGAAAGAAACTTTCCGAAACCCTGGTACAGGGAAAGCTGCTTAAGATTGAGGGTGGAGACTACAAGCTATGTGACCCAAATCCACAGTTGTACGGTTGTACAAGATGCTACAGACACAGGCACGGCAAAAATTTATAAAAACTTATACCATAAAAGGAGAGTAACCATGAGCGAAAATTGCGATCAGAACTGCAGTGCCTGCGGCGAAGAATGCAGTGATAGAAAAGAAAAACAAACGGATTTTTCCGCAAAGCCACATGACCAGAGCAGCGTAAAAAAAGTGATAGGCGTTATAAGCGGTAAGGGCGGCGTCGGCAAGTCTCTGGTGGCATCTTTGATGGCGGTGCTTATGAATCGCAGAGGACACAGCACCGCCATCTTTGACGCGGATATAACGGGACCCTCTATTCCCAAAGCTTTCGGGATTAAGGATAAGGCAAGGTCCAACGAACAGGGTCTTCTGCCAATAAAAAGCGATAAGGGTATTAGTATCATGTCCATAAACCTGCTTCTTAAGGAAGATACCGATCCTGTAATCTGGAGGGGCCCCCTTATCGCCAATACAGTTAAACAGTTCTGGACCGATGTAATATGGGGCGACATTGACTTTATGTTCATCGATATGCCCCCGGGTACCGGCGATGTGGCACTTACGGTGTTCCAGTCACTACCGGTTGACGGGATAATAATAGTCACCTCACCGCAGGAGCTTGTGTCAATGATAGTATCCAAGGCAGTCAATATGGCAAAGAAGATGAATATTCCCATACTGGGAATAGTTGAGAACATGTCATACCTCAAGTGCCCCGACTGTGGCAAGGAGATTAAGGTGTTCGGTGAAAGCCATATAGAACAAATTGCCGATAAATACGGGATACCGGTGCTTGGGAAGCTTCCCATCGACCCGGCCATTGCCTCGGCCTGTGACAAGGGCCTAATTGAAGACTTTGAAGGCGATTGGCTTGACAAAACGGCAGAAATACTGGAAAAGTAAAATACATCTTGAGTTAAGTTTACCGGCTATCACTGTCATGTTTCATGGAAACCCCCAACACAAAAGCGGCCGCATAAAAACGGCCGCTTTTGGCTATTATTGTCTACATTCACCCAAATTATGGGTATATCTGTCTTATGCTATATGTTATAATTAATACACAAATACGGAAAATATTACTATTCAAGGTTGTGTAAATCAAAATGGGGGGAATTCCAATGAATAACCCAGATATTATGCATAAAAAAGACTACATTATAAAATCACATAAAAGGTGCCAAAACTATAATGTTGATATAGACAGAGTCTTCAGCGGGAAGATTATCGATGGCAGTCAGCTGTTTGAGAAATTGGATACAAAAAGGGAATTAATAGTCACGGCCGAGCCTTTTATGAATCAGTTGTATAATTTCGTGAAGGGTTCTAACTTTTTTTCAATTCTAACCGATGAAGAAGGCTGCATTCTAAGTCTAATCGGCGATGAAGAAATACTTTCAAAGGCCTTTTCCTTCAAAATGATACCGGGAGCATACATGGATGAAAAAAGCATAGGAACAAATGCAATGGGAACTGCACTGGTTGAGGGCAAACCGGTACAGGTATCGGGAAAGGAGCATTATGTAAAGGTCTACCACCGCTGGACCTGCTCGGCCTCGCCAATCAGAAACACAAGGGGCCAAATTATTGGAACCCTTGATTTAACAGGTTACAGCGAATCCGTCCATTCTCATACCCTCGGTATGGTGGTGGCTGCGGCAAATGCCATAGAAAAAATGCTGGAAATAAAGAAATATGCTCAAGAACTGACAATGGCAAAGATGTATATAGAAGCTGTCATAGATTCAATAATCGCGGGGATACTTACGTCCGACCTGAATGGAAATATTCTGACAGCTAACCGATATGTAGCCGATATGTTCGGTTACAATTCAGATGAGATGAAGAAAATAAAAGCCTGGAACCTGTTTGATGGATGGGACCGGATAAAAGCAGCCAGCCTTTCCGGGCAAAGTGTTATGGATGAGGACGTCTTTGTCAATGCCAGGAAGAACAAACTCCAGTTCAACTTATCTGCCTATCCTATTCTTGATGGTGAGCAAAACTTAAGAAATATAGTTTTCGTATTCAAAGAAGTTAAAAAAATAAGAAAGCTTGCCAACAAAATTATGGGCCGCCAGGCTATCTATACCTTTGATAAAATAGTCGGCAAAGACAAAGAATTCCTTCAAATAATTGAATTTGCCAGGAAGGTAGCCGACAGCGGTTCGAATATCCTGATAATGGGCGAAAGCGGTACCGGCAAAGAACTCTTTGCACAGGCAATACATAATTGCAGCAACAGGCAGGATGAACCCTTCGTAGCAATAAACTGCGGCGCCATACCGCGAAACCTGATTGAGGCGGAATTGTTCGGATATGAACAGGGTGCTTTCACCGGGGCAAAGACCGGCGGACATCCGGGAAAATTTGAAATTGCCGATGGAGGAACAATCTTTCTTGATGAAATTGGAGAAATGCCGTTGGATTTGCAAATAAGGCTGCTTCGGGTTATTGAAGAAGGAATTGTGAGCAGAGTTGGAAGCATTAAAAACACGATAGTCAATGTCAGAATTATTGCAGCTACCAATAAAAACCTTTATGCCGAAGTAAAAAAAGGGAATTTCCGCAAGGATTTATTTTATAGGCTAAATGTTTTACCGGTACGTCTCCCGCCTTTACGGGAAAGAAAAGAAGATATTCCCCTGCTGTTTGAATTCTTTATGACAACCAAATCGAAGAAAATGAACCGAAGAAGCGTGAAAGTTCCTGATGGTTTCATGGAATCCCTGCTGGAATACGAGTGGCCTGGAAATGTAAGGGAACTGGAAAACCTTGTAGAATGGATGATAAACACCGAGACCATTCCGGATACAATTGGTGACGAAAATTACACCTTATCAGTAAAAACGAAAATACCATTTAGTATAATGACTCAAGGTGCTGCAATCCTGGATGAGGGCGAAGGATTTAGCCTCTCGACTGTCGAGAAACAGCACATAATAAAGGTACTAAAGCTTTGTGACGGAAATATAAGCAAAAGTGCAAAAACGCTGGGAATAGGCCGAAATACCCTCTATAGGAAAATTAAAAATCACCGTATAACCAGCCCTATTTCAGAACAGTGTTCCGAAATGTAACAGGATATCGGCGGCCTCTCTGTCCCTATATGGAACAGTACACCGGGCAATGCTTTAAAACTCCCTCGAAACCCCTCGGTTTTGGGGGAGTTTTGTATTGGCATGAACCTTGCAGATTTACATGTACTGGAATATTATATTATATAGGAGGTTTGCCATGAACGGTTTTAATGGTAAGATTCTAAGAGTAAATTTAAGCAAAATGACAATTAAGGCCGATCCATTGAACGAAAGAGAAGGTCATAAATATATCGGCGGCAGAGGATTGGGATCAAAAATACTGATGGATGAAGTCGACCCTACCGTTGATGCTTTGAGCCCAGACAACAAACTGATTTTTGCCACCGGCCCCCTTACCGGTACCAATACCCCCACCGGTGGCAGGTACATGGTGGTTACAAAGTCTCCGCTTACCGGCACCATTGCATCTTCCAACTCCGGGGGTTACTGGGGTGCCGAACTCAAGATGGCTGGGTATGATGCAATAATCTTCGAGGGGAAAGCCGCTTCACCGGTTTATCTGAACATTGCCGATGACAAGGTGGAACTGAAAAAAGCTTCCCATCTCTGGGGCAAAGTCGTTTCGGAAACCACCCATGCCCTGAAAAATGAACACGGGGAAAAGGTTAAGGTTGCAGCTATCGGCCCGGCCGGTGAAAAGCTTTCAAGGATAGCAGCTGTTGTAAATGACGTGGGCAGGGCCGCAGGCCGTTCGGGTGTAGGCGCGGTTATGGGTTCAAAAAACCTTAAAGCCATTGTAGTAAGAGGGACACAAAAGGTCAATGTAGCCAATACCGAAGAGCTTAAGAAGGCTTTCTCGGCATGCATGGAAAAAATAAAAGAAAACGGAGTTACCGGCCAAGGCCTCCCGGCCTACGGCACCGCCATACTGGTAAATATTATAAACGAAAACGGCGTATTCCCTACTAACAACTTCCAGCTGGCAGCCTTTGATAAGGCCGAAGAGATAAGCGGAGAAACCCTTGCCGAGAAATATCTGCTAAAGAAGGACCCCTGCTTCAGATGTCCCATAGCCTGTGGAAGGTACTGCAAGGTGGGAGATATTGAAGGCTGCGGTCCGGAATACGAGACCATCTGGGCTTTCGGTTCCGACTGCGGGGTATCCAGCCTGCCTGATATTATAAAAGCAAACTACTGGTGCAACGAGGTCGGTGTGGATACCATATCTGCCGGTGCAACAATAGCGGCTGCCATGGAATTGTATGAGAAGGGTTACATTAAGGACTCTGAGCTGGGAGGAGGACCGGAGCTTACCTGGGGAAATAGCGAGGCAATCGTTGAATGGACAAAAAGAATGGTGGCCGATGAAGGACTGGGTGCAAAGCTGGCCCAGGGCTCATACAGGCTTTGCGAAATGTATGGTGTACCGGAGCTGTCCATGACGGTCAAGAAACAGGAACTGCCGGCTTATGACCCCAGAGGCATACAGGGCCATGGAGTGCAATATGCCACCTCCAACAGGGGGGGATGCCATGTTAGGGGTTATATGATTTCTCCGGAAATTCTGGGGCTCCCCGAAAAGCTCGACAGGCTGACACTGGAAGGAAAGCCCGAATGGGCTAAAACATTCCAGGACTTCACCGCAGCCATAGACTCTTCCGGTCTTTGCCTGTTTACTTCTTTCGCATTGGGTGCCGACGACTATGCTGCTCTCTATAATGCTGTTTGCGGGACCAACCTGACCGGGGATGAGTTTATAAAAGCCGGCGAAAGAATATGGAACCTTGAAAAGTTGTTTAATTTAGCAGCCGGTATCGACCCAACTCAGGATACTTTACCCAAAAGATTGTTGAATGTTCCAATACCCGAAGGGCCATCAAAGGGATGGGTACATAAATTAGATCAACTCCTGCCCAAGTATTATGAGGCCAGGGGATGGGATGCCAGCGGAATACCTACCCCCGAGAGGCTTAAACAGCTCGGGATAGATGGCTGATACGTATGTAAATGACAGCAATTAAGTAATGAACACCATAGATTGAAAGAAAACGCTGACTGCCTTTGGGCCAGA
>JAQUCT010000003.1 GCA_028686075.1 Bacillota bacterium
TATGTTTCAGGGACATATGATACCGCCATATTCGAGTTCAAAGACTCGCAGGTAAGGGATGTACTGAACCATATTCAGAAAGAGGAGCAAAAGCACGGGGAAGCGATCTTTAAATACATGGAGAGCAAAGGGATGTATAACCCTCAATAAAAAAGTGGCGAAGGCCACTTTTTTATAATTTAATGAATTCCGGTTTGCCGGAGGGGAATCGGGCCAGGTATTTAAAGCCCGATTCCTTTGCCAGGTCGCAGGCAAGACGGAAGTATTCCGCTATGTGATGGGGGGTGTGGGCGTCAGAGCCGATGGTGAGTATTTCGCCTCCCATTTTGCGGTATCTTTTCAAAATGTCAATGTCCGGCATTGTGCTTTGGAGGTTGTACCTGAAGCCGGAAGTGTTTAACTCAAGGCCCCTGCCGGTATTTATTAGTTCTTCGAAAATAAGGTCCAGCAGGTCGCCGAAGTCTGTATGTTTCATACTGCTGTCGCCGTAGCTGCCATACCTTCTTATAAGGTCGATATGTCCCACCACGTTGAAAGATTTAAAGCTCTTTATACATGCAAGAAGTTCCTTGAGGTATTCTGTATAGGCTGCTTTTTTTGTTTTTTGGAGGTGATACTCCTCGCCATAAAGGTCCATGCCGGACACTGCGTGTATCGAGGCGATAATAAACTGGAAGTTCTTATCTTTAATAAAAGCGGTGCATTCATCCAAGATATGGGGCTGGAGGCCTATCTCCAGTCCCATTATAATATTTAGCCTGCCTTCGTATTTTGCCCTAGCCTTATAAATTACAGCCGAGTAGGCGTCGTAGTCAAGGTCGAACTGGAAGTCTCTGTCAGGATAATCTATATCCAGATGGTCTGTTATCGCCATCTCAACGACGTTTCGCTCTATGGCCGCAAGGCATGCCTCGTCAAGGGACATACTGCTGTCCTCTGAAAAGCTTGTATGTACATGATAATCGTAAAACATGGTATTCCTCCCTGTTAGGTACTATATATAACGTGAAAAAGATTTTACACATCTGTCATCCTGAGCGAAGCGAAGGATCTTGCGTAAGCGAAGAATCTTTTGTAACTTTATTAACACTTTGTATATAGGTGCTAGTTTTTAGGGTAAGGCTTATTGGTCACAGATCACTTCCTCTTACTGTACAACTGCAATTTTACTTGTGTATCGTAGGGTTGTCAAGGGAGTGGATTTATTGCCAATATTTGATATTGACAAATAGGCCTGCCTGGTATAAAATTTACACATTATCACATTACCACACTATCGATTTAGTGAGATAAAGAATTAAAGGAGGGTCATATATGGGGGATTACAGCAGACAGGTGCCCGAAGGGCTTGCAGATATTCTAACCGCCGAATGCACAGTAAAAAGGGCAGCCGAGGCAACAATAAGGAATGTTTTTCTAGGTCACGGGCTAAGAGAGGTGAGCACCCCTACCCTTGAATATCTGGACGTATTTTGCAGGGGGCAGGCGGTGCTGGAGCAGGAGGATATGTTTAAACTCACCGACCCGACGGGGAGGATACTGGTCATAAGACCGGACGTAACCATTCCCGTTGCAAGGATGGCGGCTACCAATATGAAAACACAGCCAAAGCCCCTCAAGCTTTTTTACATATCCGATGTGTTCAGGGTCAATCGGCCGGGGCTGGAAGGGCAAAGGGAGTTCACCCAGGCCGGTGTGGAGCTTATTGGGGTACCCGAGGTGGAGGCGGACGGCGAGTGCATTTCCATTGCCGTCGGAGCCTTGAAAACAGCAGGGATTGAGGACTTCAGGATAGACGTAGGCCAGGTGGAGTTTTTCGAAAGCATAATAGACGAAATAGATATACCGGCAGAGGACAAAGAGAGCATAAGGCAGTTTATAAAGCATAAAAACTTAGTGGCAGTGGAAGAATTCCTGGACTTAAAAAAGGTAAACGGGAAACTGAAGGACCTGCTGCTATCTGTGCCGGTACTATACGGCGATGCCGGGGAGGTTCTGGAAAGGGCAAGAGAGTTTCCTCTTAATGAAGGTGCCGTAAAGGCCCTTGACGGTATCCAAAGGGCCTGCGAAATAATAGACGAATACGGGTATGGGGAATACATCTCGGTGGACCTTGGTATGATAAGGGAGCTTCCGTACTATACGGGTATTATTTTTAAGGGTTTTACAAGGGACCTTGGATATATTATATGTAGCGGCGGAAGATACGATAAGCTGCAGGGACAGTTTGGTGAGGGCTCACCGGCCACCGGGTTTGCAATAAACATAAGCAGGGTAGTGCAGGCACTGTATAAGCAAAGCCGCCAGCAGACCTTCCGGCAGAGGAGTTTTGTACTGAAATGCGTCGGTCCGGTCAGAAAAAGAGCGATAAACACAGCCAAGAAGCTTAGGGCCGCCGGCCTTTATATAGACATTGACATGTCCGGGTGCAGCATTGAGGAGACTGTTGTCTACGCCAGGGCAAAGGGCGTAAAGGGAGTTATTACACTGCAGGAGGGAAGCAGGCTGAAGGTTAGCGACCCGGTTACCGGAAAGCATACCATAACCAGTGTGCCGGGTATAATTGCCGGGCTTTCAAGCGATCGGAACAAGTGCATCTCAGCATGGCATTAGGGAGGACAGATATGGATAGATACTTAAAAATTGCGCTGGCAAAAGGCAGGATAGCATTACAGGCGGTGGAACTGTTTGAAAGCATAGGTATAGACTGCAGCCTTTTGAAGGAGGAGACAAGAAAATTAATAATAAGGGACCCGGTCAGCATGATTGAGTTTATACTGGTTAAGCCAAAGGATGTGGCAAAATACGTGGAGCGGGGTGCTGTAGATATGGGGGTTGTGGGTAGGGATACGCTGCTGGAGCAAGAGCCCGACCTCTATGAGGTGCTGGATCTGAAGATAGGAAGGTGCAGGATGGTGGTGGCGGGTCCCAAAAATACTGGATACAAATCAAACAGGGCGGTTAAGGTGGTGGCCACCAAATACCCGGTAACCGCCCGTAAATTTTTCAGGGAAAAGGGAGAAAGCATACAGGTGGTGAAACTGGACGGTTCGGTGGAGCTGGCACCGCTGGTGGGTCTTTCCCACGTAATAGTGGACCTGGTGGAGACCGGGCGGACACTGGAGGAAAACGGGCTTATTATACTGGAAGAGATATGCCCGGTAAGTGCCCGTCTGGTGGTAAACAGGGTGAGCCTTAAGATGGAAAACGAGAGAATCACCCGAGTGCTTAAAGCTTTGCGACAAGTTTTGAGAAAGGCAGTGTGAGGCATGAAGATAATAGGATTGGACGGAAGCTATACCGAAAGCCTGGAGGAGCTTTTAAAAAACAGAACCCGGGTAATATCGGAGAACCTTATTGAAAGTGTGGGACAGATAATTGGTAGTGTGAGGCAAAACGGGGACAGGGCCCTTGCAGAGTTTACTCGTTTATATGATGGAGTGGCTCTTGGCGATGGGGACCTTAGAGTGACCAAGGAAGAAATTGAGAAGGCCTACAGCGACGTTGGGGACGACTTTTTGAAGGCCCTAAGAAGGGCAAGGGACAATATATACGACTTTCATATAAGGCAACTGGAAAGGTGCTGGTTTGATAAAAAAGACGGCGTGTTTCTGGGTCAGATGATAAATCCCATTGACAGCGTTGGAATATATGTCCCCGGCGGCACCGCGCGATACCCGTCCTCGGTTCTTATGAACGCGGTGCCGGCGAAGGTGGCGGGGGTAAAGAGGATAGTAATGATTACGCCTCCAGGCAGAGAAGGTATTCCGCCGGAGGTGCTGGTTGCGGCATCGGAGGCCGGTGTCCATGAGGTTTACAGGGTAGGGGGTGCCCAGGGCATCGCAGCCCTTGCCTACGGCACGCCTAACATACCGGCGGTGGACAAGATAACAGGTCCGGGGAATATATACGTTGCTCTGGCAAAGAGACTGGTTTTCGGGGACGTTGGAATAGATATGATAGCAGGCCCCAGCGAGGTACTGATAATTGCCGATTCGGGCGCAAACCCCGCCTTTGCAGCAGCCGATATGCTGGCGCAGGCGGAGCACGATGCAATGGCAAGCTGCATCCTTATAACCGATAGAGAAAAATTAATAAGAGACGTAGAATCCGAGCTTAAAGGGCAGTTGGATAATTTGCCCAGGAAGGATACGGCGCAGCAGGCCCTTGAGGACTACGGTGCCCTTATATTGGTTAAGAATATGAAGGAGGCATGTGTACTTTCTAACCGGATTGCCCCGGAGCACCTAGGGCTTATGGTGAGGGAGCCCATGGCCCTTCTTGGAGAAATACGTCACGCCGGGGCGGTATTCCTTGGGGATTATTCGCCGGAAGCTCTGGGGGATTATATGGCGGGACCAAACCACGTGCTCCCCACCGGCAGCACTGCACGGTTTGCCTCGCCGCTGGGGGTAGAGCAGTTCCTTAAAAGGACCAATCTGGTATATTATTCCTCTGATGCGCTTACAAAGGTGGCAGGGGATATTTCAGTACTGGCCCGGGGGGAGGGGCTTTCGGCCCACAGCCGGGCGGTGGATGTGAGGTGCGGTGGTAATGATTGAAAATCTTGCGCGAAGAGAAGTAAAGGAAATCTGCACTTATCTCGAAACAGCACTTCCCTGCACCATAAAGATGGACGCCAACGAGAATGAATGGGGACTTCCACCGGATATTGATGCGCTGATAGCAGAGGGAATGAAGTATTACCCCTTCCATAGGTACCCGGATTCCGATTGTACCCGGCTTAAGGAAAGGCTTAGCGATTATACCGGCGTGCCCGCCAAAAACCTAATGGTGGGAAACGGGTCCGACGAATTGATCCGGTACGTAGTGGATACCTTTGTGGGAAATACAGACAGGGTGGTAATACCCAATCCCGCCTTTTCAATGTACCGTTTCTTTGTAAACCTTGCCGGGGGCGTGGTGGTGAAGGTGGAGCCGGACGGGGATTTAAAAACCGATGCGGCAAAGGTGGCCAAAACCGCCATAGACCAAAGGGCAAAGGCGATATTTCTGTGCAATCCTAACAACCCCACCGGTGGTGTGCTACCTCCCGGGGAGATAAGGATGATAATTGAGAAGGTCCCGGGGATCGTGGTGATGGACGAGGCCTATTACGAATTTTACGGGCGTACCGTTATTGATTGGATAAAGAAGTACCCCAACCTGATAGTGCTAAGGACAATGTCCAAGGCAATGGCCCTAGGCGGCCTTCGGGTAGGCTATCTTGCGTCGGGCGACTGCGTTATGGAGTATCTTAATCGTGTAAAAGTGCCCTACAACGTGGGTTCTTTTTCGCAGCATGCAGCCTGTAGGGTGCTGGAAAACCGGGAGGCCATAGACAAATGGCTTGACACCTTCAAGACGGTAAGGGACGGTTTTGTGAAGGACCTAAAAAACATAGGCGGAGTAACCGTATACCCCACCTGTGCAAACTTTGTTCTGCTGAGGATGAACAGGGTGCATCTGGTATGGGAGGCCCTTTTTAAAAAGGGTATTCTTACAAGGAAGTTCGGAGAAGGGATATTGGAGGACTGTCTGAGGGTGACAATATGCCCGCCGCATCAGAACAGAGTATTTATAGAAGAGCTTAAGAAAGCTCTTGGGGAGGTGTAAACATGAGGAAAGCCGAAATTGAAAGAAAGACGGAAGAGACAAAGGTACAGGTGATTTTAAACCTTGATGGAAGCGGTAGGGCGGACATTGATACCGGCATAGGTTTTTTTGACCACATGCTGGGGCTTTTTTGCCGGCACGGGCTTATGAACCTCAAAGTTAAGGCGGAGGGGGATACCCGCGTGGATTTTCACCATACGGTAGAGGATACGGGTATTGTGCTGGGGCAGGCCCTATCAAGAGCACTGAGGGACAGGGCCGGTATAAGGAGGTATTCCACTGCCTTTACACCTATGGACGAGAGCCTGTCCATGGTGGCGGTGGATATAAGCGGAAGACCCTATCTGCACTACGACGTCGGGTTTACAGGCGAAAGGGTGGGAGACTTTGACCTTGAGCTAATTGAGGAATTCCTAAGGGCCTTTGCTGTAAACGGAGGGCTGACCATTCATATAGGGCTTCTTCATGGTAGCAACAACCACCACATTGCCGAGAGCATATTCAAGGGCCTGGGAAGGGCCCTGGACGGGGCATCGCAGCCTGACGAAAGAATTAGAGGAGTACTGTCAACAAAGGGTGTTTTGTAAGGGGGATGATGGAATGATAATTTTTCCGGCAATAGATATAAAGGACGGTAAATGCGTAAGACTAAAAAGGGGAGATATGGAAAAGGCCACCGTTTACGAAGAGGTCCCCGCCAGGGCGGCGGTTAAATGGGAAAGCCTGGGAGGGAAGTACCTCCATGTGGTGGACCTTAACGGGGCCTTTGTCGGCAGACCCCGCAATCTTAGGGAAGTGGAGGAAATACTTAGTAACGTAAAAATACCGGTACAGCTGGGCGGGGGTATAAGGGACCTGGATACGGTAGAGTATATCTTAAGCCTGGGAGTACAAAGGGTGATATTGGGTACCGCAGCACTTAAGGATGCGGCTTTAGTAAAGCGTGCTGTCGGCATGTACCCTTCAAAAATAGTAATAGGCATTGACGCCCGGGACGGGTTTGTGGCGATGGAGGGATGGAGTAAGACCAGCAGCGTACAAGCCCTTACCTTTGCAAGTAAGATGGAGGATTTGGGGGCGAAGACGGTTATTTACACCGACATATGGCGGGACGGAATGCTTGGCGGGCCCAATTTTGACTGCACCGCCGAGATTATTGAGAGGACTTCGCTGGAGGTAATAGCCTCCGGTGGAATCAGCCGGCTTGAGCACCTTATAAGGCTTAAACAAATTGGGGCATCCGGTGCGGTGGTGGGAAAAGCCCTGTATACCGGAGGGATTGACCTTGAGGAAGCTCTTGATGCTTTGAAGGAGGAAAGCCCATGCTTACCAAAAGAATAATACCCTGCCTTGATGTGCACAACGGGCGGGTGGTAAAGGGGATAAACTTTGTAAACTTAAAGGATGCCGGCGACCCGGTGGAAATAGCCGACTGTTACAGCAAATGCAATGCCGATGAACTGGTGTTCCTCGATATAACCGCTTCGGCGGAGGGCAGAGGCACAATGCGGGAAGTGGTAAAAAGGACCGCGGAGAAGGTTTCCATTCCGTTGACGGTGGGCGGCGGCATAGGTAGTATAGAGGACATACGGGATATCCTGATGTGCGGTGCAGATAAGGTTTCTCTTAATACCGCAGCGGTGAAAAATCCGGCATTAATAGCCGAGGCAGCAAAAAAGCTTAGCAGACAGCGCATTATTGTGGCGGTGGATGCCCGTGCCCGGCAGTCGGGGGGCTGGGACGTGTATATAAACGGAGGTAGGGTTAACACAGGGAAAGATGTTCTTGACTGGGTCGCCGAAGTGGAAGAACTCGGGGCCGGGGAAATACTGCTTACCAGCATGGATAGGGACGGGACAAAGGACGGGTACGACCTGGAGCTGACCCGTAGCGTGGCTGAGAGGGTAAGTATTCCGGTAATTGCATCAGGGGGAGCGGGGAAAGAAGAGGACTTTTTTGAGGTCCTCACTGAAGGTAAAGCGAACGCCGCTCTGGCGGCTTCATTGTTCCACTACAAGCAGCTTGCAGTAACAGGTTTGAAGGAATATCTTTCAAAAAGGGGGGTGCCGGTCAGGCTATGACGCTATCTATAATGGAAGGGCTAAAGTTTGAAAGCAGCGGGCTAATACCGGCCATTGTGCAGGACCGACGGACAGGCGAGGTGCTTATGATGGCCTATATGAACAGGGATGCACTGGAAAAGACCATTCGGACCGGGACTTCATGGTTTTTCAGTCGTAGCAGGCAAAGATTATGGAACAAGGGGGAAACCTCCGGCAACGTGCAGAAGGTTGCAAGTATAAGGGTTGACTGCGACATGGATACGCTGCTTCTTTTGGTGGATCAGGTAGGTGTTGCCTGTCACACCGGTAACAGGTCCTGTTTCTTTAGAGACATAGAGGGGAAGGAGTGCGATACCAAGCATAATATTGAAAGTATACTGGAGCAACTGCAGGGCCTGGTGGAGGAAAGGAGCAAAAATCCAAAGGAGGGGTCCTATACCAATTACCTGCTAGATAAGGGTATTGACAAAACCCTAAAGAAAATAGGAGAGGAGGCAGCAGAGGTAATAATAGGTGCCAAGAATCCTGGTAAGGAAGAAACCATATACGAAATAGCGGACCTTTTGTACCATGTTACCGTGTTGATGCATCAAAAAGGAATCGGGTACGGTGAGATTTATGAGGAATTAAGGTTAAGGCGAAAATAGAAATAAGAAGCTCTCCTGTTTTTTGGAGAGTTTTTTATTTTACACTAATATAAAACCTTCCGCATAGTATGATTATAGATATTTTGGGGGTGCGAAAATGACGGGAAGAGGCATTGTATTGGTGGCAAATATGGGAGATGACAGTATAACAGCCTATGGCAGCAAAACCTACCGGGAAGTGTTCAGTATACAGCTAAAACCTGTGGGGACAAAACTTATGAGCACCAATCATTTCGCCAGGGGGCCGGTGGTGGGGCCCGGATTTTTGTGCCATAGAAAAGCCGCGGACCAGCTCCTTGCAGCCAACATATACGATGATAGTCTTTCGATAATAGACCTAGCCTCTCTCAGGGTGGTCAAGACGATATTTGCCGGCAACCGCCCAAACCGCCTGGAGGTTTTTGAACAAAGCAAAAGGGCTTTTGTTACCAACTACGATTCGGACAGCGTCTCGGTAATAGACTTATGTGTGCAGCAGATAATAGGTCAGATTCCATGCGGTATAATGCCCCAGTCCATTGTACTAAACCGGCGCAGCAACCGCCTTTATATAGCCAATACCGGAAGCAACCGTATATCGATAATCGACGCACTGTTCATGGATAAGACCGACTGCCTGGAGGTGGACGGGTATCCGGTGGATATATGCTGTGACGGTACCGGGCAAAGGCTGTATGCAATAGTCCAGTCCCATGAAAGCCAGGAGCATAATCGCCTTATTGAATACGATACAGAGTCCGGCAGAAAGTCCCGGTGCGTGAGGCTTGGCACCATGCCGGTGGATTTGCTTTGCGATGATATTACGGAGAGGCTGTATGTATTGGATGCAATGGACAACCGGCTTACAATAATAGACAGCACCGGTTTTACAGTGCTGGGTGTAATAGAGCTTGGCAAGATGCCGGTAAGCCAGTCCTTAGAAGCCGACGGGAAGCACCTGCACGTTGCATGTATGATGGATAACCGGCTGTATAAAGTGGATTTGGACGCTGGACTTGTGACAGGTTCGGTCCTGACCGGCGTTGAGCCTGCCTGTGTTCTTGTAGTGGATTAATCCTTCCGGTTTCCGTATAGCATTTTTATTATGCCTTGGTAAAGAGCCTCGGCATCGGTGTTCCAATTGGAACAGATTTCCTTAGAACCGTTTTCGGTGTCGGTTTTTAGCTTTATTTCCATCGAAGGGTCTTCACCACGGGTAAGCCTTAAAACTATGGAAAAGCTGCCCCCTTCATCGGCCGAATAGCTGCTGTGGGCCCGGGTTTCCCTCCTTAGGAGCATTTCCTTTTCCTGAAGATATTTCCGGAGGGTTTCCTTAAGCTTTAAAGATATCCTGTCCGAAAACAACCTGAGGGTTTTCAGCCCTTCCCGTTGTATTCTGTAAAGATGCCTTCCCATATCCTCATAGCGCACCACCAGGCCCCTCTGCACCAGTTCTGCCAGGAACTGCTGCATTGAGAAATAGTTCATAAGGCTGTTTTCCAGAACAACTTGTGTTATCTGGTTTTTCGAAAGGGGCATTCCCGTTTCGGAAAGTATATACAAAAGCACCAGCTTGTTTTCCGCAAGCTCTTCAATGTCCCGGTGAATCATACGAATCGCCTCCGAAGACATTATACCAAAAGGTGGGCCAATTAAAAAGAGAAGTCTCCTGTGGAGCTTCTCTTTTAGATTAACCGGTTATTTTCCCGATAATTGGTTCTCAGCCATTGTAATCATTCTTTTTACCATCTCGCCGCCTACCCTTCCGCAGTCCTTTGCGGTCAGATTGCCCCAGTAATCCTCAGAGCTCTGATGTACCGGCAGGTTAAACTGACTAGCGATTTCATATTTCATATTGTCAAGGGCAGGATGTGCTTCCTGTACCAACTTTCTGCCCGGTGTCTGTTGCCCTGCTGCCATTTGTATTACCTCCTTTTACTAATGTAGATTAAAAATTTGTTTGTGTAATTAATTTTGCCCGACGGGTAAAAAAATATGTTAGTTATTTTTGGTTTAATGAATATATTTTAAAAGATCTGCATATAATTATGGTTTAGCAATTTTTCAGCATAAAACAGCGGCCACCAGGTCAGGTCTGGGTTGGATAGGCAAAAGCGGATTGCTAATAACCCCGGAATATGGACCAAAATTTCAGGCATATAGGAAGGGGATCGGTATGTGGAATATGTATGCGGGTGTGCCCAATTTTTACAGATGGCTATTACAGGTGTAGTAATGTATAATTTTTTTGAAGGACACAATATACATAATGGAGTGATTGGATGAGGGGTCATATCAAAGCAATTCTGGCAATAATCGTACTAGTATTGATTGCATCCGCCTGCAGCGCACCGGTGCAGCCCGTGGATACTCCGCCCACAGAGCCGGGGGATGAAGTGGTGCAGCCCGGAGAAACAGGCGAAGACGAAGGCTCTTCCGGTGAAGAAGATGAGGACGAGCAGCAAAATGAAATTGACTATCAGACGGTAAAGCCCAACGAAACGGGCAAAATAATGGTGCTTATGTATCATGTGATAGGAGACAGCGAAGGGGAATGGTCGCGAAGGTGGGATAACTTCAGAAAAGACCTTGAGGTACTGTATGAAAAGGGTTATCGCCTTATTAGCCTGAATGATTATATCTCCAATAATATTGAAGTTGAGGCCGGGTACACGCCGGTGGTACTTACTTTCGATGATGGAACCCAGGGCCAGTTCAACATCCTTGAAAAGGACGGAAAGCTTACGGTGGACCCTAAATGCGCCGTCGGGATAATGGAGGACTTTTACAGCGCGAGGCCGGACTTCGGTCTTGCGGCCACCTTTTTTATATACTATCCGGTGCCCTTCAGGCAGAAGGACTTTATTGAATACAAGTTTAAGTACCTTATTGAAAAGGGTATGGATATAGGCAACCACACTTACGGCCATGCAAACCTTGGGCAACTTGACGCTGAGGGGGTCCAAAGCCAGCTGGGCAGGATGGCGGCAGAGACGGATAAGTACCTGCCCGGGTACACCATAAACACCCTGGCATTGCCCTATGGTGCCAATGCAAAGGAGCAGTACAGGGAATATGTATACAGAGGAGAATACAAGGGTTTTGAATACCAAAACGAAGTGGTGCTACTGGTGGGTTCAAACCCGGCTCCATCGCCGGTGGATGCAAAATTTAACCCATTAAGTATGCCCAGGATAAGGGCCACCGATGACCCGGCAATTACCTCCGACATGTACGACTGGATGGACTATTTTGACAAGAACCCCCTCGAGAGGTATATAAGCGACGGCAATCCGGAAAGGGTGGTTATTCCCCGGGAAATGGAAGCCAGGGTTGACGAGAGCAAGGTGGGGGATAAACAGCTTATTGTATATGATTTGGAATAGATGTAGCCTCTCGGGATATCCCGGAGGCTCAATTGCCGATATTGACAGGCCCTCCAACTTTTTTTATGTAATATAGCCTCTTCCCCTGAATAAATATATAGAAGAAATATTATTTTTGGGGGCTGGGTGGATTGAGGATACTTCTTATTAGGAAGAGTTATATAAAGCAGATTTTATTGGTTGTTCTACTGGTTGCGGTTTCGGTGGTCTATACCCAGGGTTATACTCCGGGAGTAGTGTCCGTACTATTTAACAACGATAGGAGACTGCCCATATACAGTGTTGAAACGGACGAGAAAAAAATAGCAATAAGTTTCGATGCAGCCTATGGAGACCAATACACTCCCCAGATACTTGACATACTGGACCAGTATAACGTAAACACCACTTTCTTCCTGGTAGGCTTTTGGATAGATAAATACGGAGAAGTGCTGGAGGAGATTCATCGCAGGGGTCATGAAATTGGAAATCACTCGACTACCCACCCCCAGATGTCAAAGCTTACTGCCCAGGAGATAAAGAAGGAGCTGGAAACCACGGGAGAAAAGATAAAGGCAGTCACCGGCAAAGACCCAATTCTATTTAGGCCGCCCTTTGGCGATTACAACAACAAAGTGATAGATATCGCCCAGCAGTTGGGTTACTACAGCATACAGTGGGATGTGGATTCCCTTGACTGGAAGGAATTCGGGGTGGAACCGGTGGTGGACAGGGTGCTAAAAAGGGTGAACAACGGTTCCATAGTGCTGTTTCATAACAATGCAAAATACGTGTCGGATTTTCTGCCCATAATACTCGACCGGCTTATAAAGGAGGGTTATACAATCGTTCCGGTTTCCCAGCTCATAATAAAGGATAACTACTTCATCGACCATACCGGACGGCAAAGGTCCATTGACTGAAGTATTTTATGTAAACAAATACCTGCTGACTTGGCCCCGCTCCTATTGTATAATATCAAATGACCAAATTTAAGACAGGGGAGGGATAGTATGCAAAGGATAAGGGTCAAAGGGCTGACACGGCTGGTTGTTATGCTGATGATAGCTGTTCTGACCGTTTCGGTTGCTCCCTATACGGCACTGGCGGCTACCGTTCATACGGTAAGTCCGGGGGACACCCTGTGGAAAATATCCCAGTGGTACGGGACAACGGTAAATGAACTTAAAAGGGCAAACAACCACTGGAGCGACGCCATATACCCGAACCAAAAACTGGTCATTACATGGCCTGCGTCAGTTGCATCAAGGGGTGCTAATACCTACGCCTCCGGCTCATCTTCAAGCGATGTTGAACTTATGGCGAAAATGGTTTATGCCGAATCCAGGGGCGAGCCCTTTGAAGGGCAGGTGGCGGTGGCATCGGTTATTTTGAACAGGGTAAGGGACAGCAGGTTTCCCGGCACCGTGGCGGGAGTAGTATACCAGCCGGGTGCCTTCACGCCGGTACAGAACGGGCAGCTGTATCAGACGCCAAACGCTAATGCCTACAGGGCGGTGGATAACGCGCTTAAGGGCTGGGACGCTTCCGGCGGTGCGATTTACTTTTTCAATCCCTATACAGCTACCTCAAGTTGGATGTGGAGCAGGCAGATAATAAAGAAAATAGGCAAGCACTACTTTGCAAAATAGAGATGGGTACACCCCATCTCTTTTATTGCGGTCATGGGATACATCAACCAAAGCCACCGTCCCTGTGGCTGGGAGGCTAAAAATTCCTGTATCTGTTGCTTGTATTGAAAATTGCAAAATGATAAACTAGGGAAAGTAGAGGGAATACTACAGTCGGAAAGAGAAGATGCCATGACCAGGTATGATAAAGTGTTGATTTTGGTGTTGGTTGTAGCGGCGGTTTTTGGACTTTATTACATCACCATCGTAATGACTTCCGATGGGGGCAACTATGCGGTAATAATGGTAAACGGGGAGGAGCACAGCAGGATAGAACTGAAGGACGCAGAGCCCACTGAGTTTACTGTAACCACCCCCTGGGGTTATAATACGGTGGAAGTAGGCAACAATAGAATAAGAATAAAAGCGGCTTCCTGCCCTGACCAGATATGCGTCAAGGAAGGTTGGATCGAGAGGGTTAACGAGATGACTGTGTGTATGCCAAACCGGGTATACATAAAAGTAGTTGGACAGGAAACGGAAATAGACGACATTGCTTATTGAGAGGACAAAAACTACGAGGAGGAGTAGCAGTGAGAATAAGAACGAGGAATCCGTGGGTGCTGTTGTTGCTGCTTTTAACTGGTGCAGTAATAGGTGGTTTCCTGGGGCAGTACTTAAACCAGTTTTTCCCGTTTTTACAGCATAATTATCCGGTAGGAATAAGAGAACCACTTTTCCTTGATTTGGGATTTTTGTCCCTTATCTTTGGTTTTGTGGTAAACATAAACGTCGCTGGGGTGCTTGGACTAATCATTGCGATACTTATCTTTCTGAAAATATAGTGGTGGCAGGTGATTGAATGAAAAGGCTGGTGCTTGCGTCCGGTTCGCCGCGGAGGCAGGAGGTCTTGGAGCAGTTGGGCCTTAGTTTTGAGGTAATAAAGAGCGATGTCGACGAGGCTTTCCCCAAAGGGTATACTCCGGAACAGACCGCTGTCGCAGTTGCTCTGCGTAAAGTGAGGTACGTGGCCAAAAAGCTAAAATCCCCAGCCCTTGTTGTGGGGGCGGATACCATAGTGGTTTTAAAGGGAGAGATTATAGGTAAACCGGTGGACACCGGACAAGCCTTTCAAATGATAAAAAAACTGGCGGGGGAGGAACATACCGTAATAACAGGCGTAGCGGTGGCGGACAGTGAAAGCGGGGAAGAACGGACCGGGTACCAGACAACCCTGGTGAAGATGAAAGATATCTGCCCCGAAAGGATTAAAAGGTACGTATCCACCGGGGAACCGCTGGACAAAGCCGGAGCCTACGCCGTGCAGGGGAAGGCGGCGGTATTTATAGAAGGAATAAAGGGCTGCTATTTTAATGTGGTAGGTCTGCCGATAACAACACTGGATAGTATGTTCCAATCTTTAGGAATGGATTTGTTTCAATTTAGCAAATCAGACAAAAGCTAGGGAAGGAGTATAGTACATGGGAATATTCAGCATTTTCTCCAGGGACATGGGGATAGACTTGGGAACAGCCAATACACTTGTCTATGTAAAGGGAAAGGGAGTTGTAGTGAGGGAGCCCTCGGTGGTGGCGATAGAGAGCGAAACCAAAGAGGTGCTGGCAGTGGGCAGCGAAGCCAAAAACATGATTGGTAGAACGCCCGGTAACATAATAGCAATAAGGCCTATGAAGGACGGTGTAATAGCCGACTTTGATATAACCCAGTGCATGTTGAAAAATTTCATAAAAAAGGCGTATCCAAAACCGTCAATATTCAAACCCCGGGTTATAGTATGCGTGCCGTCGGGGGTTACCGAGGTTGAAAAGAGAGCCGTTGAGGAGGCTGCTGAGCAGGCGGGTGCCAAGGAGGCCTATCTTATAGAAGAGCCAATGGCCGCCGCAATAGGTTCCGAGCTGCCGGTGGCAGAGCCCAGAGGCAGCATGATAGTGGATATTGGGGGAGGAACTACCGAGGTTGCAATTATATCCTTAGGAGGTATAGTAACAAGCAGGTCCATACGTATAGGCGGGGACGAACTGGACGAATCCATTGTACAGTATGTAAAAAGACAGTACAACCTTTTGATTGGGGAAAGGACCGCGGAGGCAGTCAAGCTTACTGTGGGTTCTGCATTCCCAGCCAGTGACGGGGCCCAGATGGACGTAAAGGGACGGGACCTGGTTACCGGCCTGCCCAAAACTATTAAGGTTACCTCCGAGGAGATAAGGGGAGCCATAGCCGAACCGGTGAACAATATTCTGGAAGCCATTAAATTTACCCTTGAAAAGACTCCGCCCGAGCTAGCGGCGGATATAATGGAAATGGGACTTGTACTAACTGGCGGAGGGGCACTTCTCAAGGACCTCGACAAAAGGGTTAAGGATGAAACCGGAATGCCCGTAAATATTGCGGAAAACCCTCTTGACTGCGTTGCTATGGGTACCGGAAAAGCACTTGAGGAATTACATTTACTAAGAAGGGTATTGGTTTCTACAAAGAAAAGCAAGTAAAAAGAGGGGGGGAGCAATGTCCAAACTCTATAAAAATAGGTCAATAATAATGGTAGCGGTGGCGGCTATCATTATTATTGTTATTATTGCCGTTACCTCAATGGACAGGCTGCAGGTATCAGGACCCGAAAATCTAATCGGTGTTCTTATTAAGCCCGTTGCGGGGTCGGTCACATCGGTAGTAAACGCCATACGCAACTCGATAACCGGCCTGGCGGAGATAGGAAGCCTTAAGGAAACTAACAAAATGCTTAATCAGCAGATAATAACGCTTCGGGCCCAGATAAGGGAAGTGGAAGCCTTGATTCAGGAGAATGAAAGGCTGAGGGAAATGCTTTATTTCAAAGACACCCATTCCGAATTTGATCTGATCGGATGCAGCGTAATAGGCAAGAGCCCGGAGAACACCTCCAGCGTCTTTATAATAAATAAGGGCTTAGAAAACGGTATTATTAGGAATATGCCGGTGGTCACCAGTAAGGGTCTGGTGGGACAGGTGATAGAGGTGGGAAGCGGTTTGGCCAAGGTGATGCCTTTAAACGACCAGAGAAGCTCCGTAAGCATACTGGTAAACAGGACCAGGGATACCGGTATTCTTAAGGGGGACATAAGTTTTGACATTACCGGTTCTATATCCCCGGAAGCGGCCATAGTAGAAGGCGATGATATTGTTACATCGGGGATGGGCGGTATTTACCCCAAGGGTCTTTATGTGGGTAAGATAACCGGGATTAGCATCGGAGACAGGCAGCTTCTAAAAAGCATAAAGGTTGAACCGGCGGTGGATTTTGATAAACTGGAGGAAGTCTTTGTACTCAAACACGTGGAAGAGCTTCCCTCAAGAGGAGAGACGATGGATTGAACGGGTGGATTGTGGCACTGGTCCTTATACTGAATTTTATATTACAGTTTACGGTATTTCAGTATATTGCCGTAATGGGTGTGAAGCCGGATACCGCCCTGGCCATCGTTGTAGCCCTTGGCACTTTTATGGGAAAGGAGCGGGGAGCACTTATAGGTGCTACCGCCGGAATGTTGCAGGATACCATATTCGGTGCTCCGGTGGGTATTACAACCCTTTCCTATATGCTTACCGGATATATTGTTGGTGAAAACAGTGATAAGGTGTTCAAGGAGCATCTGGTGGTGCCTCTAATATTTACCGCCGGCGCAACGCTAATAAAGTACGTAATAGTAATCTTCTTCAATTACGCGCTGGGGATACAAACCCCGATATTAACATACATACGGCATTTTTTACCCATTGAAATGTTATACAACTGCGTTGTTTCAATGGTTCTTTACAGGTTCCTGTTTGCGCTTTTTAGCAGAAAAAGCCATAAAGACAGGCTTAAAATGAAGAGAAAAAGGAAGTAAAAAGGGTGGTGCGGATATGGTCTGGGAAAGGCTTAAGGACAGAAACAACGTAATAGCGCTTCTTCTGGCACTTATTGCTGTGGTTCTTGTTTTTAGGCTGGTACAGCTCCAGATCGTAAATGGAGAATACTACAGCGACCTCTCGGAAAATAAGCGTATAAGGAGAATAGCAGTAGAGGCCCCAAGGGGACTGTTTCTTGACCGGTACGGCCGTGAAATAGCTGGCAACCGCCCGGGCTATGTGGTGGAAGTAGTTAAGACCGAAATTGTGCAGGAAACAATAAGCTACGTTGCACAGGAACTTGTAGGAATACTGGACAGCAACGGAGAACATATAAGGTTGGACTTTGCCATAGGTGATGACCCACTCCGGTTTAAACTGGACAGCGGGAAGGAAGCCGAATGGAAGGATAAATACGAAATACCCCGGGAATACGATGCGGCTCAGGCCCTTGCTTTTCTGAGGGAAAAGCACGGTATAGCACCGGAGATGACCGACGAGTTGGCTCTGAAGGCCCTTGCCATACTGCATAAGATTGGTGAGCAAAGCTACTTGGCCTACCAGCCGCTGGAGATTGCCAGGGATGTGTCCGCGCTGACGGTTGCTCAGATAGAGGAAAGGCATCTGGACCTTCCCGGAATCAACGTGGAAGTTAAACCGATAAGGTATTACAAGGAGGGAAACCTCGCCTCCCATGTTTTAGGATACCTTGGGAGCATAAACCATGAGGAACTGGAGAGCCTTGAGGATAAGGGTTATACCCAAAACGACATAATAGGCAAATCGGGTCTTGAGAGGGTCTTGGAAGAGGAACTAAAAGGCATAAGCGGTGCCAGGCAGGTTGAGGTAAACTCGGTGGGAAGGCTGATAAGCACGCTGGGAGAAAGGCCGTCAATACCCGGCAGCAATGTATTTCTAACGCTAGATTCCCGGCTGCAGCAGACCGCGGAACGGGCTCTAGAGGAGACTATGGAAAAGATTCAGGCCGGGGAGATGGGTAAAAAATACCCCAATGCAAAGTCGGGGGCAGCGGTGGCTATAGACGTGAACACCGGCGAAGTGCTGGCCATGGCCAGTTACCCTTCCTACGACCCTAACCTGTTTACCACCGGGATTTCCAGCGAGGACTGGGGGGCTTTGAATCCGCAGTCCAACGACCCTTTGGAACCAAGACCGCTTTATAACAACGCAATCCAGGCCGCGGTACCACCGGGGTCCACCTTTAAAATGGTGGTGGCGGTAGCGGCCCTCCAGGAAAAGATAATAACTCCTAAAACCGTTATTGTAGACAAGGGGGTATACAGGGTTATACCGGGGGCAAGCCCCGCCTGTTGGATATGGAATCAGAACAGGACCACCCACGGCCCCGAAAACGTGGTAGAAGCTATAAAGGATTCGTGCAACTATTTCTTCTATGAAGTCGGCCGTCTTGCGGGAATCGAACGGATTGAGGAATATGCACGTATGTTAGGTCTGGGGCAACGAACCGGTATAGAACTGCCTGGAGAATCGGCGGGCATTGTGGCAGGGCCCACTTACAAGACCGGGATATGGAAAAATGTGATCAAAAGATATATGTCCGATACAATGAACGTGCAGGAACAGGAAATGATTGACGATGTGTTTAGCCTTTTGGGTGTCCAGTTTAGCACCTGGACACAGATGCGCAGGGCCCTGGAGGAAATCGGCATAAACGAGACCGAGCATATAAACAAGCTGATAAGCTATATAAACGCCAGCAGATGGACTGCCGGCCAGACCCTAAGTGCTGCAATAGGCCAGGGGGAGCATATGTACACTCCGCTGCAGATGGCGAACTATATTGCTACCATTGCAAACGGAGGCACCCGGTACAAACCCCACCTTATAAAGAAGATATATGACCAGCAAAAGGGAGAATACCGCTACAATAAGCCGGAGGTGCTGGACAGGATAGAAATATCGCCGGAAAACTTAAAGGCAGTGTTCGACGGTATGCTGGCGGTAACAAAACCCGGGGGCACCGCCGCTTCCTCATTCAGGGATACCACCGTTAACATCGCCGGAAAGACCGGCACAGCACAGAATCCCGGCTATGACGGGTATGCATGGTTTGTCGGTTTTGCACCCTATGAAGACCCTCAGATAGCGGTGGCGGTAGTAATCTTCCAGGGTGGTTCCGGTGGCTATTCTACTCCCGTAGTAAAGGCTATTATTGAGGAGTATTTGAAGGTAGGAAGTAGCGGTACCGTAATGGAACCTGGCAATGTCCTTGCAAGATAGATAAAAAGATAGCAGGAATTGCGGGCCCGGTGAAGAATTATTAACGGAGGTAAAACAACAGGTATGCAGGAGACCAGCTTGGAGTTCAAAGGTTTAAAGAAGGGGCTTTATGCGGTTTACAAAGGTGCCGGTAGCTTTGAGGATTTTCTTGAAGCACTGGAAATAAAACTGAACGGTTCCGGGGACTTTTTTACCGGTGCCTATGTGGCAGGCGTATACGGAATTGGACTGGACGACATAGAGGAGGATATTCTCGCCAAAGTACTGGAAGATAAGTACGGTATCAAAACCAAACGGCCCCTGTCAAGAAAAAGCCGTTCGTTGGGAAAGGACAGCGGCGGGGAGATGGCCACACGGTTTGTTTATTCAACGCTACGTTCGGGCCAGAAGGTTTCCTATGAAGGAAACGTGGTGGTCCTGGGCGATGTTAACGCCGGAGCGGAGGTGGAAGCGGGGGGCAACATAGTTGTTATGGGAACTCTTCGCGGCAACGCAAGGGCAGGGATGCCGGACAATCACGGGGCTTCGGTAACCGCCATACTGCTTAAGCCTACGCAGTTGCGGATTGGAGGTATTGCCGTCCGGTGGCCCGATGAGGAACGGCATATAGACGAGCCCGAGATGGCATACGTCGAGCAGGGCAAGATGTATGTACGGTCGGTTTACGACGTTAAATAATCTGGACAGGAGACAACACAAATGAGGGAGGATAAACCTATGGGTGAGGTAATAGTCATAACTTCCGGGAAGGGTGGTGTAGGTAAGACCACCGCCACCGCCAATATTGGAACAGCCCTTGCGGTTAACGGTAAAAAGGTTGTTCTGGTGGATGCCGATATAGGCTTAAGAAATCTCGATGTGGTTATGGGCCTTGAAAACAGAATCGTATATGACGTTGTGGATGTAATGGAAGGGATATGCAGACTCCGCCAGGCACTTATAAAGGATAAAAGGTATCCGGACCTTTTTTTGCTTCCCGCAGCCCAGACAAAGGACAAGAACGCGATTTCCCCGGCCCAGATGCAGGAACTTTGCGAAAGGCTTAGGCAGGAATTCGATTTTGTCCTTATAGACTGCCCAGCAGGAATTGAACAGGGGTTTAAAAACGCAGTCGCCGGGGCGGATGGTGCCATAGTGGTTACCACCCCCGAGATATCGGCGGTAAGGGATGCTGACAGAATAATAGGCCTTTTGGAGGCGTCGGAACTGCGTAATCCGAAACTCTTGGTCAATAGGGTAAGGATTGATATGGTGAAAAAGGGCGATATGATGAATACCGAGGATATGATAGATATACTGGCCATAGAACTACTGGGGGTGGTGCCGGACGACGAGAGCATAGTTGTTTCCACCAACAGGGGTGAGCCGGCGGTAGGCGATAATAAGTCTATGGCAGGGAAAGCCTTCAACAACATAGCCTTAAGGATTCTGGGTAACGAAGTGCCGTTCCTTGATTTGGAAGTGGATGAAGGTTTTATAATAAAGCTTATTAAACTTATAAGTAATAAAAAATAACAGGGGGGGAGGAATTAGGATGGACCTATTCAGGTCTAACATGAGGAAGAGTGCCAGTAGTAAAAACATTGCAAAGGAAAGATTGAAGCTGGTTCTGGTCCATGACAGGGTTAATGTCTCTCCTACCTTTTTGGAAATGATTAAGGGAGATATAATTCGGGTAATATCCGATTATATGGAAATAGACGAGGACAGCCTGGAGGTAAAAATAACCAAGACCAAAAGTGACGAGGGCGATACAATGGTCCCCGCTTTGGTGGCAAACATTCCAATAAAGCGCATGAAGGGTGCTGCCAGATAACCGGCTACTGTTTTAGCCGGTTATCTTTTACAAATGTCTTAGCATAGGGGCTGTGGTATAATTGGTATGGGTTTTTGATTGTCGGGGGTGAAGGTTTGATTGAAAAAAAGCTGATCAAAAATATAGATTACACGCTCATTTTTGCCATACTGGTGCTGCTGTGCATAGGAATACTGGTGGTAAGCAGCGCAACCCATGCCCCGGACACAGGGGATTATGGTTTTGTAAAGCGTCAGGCTGCCTGGGCGGTAATAAGCCTCGTTATTGGGTTTGTTGTAATCATAATTGATTACAATACGCTGGGAAATTTGTACTATATAATCTATATTGGCAGCGTTTTGTTTCTTCTGCTTGTAAAGGTACCCGGCATTGGAGTGGTACGGGGCGGAGCCAGAAGTTGGATTGACCTGGGCTTTGCCAGCATCCAGCCGTCGGAGTTTGCCAAGATAGGGATAATAATTTCCTTTGCAAAGTTCCTTGAAACCCGAGAAGAAAGGCTTGGCACGCTGAAGGATATTATCCTTCCGACAGCTTTTGTCGGTGTCCCTATAGCCCTTGTGTTTACCGAGCCGGACCTTGGCGGTGTTATGGTATTTCTGGCCATTTTTGTGGGCATGGTGTTTGCTGCGGGTATAAGCTATAAGCTGATACTGTGGGGCATAGCCGCCGGTATTGCCGCCATTCCTCCCGCCTGGATGTTTTTGCTGTCGGAGACCCAGAAAACAAGGCTTCTGGTTTTTATAAATCCTGGTATTGACCCCCTTGGAGGCGGGTATCATGTTATACAGTCAATGATAGCCGTTGGTTCTGGAAGGCTGCTGGGTAAAGGACTTTATCAAGGCACCCAGAACAAGCTGGACTTTTTGCCGGCACCGCATACCGATTTCATTTTTTCGGTACTAGGGGAGGAACTGGGCTTTGTAGGTGCGGTGGTGCTTATATTCTTCCAGTTTCTTTTGCTTTACAGAATACTGGACGCTGCGCGGCAGGCAAAGGACAGGTTTGGCTATCTCATGGTTATAGGGGTCCTTTCCATGTTTGCATTCCAGATAGTTGAAAATATAGGCATGACAATAGGCATAATGCCCATAACCGGCCTTACGCTACCCTTTGTAAGCTATGGAGGAAGCTCTCTGCTGGCCAACATGATCGCGGTAGGACTTGTTATAAATGTCGGTATGAGAAGGCAGAAAATCAATTTCTGATAGTTCTCATATTCTCCCATAGGTATAAATATATTATACTAAAACCTTTTGGGAGGGGAACCCATGAAGAGGGGTTTTAGGAGAAGCGTAAGGAGATTTGAAAAAAAGGATATAAGGAGAAGGTACGGTACAGGCAGTGCAAAGGACAAGAACCTATTAAAGAATAACCTGCGAAATCTGACCATCTGCATAGCGGTGGTTATAATAATACTGCTACTTAAGAAAATGGACTTTTTTTACGCCCATAAGGCTACCAGCGGTATCAAATCCATAATTACAAGAGAATACAACCTGAAGGAAAGGGTTGTATCCCTAAAGGACACAATTCCAGTCATACGAAACAGCATAATGAGGGTTCTTGGCACAGGGGATTCCCTAGGCCCAATGACCATGCCGGTACAGGGTGAAATAACGTCGGGGTACGGTATTAGGACCCACCCAGTATTTAAAGTTGAAAGTAAACACGAGGGGATAGACATTGCCGCTTCGGCGGGCGAGCCTGTCAAGGCGGCCCTTTCTGGGGTGGTTGTTGAGGCCGGGCCCCATCCTGAGTTTGGAAATGTTGTGGTTATTGAGCACAGCACGGACCTTAAGACTCTTTACGGGCATCTTGACCAGATAAGGGTTGAGGAAAGTCAGGAGGTTTCCCGGGGAGATACAATAGGTACCATAGGCAGCACCGGGTTAAGCACAGGTGCTCACTTACATTTCGAGGTCTGGAAAAACGGCAGGCCGGTGGACCCCGTCCACGAACTGGATTTAGGGCTTACGGGCACTTAAAGAGGGAGGCGGGGTAATGAGGTTGGCCAGGATAAAGGGGATTGACATAGTGTTAAGCCCCGTACTGATTGTTTTGGCCGTGGCCGTTGCCTGCTCCGGGTTTACGGTCAGGGTACTCATGCTGGTCGTGGTGGTTTTTTTTCATGAAGTGGCGCACTCATTGACGGCGGCTTTTTTGGGGTATCGTGTAGAAGAAATCCGGCTGTTCCCCCTTGGGGGTAGTGTCAGGATAGGAGGTCTATCCGGGCTTGAGCCAATTAGGGAAGCACTTGTGGCCCTAGCAGGACCGGCCGTTAATATTATGCTGGCCGTGTTCTGCCTTTGGCTAAAAAACATTGGTATTGTGCCGTACCGGCACGCAGATTTTTTTATAGCGGTGAACACGGTGATTTTTTTATTCAATTTGCTTCCCGCCCTTCCTGTGGACGGGGGCAGGGTGTTAAGGAGCATACTGTCCTGCAAAATGGGCACGGTGGCTGCCACCAGGGCGGTGCATGTATTGGGCAGACTCACGGCAGGGTTGCTTATACTTACGTCGCTGTACCGGGGGCTCGAGAATCCCTTGGAGATATCCATGATTGCGGCAGCGATTTTTTTATTTTTTGCCGGGGATAAGGAGAGAAGGATGGCTCCCTCCCTGACCATAAATCAGGTTGGTGCCAAGGAAAGCCTGCTGAGAAAAAGGGGGCTCTTAAGGTCCAGGACCCTTGTGGCAGCTTATAATGTCAGCGGCAGTAGAGTAATTAACTGCTTTGTGCCCGGGTACTATCATATAGTGTTTGTGGTGGGCGAAAAAGGCGAAGTTCTGGGCAGGGTAAGCGAAGGGCAGGTTCTGGACGGAATACTGCGGTATGGGTACAATATAAGGATGGAGGAAATAATTAAAATGCATAAAGCATAGATAGAATGGATTTAAAACTTTATATTTCCTAGTGTGTCATCCTGAGCGGCCCTGTCATCCTGAGCGAAGCGAAGGATCTTGCGAAGCGAAGGATCTATCTCCAAGAAGATTCTTCACTACGTTCAGAACGACAAAGTCGGATTCTTCGGGCTTCGCCCTCAGAACGACAGACAAAAGTCAGAATGACAAGTAATGTAACTTTATTAACACTTTATACATAGATACAACTGAAGTTTTATTATATAATAATTATAACAAATGGAAACAGCCCGGCGAAAAAGGGCTCGTGCCGCTGGCGGTAATAAGCAAAAAGGGCTTTTGGAATACTAGTTAAAAAGCATAAGGAAAGGGTATGGGAGGACACAGGATGACAGCAAAGGACATAGAAGGACTTTTAAACCGGGTGGAAAAACCCGCCAGGTATGCCGGGGGCGAGTACAACAGCGTATACAAGAATACGGAAGATTTAGGTATAAGGTTTGCCTTTGCCTTCCCTGACGTATACGAAATAGCCATGTCCCATTTAGGGCTTCGAATACTTTATTATCTTCTAAACGAAAGGGAAGATACCTGGTGCGAGAGGGTTTTTGCACCCTGGACCGATATGGAGGCCCTTATGAAGCAAAAGGGCATTCCGCTGTTTGCCCTTGAAAGCAGAGACCCGGTATCGGGGTTTGATTTCCTGGGCTTTACGTTGCAGTATGAGATGGGTTATTCAAACGTGGTAAATATGCTTTCGCTGGCGGGTATACCGGTTCTAAGCAGCGAAAGGGAAGACGGTCAGCCCTTTGTAATAGGCGGCGGTCCCTGTGCCTATAACGCGGAGCCGCTGGCGGACATATTTGATTTTTTTGTTTTAGGGGAAGGGGAGGAAGTACTAACCCCCATCCTGGATACATACCGGTCGTGGAAGGAAAAAGGGGGTACCAGGCAGGAGTTCCTGGAAAGGGTCGCCCTTATTGAAGGGGTGTACGTACCATCTCTATACAATGTTGAGTATCGTGAGGACGGGACGGTAAAAAGCGTTTTGCCCACAGACGCCCGGTTCTTCAAAAGGATTAACAAGGTTATAGTAAAGGACTTGGATAGGGCCTTTTTCCCAGAAAAGATAATAGTACCATTTATGGATATAGTGCACGACAGGATTATGTTGGAGATATTCAGGGGATGCACCCGGGGCTGCAGGTTCTGCCAGGCGGGTATGGTATACAGGCCGGTCAGGGAAAAGAGTCCGCAAGTTTTGGCGGAACAGGCCGAAAGGCTTATAAAGAATACCGGGTACGAGGAAGTGTCCCTCGCTTCCTTAAGCACAAGCGACTATACACATCTGGAGCCGCTGGTAAAAACGCTTATTTCGGCCCACGGCAACAAGGGGGTGGGGCTGTCGTTACCCTCCCTTAGGATTGACAGTTTTTCGCTGGACCTTATAAAGGAAATACAAAAGGTGCGTAAGACCGGGCTCACCTTTGCGCCGGAGGCGGGAACCCAAAGGCTTAGGGACGTGATAAACAAGGGAGTAACGGAGGAGGACCTGATGGATTCGGTGGGGGCCGCTTTTTCTGCCGGATACAACAACGTAAAGCTCTATTTTATGGTGGGGCTTCCCTCCGAAACTAAGGAGGATATTGAGGGCATCGCCGACCTGGTCTACAAGGTGGTGGATAAATATTATGCCACCGACAGGGAAAATAGAGGCAGGGGGCTTAAGGTTACCGTAAGCACCTCCTGTTTTGTGCCCAAACCCTTCACGCCTTTCCAGTGGCAGCCCCAGGACAAAATTGATATTTTCAGGGCTAAACAGGAGACCTTAAGGAAAAGGCTTAAACACAGGAACATAAGCTATAACTGGCACCAGCCGGAAACCAGCTACCTGGAAGCGGTTTTTGCAAGGGGTGACCGAAAGCTCTCCAAGGTGCTGATAAGGGCCTGGGAGCTAGGCTGCCGTTTTGACGGGTGGAAGGAGCATTTTGATTTTGCCAAATGGCAGAGGGCCTTTGAGGACTGCGGCGTAGACCCGGACTTTTACGCAGTAAGGAAACGGGACTACGATGAGGTGCTGCCCTGGGACCATATAAACGTGGGCGTGTCGAGGGAGTTTTTGAAAAGGGAAAACGAGAGAGCCAAAAAGGGCAGCACAACCCCCCATTGCCGGGAGGGCTGCATAAACTGCGGAATAATGGAGCTTTTTGGCGGAGGAGTCTGCGATGCCAGTTATTAGAACTCAATTTTTCAAAAAGGATACCGCGAAATATATTTCGCACCTCGACCTTATAAGGACTATGCAAAGGTCGGTAAGGAGGGCGGATATACCCGTTGAGTATTCAAAGGGGTTTAATCCCCATTCAAAAATTGCCTACGGTCCGGCCCTGGCGGTGGGCTTAAGCAGCGACGGGGAATTTCTGGATATGGAACTAAAGGAGCGAATGGAAGAAACGGAGTTTATAAAAAGGCTAAACGCCAGCCTGCCGGCTGGTCTGGGAGTAACGGCGGCAGAGTATATACCCGATGGGGCACCGTCTCTTAGCGTAATTATAAACGCTGCTGAATACAGGATAACCGGCCGTACTGAGACGACGGAGCAAAACGTCGGGCAAAGGATAAGGAAGTTCTTTGCATTAGACGATGTTCTTATTGAGAGAACCGACAAAAGGGGCAGGGAAAAAAAGCTGAACATTATGCCCATGATAGTGGAGGTTGAAAAAATAGAGGTAGCGGACGGGCAAGTGGTAATAGAGGTCATAATTGATACCGGGAGCAAATCCAACCTCAAACCTACCGACCTTACGGGCGCGTTGGAAAGGCATACTGGGTTACTCTTAGAGGAAACCGGTATACATAGGAAAAGACTTCTGGTAAGGAGGGGAGGAGGGTATTTGCCACCGCTGCGGGTTTATGATTGAGGAGCAAGACGCAACGTTACTCGGGAGTTGATTATATGAACGAAATTATTGTGGATGTGAGTTTTGAACAGACCAGGGTTGCACTGTTGGAGAATGAGGACCTCAACGAAGTATACATTGAAAGGTTTGGCAGCAAGCGAAATGTAGGCAGCATATACAAGGGAAGGGTGGAGAACGTCCTCCCGGGTATGCAGGCGGCCTTTGTCAATATAGGGCTAGAAAAGAACGCTTTTTTGTATGTCAAGGATGCCTTTGTCGGGTATGAGGATGAATACCCCGACTTGGGCAGAAACGAAGACGTGTCCATAAAGGACCTGCTGAAAAAGGGTCAGGAGTTAACGGTGCAGGTTATAAAGGAGCCTTTAGACGGCAAGGGTGCACGGGTTACAACCAATATAACGCTGCCGGGAAGGTTCATGGTCCTTCTGCCCAACGCCAATTACGTGGGCATATCAAGAAGGATAGAAAGCGAGGAGGAACGAAATAGGCTTAGGGAGATAGCCCATGAGATAAAGCCGGATAATATGGGGCTTATAATAAGAACGGCCTCGGAGGAAAAAGACCTCCAGGACTTCAGGTATGACCTGAAGGTCTTATTGAAACTTTGGGGGGCAATTAAAAAAAAGGGTAGGACCTATAACGCTCCCAGAATAATTCACAGGGATTTAAACCTAGTGATGAGAACGGTGAGGGATATGTTCACCCGCAGCATAGACCGCTTTGTAATAAACAGCCGGTCGGAATACGAAAAAGTTTTAGAGCTTTTGGATATAATATCGCCCCAGCTTAAGGAGCGGGTGGTTTTGTTCGATAAGGAATATAACATATTCGATTATTACGGCGTGGAGCCCAAGATTGCCAACGCTCTCAGCAGAAAGGTGTGGTTAAAAAGCGGCGGATACATAGTGATTGATAAGACCGAAGCCTTAACGGCCATAGACGTTAATACAGGAAAGTTCGTGGGCAGTTTGGACCTTAAGGATACGGTGTTTAAGACCAACCTTGAAGCGACCCGCGAGATTGCAAGACAGCTTAGACTGCGGGACATTGGCGGCATAATAATAGTGGATTTTATAGATATGGACAACGGCAGGGATGGCAAACGGGTATTGGAAGAGCTCAAAAAGCACTTAAAGCGGGACAGGACCAGAAGCAATGTGCTGGGCATGACGCAGTTAGGCCTTGTTGAAATAACCAGGAAAAAGGTGGGCAGGAGGATAGATTCAATACTGCAAAAGGAGTGCCCTTTTTGCGAGGGTACCGGCAGAGTGCTTTCAGAGGAGACCATGGTCAACAGAATCGAGAGGGAATTAAAAAGGGTTTTTTCCGGATCCGAGGCAGAAGCGGCACTAATAGAAGCCCATCCGTCGGTGGCCGCCCTGGTTATAGGCAGCGGTGGCGAGCACTTGGCCCGCCTGGAAAAGCAGTTTCAAAGGCATATATATATAAAGGGCAGCTTTCACCTGCATCCCGAGGAAATTGAGGTAAAGGTAACAGGGAATAAGGAATACGTTGAAAGGTGTGCTCTACCTGTAAGGGACGGCGAAATATTGGACCTTATAATATCCGAGACCTATACTGCAAATAATAAAGACGGGATAGGCAAAATGGACGGGTATGTGATAAACGTAGAGCGGGCGGGAAAGATGGTCGGTAAAAAGGTGAAGGTTAAGATAGTAAAGGCCTACAAAACTTACGCAAAGGGCAAGCTTGTTTGACAGGACGCATTTGCGATGGTATAATATTAAAGTTCTATGTAGCCGCACGAATGGGGTTTTAAAACGTGAAATGCGTACCTGCATTCGGCGAGACTGGATTGAGGAGGTGTGCCGGATATGTATGCATTGATTGAGACCGGCGGTAAACAGTACAGGATACAGGAGGGTGATATCCTCTCTGTAGAAAAACTGAGTATCGGCGAAGGCGAAAAGGTTAGCTTTGATAAAGTACTGCTTCTTAGAGGCGAGGACGGGACCAAGGTTGGAAAACCCTATGTGGAAGGAGCGGCAGTTGAAGGCGAAGTGCTGTTCCACGGAAAGGGTAGAAAGATAATTGTGTTCAAGTACAAGGCCAAAAAGAATTACAAGAAAAAGCAGGGTCATCGCCAGCCGTTTACAAGGGTTAGGATAACCAAGATTAACGGATAGGCAAAAAAATGATAAGGATAAGCGTTAAAAGGGATAAACGAAACAGAATAGTTGAGTACAGGGTAACCGGCCATGCCGGGTATGACGAGTACGGCAGGGATGTGGTATGCAGTGCTGTTTCGGCCATTGCTCAGGCGGCCATAATTGGCCTTGTAAAGGTGGCCGGCATTGAGGCGGAGTACTCCATAGACGGCGGCGACCTGTACTGCGCCATTCCTAATCTGGAGGGCCAAAGGCGGAGGGAGGCCGACCTTTTGATGGATACCATGTTTTATACGCTGGAGAGTATTAGGGACGGCTATCCCGGGAACATTTTAATATCCGAAACGGAGGTGTAACGAATGTTTAGAATAGACCTGCAGTTGTTTGCCCACAAAAAGGGAGTGGGCAGCTCAAGGAACGGAAGGGACAGCGCAGCCAAAAGGCTTGGCGTGAAAAGAGGAGACGGTCAGTTTGTGCAGGCGGGGAATATACTGGTCCGACAGAGGGGAACAAAGATACACCCCGGCAACAATGTCCAAAGGGGCAAAGACGATACGCTGTTTGCTCTTGTAGATGGAGTAGTACACTTCGAGAATAAGGGCAGGGACAAAAAACAGGTAAGCGTATACGCCATAGAAGAGGCGGTCATATAAAAACCTTCCACCAGGAAGGTTCTTTTTTTACATATGTCATGGGGATAGAAGGATTTGATACCTGGCAATACTAATTACGGGTGGTGGTTTAATTGTTTGTCGACATAGTAAAGATACATACGGTTGCAGGCCGCGGCGGTCACGGTGCTGTTTCCTTCCGCCGTGAAAAATACATTCCCGCCGGAGGACCGGACGGAGGAGACGGTGGCCGCGGCGGAGATATAATATTTGAAGCGGACTCGGGAATAAAGACGCTTATGGATTTCAGGTACAAAAAGTGCTACAGGGCTGTAAACGGTCAAAACGGTGCCGGTAATAACAGGACCGGAAAGAATGGAGAGGACCTGATACTGAAGGTGCCGGTAGGGACCGTTATAAAGGATTCGGAGGGCGATATTGTAATAGCCGACCTGACGGCAACGGGCCAGAGGGTGGTGGCGGCAAGGGGCGGTAAAGGGGGCAGAGGCAATTCCAGATACAAAAGCTCGGTGAGGCAGGCACCCACCTTTGCCGAAAGAGGATACGAGGGAGAGGAAAAATGGCTGGTTTTAGAACTCAAGCTGCTCGCCGATGTGGGCCTTATCGGTTTTCCCAACGTGGGCAAGTCCACCATACTGTCTGTGGTGACCGGTGCCAAACCCAAGATTGCCAACTATCCTTTTACAACCCTTACACCAAACCTGGGCGTTGTGAAACTGAAGGGAAGAAAGAGCTTTGTGCTGGCGGACATACCCGGCCTTATTGAGGGTGCCCATCAGGGAGTGGGTCTGGGGCACGATTTTCTAAGGCACATTGAAAGGACAAGGCTTTTGATACACGTTCTGGACGTATCCGGCTCGGAGGGGCGGGAACCCCTTGAGGACTTCCGTCAGGTAAACCATGAGTTGGAGAAGTACAGCAGCAAACTTGCCACAAGGCCGCAGCTAGTTGCCGCCAATAAGACCGACCTGCCCGGTGCCCGGGAGCTTCTTACCCAGGTTAAGGCGAAACTGGAGAAGGAAGGCTACGAGGTATTTGAGGTGTCCGCCGCCACAAATACCGGGCTGGACCGTCTTATGGACAGGGCCTTAAAAATGCTGGACAGTCTGGAGGAGCCAAAGGCACAAGAAAATATTGAAGATACAAAAAAAATGCGGTATTATAGATTTGAACCGGAAAAACCCTTTACTATTGAAAAGGTTGGCGACGTGTTTGTGGTAAAGGGTAACTGGGTGGACAGATTTATGGCGGGTATTAACGTTGACCGGGATGAATCCCTAAAGTATTTCCAGAAGGTTATTCGAAAGAGGGGTATTGTCGACGAACTAAAAAAGATGGGTATCAGGGAAGGAGATACTGTGAGAATAGGCCAAACCGAATTTGAGTACTTAGAATAGATTTGGGTGCCAATAAAAGTCAACCGACCTATTATTGTTTTGCCCGTAACGAGATAGTTGTTAACATCGAGTATACGCCCAAGACGGAAAAAATAAGAACTGGTTGGAAAAAGGGTTATCCTGACTATGAAACCCATAGGAGAAAGCTGAGAAAAAGTGAATTGGAAGTATAAAAGGAACGGGCCGTAGCCTGTTCCTTTTATATAGTTACATATTATATAGCTTCATGAATGTGGATGGCTGGTATTAGCGGCCTCTTTAAATGAATATTTTTCCATATGGGAGGGATAATAGACTTAGGAGGTGTGGGGATGAAGAAAAGACCTTGGATTAAAGCAGTATCGTGGACCAAGGTGTCGGGTGAGATAAAAGGACTTTTGGGATGCGTGAGGGAATGGCTGGCCGCCCGGTGGAGGAAGGCAAGGATGAACGACTATTACTACAGCGGAGGTGAAACCCAGAAGGATTTCAGGGCAAGAAGTATAGACCGCCTTTTTTCCCGCGGGGTGGTATTCTTCCTTACCGCTTCTTTGGTATATTTTCTGGTCCAAAATTTTTTGATAAGCGTAATTACCGGTGCGATGTGGACCATTATGTTCCACGTGTTAGCCAAAAGCCGGAGAAATAAAAGAATCGTCGGAAACAGGGAAAGAATGCTGGAAAAGGAGGCTGTCGACAGGTTTTTGCGTATGACGGAGGACAAGGACCCGGGGGAGTTTTTCTATATGGTGCGTGGCCTTTTGGACAAGAGCGAACTGTTCGCGGAACTGGAGCTTATAAAAGACGATGAAGACCGTCCCCTGCTTATGACAGGGTATTTCAAGGGAGAAAAGGCAGGGGTATACGCAAGGAAACTAAAACCGGAGTCGATGGTTAAGGAAAAGGACCTTAAGGAATTTGTGCAGTACTGCGAAAGCAGGGGCTTAGAAAACGGAATATACATTGCCAACGGTGCCTTTGATTACGCTTCCAGGGACTATGCGGCGGGGCTTGATACATTTGATTTATTTATAGCAGATACCAGAGCTTTATACAGAGGCTTTCTTAAGCGGGACTTTTTGTTCCCCATGAAGGACCTTGAGGCCAAAATAGAACAGACCGTACTTGAACAAAGCCGTGAAACGCAGCACAGACTAAGAAAAATACTTGCTTTCAGGCGGATAAGGACCTATGCGGTGCTAAGCATTCTAATAGCCGTGTACTCGGTAATGGTGCCCTATACTCTTTACTATATCCTTGTTTCCTCTATACTACTGTGCCTTTCGGTCACCGCCCTTGTCCGGTGGGAAATAGAAAAGTTCAGGGAGGAAACCGAAAACAGCATCAAACTGGACAGCGTAATGGATACCGACTAAGGTCTAAGAAAACCGGGAAGCTTGTCCATATCGAAGTTGCCACCGCTTACCACTGCAACCACCTTTTTATCTTTGCCCCAATCGCCCTTAAGTGCCGCTGCGGTGGTGACGGCTCCGGAGGGTTCGGGGATCGTTTTAAAGTATTTGATACAGGTTATTATGGCATCAATTATTTCTGATTCCTTCACCAGCATTATTTGGTCCACGTATTTTTTTACCAGTGGGAACGTCAAGGACCCCGGCTTCAGTGACAGAAGGCCGTCCGCTGCCGAATGGGTTTTTTCCAGTTGGGTTATTCTGCCGCTTTCTACCGATACCGACATGGAATTGCTGTTTTCCGGCTCTACGCCTATTAACTGTACATTTGGCCGGAGGTTTTTTATAAGCGTTGATATGCCGGATAAAAGCCCTCCGCCGCCGATGGGGACCATTACAATATCCACATCGGGTACCTGCTCTAAGATTTCCTTTCCTATGGTTCCCTGGCCGGCTATTACATCGTAGTGGTCGTAGGGGGGTATTTCCAGGTAACCCTTTTCGAGGGCTACTTCCTTTGAGCGGGCCAGTCTTTGTTGTGAAGTGGTACCGCAAAACTCCACATTTGCACCCCACCTTGATACTGCTTTAACCTTTGCCCTTGGTGCTGTCTCAGGCATAATAATGGAAGCGGGTATTCCAAGCCGGTTTGCTACATAGGCTACCGCCTGGCCGTGGTTACCCGAGGATGCAGTGACAACGCCCTGAAGGTTTGGAGTGTTCTTTAGCTGTTTGATTATGCAGTTGCTGGCTCCCCTTATTTTAAACGAATTGGTCGTCTGGAAGTTTTCGGCCTTTAAAAGCAGTTCAATACCAAGGTCGGAGTGCAGTGCCTGCGAACGAAGTATCGGTGTTACCCCGGCAAAGTCCCTAATATTGTTGTCGGCTTCCCATATCGATTGCACCTTTAACACTTTTTTCACTTCCTTTTCATTGTTTTATTAATATACAACGTATTAATAACTTTATATTTACTAGTGTGTCATACTGAGCTTTTCTGTCATCCTGAGCGATAGCGAAGGATCTATCTTAAAATCCGATTATTCGGGCTCCGGTTCTTCGGAATTACGGATAAATGAATGTGATACTATTAGTGCGTTATATTAAAACAGGCTTTTTCTATATAATATCATTTTTGGAGAGCGAATAAAACTTTGTTCGTTTTAATTGTGCTGGTTTTTTGCAGATAATGCTGTATAATGTTAGGTGTAATTATACTTGCAGTAGCTGGAGGTGGATATACTTATATGGGAACCGGAAAGATAGGTATAATGGGGGGAACCTTCGACCCTATCCATTACGGGCATCTGGTTACAGCGGAGGCGGCAAGGGAAAAGTTTTGCCTGGACAAGGTGGTGTTTGTGCCGTCGGGAAATCCGCCGCACAAGAAGGATAAGCCGATAAGCCCAGGTATGGACAGGGCAAATATGACGGTCCTTGCCATCGCCAACAATCCATATTTTGAAGTTTCGGATATAGAACTCAAGCGGGAAGGATGTACCTATACCGTTGACACGCTGAAGGGCTTTATAAAAATTTATGACGAAGACGTCCAGTTTTATTTTATAACCGGTGCCGATGCGGTTATGGAAATATTTACATGGAAGGACGTATCCACTATTCTAAAGCTGTGCAGGATAGTGTCCGCCTACAGGCCGGGTTCGGATATCAACAAGTTCAAAAGCATGGTGGACGAGCTGGAGCGGGTATACAGGAGCAATATTCATATGATAGAGGTGCCAGCCCTGGCAATTTCATCAACTGAGATAAGGCGTAGGGTAAGAGAAGGCATTACGATAAAGTACCTTCTGCCTGAGAAGGTGGAGGACTATATACTAAAAAAAGGCTTGTACCGATGACCTTAGATCACAGGTCACAGGTCACAGGTAATATATGTAACGTGATAAAGGTTTTACACAGCTGTCATCCTAAGCGAAGCGAAGGATCTATCTCCAAGAAGATTCTTCACTACGTTCAGAACGACAAAGTCGGATTCTTCGGGCTTCGTCCTCAGAATGACAGATAAAAGAATGTAATACTATTAGTGCGTTATATATAGGCACTAGGTGCTAGTTATTGGGTAGAGTTTTCCGCTATAATTCGACACTCTGGAACAAATAGAAAAAATGATACGTCTAATATACGATATCGCTTGGTTGCAAAAAGAGGAGTGGTTTGGCTGAGGTGCATAAATGATATAAAGGAAAAATTAAAAAGCGTTTTGTCCGAAGAAAGGTTTGACCATTCGCTACGCGTTGCGGACCAGTCGGTAATACTTGCCAGGCGGTTTGGCGCGGATGCGCGCAAGGCAGAAACGGCGGGGGTTTTGCACGATTGTGCAAGGGATTTAAGTTTTGGGGAGGCATTGAATGAGGCAAATAATTTTGGTATTATATTAGATAATGTTACGAAAAACTCGCCTGGTATAATCCATGCGGTAATAGGCGAGGCACTGGCAAGGTTTGAATATAATATAAATGATCATGATATTTTGGATGCCATAAGGTATCATACAACCGGCAGGAAGGGTATGTCAATGCTTGAAAAAATAGTATTCATAGCCGATTATACCGAGCCCTCCAGGGACTTTCAGGGTGCCGCTGGCGCGAGAGACATCCTGGAGCAGAGCCTTGACAGGGCTGTGCTGTATGCGATGGAGAACACAATAGCCTATCTGCTTGAAAAGAGAATGCTTATACATTTGGATACGATAGACGCCAGGAATCATTATCTGGCCCACTAAGGTCCAGGTTGGGTTAAAGTCCCATCTGAACCAAGTGTCACTTTATGAACGGGGTGGTCTCAATGAAAAGATTTTTGAAAATAGCGGGTATATCTTTGTTAGCCCTTGTGATTGTATCGGCTTCTGCACTCTTTTTCTTTTTGCACTCCATAGGGCCGGAAGAGCCGGGGAATATAACCGGGGATCCGGAGTTTTTGATACCCGATCCTCCTGCAAAGGATGAGAGGGTTAATGTTCTTATTATGGGCACCGACCTGGGGGACCCGACCAACAGCAAGGCTCCAAGCCGGACCGATACAATGATACTGGCAAGCTTTGACCCGGAAGAAAACAGAGCTGACCTTATATCACTGCCCCGGGATACAAGGCTGGAGATTAAGGGTAAGGGCCTTGACAAGCTGGGTCATGCCCACGCTTACGGGGGAGCAGCACTGGCGATGGACACGGTGAGCAATTTACTTGATATAGACGTACACTATTATTTCAAGATTGACTACGCGGGGTTTAGGCAGTTTATAGACAACTTAGGAGGGGTAAGGGTAAACGTTCCCTTTGATATGGATTATTCCGACCCCTATGACAATCCACCGCTACGTATTAACCTTAAAAAGGGGTGGCAGACCTTAAACGGTGAAAAAGCGTTGCAGTATGTCCGTAACCGCGAGGGTTATCCCGACGGTGACCTAGGAAGGATTAGAGCTCAGCAGGCACTTATCGATTCGGTTATAGATAAGGTTCTAAGTGCCGGCACCATACTGAGACTGCCTGCCATAGCCGATACATTAAGCAGCCATCTAAGCACAAACATGACCCCCGCTGAAATGAGTAGATACGCCTTCAGGGCTGCGGGGATAAAAAAGGAAGCCATTAATATGTACCGTCTCCCGGGTGACGATAAATATATCAACGGCATTTCCTACTTTTTATACGACGAAAAGCAGACTCGTGATTTGGTTTCGGTAGTGTTTGGAAAACCGGATAAGGACAACGGCACGGTTAAGGTGGAGGTGCTCAACGGAAGCGGAGTGGCCGGCCTGGCTGCCAGGGTGGGCGATATGCTAAAGGGTGAAGGCTTTGACGTAATCAGTATAGGCAATGCTGACGGGGCCGAATACAGCAGTACCCATGTCTACGACCGTAAGGGACAGGGGGACAACGCAAAAAAGGTGGCGGAGGTACTGGACGTTGAAAAATACCAGGTGGATGTGGATGAAAAAGCCAAGGCTGATGTAACTGTCATCCTTGGAAAGGATAGAAGTAACCTTTAAATACAGGGAGGTAATACTATAAACAATATAAAGGATATGGCGAGGCTTGCCGTGCGGGCGGCCGCAAACAAGAAAGCGTTGGATATAACGGTACTTGATATTAGGGACGTGTCAATACTGGCAGATTATTTTGTAATATGTAGCGGGGGTTCAAACACCCAGGTGAAATCCATTGCCGATGGGATTAAGGAAAAACTGCAAGAGTCAGGATATGAACTTGGCCATATGGAGGGCTACAGGGAAGAGAAATGGATACTGCTGGATTATCGGGATGTGGTGGTGCACGTGTTCCATTCCCGTGAAAGGGAGTTCTACAACCTGGAAAAGCTGTGGGGGGATGCGAAGGTACTGGCCTTTTGACCCGTTACGTGTTGACACTGCTTTAAAAATACCATATAATACTTGTAAATTACGATAGGTTTTTGTATTTGCAGGAGTAGTAGGCCAGCGGACTTTCAAAGAGAGGCGGTGTCCGGTGAAAACCGTCAGGTCTTAAAGCCAAACTCGCCTGATGAGTCTGTACAGGGGTGATTCCTTTATAAATCAACCGAGGGGACGGCATTTAAGCCGTCAATTAGGGTGGTAACGCGAGCATATGGCCTCTCGTCCCTAAAACGGGGACGGGGGTTTTTTATTATAAAATTTACTGGCTATGGAGGTAGAAGGCTATGAAATATGAATTCGAAAAAATAGAAAAGAAATGGCAGTCGTACTGGGAAGGACAGGGTCTTTACGCAGTTGGTGATTCCGGAGAAAACAGGTACTATGCTCTGGAGATGTTCCCGTATCCTTCCGGAAAGCTTCATATGGGGCATGTGAGGAACTACTCGATAGGGGACGTGGTGTCCAGGTTTAAAAGAATGAACGGAAGCGACGTTCTACACCCGATGGGCTGGGACGCCTTCGGGCTGCCCGCCGAAAATGCAGCGATAAAGAATAACACCCACCCCAACGAGTGGACCTGGAACAATATAGAAAGCATGAGGGTGCAGCTAAAGAGATTGGGTATAAGCTATGACTGGGATAGGGAAGTGGCCAGCTGCCATCCCGATTATTACAAATGGAACCAGTGGCTGTTTTTGTTGCTTTACAACAAAGGACTTGCCTATAAGAAACGATCCCAGGTAAACTGGTGCCCTTCTTGTACCACCGTTCTGGCCAACGAGCAGGTTATTTCGGGGGAATGTGAAAGGTGCGGTAGCACTGTTGCTAAAAAAGAACTGGAGCAGTGGTTTTTCAAGATAACCGACTATGCCCAGAGGCTGCTGGACGACCTGGAAAAACTGGGGGGATGGCCGGACAAGGTAAAGCTTATGCAAAGGAACTGGATAGGCAGGAGCGAAGGGGCATCCATTGACTTTGCAATAGAAGGGTTAGAGCAGGATATAAGGGTGTTTACTACCAGACCGGATACTGTTTTCGGGGCAACCTTCATGTGCCTTGCCCCAGAACATCATATGTGCAGGGACATTGTAAAGGGTACCGGATGGGACGAGGGATTTGACCAATTCCTAGACGGTATCAAGAAGATGTCCGAAATAGAAAGGACCTCCATAGAACTGGAAAAGGAAGGGGTATTTCTGGGCAGATACGCTGTTAACCCGGCCAACGGGAAAAGGCTTCCCATATATGCGGCCAATTATATACTTTACGAATACGGGACCGGTGCAATAATGGGAGTGCCCGCCCATGACCAGAGGGACTACGAGTTCGCCACCAAGTATAACCTGGATATAATTCAGGTGGTGCGCCCGGCAGCCAGGGAAGAGGTGCTGGAGGGCCAGGCCTATGACGGCCCCGGTACCATGGTTAATTCCGGCATATACGACGGCATGGATTATATGGAGGCAATGGACGGAATAGTGAAAGACTTAGAGAGCAAGGGAAGGGGCAACAAAGAGATAAAATACAGATTAAGGGACTGGCTCATATCCCGCCAGAGGTACTGGGGAACGCCTATACCCATAGTATACTGCCCCGATTGCGGCGAGGTACCGGTGCCGGAAGCGGACCTGCCGGTAATACTACCCATTGATATTGCTCTTACCGGCATGGGGGATTCGCCCCTTGCAAGGAGCGAAGAGTTTGTAAACACCACCTGCCCACGGTGCGGTAAGCCGGCCAGGCGGGAAACGGATACAATGGATACCTTTGTGTGCTCGTCCTGGTATTTCTTAAGGTTTACCGACCCGAAGAATACAAAGGCACCCTTTGACAGAGAAAAGGCAGATGCCTGGATGCCGGTTGACCAGTATATAGGCGGTGTGGAGCACGCCATTTTGCACCTTATGTACGCAAGATTCTTTACAAAGGTGCTTAGCGACTTCGGGCTTTGTACCTGCGACGAGCCATTTAAAAACCTGCTTACCCAGGGAATGGTATTAAAGGACGGGGCCAAGATGTCCAAGTCCAAGGGCAATGTAGTAAGCCCTGAGGATATTATTGAAAGATACGGTGCAGATACCGCAAGACTGTTTATACTGTTTGCCGCACCGCCGGAAAGGGACTTGGAATGGAGCGACCAGGGCGTGGAGGGTTGCTACCGGTTCCTGAACAGAATCTGGAGGCTGGTGGAAGAAAGCATAGATGTGACGGCGAAAGCCGGGGAGGTATACAGTGGGCATTTAAACGCCGATGACAGGGAAATGCTATACGTAATAAACCGTACCGTAAAGAAGGTTACTGAGGATATCAAAGAGCGGTTCAATTTCAACACTGCCATAAGTGCCGTAATGGAAATGGTGAATGCGCTTTATCAGTACAAAGAAAACCCAAGGCCTAATCCCGCGGTGATTAAGGAAGGGATAACAAAGTTAACAGTGCTGATGGCACCATTTGCTCCGCATATAGCCGAGGAACTTTGGGAGATGACCGGAGGGGTGGGAAGCGTCCACAGGCAGGAATGGCCGGACTATAATGAAGAATATTTGGTCAGGGACCTTGTTACGGTGGTGGTGCAGGTTAACGGTAAAGTGAGAAGCCGTATTCAGGTATCCCCGGGAATGAAAAAGGAAGAAATGGAGCAACTGGCACTGGAGGACGAAAGAATCAAGGCCTATACAATTGGCGATACTGTCAAAAAGGTCATAGTAGTGCCGGATAAGCTTATTAATGTAGTTTTGGGAGGGTAGAGGGTATGAAAGAAAAACTGCATCCTGTTCTAAAAGGTATGATACCCATAGTGGGAGGCATAGCCAAGACCTTTGGGAAGAGCTGTGAAGTAGTACTCCACGATATAACAGACCCCTACCATTCGATTGTGGCAATTGAGAACAGCCATGTAACCGAAAGGAATCTTGGAGGGCCAATGTCCCAGGCAAATATTGAAGCAATTGCAGCGGGGGGGTTCGCGGGTGACCAGCTCAATTACACCAAAAAGACCCCCGATGGGAGGATACTCAAATCTTCCACCATTGTAATAAGGGATGAAAATCAAAAACCCATAGGATGCCTTTGTATAAACTTCGACCTGTCGGAGTTCGTTATGGTAAGAAATTCAATAAACGCTCTGTGTTATACAGAGGAGCAAGACGAGAATAAAATCGAAAAAGGGTACCGGGGTGCTAATATAAACGAGGTGCTGTGCAACCTTGTAACCAGTGTGTTAGATAACTCCGGCCGTCCGGTGGCGTATATGACAAAGGACGATAAGGTGGAAATAGTAAGTATTCTGGACCAAAAAGGTGCATTCCTTATAAAGGGAGCCATTGACTACGTTGCCAAGGTACTGTGTGTTTCCAGGTACACCGTTTATAATTATCTGGATGAGGTAAGGGTAGGAGAATAAAAAAAGGAGGCTACTTATAATGAAAAAGGAGATTGTTTCAACCAAAAAAGCACCCGGTGCTGTGGGCCCCTATTCCCAGGCCGTTAAATGCGGTAATATGGTATACACCGCCGGCCAGATAGCACTTAACCCCGGAACGGGCCAAATGGTGGAAGGCGGTGTTAAGGAGCAGACCCACCAGGTGTTCGCCAATTTAAAGGCGGTGCTGGAGGCTTCCGGTACAAGCCTTGAAAACGTTGTAAAAACCACAGTGTTCATAACGGATATGGGAAAATTTGGCGATGTGAACGAGGTGTATGCAGAATATTTCACCGTCGACTTCCCGGCCCGTTCATGTATTGAAGTAGGCAGGCTGCCAAAGGATGCCCTTGTGGAAATAGAAGTTGTTGCAGCACTGTAATAAAAAGGACAGGCATTCTGTCCTTTTTATTTTTAGACATACTCAAATAGGCTTCATGAAACACTGACGTTTCATGAAGCCTATTTTCTCCTGAAAATACTTCTTTTCCGCACATAGGTGAACCTTCTCCTCTTACGGCTTTTTATAATAAACCTAAAAGTCAGTACCGAAATCGGCAGAGCCAGCAGAAACCCGAACAATCTGTATTTTGGATTCCCAGATTTTCCCTTGAATATGCCGGAGGCCATTATTTTATCGTCATCTTTCCTTCGTGTGATCAGCCTGACCGTTCCAACTATTTCATCGCCTATTTTGTATTCAATATATCCAACCCGTTCCCCGGAAGGCACGGTGGGCTTAACCGTTTCCATTACTATGTTCTCTTCAATATGGGGTTTTTGGCCGTTAATGGGATAATTATAGTGAAAATCTTTCTCGGTTACTATTTCAACATTCGAGTTGGTACCCAAAAACTCCACGCTATCTATTACTTTGCCCTTATTTACCACCGGCATCTGCTGAAAGTCTTCAAAGGCGAAATCCAAAAGCTTAGTTGTGTTGTCCCATAGGGTATTGTTGTTAGGCTCGCTGAGTATCACCGTTATAAACTCTTTCCTGTCCCTTTGGGCGGACCCGACGAAACAGTGATTGGCGGCCGTTGTATAACCGGTTTTAATCCCGTTTGCGCCCTCGTATTTATGGGAGGTGTTCTTTATAAGCCTGTTGCCGTTGTACAAATACCTGGTATCCTGCATATTAGTTTCGGGTATTATGTATCTAACGGTGCTTACAATTTCCCTGAACCTGGGTAGCGTCATAGCGTGCCCGGCAATTAGGGCCATATCGTAGGCACTGGTTACATGCTCCGGGTCGGGCAGCCCGCTGGGATTGGTGAAGTTGGTGTTTTTTGTTCCCAACTGCACCGCCTTGTCATTCATCATTACTGCGAATTCCTCAACCGATCCTGCAATATATTCCGCAATTGCTATTGCAGCATCGTTCCCGGATTCCAGCAGCAGTCCGAACAAAACATGTTCAAGGGTTACCTTTTCACCCTCTAAGAGGTATATCCTGCTGCCATCTATATAGGACGCCTTCCTGCTTATGGGTACATAATCGCTTAGTTTTCCCCTTTCAAGGGCCAAAATAGCGGTCATTATTTTGGTTATGCTAGCCGGATAGGAAACCGTGTGGGCGTTTTTGCTGTATAATACCTGACCTGTTTCTGCGTCCATCAGGATGGCCTTAGGAGAGCTAATATCTATCGAGGCAAGGGCCTCTAAGGGCCCTGACATAAGCACCATAAGAGCTGTAAGTACTATGATAGCTGCGGTTTTTTTCATGACTCCCTCCAGTATTGTGAATAGAAATTATGCAATATTAATAGTATAACAGATAATTTCTATCGTTTACAGGGAAAGGACTGAATATCCAGAAAATACATGGCAATATACGTAGCACCATTTATATATAAAGTGTTAATAAAGTTACATAAGATGTGTCATCCTGAAGGAGGAACGACTGAAGGGTCCTTTTTTGCCTTCCTAAAGGTTCTTCGTTTACGCAAGGTCCTTCGCTTCGCTCAGGATGACAGCTGTGTAAAGTCTTTATTACGTTATATATAGAAGGAAAAAATAAAAAAATATAGAATATAACATAATTAATGGTTAAGGGGGTGGAAATATGGACCTCTCGAAAAGGGAATGGGTGTTAACAGGCTTTATTATCATATTATTGGCTACAAATGTAGGTCTTATTCTTAAAATGGAAGGGACAGGCAAAAGTAGCGTGGACAGTCAGAACCTGGACAGCTACTTTGTCGGGGAGGAAGAACACACCGAGACCGAAATAGTGGTACACATAACCGGGCAGATAAGAAACAGGGGAGTGATTTACATATCTGAAGGGGCCCGCACCATTGACGCAATAAATGCGGCGGGGGGTGCCCTGGAGGAAGCTGACCTCGATAGGGTTAACCTGGCAAGGGTTGTGCAGGATGGAGAGAAACTGCATGTCCCTGCCGTAGACGAAATTATGGATGATAATACTGGCCTTAGCTATACCGGGGATGCGAGTGCAAAAATAAACGTCAATATAGCCAGTGCTTCCCAGCTTGAAGCCCTGCCTGGTATTGGACCGGTGCTGGCAGGAAGGATTGTAGATTTCAGGGAAAGGGAAGGCCGGTTCCAAAAACCGGAGGATATAATGAAAGTTTCGGGCATAGGCCCGAAGGTTTATGATAATCTTAAGGATAGCATAACAGTTAGATGAGTGCCGTGGAAGATATAATGTAAATTTTATTTTTATTACAATACTTAAAGGAATTTTAGAAAAAGCATAGAATATATATACAATGTGTTATATAACTGCAGCTTGTAGTTATATATCAAAAAATAGCGAATAGGAGGGAAATCATGGAAGCTTTTATGGAATTAAACAGCAAGCTTAACAGTCTGGTTTGGGGCCCGTATATGTTGGTGTTAATTGTGGGAACCGGTGTATACTTAACATTCCGCACTAATTTTATGTCTATAACAAAAATGGGATACGTATTAAAGAACACACTGCTTAAAATGTTCGACAAGACAACTGTTGGAGAAGGGGAGATTACGCCCTTCCAGGCTGTTGCAACAGCTCTTGCCGCAACCATAGGTATTGGTAATATTGCCGGCGTTGCTACCGCTATTGCACTGGGGGGGCCGGGGGCCATATTCTGGATGTGGCTGTCGGCGATATTCGGGATGGCAACAAAATACGGGGAAGTCGTACTCGCCATCAAATACAGGGAGAAGACCCCGGACGGTCGTTTTGTAGGAGGTCCCATGTACTATATTCGAAACGGCCTTAACTTAAAATGGCTTGCCGCGGTTTTTGCATTCTTTGGGGCAATGGCAGCCTTCGGTATAGGTAACATGACTCAGGCCAACTCGGTGGCGGCTGCTTTGGAGACTACATTTGGCGCAAGCAAGCTGATTTCGGGAATAGTATTAGCAGTGGCAACAGCAGCGGTTATACTGGGAGGTCTTAAAAGGATCGCCCAGGTTACCGAAAGACTTGTTCCGTTCATGGCGGCGTTCTATATCATCGGGGGAATAATAATATTGGCTATAAAAGCGGCAGATATACCCGCAGCCTTTGGCTTAATATTCAGCTCGGCCTTTACAGGCACAGCGGCGATAGGCGGATTTGCCGGTTCGACCATTATGATGGCGGCAAGGTTTGGGGTTGCCCGGGGAGTATTCTCAAACGAAGCCGGCCTTGGTAGTGCGCCTATAGCCCACGCAGCGGCAACAACCGATAACCCGGTAAAACAGGGCCTGTGGGGAATATTCGAAGTGTTCATGGATACTATTGTGGTATGCACAATAACAGCACTGTCCATAGTAGTAACAGGCGTCTGGAATACCGGCGCAACCGGTGCCGCCCTTACCACGGCAGCTTTCGATGCGGGGCTTCCGGGACCCGGCGGTATTATTGTCGCAGTTGGCGTACTGCTGTTTGCATACTCCACCATTCTTAGCTGGGAATATTACGGGGAGCGTTGTGCCGAGTATCTTTTTGGAAGCAAAGCAATAATGTTATATAGGATTATATGGATACCCTTCATATTGATTGGGGCTATCGGCGGGCTGGTTACGATATGGGATATTGCCGATACGCTTAATGGGCTTATGGCTATCCCCAACCTGATAGGAATCCTTGGCCTAAGCGGAGTTGTAATAAAGCTTACCAAGGACTACTTTAGCAAAGGGAAAGAAGCTTAGCATTTAAGGCCCCGGTTAATCCGGGGCCTTTTCCTTGAATATTACTGCAGCATATGGGAAAATAAAGGGGAAAAGTCGATTACCTGGGAGGAATAAGTTATTATGAACAATAAAAAATTGTTAAGGTTGCTGCCTTCAGTGGACCAGATGCTGAGGAAGCCCGAGGTGGCCGGATTGATAGAACAGTATGCCCGCGTGACTGTTACCGAAAGCTTAAGGGAGATACTGCAGGAAACCCGCGACAGGGTTATGGACGGCGGCTTTGACGAAAGCGCAACTGCTACCGGAATGGAAGAGGGAATCGTTGAGGCGCTGGCGGAAAGGCTAAGGAGAAAAGGGCTGGGAAGACTTAAGGAGGTTATAAACGGTACAGGGGTGGTAATACATACAAACCTGGGCAGGTCGCCCGTACCGGAAAGTGCCGTGGCTGACCTTTCAAGGCTGGCTGGGAGATATATTAACCTTGAATATAACCTCCAAAGGGGCGTCCGGGGTTCCCGTCACGACTTAGTTCGGGACCTTGTATGTGGCACCACTGGTGCGGAGGATTGCATAGTGGTAAACAATAACGCGGCAGCGGTGCTGCTTACTCTGAGTGCCATGGCGTCGGGTAAGGAGGCAATCGTGTCTCGGGGAGAGCTTGTAGAAATAGGAGGCTCCTTTCGCATACCCGAAGTGATGGAGCAGGGCGGTGCTAGGCTTGTGGAAGTAGGCACCACCAACAAGACCTATATTGAAGACTACCAAAAGGCCATAGGCGAAGACACAGCCATGCTGCTTAAAGTTCACACCAGCAACTATCGTATTTGCGGGTTCACCGATGAGGTGTCCCGGCAAGAACTGGCCAGCCTTGGCAGGAAGCGCGGGATACCGGTGGTTGAGGACCTGGGCAGCGGTATATTGGTCCACCTTGAAGAGTATGGCATTGTCGGTGAACCAACAGTTCAGGATAGTATCAAGTCGGGAATAGATATAGTTACCTTCAGCGGTGACAAACTGCTGGGGGCCTCCCAGGCGGGCATAATTGCCGGTAAAAGCAAATATATAAAAAGAATCGCAAAGCATCCGCTGGCCCGGGCCGTCCGGGTGGACAGGCTTACGCTGGCGGTTCTTGAAAGCACCCTTCGGATATACGCCCAAGGTGAAAGGGTTTTGGATAGAATACCGGTGCTAAATATGCTGACAATTCCGGTATCAACTCTTGAGCAGCGGGCGGAGCGTCTTATGGAACTTGTGACGGATATAAAGGCCTATGCAAAGGTAACTATAGAGAAGGAATACTCCCAGGTTGGCGGGGGGGCACTGCCCCTTGAGAGGATAGAAACCCGTGTGTTGACCATTGAGCCAAAGGAAATGGCTGTAAACGAACTGGAGAAGGGTTTAAGGATGGCAAAGACCCCTGTTATAGGAAGGATTGTCAGGGACAGATACCTTATAGATGTAAGAACGGTTTTCGATGAACAGCTGCCGGTGCTGGCGGGGATGCTTATAGGTGTACTATCTGGGGGTGACGGAAGTTGAACAATATAATAATAGGGACGGCGGGCCATATAGACCACGGAAAGACCACTCTTATTAAGGCACTAACCGGAAGGAATACAGACAGGCTCAAGGAGGAACAGCGAAGGGGAATATCCATCGAGCTTGGATTTACCTACTTTGACCTGCCAGATGGCAGAAGGGCCGGGATAATAGATGTACCCGGCCATGAAAAGTTTATAAAGAATATGCTGGCAGGGGTGGGTGGAATGGATATGGTGCTTCTGGTGGTAGCGGCCGATGAGGGAATAATGCCCCAGACCACCGAGCACCTTAATATACTTGATATGATAAGGATTAAGAAAGGAATTGTGGTACTTACAAAGGCGGATATGGTGGAAGAAGAATGGCTGGAAATGGTTATAGAAGAAGTAAAGGAAAATATAAAAGGCACTTTCCTTGAAGGTGCTCCCGTGATACCTGTTTCATCGGTTACCGGGGCCGGCATTGACACCCTTGTAAAGACCATTGGGGAGATGACGGAGGAGCTTAATATAAAAAATTATGATTCCCTGTACAGGCTAAACATAGACAGGGCCTTTTCCATAACGGGGTTTGGCACTATAGTCACCGGGACCCTTATATCCGGCAAGGTAGAAGAGGGCCAGAGAGTTTGTATTTACCCCGCCGGCATAGAGGGCAGGATAAGAAACCTGCAGGTCCACGATCAGGATGTGGAGGCTGCTTACGCCGGGCAGAGGCTGGCGGTAAACATTGCCGGGGTAAAGAGGGACCAAATCCAAAGGGGAGACGTGATAGCCCCCGCCGGGGCACTGCAGCCAACTATGATGCTGGACTGCCGGCTACGGCTTGTTAAGGATACCGACTGGACAGTCGACAACAGGGGCAGGGTGCGGCTGCATATAGGCACGAAGGAAATACTGTGCAGGGTAGTACTGCTTGACAAGGAACAGTTGGGCCCTGGAGAAGAGTGTTATGCCCAGCTGCGGCTGGAGGAAGAGGCGGTGGCCCTTAGGGGAGACCGGTTCGTTATAAGAAGTTATTCTCCCATGGAGGCCATCGGAGGAGGGACAGTACTTGAGCCAAATCCGCCTAAGCGAAAAAGGTACAATAAAGATACAATGGAAGAGCTTAAGCTAAAGGAGAGTGGCAGCCCGCTACAGGTTCTGGAAAAGGTTATAAGCCTTAACAGCAGTTTCTTTCCCGGCAGGCCGAAGCTTATTGAGCTTACCGGTAAAAGCGAGGAGGAGCTGCAGCCCATGCTGAGCAACCTGGTAGACAGTGGGACGGTCAGGGAGTTCCAAAGCGGTAGCCAGAAGGTTTATATACACAAAGAGTATTTTTCCGGGCTGCTGCTAGGGGCAGATTCTTTGCTACGCGAGTTTCATGCCCGTTATCCGCTACGTAGCGGTATGCCGGTGGAGGAGTTTAGAAGTAAGCTCTTTGGCAGTCACAAAGGGACCTTTATCGACGAGGTGCTAAGAAGCATGGAGAAGGAGGGCACAATAAGTGTGACGTCCAGTGCTGCATCCCTTTCCGGTTTTAAAATACAACTCACACAGGACCAACAGGGTATAAGAGGGTATATACTGGACCTTCTGGAGAGGAAAGGTTATTCGCCCCCAGGAATAGGAGAGCTGTTACAGGGCAGCCCCTACGGCGGGGATGAAACGGCTGAAGTTTTGGATATGCTCGTTGAAAGCGGTGAAATAAAACGCATAGGCGAGGACACAGTGTTTCTAAAAGGATACTACGAAGGTGCGGTGGAATCTGTGGTGGAACACATCAGAGGGGAAGGCAGCATAAGCCTTGCAACCCTCCGGGACCATCTGGGCACCAGTAGAAAATATGCAATGGCCCTTTTGGAGGAGATGGACAGGGATAGGATAACTAAAAGGGTGGGGGACAATAGAGTTTTGTATGGGAGGAGTTAATTTGCCTGCAATAGACTTAAAATTTGGGAAGAATACAGTAAAGATTGAAGTACCACCCCAAAATCTGATGGATGTTTTGGAGGGAAGATTTAAAGAGGGAAGTATAGACGAGGACTACGAAAGAATCCAAATAAAGGAGGCTCTGCAGAATCCGATAGGGGCCCAAAGGCTATCCAGTATGGTAAATAGGGGACACAAAGTTGTAATAATGGCCAGCGATATAACCCGGCCTTCGCCGACCCGGAAGCTCCTTCCGCCTCTGCTTGAGGAACTGCTTAAGGCCGGTGTGTCCGAAGAGGATATTAAAATAATATTCGGAATGGGGATTCACCGGCCCCATACCCTGGAAGAGCAAAAAGCCCTAGTGGGCGAACAGATATTTAATGCTGTAAGGTGCGTTGACAGTAACAAGGAGGACTACATAAGCATAGGCAGCACAGAGCACGGCACCCCGCTTAATATTTGCCGATCGGTGGTGGAAGCGGATGTGAGGATTTGTACCGGAAATATAGAATACCATTATTTTGCCGGCTATTCGGGGGGAGCTAAAGCCATAATGCCCGGTGCAGCCAATTATGAAAGCATAAAGTATAACCACAGCCGTCAATTGGAAAGAGGTTCGGAGACGGGCAGGCTGGAGGGAAATCCCGTCCGGGAGGATATAGATGAGATAGGCCGGATACTGGGGATATCATTTATTCTAAACGCTGTGCTAAATGAGAAGAAGCAGGTGCTAAAAGCCTTTGCGGGGCATTATTTAGAGGCCCATAGGGCCGGTTGTAGGTACCTTGACGGGCTGTACAGAATAGACGTTCCTGAGCCGGCGGATATAGTTATTGTTTCCGCCGGAGGTTATCCAAAGGACATAAACCTGTACCAGGCCCAGAAAGCCCTGGATAATGCAAGCCATGTGGTAAAGGTAGGAGGCATAATAATACTGGTGGCGGAATGCGAAGAAGGATACGGCGAGGATACATTCGCCCGGTGGATTATGGAAGCGGACCTGCCCCAGCACCTCGAAGACAGGCTTAAAATGGAGTTTGTATTGGGAGGGCACAAAGCCGCCGCCATAGCCAGAGTGGTAAAAAAGGCGGAGGTGTTCATGATTTCGGCAATGGACAAGAGGGATATAGAAGCTGTATTTTTCACTAAAAAGGAATCGGTACAAAAAGCTCTGGACGATGCCATCAGCATTGTCGGAAAGCATGCGAAGGTACTGGTTATACCCCAGGGCGGGTCGGTATTCCCAAGCGTTGAGTAGATAGGATACTCGCACGTGCTTGCCAATCGTCTAAAATACTGCTATAATATTGCTTGCAGTTGAGTTTGGGGGTAGATGGGTGCTGGTGTGCCCCCTGGTCTTCAAAACCAGTCGCTGGGCGTTAGTAGCGTCCGGGGTGGGTTCGATTCCCACATACTCCCGCCAATTTTTTTGTCTCCGTTTACCGGAGGCTTTTTTTAATGCTTGTCCATTGATACGTGAGTGGAAACTGAGCAAAAACTCTGTAGGACTAATTAACAAATGATACACAACCCCAGTATTATGTTATTAGAAGGGAGGAGTAGGCATGGCCAAAAAGGAAACCAAAACAGGCAAAAAAAAGAAAGAGCAACAGGATAAGCAAACAACGGTAAGAGCTATGATGGACGCAAAGGTACCTTCCGCCTGCTACGAATTATCGGTAAAACCCGCCTGCCATCCAATGTTTAAGTATGAATCTGGATAATATAAGCGGGATGATTAATGCCATACCGCATATTATGATATATATTGTACCCGGTTATATAATTTTGAAGATAAGCCATTTCCAGCTTTCCAAAAAGGCGGACCATGACCAGTACATACTGGTCAAAAGCCTTGTAGTAAGTTTTGTATTTGTTTCGGCGGGCGAGGCCCTTTGGGGTTACCTGTTTCCAGGCGTCCAGGCATTATGCAATATGGCCTTCAGAAATACGATTATTGTATCTTCGGCGGTGGCGGGATTTTTATGGTCAAAATTCCTAACCAGTGCTTTTTTCGAAAGGGCCCTTTACAGCCTTGGCATCCATAAAACCCTACGGTCGGGTATCTGGGGCGATGTTGTGGACTTTGAGTACGGTCTGTGGCTTATGGTTTATATACCGGCGGACAGAGTGGTCTATGCAGGAAAACTGAGGAGGTATTTTGAAACAGAAACCATCGGCAATTATGTGGTGTTCCTCAGCAACTACACACTGTATGACTATAATGCTGAAGTCTTAAAGGACTATGTGGGTGATAACGACAAATGGGTAACACTGCATTCCAAGGATATTGGCAGGGCAGAACTGTTTTACCACGAAAACAGCGGGAAAATTTCCTATTAAAATATGGCGGAACATTGGAGGTGGGATGTATAAAATGACCAAGGATGAGTTTATTAAGGAGGTACTGTCAGGGGCGGTGGAGGGCTATAAAAAGTACAATATTTTACCCTCGCTGACGCTGGCCCAGGCGGCACTGGAAAGCGGATGGGGTAAAAACCATATCCATAACAACCTGTTCGGCATAAAGGCGACGTCCTCCTGGGACGGTAAGGTTGCGGAAGTTTGGACCACCGAATATATAAATGGCGAACCGCACAGGGTTAAGGCACTTTTCCGGGCCTATGACAGCTTTGCCGAAAGCGTGGAGGACCACAGCCGGCTGCTGGGAGAACTCCCGAGGTATGTCAAGGTTCGAGAAGCGAACAACTATAAGGAGGCCTGCTATGCGGTAAAGGAGGCGGGGTATGCTACCGACCCCGGGTATGCAGTTAAGCTGATAGGGATAATAGAAAGCAACGGACTTGAAAAGCATGATGAAGAGGTAAGGAAGGCCCACTGGGCTGAGGGTATATGGAAGAAGTTGAACGAAATGGGCATACCGGTGTACGAAAAGCGCTATGACGACGGGGCCACCCGGGGAGAGGTTATAGCACTAGTGCTAAGGGCGGTTAAGCGCATCCTGGGCGAATAACGGTTCGCTAGAGTATGTTTGCAAGCAGTATGGTCACGTCGTCTTCCAGTTTTTTGTCCAGTACAAAGCACGAGAATCGGTCGAAAACCTCATAGTACAGGTCCCGGGCATCCGCCTTTGTGTTCTGTGTAAGTATCTCCATAAGCCTTGTTTCGGTAAAGGCTTTGCCGTCCCTGTTAACTGCCTCCACAAGGCCGTCGGAGTACATGAGTATTCGGTCTCCGGGCTTAAGGGCCAATTTGCTGTCCCGGTACTGCGGGCTATGATACTGCGCCATTTTGCATATGGGGAACGGGTCTTTGGTAACAAGACTGAATACCTTTGAGCCGGATATTACCACCGGTTGGGTATTAAGCCCGGCGGAGGAGTAGGTGAATTCCCGGGTCCTTTTATTATATACTCCATAGAATATAAGCAGGTACAATTCATCGGGGAATCTTGAGTTGTTGAACTGGGAAAATAAGTCTTTAAGAACCCTGGAAGGGGACAGCAGAACCTCTTTTCTTTGCGTATCCAGTTTGTTGCTAAGTATTGTCCTATCCACGAATATGGTTATTATTGAGGAGGATATGCCATGCCCTGACACGTCGGCCAGATAAAACCCCACGTTTTCATTGTCTATACAGAATACATTGTAAAAGTCGCCGCTTAAACTCTTGCATGGTATAAGGTCGGAATAAAAGTCTATTCCGGGGCAGCCCAAACTTCTGTCAGGAAGCATGGACTGCTGTATCTCCCTTGCCAGTTCAATATCCTTGTACAGTTGGCTGTTGGTTTCCAAAATGTCCTGCCTTGCTTTTTCCACTTCCTGTTCCAAGGTGCGGGCGTGTTTTTTCAAAAGCGCATCGGCCCTTTCCAGCCGTTCATAGGGGAGCCTTACGTTCTGTACGAACATTACGTTGAACATTATGGAATAAGCAATTATCTTGAATACGTGCCCCATAAGGTTGTACATGTCAAATACGCTTATGTACAGCGTAAAGCACAGCTCGCTAAAAATGCTTATAATAAGCGCAGTAGCAAAAAGAACGGAGGTGTTGTCACCGGTATTTTTATATTCCCGTAACGATAGGGCTATGGCAGCAGCCTGCAAGGCTATTATTGCGTACTCAGCCTGAATCTTTAGCGGTGTAAGGCCCTGTCCCTCGATATAAACTGCTGGCAGCGCATCGGTTCGGAAGGTTACCGCATAAAAAAACGACAGTGAAACCAGCAGGGATAGACTAAGCACTAACCAGCGTGATATACGGGTGGTCCTTTCCGGTTTGGTATAAGCTGCCATCAGGAAACCTGCCGCCATTATAAAGCGGGCAATCACCCAATAGGTGGTTGGGATGGCGGTGCCGTTGGGGACAAAAAAGTCCGGCATTCCCTTATAGGACAGCGTATGGAGTATGTCCAGAAAACCGCCGATGAGGAATATGCAGGCCAAAACAAGTTGCCTTAGTCTGGAGTTTTGATGGTAAATATAGAAGATAAGCGTAAAGATAGCGAAGGCAAACAATACGCTCAAAAACTCCAAAAAGGTGTGTAACGCCAGAAACCACTCTTCTCCTATGGAGGTGTGCATGAAGGAGCCGGTACTGCCCAGTAGTACATACACAAGGAGACACAGGACGAAGGTGAGTATTGGATTTAGGTAAGCGTTTTTTTTGACGGATATGTATTCTCTCATGACAGATTTCTCCCTTTATTTCCTTAAAACTTCTACAAGTTATGCGCTTTTTCCTTTAAAAACTGCTTGTATTAAAAGAAATTTATATACAACGCACTAGTAGTATTACATTCCTTGTCTATTAATCTGACTTTTATCTGTCATTCTGAGGGCGAAGCCCGAAGAATCTGATTTGGAGATAGATCCTTCGCTATCGCTCAGGATGACAGAAGTGCTCAGGATGACACACTAAGATATGTAAAGTTTTAAATGAGTTGTATGTAGTTTTAAAGCCCGGTTGTCGTAATAGCTGAAGCCTTGCATAAGAATAAGGAAGGCGAGCTGGTCAGTGGCTAGCCCTCCGATTGTTTTTGGTCGATTTTTTTAAAGGATGGCGGCTCTTTTTTTGCCGCCGGCTTAATTGTATCCATCATACGGAACACCTCCACCATTTCCAGTGCCTTGCCGGCTACGTTTAAGGCGGCCTGCCCCTCGGGGTCAAGATGCGGTTTTACTGCAGAGAGCATCCCCAGCGGGGAAGGGCTGTGGCCGGTACGTAGGGCGGAGCTTCCGAAGTAAAGGTCCGGGTTCATAATATTCTTTAACTCCATTACCTTTGCAATAATGTGCATCAGCTGACTGTATGTAGGGTCAAGGTGCGGAAGAGAAGCTTTTATTATCCTTATTGTTTTATCCTCCGCAAGGGTATCCATTTGGAAAATGGCCGGGTTGTGATGCATATTCTTCCCGGGGCTCCTGTCTACGGTGGCCGGAAGGGCCTGAGGCTTTGCGTCGCTCGTTTGTCCCGTTTGGCCGAACATTTTTGATACCATCATTGCCAGTTTAAGCATCTGTCCAAGGTCCGGCGACTTATTCTTTTCTGCCGTTATCCTGTAATGGCAGTTTTTACACATTTCGTTCATTTCAGTGTCCATAGGTTTCCCCCCAAAAAATGATATCTGTATATAATATGCAAAAGACGCGTAAATGCCAATGGAAACAATGAAAAAAACCGTGATAATCGATCGGTTATCACGGTGAGTTGGAATATGTTATTCGAAAGCCTGCAGCAGATTTTTTAGCTGCTCCATTTCTTCCTTTGACAGTATGGGCTGGACAAATTCAAAAAGCTTGTTTTTATCCTCTTGGGTTATTTCCTTCTTGCCAGAGGCCTCCTTTATACGTCTGGCCTCCTCCAGCAGCTCTGCCTCGCTCATATGTGAATACTTTTCCAGCATGCCGTTAATTAATTGCGGGTCCAAGTGATTCAAATTAATACCTCCCATCTATTGTTATTATTATACGTTTAAGAGCCTATTGTGTTTCTACAAAAATTAACAGAATTATCAGAGGCAATAAAATGCCAAGGGTTGAGAACTGCATTCCGCTTATTGAATCGGAGTTGGGTTTTCTGCTGGCAAGGTCCATTGGGTGCATATTCCCCCCTCCGCGGGAATGGGCCAGGTCCTCCGCCATAACCTTGGCCAGAGTGGCCATGCTATAGGAGGAAACGAGCTTGTCGATAAGGGTGCAGCATGTATCGTCCACAAAGGGTTTTAGGGCGGACAGCAGTGCTATTTCAGGAGGAGGATTCTGGTTTAGTATTTCACCCCGGCTTTTGATGGCCTCCTCAAAGGGGGCTACGTATTTTCCATGCAGGTTTTGGGCAATAAGTTCCATTATTTCAGCCGCATCCTGCTCAATTCTCCTGTCTATGGCCGGCACCCCCTTCATGGACCTTTACGATTGCTGCCAGGTCTATAAGGCCTTTCCCCTGGGCGTAGGATGGGAAATCCAGGTCCTTTGCGGTGGACATCATAAGCTCTTTAACCTGCTCGTTGGTATAACCGCGGAACATTTCGTGTATAAGGGCGGCACAGCCGGAAACAATAGGTGTTGCCATGGATGTGCCCGACAGGGACCTGTACAGTTCATCGCCTTCGCGGTTTTGTACCGCCAGCGAAATTATGTTTACTCCCGGTGCGATTATATCCGGTTTTGCCACCATTCTCTTCGTGGGACCTCTGCTGGAAAAATCGGCTATTCTATCGTCCTTGGTGGAAGTTGTATCACGGTCATCCAGGGCACCTGCTGTAATTACCTCGGGACATATTCCCGGAGAAGAAATGGTCTGCCTGCCCGGACCTTCATTGCCGGCGGCACAGATAACCGTCATCCCTCTTTTCCAAGCCTCCGTCACTGCTTTGTCAATGGGGGAATAGGAAAGGGATTTAGGCTGTGAGCCGAGGGAGAGGTTGAGTACCTTTATGTTGTACTGGGTTCTGTTGTCAAGGACCCATTGGATTGCTGCAATTACATCCGAGGTATCCCCGCTACCTTCTTTGTCCAGGGTTTTCACCGCTATTATATTGGCCTGTGGTGCTATCCCGGAATATTTCCCCTGCGAGCCGTAACCGTTTCCGGCGATACAGCCCGCCACATGGGTGCCGTGGCCGTTGTCATCATAGGGTTCCTTTTTTTTGTTTATATAGTCCTTAAAGGCCACAATACGATCGGTGGGATTTATAAGGTCCGGGTGGGGTGCCACTCCGGTATCAACCACCGCGACGCCTATGCCTCTGCCGGTATAGCTTATAGGCTGGGGACGGTCCTCCCTTATTGTCTCACGGGCTACGTTCATGTGAATAAAGACCTTTGTGTCATCGGTTACGTATTCGACCTCATCCAGTACGGCCAGTTTATGCACTAATAGAGCGGGCACTTCCAGGGCTATTGCCTTTATTATGGGTAGATGGTGCTTCAGCCTTACATCGGGATGCCGGCACAGACATTTTTCCATATGGGAGAGACTGTGGTCCTTATGGTAAAGAATAACCGGGATCCTTTCGTTGCCACTTGTTTTAATTCGGGGCATCAGTCCCGGGTCAATGCTGGCCCTGCGGTAGGGATTGGTCATAAGATTTTTTAAAAGCAATAGCAAAAGGATTTCCCTTGAATAGTTCATTTGATTCACCTCACAAAATTCACCTACAATATTCTATGGGCCATAGGGCGGAATTGTTAAAGTATATGTAAAGTCTTTATCAAGTTACATATAGTTGGAAGGTGACATGAAAAAACATCCATGGACTATTACGGCCATACCCTTTATAATAGTCTTATGATATTATGTAAACCAAAGGGTGATTAAATGAGTCGTAAAAGAATTCTGATAATGCTAACAGTAGTATTTTTGGTGGCGGCTGTAGCTGTGGGTGCATATTTTTATAATCAAAGAGCCAAAAATATTGACAGGATAACATATCTGGATTTTTCAGAAAAAGCCGAAAACGGCAATGTGGAGGTCGTATACTTAAGCGATAGCCCAAGCCTGGAGGGAGAATTAACCGACGGGAGCAGATTCATAACCGAAAACCCGAGAAGCCAGGACTTTAAGGAAAGCATGCTGGTTCTCGGTGTAAGGGTGGAAGAGGGGCAAAGGAACAGTGCCCTTATGTCAGCCTTAAGGATGGTTCTTGTATTTGGCATTATAACCTTTTCGGTTTGGGGAATTTCCAGGCTTATGAACCGGGAAACCTCATCGGGGCGAAAAGACCCGGCGGATAAACTATCCACTATGCATTGTGAGACGGTCCGGGATGCAGGCGTTGGTTTTGACGATGTAGCGGGTAACGATGAAGCCAAGGAAAGCATAAAGGATATAGTGGATTTTTTGAAAAACCCTGAAAAATATGCCAGGATGGGTGCCCGTATGCCCAGTGGTGTTATCTTTTACGGCCCTCCCGGTACCGGTAAGACTCTGTTGGCGAAGGCGGTGGCCGGGGAAGCTGGGGTACCCTATTTTGCCTTTTCCGGTTCCGATTTTGTACAGGTTTATGTCGGTGTGGGAGCCGCACGCGTACGGGACGTGTTTAAGAAAGCCCGTGACATGGGCCGGTGTGTTATATTCTTTGACGAGATTGACGCGCTGGGCAAAAAAAGGAACGGAATGGCCTCCGGTGGGAACGATGAGAGAAACCAGACCCTTAATGCGTTGCTTACCGAGATGTCCGGGTTTAACTCAAACGACGGCATAGTGGTGATTGCTGCCACAAACAGGCTGGATGTGCTGGACGAGGCTCTTCTGCGGCCGGGTCGGTTTGACAGGCAAGTGGAAATTGGGCTCCCCGATATAAATGGAAGACTTGAAATATTAAAGATTCACAGCAGGAACAAACCTCTTAGTAAGGATATGGACCTGAAAAACCTCGCACACCAGACGGTATTTTTTAGCGGAGCGCAGCTGGAAAGCCTTATGAATGAGGCAGCGATATTTGCAGCCAAGAGGGGTTCGAAGCTGATTGAAAAGGATGATATAGATAAGGCCTATTACACGGTAATTGCAGGGGCGGAGAAGAAGGACAGGAGTGCTATCTCCCGGCTGGACAGGGAGATAACCGCTTATCATGAAGCGGGGCATGCCCTAGTCACAAAGCTTGTGGCACCGGAAAACCGTGTTACAAAGGTTACAATAATACCCAGCACCAAGGGAGCTGGGGGATTTAGTGTTTCTCTGCCGCCGGATCGGATGTACCGAAGCAGAATACAGATGGAAAACAGTATCAAAATAGCCCTTGCGGGGCGGATAGCCGAGGAGATAATATTCGGTAAGGATAACGTAACCACCGGGGCTTCAAATGATATTGAAAAGGCCACCCAGATCGTTATGGCACTGGTTAAACGCTTTGGTATGGGAGATAGTACCGGAATGCTTAACTACGATATTCTTTTCCAGAACAGCGTTGCAAACCAGGAGCGTATAGTGGAGGAATGCAGGGCCTTTATGGACAAATATTATAGGGAAACCTCCGACCTGCTGGTGGAAAACAAATACCTGCTTGATCGGATAGCCCGCACCCTGCTTGCGGAGGAATCCATTGACGAAGAGTGCTTAGAGGGCATAGTGTCCGGCCAGGTAAGCGGACCGGCCGTTGCGGCGGAGGAATGCTTGCCGGGGGAAAGTGGGCAAAAATCATTGGAATTCGGTTCACCCATTATTTAGTCTCTTTTAAATAATATCACCGTCGCTAGCGCTCAGGATGACCGTTAGAAGATGTAAAATCTTAAGCACGTAATATATAGTAGTTTTGGATTAATTCTACCGGGCTGTGCAAAGGCCGCACCGGCTAATAAACACATATCGAAACAACCCGAGACGTAAGGGGTTGTTTTTTTTGTTTATATGATACAGGTGAGGTTTTTCTTTTCCTAATAAAGGTGTACAATTAAAAATAATGTTAATGATTCTGAAGGGATATTAGGAATTCCTTCGTCTATTTAAGTGAGAGGTGCGATGTTGGACCAGCCAAAGTCACCGTCCCCGTGGCTGGAGCATTTCTCACATCCCACTTAGCATTTCACATTTGGAAGGGGGGGAGAGATGAAACCTGAGGATGTATTGATAAAACGGGCGGCCGCCGGCGATAAAGCCGCCTACGAAAAGCTGGTGGACCAATACAAAAATTACGTATTCGCAATCGTTTTAAATCTTACAAGGGACAGTTTCCATGCCGACAACGTCGCCCAGGAGGTATTCCTGCAGGTTTACATCTCTTTACCTCGGTACAGGTTTGAGGGTTTTAGGACCTGGATAGGCAGGATCGCAGTCCGCAAGGCGATAGACTGGAAAAGAAAGCAGCAGAGAATTGCGGAGAAGGAAAGGCTGGCGGCGGCGGAAAATCTGGCGGCCCGGGGACAGCAAAGCAGTCCGGAGCAGACGTTAATAAAGAAGGAAGAAGCGCAAAGGATTAGAAGCCTTTGCGGACAGTTGCCGGACGGTTATAAAACGGTAGTGGAAAAATACTACTTTTTCGGCAAGAGCTATCGACAGATAGCAGACGAGGAGGGTATTGCACTTAAGACGGTGGAGACAAGGCTGTACAGGGCAAGGCAGAAGCTAAAAGAACAGTGGAAGGAGGATGGTTAGATGGCGCATTATAGCGGGGAGGAATGGAAGGCCTTTATTGAAGGAACCCTGGAAGAGGAAAAGTTCGGTGCCATGGAGGAGCATTTGCTTGAATGCGACAAATGCGTGGAAGAGTATTTATCCTGTTTCTCCAAAGAGGGTGCAGCCGATGACGTCATAGAACTCCATCCACGGTTTACTTCCAATGTAATGAAAAGAATAAACCATTTGGAGACAAGGCGAAGGGTAAGGGCCAAAGGGAGAGACATTTTTTACTACTCGGTGGCGGCATGCCTGACTATATTCTTTGTGTATGCCGGGGTTTTTGAGGGCTTTGCCTGTATGATACCGGAAATAACCCAAGAAAGGCTGGAAACACTGCATCCCTTTCAGGAAGACAGCCAAAGCATAATCGAGTTTGGATGGTCGGATAAACTGATGAACAGTACTTTAACCTTTATAGACACGATGAAACCAAAGGGTGAGGAGGTTTTGGATTGAAAAGAAAAAGCAAGTTTGTAGTATTTATTCTGTCAGTAATACCGGGGCTAAGCCATATATATTTGGGTCTTTTTTACAGAGGGTATATATTCATGGGTGCCACGGCGGCGGCTGTGGCGGTGGTGCTGGGGTTTTGCGCCCTGCTTCACAGCGATCGGCCTATGATACTGCTGCTGGGATTGCCGGTGTTGTGGTTTGTTGCTCTTATAGACAGTATGACGTTGACCGATAAGGTTAACAGCTGCATGACTTTAAACCCCGATGAAGAGGACAGCCCGGGAATTGGTGCGATACCGACGGATAACAAACTAAGTGACCAGAACAGGAAAATAACAACCTGTCTACTGTCGGTGGTTCCCGGTGCGGGGCACATGTTTCTCGGCTATCAAAAATTGGGCCTGGAGCTAATGACTCTGTTTTTCTTCAGTTTCTTCTTCATTGACTGGCTGAGGATCGGGTTTTTCATGTTCATAATACCGGTAATATGGTTTTACAGTATGTTTGATGCGCTGCATAAGGCCTCCGGCGACGGTACTCCTGTAGAAGAGGGAAGCCTGTCGGTGCTCGAACTAATAGGTGAAAACAGCAGTAGATGGAGCGGTTCCAAACTGCTGGGTTACGGCCTTATCCTCATAGGCGTGCTACTTATATTCGATAGAATCATATCGCCGATGATTCCCTATGAAATAAGGAACTATCTGCAGACCGGCATTGTTGCGCTGTTGTTTATAGCCGGCGGTATAAGAATACTTACAGGCGGGCGCAAAGAAGGAAGTACCGAAGCTGAGGAGGTATTGGAAGAATGCGAAAATGGAGAGTAGGGACCCTGTCCCTGGGAGTTTTAATGATTGCACTGGGGGTAATAATGCTGGCAGCCCAGTTCAAACAGGTGGCCATACTTGATACGCTGATTATTTGGTGGCCCATAATACTTGTTCTTATAGGCGCGGAGATACTTATGCAGGTCTATACCGCCGAGGAGCAGCAGCCAAAAATAAAATACGATGCTTTCAGCATTTTCATAATATTTATAATGGTGTTTTTCAGCATTGGAATGTACGCATTAACCTCAACCGGCGTTATTGAAGGAATAGCCTGGATGGTGGAAAGCAGCATTGTTTCGGTGGAGATACCGTCCCAGAGAACGGCAGTAGACGAAGGAGTGGAAAAGGTTGTGGTATCCGCCTCCAGAGGAAGGGTGGACGTAAAAAAGAGCAGTACTTCCGAGGTAGTTGTATTCGGCGAGGCTGTAGTAAACGCAGCCAACAATGAAGAGGCCAATGCCTTGGCGGAGCAAAACATGGCGGTAATCCGAAGGGAAGGGAATACCCTATTTATACAGTTTTTATCCAACACCTGGTCGGGGGACTTTAAACCGGGTATAAGGGAAATAAGGCATACACTAATGCTACCCCAAGATGTAGAAGTCGAGGTCAGCGGTCCCAATTATTTCAACCTGGATATTGACGGGGAAGCCTTTGGAAAGGACTGGTTAATAAAGGGAGACGGATCGGTCAGTATTACGACAGCCGCTTCCTCCGACCTGACCATAGATGCTCAGGTAAGGGGCCGGGACAATTTTGGGGGAAATGCAAACTGGGAAATAGAACAAAGGTCTGGCGTTAACACAAATGGAGGGTCGGAGTATGAAGGGCACCTCAAATGGGGTGACGGCACGAACAGAGTCAATATATTACTGGATGGCGGAGAGATAGTGATTAATGAGATATAGCAATTTGGCCAAGTCCAAGGCCCGGAAACAGTGAGTTTCCGGGCCTTGGGTATTTTATTCATATTTTCGCAATATCTACTGTTCACTGGCCTGAGGCCGTGGTACGCAGATTACCTGTCCTGGCTCAATTTCGTCAAGGTCTATATCTGGGTTGAGCCGCCTTAAGGCGGCGGGCGTGGTGTTAAATCTCCTGGCGATGGATGAAACGGTATCTCCGCGCCTTACGGTGTACGGTCTTGAGCCGGCCGGGCATTCCTCAGGCTCCGGTTCTTCCGGTCTCGGGACACAGATAACCTGCCCTATCTGTAGGTTGTTGGGGTCCACATTCGGATTGAGCCGCCTTAAGGCGTTTACAGTGGTGTTAAACCTCTGAGCAAGGGAGAAAAAGGTATCCCCCGACCTGATGGTATAAGGCCTTGAGCCTTGGGGGCACTCATCCGGCGGTTCCGGTGCAGCCGTCGGTATACATATTACCTGGCCTATCTGCAGGTTATTTGGGTCTATGCCCGGGTTGGCATCGATAATGGCCTCAACGGTTGTGTTGAATCTATTTGCGAGGGCAAAAAGCGTATCCCCCGACCTGATGGTGTATGGTCTTGTATTTGCAGGACACTCATCTGGCGGTGTAGCCACAGGGATACAGATTATTTGGCCCACCCTCAGCGATTCGGGGTCTAAACCGGGATTTATTCTCAGTATGGCATTAACCGTTGTGCCAAACCTCCTAGCCAGAGCAAACAGGGTATCCCCCGCCCTAATTGTATAACGCCTTGAGCCTGGAGGACAGGTTACAGGAGGACCCGGCCGCGGAATACATATCACCTGACCTACCAGCAGAGCATCGGGATTTACTCCTGGGTTTGCGTCAATAAGCGCTTCAAGGGAAACATTGAACCTTTGAGCTATTGCAAAGAAAGTATCTCCTGCCCTTATTGTATAGGCCTCGGTGTTTTCCGGGCATTCACCCGGTTCTGCCAGCGGGATACAAATCCTCTGGCCTATCATAAGCCTGTTGGGGTCAATTCCCGGGTTAGCCTCCAGCAAATCGTCCAGCGGTACATTGAACCGGCGCGAAATAGCGAACAACGTATCCCCGGCGCGTATGGTGTAAAAGTTGCCTCCCGGGCAGGGTGTCGGCAGAGGCACCGGCTGTGTGGGTATACATATTACCTGACCCACCTGAAGGAAATTGGGGTTAACGTTGGGGTTAGCAGCAATTAGAGCCGGTACTGTTGTGTTGAATCGCTGTGCGATGGAAAAGAAAGTATCGCCCGGCCTGACTGTGTAGGCTAGCATATTTGGAGGGCATTGTCTCCCCATATAGTTATACACTTGAATATCACCTCCTCAATATAAGGTATTCAGATAATAGGAAAAAGTTCTGGGGTGGATAAAAATTATTAGCGGTTAATAATAGAGCACCAGAGAACGGTTAAAGGGTATCGGCGTTTATCGTCGAATATCAATAGTAAAAAGGCTGTGCAGGGGAGGTATGAGTTAAGTGAAATCCAGGATACTATTTGTATCAACATACCCGGAACTGACGGCTATGGCTGGAGAGATTTCCGACAAACTAGGAATACCCCTTAATATACACGAGGGCGGGATAATGAGGGACGGGCATATTTTTGCCAAGGAAAGGGAAAAGGAACTGGACGTAATAATAAGCTGCGGTGCCACGGCGGCCGCAATAAAGGAAATGGTGTCAATACCTGTCGTTTCGGTGGAGACAGGAACTGTTGATTTTCTGAATGCCCTTATAAAGGCCCGGGAATACGGGGACAGGATAGGGCTGGTAAGCTATAAGAACGAACGGCTTGAAGACCTTGAGGGATTGAAAAGCGTGTTAAATATAGATTTCATAGATTTCCCCTATTCCAACAAGGAGGAACTGGAAGCTAGAATGGAGGATGCCCTGGCCTTCGAAAAGCTTACAGTGGTCAGTATGGGGAACTGCATAATAGAGGTAGCTGCAAAAAAGGGGCTAAAGGGCGTACTTATAAACCACAGTAGGAGATCTGTGGAACAGGCCATAATTGCCGCCAGAAATATTAGCCACCTGGGCAGAAGGGAAAAGGAAAGGGCGGAGAGGCTTAAGGCGGTTATCGACTATTCCGGCGAAGGAATAGTGGCCGCCGACAAAAATGGAGTTATAACCACCTTCAACCCCGCAGCGGAAAAAATATTAGGCATTAACGCGGCAGAGGCGGTAGGGCGCCCTGCGGGGGTGTTGGGTAAGGAAGGCTGCTTTGACGTATTCTACGGGGAACGCAGACAGGACCTTGGAAGGCTCATCAATATAAATAATACTCAGATAATACTCAACAAAGTGCCCATTATAGTGGACAGCGAACAGGTGGGCACCGTTTTTACACTCCAGGAGGTATCAAGGATTCAGAAACTGGAGCACAAGGTAAGGAAAGAACTCTATACGAAGGGGCTGGTGGCCCGGTACCGGTTTGAGGATATAATAGGTGAAAGCAGCGTAATAAAGGAGGCCATAATAAAGGCACAGAAGTTCGGCAGGACCTCCACAACGGTACTCATTGAGGGAGAGACAGGGACCGGTAAGGAGTTATTCGCCCAGAGCATACATAATATAAGCTCGAGGAGGAAGGGGCCCTTTGTAGCAATAAATTGCGCCGCCCTTCCGGAGAACCTGTTGGAGAGCGAACTGTTCGGTTATGAGGAGGGAGCCTTCACCGGGGCAAAAAAGGGAGGAAAGCCCGGGTTGTTTGAACTGGCCCACGGGGGGACCATTTTTCTGGATGAAATAAGCCAGATTTCGCCCAGGCTTCAAAGTAGGCTCCTTAGGGTGATACAGGAAAAGGAAGTGCTGCGTATTGGCGGGGAATATATACTCAATATAGATGCCAGGGTTATTTCCGCAACTAATCACAATCTTTACGAACTGGTACAAAAGGGTGAGTTCCGGGAGGACCTGTTCTTCCGTATAAATGTGTTAAACCTTAAGGTCCCACCCCTTAGGGCAAGGAGGGAAGACATTCCGTTACTCGCAGGGTACCTTTTAAAGAATGCCAACCACAGGCATAATACCCACATTACCGACATAACCGACGGTGGGATGGAGCTTTTGAAAAGGTATAACTGGCCGGGGAACGTAAGGGAACTGGAAAGCTTTGCGGAGAAGATGGTAATCCTTGCAGAGCAGCCGGTTATTGACCAGTATTTTGTGCGGCAGCTTCTGTCTGCCCATGCGGTGTACAAGGATACCGGCACCGGTAAAAACGCAGACAGGGATGACGTCATAGAGGTAAGCGTCGGTTCTTTAAGGGATATGGAACTGCAGCTTATAGAGACCATAAGCAGCAGGTACAGGGGCGATAAACAACTCATTTCCGGGAAACTGGGTATAAGCAGAACAACCCTCTGGAAAAAGCTTAAGGAACTGGAGGCCGAAGACCAGTAAAAAACCTATTTTCAAACCCTTCTTGTTTAAATTATTAACAAATCCCGTTCATTTATCAACAATCGAAACACTATAGTGCCCTGAGTTCAAAACGCTGGGCTTTGGTATCGCTTACGGTAAGGCGGGTCCCTTAGAGGTTGCGGCAAATACACGTCGGTGACCGGAGTGGTATGGATTTTGCTACTGTATACCGGTAATGAGAGATGTACGAAATATTTGCGAAAAGGGGTAAGGCATATGAACAGCGTAACGGTCAACGGGTTATGGTGCAAGAAATGCGGTATATGTGTAGAATATTGCCCTGCAAAGGTTTTTACGGCGGAAAAAGACGGTACTCCGGTGCCGGCCTACCAGGAGAAATGTACCGGCTGCGGGATTTGTGTTTTAAGATGTCCGGACTTTGCACTGGACGTGGGGGTGGATGTAGATGACGGTAAAAGGTAATGTAAGGTTTATCCAGGGCAACGAAGCCATGGCCGAGGGCGCACTGGCCGCCGGGGCGAGATTTTTTGCCGGTTATCCCATAACCCCATCCTCCGAGATAGCGGAGGTTTCCTCCAGACGTCTGCCCAAGCTAGGCGGCGTATACGTGCAGATGGAGGACGAGATAGGCTCAATTGCAGCGGTTATAGGTGCCTCGGTTGCCGGCAAAAAGTCATTTACCGCCACCAGCGGGCCGGGATTTTCGCTTATGCAGGAGAACCTGGGCGTAGCGGTAATGGCGGAAGTGCCCTGCGTCATTATAAATGTACAGCGCTCGGGGCCAAGCACCGGGCTTGCCACAAAGCCCGCCCAGGGCGATGTTATGCAGTGCCGGTGGGGTACCCACGGCGACCACGGAATAATAGTGTTGTCGCCCTCCTCGGTACAGGACTGCTATGACCTTACCATAAAGGCCTTTAGCCTTGCTGAGGAGTACAGGACACCGGTAATTCTCCTGGCAGACGAAATAGTGGGACACATGCGGGAGAAGGTGGTATTTCAGGAGCTCCAGACTGATGAAATAAAGGTGCGGAAAGCCCCGGGCTGCAGTCCGGAATATTATAAACCCTTCCGGCTTGGTGAAGGGGTTACGCCGCTGGCGTGCTACGGCGGCGAGCATGTTTTCAGGGTGTCCGGCTCCACCCACGACGAATGGGGCTTTGCCTGCAGCAGGCCGGGAAACGCCGAAAAGTACATAAGACACTACACCGAAAAGATAGAGAATAACAGGGACAGGATAGTATTAACGAGAGAATATAACCTGTCCGATGCGGAATACACCATTGTTACATTCGGCTGCACAACAAGGTCGGCCCTGGAAGCGATGTACATAGCACGGAGTACGGGCAAAAGGGTGGGCGTGTTGGAGCTTGTTACTTTGTGGCCCTTTGCGGAGGAAAGTGTAATGGAGGCATGTCAAAACGCCAGGGCGGTAATAGTCCCTGAGATGAACCTGGGCCAGGTGTTAAGGGAGGTTCAAAGGGTGGTCGGCAGGAATATTCCGGTGGTCGGTGTAAACAAAGTGGACAGCAAGGCAATACGCCCTGCGGAAATACTGGACAAAATAAGGGAGGTGGAGACATGTCTAGTATAAAATACGACGACTACCTGCTGAAGGATAAACTACCTTTGTTCTGGTGCGGCGGCTGCGGTAACGGGAACGTTTTGGGGTCCATATTGAGGGCCTTTGCCAACCTCAAATTTAAGAGGCAAAAAACAGTGGTGGTAACCGGAATAGGCTGTTGGGGCAAGGCCGACGATTATATTAACACCAATACATTCCACGGTACCCACGGCAGGGCCCTGGCCTTTGCCACAGGGATTAAGCTTGCCAACCCGGACCTGAATGTTATAGCCCTTATGGGGGATGGCGACGGTGCCACCATTGGCGGAAACCATCTTATACATGCGGCCAGGAGGAATGTGGATATTACCGCCGTTTTGGTAAACAACTTTAACTACGGAATGACCGGCGGACAGTATTCGGGTACAACGCCGGAGCATTCATTCACCTCCACCTCGAGGTACGGTCACATTGAGGAGGGTTTTGACTTGTGCAAGTTGGCGGCGGCGGCGGGGGCCCCTTTTGTGGCAAGAGGTACGGTGTATGGAATTACCCAGCTTGACAAACTGGTGGAACAGGCCCTTTGTAAAAAAGGCTTCTCCTTTGTAGAGGTTATAACACCCTGCCCGACCCACTTCGGGAGGCTAAACGGCTTAAAAACGGCATCGTTGATGCTTAACTGGATTAAGGAAAACAGCGTTACCAAAAATCAGGCGGAGAAGATGTCCGACGGAGAAATAAGGGGCAAGTTTGTTACCGGGGTATTTGTGGACGTGGATAAGGAGGACTACAGCACCAGGTACAAGAAGCTTCAGCAAAGGGCAGCGGAAGCAGTGGAAGGGGGCTGCGATAAATGAAGGACAGGTGGGAGATAATACTAAGCGGTGTAGGTGGCCAGGGCCTTATTCTAAGCGGTACCATACTGGGTGAAGCGGCTGTCGTTTATGAGGGCAAAAACGCGACACTGACCTCATCGTACGGTACCGAGACCCGGGGTACCTTTACCAAGTCTGATATAATAATAAGCAGCGGGGATATTTATTTCCCGGAGGTTACAAAGGCGGATATAGTACTTGCTCTTGCACCGGTTGCCTATGACAGGTGTATATCCGACATGGATAAGGATGCGGTACTTATATACGACAGCGACCTTATAACCGATGTAAAGAATACGGGGGTAAGGCAGTACGGGTGTCCTATTACCCAAACGGCCCGGCGGCTGGGAAACGCTACGGCGGCCAATCTGGTGGCCCTTGGCATTATAGCGAGGATGACCGGGGTGGTATCTGAAACCTCGGTGATTAAGGCAATTGGCGATAGGTTTCCGGCAAAGTCCCAGGTGGCAGAGCTAAATATAAAAGCTTTCAAAGGAGGCGTTATAATATGCAAAATCAATCTCTATACGGGACAAGGGGTAGGGTGGAAGTGATAAAGGGCGATATCACCCGGATGGAGGTGGACGCGATAGTAAATGCGGCGAATAAATCGCTGCTGGGCGGTGGTGGAGTTGACGGTGCCATACACAGGGCTGCCGGGCGGGACCTTTTGGAGGAGTGCAAGACCCTGGGGGGCTGCGAAACCGGAAGAGCCAAGGCAACAAAGGGTTATAAGCTGCCCGCCGGGATGGTTATCCACACAGTCGGCCCGGTGTGGCGAGGCGGCGACCGGGGCGAGCCGGAACTGCTGCATTCCTGCTATGTTAATTCCCTGGAGCTGGCGGTGCAAAGAGATGCCCGTACCGTTGCCTTTCCGTCCATAAGCACCGGTGTGTACGGGTACCCCATTGACAAGGCTGCGGGTATTGCCTGTCGGGCTGTTAAGGGGATGTTGGAACAGTACCCGCCCGAGAAGCTGGAAAAGGTATACTTTGTCTGCTTTGACGACAGGGCGTATAAGACATATATGGACCTTTTATCCATATTTGATTGAATGAAAAAATGAGGGTTTGGCGCAGCAGGGGGATGGTATCGCCTAATAATACGGTGGTGCCATTCCTTTTGGTTATCCTTTATGAATTGGTGGTTTTGACACATTTGATATAATATAGTAGTGAGCCGGTATAATAAAAAAGAAATGAAAAAAGGAGATGATTGTGTGTTGGATTTAGTTGCCATTACAGGGGCCGGGATATCCAAGGCAAGTGGAATACCCACCTTTGTGGAGATGGGGGACCTGCGGGAAAAGCTTAGCAGGGATTATTTTCGTGCCCATCCGAAGAATTTTTATCAAATAGTATTGGATATGAAAAAGAAAATAGACAGTGCCCAGCCCAATGCGGCCCATAGGGCGCTGGCGGAATGCCGTATACCGGTGATAACCATGAATATAGACGGACTGCATACAAAGGCCGGGAGCGAGGGAGTACTGGAGGTCCATGGGAACCTGGACTATGTCGAATGCCTAAGGTGCAAAAAAAGGCATGGATACCATGAGGTGGAGGAATCTATATATTGTAAAGGGTGTGGAAGTATATATGAGCCCAACGTGGTGCTATACGGGGACAGCATACGCCATTTCTATGAAGCCATTGAGCTGGCCGGGTCCTGTAAGCAGGTGCTGGTGATAGGCACATCCTTTTATACATCTACTGTAAACGTTTTTGTGGATAGTGCTCGGATGGCTGGGGTAAAAATTCATGTAATAAACAAAGACGCGGAAAATGAGGTTCCAAAATTCCTGAAGGAGCTTTCAAGTAAGGCATAGACAACTGCCGCACAGACTAAGTATATCCGGATAGATTAACCCTGTTGGTATAATGAGGACCTTCACACCGCCTGGTCCCAGAGGGAACTGTCCAGGATGAAGAAATAGCAGCAGCTTTTCATTTGATTTCTGCGGCAAGGGCCTTGGATACCTGCTCGGCTTCTTCCTTTTCCAGATTTCTAATCCCGTGGTAAAACCATACACCCGTTAAAAGGGTCGCAAAAAAGTCCGCAAAGGGTGTTGCGTGCAAAAGCCCTGTAATGCCCCAGTACTTAGGGAATATAATAACCGCTGGAATAAGCAGTATTAACTGGCGGGTTAGTGTCAAAAACATAGCGGATTTGGGTCTGCCAATGGCCTGGAAATAGTTTGACCCGACAATGTGAAACCCCACTATCGGCAGGCACATAAACCATGTTACAAGCGCGTAGCTGGAAAATTGGACCAGCTCCGGTTCGCGGTTGAAAAGTGAAATAAGTTGTACCGGGAAAAGCCTTATTGTGGCGTATCCCACAATTACTATTGCGGTGGCGGCAACAATAGCAAGGCCTGCGGCGGTTTTCACCCGTTTGTATTTTTTGGCACCGTAGTTGAAGCTTATTATGGGCTGCATTCCCTGCCTTATACCCATAAGGGGCATAAGTAGCATAGTCCGTAGGCTGTTTATTATGCCCATGCCCGATACGGCAACATCCCCGCCATAAATTAGCAGGCTTCTGTTGAGTATAGCGTTTAAAATACTGTTGGAAACGCTAATAAAAAATCCAGGCAGTCCTAGGGCGATAGTTTTCAATACAATACCCAGCTTGAGTTTCATATATTTAAACTTGAGCTTATTATTGCAGCGGTTGCCTAAGAAATAGGATATCACCCATGTGGCAGATATGGCCTGTGCCAGTATGGTGGCAAGGGCTGCCCCTGCCATACCCATTCTTAAAATATAGATAAATATAGGGTCTAAAATTATATTTACGCCGGCACCCATAAACATAGTTATCATGGCAATTTTGGGGTTGCCGTCGGCACGAATAAAATTGTTCATACCCATGCTTATTACCTGGAAAACCGCTCCAAAGAAAATTATGCGCATGTATTCCACTGAATAGGGTAGTACTGTTTGGCTGGCCCCGAAAAGGGACAGTATTGGCTCTAAGAAAATCTGTCCCAGGACCATGAATGTAAGACCGGATATTGCAAGCATTATAATAGAGTTGCCCAGTGCGTTTCGGGCGTCCTCTCTACGGTCTTCACCCAATCTTAGGGAAAACAGGGTTGCTCCACCAACCCCGAACAGGTTTCCCATGGACATAAGTATTATCATAATGGGAAAACAGATTGTGATTCCTGCCAGGCCGTAGGACCCCAGGTCGGGGCTGTTGCCTATGAAAATTCTGTCTATAACGTTGTAGAGGGAATTTACAACCATGCCCACTATGGCGGGCACTGAATATTTTAAAAGCAGCTTAGGTATTTTTTCTTTGCCCAGAGGGTTTGAATTTTTCATGTCGGGATTCCTCCAATGTCTTTGTGAAATTTGTATCTTCAACTCTTTCTACCATCTTTTCCAGCGTGTCAATTACCACACCGGCGGTCGCTTCGTCAATTCCCTCGGTAAGGAAATCGCTCCAGCACCGAATCCTCCTCCATATTTCCTCCTTGTGGGCCCTAGCCTTATCGGTAAGAAATATTCGGTTGAACCTTTTGTCTGCTTGGTCCTTGCACTTGGTCACGTATCCCTTTTGTTCAAGGGATTGAACGGCCCGGGCTGTTGCGGCCTTGTCTATATACAAATAGCATGACATATCATCCTGGGTAGCACCGTTTTTTTTGTATAAATATAGAAGAAAGGAGTATTCCGCCGAAGTGATGCCAAACTCCTTCAGTGAACAATTAATATATACCTGCGACTGCCGATGCAGTATAGACATAAGTCGTCCGAAACTCCTTTTCAAAACCCTTCCTCCCTTGTACACTACGGGCATCAGTCGATTAGGACGTAAATTTCCAGTTTTCACTTGATATCACACTGCTGCGCTTAGTTGACTTATCAACTATTATAATACAAACATGTGATAAGTCAACTATTAAAGGCACCAACCATTAGGCTATATACAACGCATCAATAGTAGTATTAACAAAATGCGGGCGACTACACGTCGCCCCTACTATAATACCGGGTTATCAACATGTACTTCAGCGAGTAAACAACGGGAAGGAAATCTGGGGATAGAAATAGAATACTTAACCCATTACTATTAACAGGATTCCAAACAATTCTTCGTAAAATGCCAGAAGGAGGAGCAGCATTGAGAGAGATAAATATGGGCGAAATAACAAAAACTGTGGAGGAGCTTTGTATGGAAGCCAACTACAACCTTCCGGCCGATATAAAGAGGGCACTGGAGGCGGCAGCAGAAAGGGAGGAATCGCCCCTTGGCAGGGAAATACTTTCAGATATCCTTAAGAATGCGGAGATTGCCCGGCGCGACCGGGTACCCATATGCCAGGATACCGGGCTGGCGGTTGTATTCCTTGAACTGGGTCAGGATGTAAGGCTTGTAGGAGGAGACTTAAGCGAGGCGGTAAACGAGGGCGTAAAGAAGGGATATGCAAATGGATACCTTCGCAAATCCAGCGTTGATGACCCGTTTATGGTCAGGAAAAATACCGGGGATAATACACCGGCAGTTATACATACCACCATTGTGCCCGGGGACAGGCTGAGGATAACAGTTGTGCCAAAGGGCGGCGGAAGCGAAAACATGAGTGCCTTAGCGATGCTTAAGCCCTCAGACGGGGTGGAGGGTGTAAAAAGGTTTGTGGTTGATACAGTCGAAAGGGCAGGCTCCAACCCATGTCCTCCTGTAATAGTGGGGGTCGGAATCGGAGGCACCATAGAAATGACAGCACTTATAGCCAAAAAGGCCCTTTTACGCAATGTGGGAGAACATAATCCAAACCCTGTGGTGGCAAAGCTGGAGCGAGAACTCCTTGAGGAAATAAACGGACTGGGTATAGGCCCCCAGGGCTTTGGCGGCAGCACAACAGCTCTGGCCGTAAATATTGAGACATTTCCCGCTCACATAGCTAGTATGCCGGTGGCAGTAAATATGCAGTGCCACGCCGCAAGGCACAGTGAGGCCTTTGTATAACTTCGGAACAGGAGGTGCGACACAGGTGACAAAAACCATACAAACTCCCCTTACCGGCCAGGTGGTGGAGGGCTTGGAAGCGGGGGACAGGGTGCTGATAAGCGGTATAATATACACCGGCCGTGACGCTGCCCACAAAGGGCTTGCGGAAATGATGGAAAGAGGTGAAAAGCTTCCTGTGGACTTAAAAGGCCAGATTATCTACTATGTAGGACCATGCCCGGCCAAATCCGGAAGGGTAATCGGCTCTGCAGGGCCCACCACCAGCGGCAGGATGGATTCCTATACGCCCTTACTCCTTGATAAGGGCCTTAAGGGTATGATAGGTAAGGGCCTGCGAAACAAGGAGGTAACAGAATCCATAATAAAAAACAAAGCCGTGTATTTTGCGGCGATAGGAGGGGCCGGGGCTCTTCTTGCCGAATCCATAAAAGAGGCGGAAGTAGTGGCCTTTGACGACCTTGGACCGGAAGCAGTATACAGGCTTAAGGTGGAGGACTTTCCTGTAACCGTGGTAATAGACAGCCGGGGTAACGACCTGTACAAGACGGGCAGGGGGAAATATAAACAAAAAAAGAAGGAGATATAGCCATGTCATTAAGAGAAGATGCATTGAAACTTCACCGGGACAAAGCAGGAAAACTGGAGATAATAAGCAAAGTACCCGTAAAGGATAGGGAAGACTTAAGCCTTGCCTATACCCCCGGGGTGGCAGAACCCTGTAAGGAAATACATAAACACCTTGATAATGTGTATGAATACACTTCAAAGGGTAACCTTATTGCGGTTGTATCCAACGGTACGGCGGTACTAGGCCTTGGCAACATAGGTGCTGCGGCTTCGCTGCCGGTAATGGAGGGCAAGGCGGTGCTTTTCAAAAGCTTTGCCGGGATCGACGCATTTCCTATCTGCCTTGATACAATGGATATAGACAAGATTGTGGAAACAGTAGCCCATATAGAGCCCTCCTTCGGCGGTATAAACCTTGAGGATATAGCCGCGCCGGCATGCTTTGAGATAGAAAGGAAACTCAAAGAAAGGCTGTCAATACCGGTGTTCCATGACGACCAGCACGGAACCGCCATCATTGTGCTGGGTGCCCTGCTAAACGCCCTGAGGCTTACCGGCAAAAAGCTGGAGGACTTAGTGGTGGTAATGAACGGGGTTGGTGCTGCCGGGGTTGCCATCGGCAAGATAATACTAAGAGCCGGTGCCGGGGACCTTATAATGTGCGACAGCAAGGGGATTATTTACAGGGGCAGGACCGAAGGCATGAACCCGGCTAAAGAGGAAATGGCCATTCTTACCAATAAAGCCAATAATACGGGCACCCTGGTAGATGCGCTGGTCGGTGCAGACGTATTCATAGGTGTGTCTGCCGCCAATGTTGTAAGCACCGATATGGTAAGAAGCATGAACAGCGACCCAATAGTATTTGCGATGGCAAATCCTGTGCCCGAGATAGACCCCGACCTTGCAAAGGAAGCCGGGGCCAGAGTAGTCGGAACCGGAAGGTCGGATTATCCCAACCAGATAAACAATGTTCTGGCTTTCCCGGGGGTATTCAGGGGAGCGCTGGACGTGCGTGCCTCCGACATAAATGAGGAGATGAAGCTGGCCGCAGCGTATGCTCTCTCCCAATTGATACCTGACCAAGAACTAAGGGAGGATTACATAATCCCAAACCCCTTTGACCCAAGGGTTGCTCCGGCGGTTGCAAAGGCGGTGGCAAAGGCCGCCATGGACAGCGGTGTGGCCAGGGTTAAGACGGACCCGGAGCAGATTGCCCGAAGGACCGAGGAGCTGCTGGCAAAGGCTTCTTTATAGAAATAAAGCCCCGGCACATATGGTATGTGCCGGGATCTTAAAAGCTTATAAATCAGGGACATACCGTGCCAAGGAATATCCGCACTGGTAGCGGTGTATCCACCACCGCATCGGTTTCAATTATTACTATTCGCAGTTCATTGTCCCAGTCCACATTTGCACCCAGGGTTTCGCTAACAAACCTTTGACTGGTGCGGATATGGTTTTTTGCCGTAAAGCAGGCTATAGTTTTTAAAATCTGGATATGGTACTATTTGTTTATTTCGTTTGGAAGAATTTCTTTGCTTTTAGCAGGTGCTCTTCATCCGTCATTATAGTTATTACGTCACCAATCTGTAATATGGTGTCTTTTTTTGCCAAAATATCTTCTTCATGTCTGTTTATTGATAAAAGCATAATATTTTCTGGCATCTCTAAGACTCGTATTTTCTTGGATATAAGTGGTGAATCCATTGTAACCTGGGTTTTGAAAAGCGTTATTTGATTACTGCTTATTTGGTCCAGATTTTTGTCAAGCATTCTGCCCAATAGAGAATCGTATATGGGTTTGTTGTTTAACAGTTCAGCTATTAAATAAGAGGTTATGGCGATTATGCAAAGGCTCAGTATGTGCTGAAAGCTGCCGGTCATTTCGGTAACCAGCAGTATTGAGAGTATGGGGGACCGCAGAACCGAAGTAAGTATTCCGGCCATGGCAAGTATAATAAAATTTGCCATATATGTGTTGTGCAACAATCCAAAGGCATCAAATATATTTATATACAGCGCGCCTGAAATTGCTCCCAACACCAATACCGGCAGGAAAATGCCTCCGTCTAATACCATTCTTTCATTTAAGGTTCTTAAATGCATTAAGCTTTTCAGGCTTTTCACTATAGAATTGACACCACCTTTCAAAAATTATTATACCATATTAATGCTTTATTCAGTGATGGTATTGACAAAGAATACCGTCCCTTGCCATCCCTGTCTTTAGAAGCCTTCTTGAAAAAATTTGATTAGTGGACTAACATAAATACGAGGAGGGGAAAACATGAAAAAGTTTGTAATAGAAGACGGGTTCTGGGGACTGTTTCCCGGTGCAAAGATAGGCGTGGCTGTCTGCCGGGGTATTGACAATTCAACTAAGGACACGGAAGTGTATGAAAAAATGCTGCGGCAGGTGGAGAGGGAGGCCGTAGGCTACTTTAAGGAGGAAGTGTTTAGCAGCAACCCGGTAATCGCGGTGTGGAGGAATGCTTTCAAGAAGTTCAAGACAAAAAAAGGTGCAAGGTCTTCCATAGAAGCCCTGTTAAAAAGGGTGCAAAAGGGCGGGCAGATAGGTACAATAAACCCCCTTGTAGACATATATAATTCGGTTTCACTAAGATACGCCCTGCCCTGCGGCGGCGAATCCGGCAACAATGCAAGGGTGTGCGATTATGAATGGGTGCTTTCCACAAGGCAGCAGTGCATCGAGTACGACGTGCCTTTTAGTTTCAGGCAGACAGGGGCAAATTTTCGCAAAGGGAACCGGACATACAGGATAAAAAGAAAGTATCAGATGTCCCAGGCGGCAAAAGCTGGTATAGATTATAAATAACACACGTTACAGGAGAATAGGCTTGCGGACGCGGGAAGAAACGAGAACCGTCCCCGTGTCTTAGAGATAAACATAAAGAAAAACTTAATGGTCAGGATAATCTGTTCTACAAAGAGCGACAAAATAATCACTTCCTTTAAGTTACAATATTACTGATAATGTAACATATTAGTTTATTATTATCATTCCCAGTTTAAGGAGAGTGTGCTTTGTGAAAAGTTTTAAAACAAGAGTTTTTATTGCCATTCTTTTGATAGCTTTATTTATCGAACCTGCTACAGCAGCTGAAAAGATATTATTCGAAAAGAATATCGATGTCACAAATGAAGAGCTAATTGATATTTCTGTAAATGCAAATAATCAATATGTTGCTTTAGGGCGATATGGACTTATTAAGCTTTCCAATGATGGATATAACTGGACAGTCACAAACCTAAATAACCAAGGAGTTGAAATGAGGGCTATTGCGAGCAGTCCAAGGGAGTTTATAGTTGTTGGTGCGGAAGGTAATCTATTCAGGTCTGAAAACTGTGAAGATTGGGAAAAGATCACTATTGATAAGGGAAATTTCAAGGAGAAGTTTAGTGATGTAGTATGGAATGGAAAAAATTTTTATGCATACACCGATTTTGAAGCTGGTTATTCTGGATTTAGCTTTACGTACCAAGGATACGTATTGGTTTCGCCGGATGGCGTGAAATGGCAATCAAAAAAAGTGAATATTCCAAAAAAGAAAAATCGGACAGACAATTATTATTATAAATATATTCGGAATAACGTATTATGGACAGGTAAAAAATTTTTATGTGATAACGGTCGTATCGGTTCTATCCTGGAATCTAAGGATGGTGTTAACTGGTTTCATATCTATTTAGATCACGATCATGGATTAGGAAAACTATATGATACGGGCAACGGATATATTGCTACTGAAACGCTTCCAAAACAATCTGACCGGTTTACTTATTTTTATTCTAAAGACGGTGATGCATGGGAGAAAAAAACATATATCGCTACTCCCGGAGAAGTTCTTACGGATTTTAAATGGGACAACCAAGGCGGGTATATTGTACCAGGATGGTATTTGCATTCACTTAACGGTGAGCAAATGATTCCTAAAGATATGGAAGTAAATAATACTTTTTATGGCATTAAAACACAGCTGCAAGGTTATACGAAAGGAATGCATGCAATTTCGAAAACCATTTGGGATGGGGGAAAATTTATAGGCATTGGTAGAGATGGAGGGATACTAGTATCTAAGGATTCAAAAACCTGGGATATTGTGCACAGTCCAGTAAAACTAAGTAAGAATCTTAAGTGGGATGGTAATCAGTTTGTGGATTTCGTACATATTGCTGACAGAACATTTAAGCTTATTTCCAGTGATGGTGTTCATTGGAACGCTGTAGAAGCTAATATTGTTTCTGTTATGCCTGAGGATATGATTGGACTATATTTTACATATACAATTAATAATGGTGAATATATAGGGGTAAATCGGCTGAATTCTGGCAAGTGGGTAACTTTGACTTCGGCAGATGGAGTTACTTGGGATTGTGATAATAATAATTTGGATAGTCTAACTCATTCTAATTATCTAATATCTGCAACAAATGGAAACATATATGTTGCCGTAGGAAGAAAAGGAGATATTCTGTACTCTCAAGATGGAACGACCTGGTTCAGGGCTCAGTCAAATGCTGATTATGACCTGCGCGGAATAGTATGGAATGGAGAAAAGTTCGTTGTAGTAGGTTATGGAGACATATTATATTCAACAGACGGAATCAACTGGATAAAAGCTCAATATGGGGATTCATATCAAGAGCATAAAATTTTATCGGGAGTAACTTGGGATGGAAATCGTTTTATAGCAGTGGGCAGATATGGTGAAATGAGTAGTTCTGAAGACGGCACTTACTGGGTCAGAGAGACGAATGATTTCGGAAAAGCCGACCTTGAATGGATTGTTTCTGGAGATAAGGCGACATTATTGCTAGGTTATAGAGGTATATATATAGACTTAAAATAAAGACATAATACCGGCTTCCGAGACATATAAACCTCCTATTTGATGAATAAACGTCAGATAGGGGGTTTTTTCGAAGCTTGAATAAAGTGTTTTATCAGCTTGAAGTTTATCAATAGGGTCTACTTCCTTTTGCCCTTCATATGGTTTTTTGTAGCAATATATGGTGACGCAAATATTCTGTTATTGGAGGAGGGCGTTAATATAAGTGAAGGAAGGGATAATATGTCTGCATTTGAGAAATTGACTCCCACAAACGGGTTTGACATTAACAACCTGAACAATGCAAGACAAAACAATTATGCTTGGTCCATGAGCGATCTGGGTGATTATATTTATGTAGGCACCGGCAGAAATATTCTGGTAAACGTTATACAATCGATTGTACAGAACGTTCAAATTCCCGCACTGATAAGGCCGGAGACTATAGATAACCTGGCGGAAATATGGAGATACAAAAAAGACGGGGTCCTGCCATGGGAAAGGGTCTACAAAGCTCCGGACGGCTCCGGCATTGTCGGCTTCAGGTTTATGATCAGGCACATGCCCTTTGGAGGTAGCCCCGGTCTTTATGCTGCAGCCTATGGAGAAAGGGTGCAGATTCTAAAAACAACCAACGGGGTTGACTGGTTTATGCTGCCGGATACCTTTTTACAGGGGACTTCCTCAAGGGCAATGTTAACACACAGGGGGAAATTATATGTGGCAACCATAGACGAAACGGAAGACGTGGTAGATCCCGGCGAAGCCCCTCTGTTGTACAGCAGCAGGGACCCTGAATTCTATCCGTGGGAACCTGTAATAGACAGCAGTGTACCGGGCTTTGACCCTGCCAGCAATCCAAGGGGAGCAATAACCAATATGGCTGTTTTCAATAACAGAATCTATATTGCTACAAGTGATTCTGACAGAATTCAGGTCTGGAGAACAAACAGGCCGGAACCGGCACTTAATGACTGGACACTGGTGGTGGAGAACGGATTTGGCGTCCCTCCAAACAGATACACCCTGAGCATGGGCGTATTCAACAACTATCTTTATGTAGGCGGCACAAAGCAGCTGCCGCTGGCGTGGCTTATTCCCATGGGCTGCGACATAATAAGAATCGATGCGGACGATAATTGGCAGCTGGTGGTGGGCGGAAACCCGTTAACGCCATTTATACCGTCAGAGGAACAGGGTAACGGAAGCCTTTCGGGCCTCGGGTCCGGGTTTAACAATCTCTTCAACGTGTACGCCTGGCAGATACAGGAATACAACGGCAGGCTGTTTATAAGCACCTTTGATGATTCCAGCAATATGGAAGTGATACTGACTACCCTTCTGGCAAACAGGGCCGCCCTGGAGCAGCTGATAGGCTCAGCCATAACAAACTTGCTGATAGGAATATACATGGCAGTGGTGGCAATACTGAGGCAAATAAACTATCCGATCGGCTTCGACCTGTATATGTCCGAGGACGGGGTAAACTTCCAATCGGTAGTCCTTAGGGGGCTGAACAACCCGAACAACTATGGAGGAAGAATACTTTATGTGGACAGCGACAACAGATTGTTTTTAGGAACTGCCAACCCGTTCCAGGGCTGCGAGGTTTGGGAACTAAGCGATATCGAAAACCTTGATCTGCGTCCATGCGATGACAAGCATTATGAGAACCTATGGAAAGTCTGGGGAACGCTTGATGAAAAATACAGCGTAATAAACCAAAATATGCCGGCCATCCAAAAATTTATGTCAAAAAATAATTTTTACAGGCCTATAGGCGGCAGGCCTTTCATTGGCGGGCGGCCTGGCAGTAACAATCAAAATAAAGGCTTTACCGGGCCGCGGCACTCGGTGGTAGACCTGTGGCTGGCCAAGGAAATACGCAAAAACAAGGTTTGATGGATGAACAGGTGTAACTCATAATATGACCAAAGGAAACCGGAAAGCCTCGTGGGAAGGATAGTATCCGCTCTCCCGCAGGGCTTTTTTATTGGGTTTACCGGCTAGCATAGGGACAAGAAGCGGGGCAGGCAGGCAAAACCAAAGCCGGAAGCTTCGACGGCGGGTGAAACCGCCAACTTTTTTTGGGGGGGGGGTACCGGTTGACTCTATAGATTATCAATCATATAATAAATATAGAAAGCAAATTATTGTTCCTGACGCATTTGGGTACGGCCCGGATGGAAAGGCGACGGATTGATGATAGGAATGTATGATTCCGCGCCTTAGGGGTGGATTTTTTTATTTCACGCTGAATTTTGCGCCGAATAAAAACAAAGGAGGGCAGTTTATGGAAAACAGAATATCGGTAATAAGCATTATAGTGGAGGATACCGGCGTATCTGCTGATGTAAATGAATTACTTCATAACTTTGGCAAATACATAATAGGTAGAATGGGAATACCATACAAGGAACGCGGTGTTTCCATTATATGTATAGTAATGGATGCACCGGGAGATGTAATAAGTTCCCTTTCGGGCAAGCTTGGAATGCTGAAAGGAGTGAGTATAAAAACTATAGTCGCAAAACGGCAAAATAAAACAATTAGAAGGGAAGGATAACCATGAGAAAAGTATTATCTATATTTTTAACGGTAGTAATTTTAACCATTATGCTGGCAGGATGCCAAACAAAGCCTAATGACAATAATACCACACCCGAAAACACACAAACCGACAATTCCGAACCTGTGGACATCAGAATAGGCGGACTCAAAGGTCCGACATCCATGGGAATGGTTAAGCTTATGGAGGCGGCAGAAGCAGGTGAAGCTACAAATAACTATACTTTCACCATTTCAGGATCAGCAGACGAAGTAACCCCCAAACTTATCAAGGGTGAGCTTGATATGGCAGCAGTGCCTGCAAACCTTGCATCGGTTCTGTATAACAATACAAACGGGGAAGTAAAGCTTCTTGCAGTAAATACTCTGGGTGTTATCTACATCGTTGAAAAGGGAAATGAAGTACAGTCCTTTGAGGATCTGAAAGGCAAGACTATATATGCAACAGGTAAAGGTTCAACCCCTGAATACGCCCTAAGATATCTGCTTTCTGAAAATGGAATTGACCCTGATAAGGATGTAAAACTTGAATGGAAGGCTGAACCTACCGAAGTTGTAGCTCTTTTATCTGAGCTTGAAAATGGTGTTGCAATGATGCCTCAACCCTTTGTTACGGTAGCTCAGACCCAGATTGAAGGGTTACGCATAGCCATAGACCTTACCAAGGAATGGGATGCTCTTGACAATGGAAGTGCCTTGATTACCGGAGTATTAGTGGTGAGAAAGGATTTTGCAGAAAAGCACCCGAAACAAATTGCTGCATTTCTTGATGAATATAAACAGTCCACCGAATATGTAAACGCCAATATTCCGGAAGCTTCAAAACTGGTTGAAAAATACGGTATAGTCAAGGCTGCAGTTGCTGAAAAAGCAATACCATACTGTAATATATACTTTATGGAGGGTACTGAAATGAAAACTTCTATGCAGGGATATTTAAATGTACTCTTTGAACAAAACCAGAAATCAATAGGTGGGGAACTCCCTAAAGATGATTTTTATTATGAAAAATAATAAGCCTGAAAGACCCAGAACAGAAAAGATTGCCGCAGTAGTATTTGCCCTGCTTGTTTGGCAGGCAGGGGCAATGCTGCTTAATAACAGTATGCTTCTTGTCACTCCTTTAACTGTAATTAAAAGGCTTTTTAGCCTTTGCCTTGAGAGTGATTTTTTAAGTGCTGTAAGCTTTTCATTTATAAGGATTGTTTCAGGTTTTCTATTTGCACTGGTAACAGGGAGTATTCTGGCAGTTATTGCCGGACGATTTCATCTTGCTGAGGTCATGATCTGGCCGTTTATAGTGACCATAAAATCAGTGCCGGTGGTATCGTTCATTATTCTGTGTTTAATATGGCTGAATTCCAGGAATCTTTCGGTATTTATAGCTTTTTTAATGGTACTTCCAATTGTATATACCAATATGCTTCAGGGCATCAAAAGCACCGACAGTAAACTGCTGGAGATGGCAGATCTTTTTAATGTTATCTGGCTCAAAAAACTAAAATATATATACTTTCCGCAACTCAAGCCCTATATCATTTCAGCTTGCAGTGTGACAATCGGACTTTCATGGAAAGCAGGCACTGCAGCTGAGGTTATAGGTATCCCCGAAGGTTCCATAGGCGAGAAGCTTTACGAGGCAAAAGTTTATTTCAGCTCGGGCGATCTATTAGCATGGACCGTAGTTATTGTTGTAGCCAGTATTGCATTTGAAAAATTATTTTTATTTCTTTTAAGGTATTCCTTTAAGAGATTGGAGAGTTTATAATATGGACATCGTAGTTTCAAATCTTTCAAAAAGTTTTGGTACAAATCATGTGCTGGTTGGTTTCAATGCAATCTTCCCCGGGCATAGACTAACCTGTTTAATGGGTCCGTCAGGCTGTGGAAAAACCACCCTTTTAAATATTTTGATGGGGTTTATACGCCCCGACGGCGGATCTGTCAGGGGAGTACCCAGGTTTAAAAGTGCCGTTTTTCAGGAGGACCGGCTTTGTGAAAGTTTTAATGCCGTTTCAAATGTACGGTTTGTTTGCGACAGGAAAGTTGATACCAGCAAAGTAATCTCGCATCTTGAAAACATAGGTCTTAAAGACAGCCTTGATCAGCCTGTAAGCGAATTAAGCGGCGGTATGAAGCGCAGAGTCGCAATAGTGCGATCTATATTTGCAAAAAGTGATGTATTATTTCTTGATGAGCCATTCAAGGGGCTTGACGTTGATACAAAAAAAGACGTTATGCAGTACTTAAAGGATAACATGCAAGGCAGGACAGTTATAATGGTAACCCATAGTATTGATGAAGTAAAAGCTTTAAATGGAAAGCTTATAACAATGAGCGGAAAGGATGGCAACAATGAAAATTGACACAAAATCAGATATACTGGATATTTTGAAAATGCCGTACGAAATGTATACGGATAAAGTAGCAGCCCGTGCTCGAGAAATTCACAGGAAAATTAACGATAACTCACTTATTGCAACAGCTATGCTAGGATATGACAATATTTGCAAGAATCAATGTCTATATTGCGGAATGCGCGCAGGAAACACCAACGTAAAGCGCTATCGTATAGACAGGGATGATATTGTTTCCTGGGCAAAAATTGCCTCAAAAATTGGATTTAAACGCATATTCCTTATCTCTGGAGAAGATCCGAAATACGGATTTGATAATATTTTCTATTTCATTGAGAAAATTAAGGCTCTGGGATTTTATATAAGCCTGGCATGTGGTGAGTTTTCGAAAGAGAAATATAACGAATTTCACGCTGCGGGTGCCGACGAATATGTCCTAAAATTTGAAATGTCTCAGGAAAATATTTTTAACCGCCTTAACCCTTCTACTAATTTTAGAAAGCGTATGCAATGCATTGAATGGATAAAAGAAAGCGGGATGCGTCTAGCTTCAGGAAATATTGTGGACTATCCTGGGCAGACCGATGAAATGATAGCTGAGGACATCCTTCTTATGAAAAAGCTTGAGATAAGCTGGGCTCCGGTTATCCCTTATCTTCCGGCAAAAGGGACACCCCTTGCTGCAGAAGGTGGACGAGGAAGCGTGGAAAAGAATTTAAAAGAGATTTCTATATTGCGCATAATGATGCCTGAAATAAATATAACGGCACAGCAGCCCGGAGAAAATTTAAAAAACGGACTTGCCGATCCCGAGGGAAACTTGAAGGCTCTTACGGCGGGAGCAAACATACTTTTTGCAGATATGCTGCCCCCAAAACTTGCCCAGAATTTCAGTGTTGTGGATAACCGTATTACGCTTGGCCTCGAGCATATAAAGAACATGGCCAAAAAGGCTGGTATGAAGCTTGCGTTTTAATCAAATCATAGGAACACTCGTTATTAATACAAAATAAAAA
>JAQUCT010000001.1:0-175480 GCA_028686075.1 Bacillota bacterium
TCTCCTTTTTTTCTTTTTATTTTCCTTTGTTGCATCAATCTGCCGGGTTTTCTGCCCGACATTGAATATGGGCATTTCCTGTATCACAGAAATGCCCATTCCTCAATACTTTTTTGTTTACTACAGACGCACTACATTTGCCGCCTGCGGACCACGGTTTCCTTCGACTACGTCGAATTCCACACTTTGGCCTTCTTCGAGAGTCTTGAATCCTTCGTCCTGAATAGCGGAAAAATGAACGAATACATCCCCGCCATCGGTGGATTCAATAAAGCCATAGCCTTTATCGGCATTGAACCATTTTACTGTACCCTGCATTAATTGGGCCTCCTTTTTATTTATTACATCAAAAAGCGGAATAACACTAATCACCTTTTGTCCTTACTGTATCCAGAGGCCTAAAGATAATCTCAGTTTTTCTCAACTTTTTAACACCGGATGTAATACTACCATATATACTTCAACATTGCAAGAATTTTCTAATCGCGTTCCCGCAGACGGGCATATTTTAAACAAATGCTCCGGCTAGTCCGGCAAACCCTTAGCGGGAAAAACACCCCCTTGGGATAGTTTTACTGGCATTTATAATATATTTTGTCCGCAGAGACGGTTTCTTATTCCTACGTTAGTTTACAAATCAAGTTTGGACAGGGCGTCGGCCAATGCTGAATTTATTGGCTTTTCCTTTTCTTTCTTTTGCTCCTCCATAAACTTTTGCACCTCTCTCTTGGAGACTTTGTCGCTTTCTTTACCCCTTCTCTGTTTAAAGGCCGACAGCTTTTCCCTGTAGCCGCAGCTGCAGGTAAATATCTGCCCTTCCCCCTCACCCCGAAGCTCCATCCTTTTATGGCATTGGGGGCATCTGGCGTTGCTGGCCCTTGCGATGCCTACCCTGTGCCCGCATTCCCTGTCCTGGCACACCAGCATCCTGCCCTTCTTGCCGTTTACCTCCAGCATATACTTGCCGCACTCGGGGCATTTGGTACGTGTTATATTGTCGTGCCGATACTCTGCCTCGCTGTTTTTTATCTCCCGGACTACCGTTTTGGTGTAGCTTTTCATTTCGTTTACAAAGTCTTCCTTTTTGACCGAGCCCCTGGAAATGGCACTCAGCCTTTGCTCCCATTCGGCAGTCAGAGCGGGAGATTTAAGGTCCTCCGGGACCAGCTCCAAAAGCTGTTTGCCCTTGGAGGTTATGCGGATATATTTTCCCTTCTTTTCGATAAGGAAGCTGCCATGCAGCTTTTCTATAATATCCGCCCGGGTGGCCACCGTTCCCAGTCCCCCGGTCTCGCCTATGGTCTTTATAAGGTCTTTGCTTTCGCCGGCCATGTATTTGGCCGGGTTCTCCATGGCCGAAAGCAGGGTCCCTTCCGTGAACGGGGCCGGCGGTCTGGTTTTGCCTTCTGTCTTTTCCAGCCTAAGTATTTTTATTGTATCACCCTTTTGAATGTCCGGCAGAACCTGTTCGGTTATTTCCTCATCGCTCACTTCTTCTTCAAAATCGTCCCGGTAGACCTCTTTCCAACCCTGATTTACAATGACCTTTCCCCGGGCAGCCAAATACTGGCCTCCGATCCCGGCTGTTATGGTTATCTGCTTATATTCGAAGGGTGGATAAAAGACCGACAGAAACCGTTTAACCACCAGGTCGTATATCTTCCTTTCCCGGTCACTAAGGTCGTCCAGGTACACCGACTGCTCAGTGGGAATAATGGCGTGGTGGTCGGATACTTTGGCGTTGTCCACAAAATGCATTTTCTGTGTAATTGGACCCTTGAGCGCCTTTGCCGATGCCTTTGAGTAGGGGCCCACCCCGCAGGACCTTATCCTGTCCCTTAGAGTGCCTACAATATCGGTAGAAATATATCTGGAATCCGTCCTAGGATAGGTGAGCAGTTTGTGCCGCTCATACAGCCCCTGCATAATGGAAAGGGTCTCCTTTGCCGAATAACCGAAAAATTTGTTCGCGTCCCGCTGCAGCTCGGTCAGGTCGTAGGGCAGCGGAGCAAAGGTTTTTTTGTTCTTCCTGTCCGCCTGCACCACCCTGGCGTCCTTGTCCCGCATGCTTTCCAGCACCTTGTCCCTTTCCTGCCGGTCAAAGATTCTGTAGCTCTTAGACCGGGAATCCTGCCAGGTAAGCTTGAATTTATCAGCCACGGCGTTTATACCGTAAAAAGGTCTTGGTTCAAAGTTCTGAATCTCCTGCTCCCTTTTGGCGATTATAGCCAGGGTGGGGGTCTGCACCCTTCCGCAGGAGAGCTGGGCGTTGTATTTACAGGTCAGAGCCCGGGTGGCGTTTAAGCCCACCAGCCAGTCGGCTTCCGCCCGGGCAACGGCGGAGGCATACAGGTTTTCATAGTCCCTGCCGTCTCTTAGGGCTTTGAACCCCTCCTTGATGGCCCTGTCGGTCACCGAAGAAATCCACAAACGCTTTATGGGCTTTCGGACGCCCGCCTTTTCAATGATCCACCGGGCCACAAGCTCCCCTTCACGGCCGGCATCGGTGGCAATTACTATCCGCCCCACGTCCTTCCTCTGCATCTGCTGCCTTACGCATTTAAACTGCCTTCCGCTTTGTTTTATTACCACCAGCTTAAGGACGGAGGGAAGCATGGGCAGGTCCTCCATACGCCACGATTTATATTTTTGATCATAATCCTCCGGCTCAGCCAGGGTTACCAGGTGTCCCAGGGCCCAGGTTACGATGTACTCCCTGCCCTCATAGTACCCGTTTCCTTTTCTGCCGCAGCCCAGCACCCTCGATAAGTCCCTTCCCACCGAAGGCTTTTCCGCCAGTACCAGTGTCTTTTGCATCAAACCAGTCCTTTCTAAGCTGTATCCTGTTTAATCCTATATATATTCTAACACAAAACCAGGGGACCTATCAGGTCCCTGCCGGCAGGTGCCTTTATATATACCGCAGATATGTTTTAAGCATTTCATAGATTATTCTAATGTTTCCCCTGAACAAAAGAGAAAACTCCGCTGCGAAGAGGTAGCCGCACTCGCTGCACAGCCCCGGGATATCCACGCATCTGCCGCATATATACCTTATACCATCCTCCGAAACCATGCACTGGTGACAGGGCCTCTTCCAGGTGTTTCGGAGATATACGTCTAGGGCACTGTAAAGGTTGAAAACCGGAAACCCTGCCTTTATCATACCCTTTATTCTTGCCACTGTTTCCTTCTTTTGTTCCAAGGTAAGTGCCATATGCCGGGTACCCTGGTAGGGAGTATGGAAGTTGAATGATATGGAGCGGATATTTGGGTGGTCCTTCGCCAGGGCGCCTACCTCCTCTACCTCCCTGTAGTTAAGGTTGTTCACCGCCATATAAAGGCACACATTACAGCCTACTGCTCTGTCCAGGTTCTCCATTATCCTGTCGTAGGTATCACCCCTTATCAGGTTGTGTGTATTCCTTGTCCCATCGATACTAAGAAATATCACATCCGCTTCCGGGATGCCAATACCCTCGGTGCCGTTTGTTACCACATTCACCAGGTAAAACCCCATATGTTTGGCTTCCCTGACCAGGTCCCTGACATCCTTGCCTTTGTCTTTCCAAAGAAAGGTTTCGCCTCCGCAGAAAAACAAAATCCTTATGCCCAGCTTGTAGAGTTTTTCCATCTCCTCCCTTATATCCCGGTACGGGTACATCCTCTTGTTTATGTTATTGACAGAACAGTGCTTGCAACTAAGATTGCAGTAATCGGTAAGTATTATAGTTCCCAGTATGGGCTTTTCACTCTTTAATAGAATTTCCTTTATACCGAACCACGCCAGCGATAAGAATTCTGTGCTTTTCATGTTTTCTCCTTCTATAGCCTTATTTCTTCTATCCATGGCTGCTTCATTGACGCATGCCATAGGTCGTTTAGATAGCTTACCGAGTACTGCTTTTCCACCAGATGATAGGCATATCTTCCCCACTCGGTCAATTCAAACCTGCCGTCATGCACCTTTGTCATTCCAAGGGCCTTAAGCATTGCAAACAAAAGAGGGAATTCTTTTACCAAATCTGCGTTATAAAGCCGTGCAAACCTTTCCCCGTCTATTACCCCGTCGTAGCATCTCCAGAAAATCCAAAAAATCATCCTCTCCTTTTCGGACATCCGGTTTACCAGGTTTATAGGCAACCCTCCATGCTCCAGTGCCTTTATGTATTCCTCCACGCTGAAGGTGTTCAGATAAAAATACCCGCCCGCCAGGGAGCTCGCCCCGGCCCCCAGACCCACGAAGCTTTCCCTTGTAACCGAAGTATACCTGCTGCCTCCGTCCTTTCCGTATGTCCATACAGAGCTCCTTTTATATCCGTTCTTCCGGGATATTTCATCGATTAGCCCTAGTATTTTTTTCTCTTGTAAACCGTTGAAACGGTTTAGCTCGTTTTCCCGAATAGCCGTCCCCATTTTGGTCATGGGGAAAACAATCAGCGGGTATACCGACAGTTGGTCGATATCATAGGAATAGGCCCTGCTTATATCATATTCTATGTCTTCCATGGTCTGTCCGGGAAGGTTTGTCATTATATCCACATCAATACATTTGAACCCGTATTGTTTAATGATGGACAGGGCTTTGTCCGCCTCCCCTGAACTATAACCCCTTCCCAGAAAGTCCAATATTTTATCATTAAAGGTCTGAACCCCAAGGCTTATAAGGTTAACGCCTATATCCTCCAGCGAATCAAACAATTCATCCTTTGCTTCCGCCGGATGGGCTTCTATTCCTATGTTTCCGGAGAAACGAAATGTTTTTTTTATTAGCTCCAGTATTTCTTTGAGATCATCCGCCATAAGGGTCGGTGTGCCTCCCCCTATGTATACCGATGTTATACTCTTATCTTTAAGTATTTTGCTGTACAGTTTTATTTCATGGATAATTGCTTTTTTGTATTTCCCGGCCATGCCCCGCTTATATATTGTTTTATTATAGGGACAGTAGGAACATATTTCCTTACAGAAGGGAATGTGTATATATAATCCAATTTCACTGCCTATACTGTCAAAATCTATCATCCCCTCCCGGTAGCCTTCAAAAAGGAATTTTTCTTTCTTTCCAAGTATGGTTCTTCGCATTATGTCAGTTATCATGCCTTTCCCCCGCCTCACACAGCTCTTTGAGCCTTTTTTTCATATACTGAAATTCGAAGGAAGAGCATATCCTTCTCTCCCGGTCATCCAGTATTCTGTAATGCTTGCTGATAATGTTCTGTTGTATCCTAAAGCCTTCTTTTATCTCGATATCCCGCCACCATATCCTGCCTCCCATGGTACTGCCGTAATTACCCTCGTAATTCTCAAAGGCAAGGGTAAGTATCATATCCTGGGGGTCTCCTCCAAAGGTCATCTGGAGAACTTCACTGTCCCCGAAAACAGAAGACACGGCAACCGAGGCGGTCCAGCCCAGGCTGGCCCTCCCCTTTTCGATCTGGACAAGTGTCTTTTTTGATATCCCTATAATCTGGGCCATCCTGTCCTGGGTAAAGCCCTTTTCAACCCTGATAAGTTTAAGCTTTTTATCAAGTATTCTTATGTATTGGTTTCTGTCCAATATATCACCCCCTCATTTAGTGTAATTCTATACTATTTGCGGCGTTTTGTAAACAATAAAGCTCCTGCATTTATGCAGAAGCCTTTGTTTGCTTTATATGTCTTGTTCTGTTATCTCCCGTCTGCATCCACGTCCGTCGCCTTGGGATGCATAAGCTTTTTTAGTGCCTTTATGTCCTGGTCTATAAATCTGTGCTCCACGTTATTTACGTCGAACTTGAACAGCTGAAATGCCAGCTGTACAAAATATCCAATGGAAAGAGCCATAATAAGGGTACCCGCTCCAACCGACCCGCCTAATAAATACCCCATGCCCACAACACAGGTTTCAATGGAGCTGCGTATAAGACGGACAGATTTACCGGTCCTCTTGGTCAGACCCACCATAAGACCGTCTCTGGGCCCCGCACCCAAACCCACACCTATATACAAAAAAGATGCTACGCCCAAAACGAACATGCCTCCAAACATCATGGCAGCCCTGGCCACTATATTTTCAAACACGGGTATTAAGTGGTTAAGCAGCAGCAAGTCCAGGAACACGCCGACAAACAGCATGTTTGAAAGGGTTCCCCATCCCACGTTTTCTTTCATTATGCTGTTTATTATTACTATTATAATACCCATACCTATGCTGGCCTGGCCTATAGTAATTCCTATAGTTTTCGAAAGACCCTGATGCAGTACATCCCAGGGCGCGAGACCAATATTTGCATTTATTGTCAATGCAATTCCGGTGGAATAAAGAAAAATCCCCACAAAAAGCCTAATAACACGTAGCCCCGTTTCCTTCATAACCCTTTTCCCCCTTAACTCTATATGTCGGCTACCCTACACCCTATGCTGTGTGCAAAATAAAAAATTGACCTGACTTTTATTATATCAAACTTTCGGCCGTGGTTAATTAGATATTTTTGGTTTGCCGTGAACACCATAGTATAACCCCTTTTATTACATGGTCACCGTTCCTTTGGATGCTTTTTTTCCCATCCCATACGGTCTGGTTATTGTATATACTATGGCTTAGGTGCTATAATTGAAAGTGGATCTGCTACTAAAAAGCACATAGACCAATATATGGGGTATGTTACTATACGCATAAGCCTTATAATAAACCGTGGTAAATGCCACCGACAATTTTTGGAGAACAATATGAATTATAGAATCATCCTTGTGGCAGGCAAAGCGGACAATTTTATATGGAAGCCATATCAGAGTACCGCAAAAGGCTGGACCGGTACTGCAAAGCAGATCTGGTACATGTTAAAAATCCTTCGCAACTGGCAAAGATGCTTTCCGAAAAATACTACAAAATAGCCGTAACGCCCAAGGGACAGCCGATATCTTCCGAGAGGCTGGCTGAAATGAAACTAATCAATCAGCGGAATGCTTTATCCGCTGATGATTAGTTGAACAAACCCCGGTGATTAGCGTCCTTTTTATCCAAAAGGGATATTTCGGACGCTTACATCAATGTTAAAAAAAGCTGTCCCTATTCGGTAACCGCCAGGTATTCAATCGACGTCACTTCATCGTTTTCGATAAGGAAAGAAAGCCTGGACCCGTCAAGGTCATAGGAGTACATATCGTTGGTCTTTGTATAGCCGTCCCCGTATGCGCTTAAAATGTCCTCCAGCCCGGAAAAAAGATATACGCCCTCCTTAGTGGAAACGCTATCGTCTAAAAACACCAACGCCGCCACGAAGTCAACGCCTTCCATTTCATAGGTATGCAGTTCAAAACCGCTGTAGGTAAATATCTTTTCCATGCCCTGGAACGCACAGCTCTCCGCCTCGAAGTATTCCATTGCATCGCCCAGAGCCTGCAGAATCGGCTCTACCTCGCCATGCATGGCTATGGCAACGCCTCCATTTTCAAAAACGTACCCGGCCGGACCGTTATCCCCGGCCCCTTCCGGGGCCTCCCCGGAAACGGGGTCCGCACCGCTACTGCACCCGGTCAAAAGCAGTGACAATAATATGATTAAGCTTAATCTCTTCATAATCCGAGTCTCCCTTCTTATATGTTCCATTAAACGGGCTGACCCCTTAATCCACCGCGGTGCTTTCCGGAGGCCTGGCACCAAGGCTTTTCAGGTACCCGTACTCCTCCAGCTCCCGGTACTGGTCCTCCTTCATCCGATAATAAAAGTCTGCCTTTTGCTGCCAAGCTCTGCTAAGGTCCACTTCATTCCTGCGGTCTTCCAGTCCAAAGGTGTTCTGCAGCACTTTGCCAAAGTATACCGACATCTTTTCTGCCCCGGTTACGTTTAGGTGTAGCCCGGCGTCGTAGGTGTCCTGGGCAAAGTCTATACCCACCTCTTCGATCAGCTCAAGGAAGTTTATGTACATAAGCCCGTGCCTTTGCGCGTAGTCTTCCATCTGGGCCTCCCACTCGTCATACCAGTAAGGGTAAAGGCTGGGCACCTTAATAAGCACCAGTTCTATATCACTTTCCTTACATAATTCTACCATGCGGTCGAGATAATAATAAGCGTTTTTGCCAAACTGATAATCCGCCAATTTCCTGCCCCTGGGTACCGTTTCAACAGGCTTTACGTCCACCCTCATATAATACCCGTTGTGGAACAATTTTCCCTTTCGGAACATATACCGGAGGTCCTCCGCGGTAAGTTCGCTCCATCTTGAGTGATACCGAAGCAGCGGGAACAGGTATTCAATAAACTTTTCGTCCTCTATCATGGACGCCCTTATGGACTTAAACTTTGAAAGGGACATTCTCATGCCGTCCAGAGCCATACGGTTGTAAGCCTCCTTCTGGGGCTGGTCGTACTGCATTGCCAGCACATTGAACACCACCACCTCCGGCTTCTCATATTTCAGGGTCTCCTCCAACAGGTAATAGGACTGCCATATAAGCTGCTGGGCACTGCCCCGGATGTAGCTGGTGATGCCATAGTGCTCCCACAGGGTTATGGGCGAAAAGCTCTCGTATACCTCACAGTCCCCGACAAAAATCACGTCGTGCCCTTTTTCCTCTTTATAGTACTCCTCAATAAGGGACCCTTCCACTATTGCGGATACGTGCTTAGGCATAAGCAGCCGCTCCAAAAGATAAAGGGTACCGGTCATAATCAATATTACGGCCACAGCGGTCAAAAATCTCTTCTTAAACATAACGTCCTCCTAGAACTGGTTGTATATAAACTGGCTTGAATCATAGCCCATCCCGTAGGCCCCCAGCACCAGTATGGAAATTATAAGCACATAGTACACCGCGAAACGAACCGCCGCTGGTTTTACCGCAAGCTTATTCCTTACGCTGCCGTCCCTCTGCAAAAGGCTTACGGCAATAAGGGCCACAAGGCCAACCAGCAGAACCATATAATCGGCCATTCCAAGCCCTAATCCCATAAGAGCTTTCCCAGTCAGAGTGCTCACATTGAAACGGGTGAACATAGTACCCAGCATTCTAAATGTAAGCGGCACGTCCCTGTAACAGTCAAGCATTCTTATGGCACTCATCAAAAGAACGGTCCGGACCACCTGAAACAGGCGAAACCCAAAGGTATGCTTTACATGAAACCGGCTATGAAACCAGTCGTACAGAGGCTGGCACTCCAGAGATACTATTATGACTGTTCCGTTTAACAGCCCCCAGACTATAAAGTTCCAGCTGGCTCCGTGCCAAAGACCGGTGGTAAACCATACTAGTATAGTAGATACATATACCGGTATACGCTTGCCCAAGCCGTCCCCAAACCGGCGGCGGGAAAACTTCGAAAACTTAAGCATAGGTCCCGATACCGAAAGGGGATAAAACAGGTAGTCCTTAAACCAGGTGCCCATTGTAATATGCCATCTTCTCCAGTACTCCGCCGTTGACTTGGAAAAGTACGGCCGCTTGAAGTTTTCCTTCACCTTAATACCCAGCACCTGGGCGATACCTATTGTTATGTCTATACCGCCGGTAAAGTCCGCATAGAGCTCGTAGGCATAAAAAAGCATTCCTATAAACACAAACACTCCCTGGTATATGTCCGGGTTCCTTATTATTGTATTTACCGCCACCAGGATACGGTCGGCCAGTACTACCTTTTTGAAAAAGCCCCACATTATCCTTTGCAGGCCGCGGTTTACGTTTTGGATATCAAAGGAATGTTCATTATACAATGTCTTTGACAGGTCGTCGAATCGGCTTATGGGCCCCTGCACCAACTGCGGGAAGAAGGACGTAAAAAGTGCCAGCTTGAAGAAATTACTCTCCGCCGGGTGTTTGCCCCTGTATACGTCTATTATATAGCTCATGGTCTGGAATGTATAAAAGGATATACCCATCGGCAGAGCCAGGCTCCAGAAGGAAAGCTGTGTTCCGCTACCAACGGTTCTAAGTACCGAATTTATGTTAGCTATTGTGAAATTGGTGTATTTGGTAACCGCCAGCACTCCGAAGTTTAAGATTAGGCAAAGCAATAGCCATTTCCGCTGCTGCGATTTTACTAAAGCCCGGTAGGCCTTTCTCTCCTCCCGGGATAACCGGCCGCTGTTTGCTGCCAGAAATAAGGCCTGGTTTTTTTGAATAGCATCTATTTTAACCGCTACCATGTAAGTTGAAAGGGAGGTAAAAAATATGTACAGCAGGTTTTCCGGCCCCGAAAAGTAATAGAACAGATAGCTGGCCCCAAGGAGCAACTTCCACTGGTGCCTCCTGGGAATCAGATAGTAAACAACAAACAATACAGTAATAAATAGTATGAATCCGTACGATGCAAAAAGCATATGCTCCCCCTGTTATCATTCGTCGGATAAGCGTTTAATCAAAGCGTACAAGGCTTTGGCGGAATTGAAGTTCTCCGGCACTATTTCCTCCGCCGGTATGTTTACATCATACTCGCTGCTTATCTCAGCTATTATGGTAATTATATCGAAGGAATCCAGTACGTTGTCATCTATCAGGGTGTCACAGTTTTCAAAGTCCACTTCGGGATGCAGTTCCTTCAGTATTTCCAGCAGGGTTTCCATGTTCATTTCTCCTTCTTTTTGGCATTTATTTGTTCCTTCAAAGATTTACGGTCAATCTTGCCGTTGGTGGTTAATGGCATAACCTCCAGTACCTCAATTCTGTTTGGCAGCATATACCTGGGTAGCCTCTCCCTTAAGGTGGCGGCCACTTCCTTTTCGCTTGCCTCGCCCACAAAAAAGAGTACAATCTTTTTGCCTTCCTCGTCGTAAACGCAGCACGCGCTCTTAATGCCCTCTATCATGTTAACATTAACTTCAATCTCCCCCAGCTCCACGCGGTGACCCATATGCTTTATCTGGTGGTCCTTGCGGGAGACAAATACCAGTTCTCCCCTGTCATTGTACCTGCCAAGGTCTCCGGTCCTGTAAATGTTCTCCGGGTAGGCATTGTTTAAGGGGTTTTGTACAAAAACTTCGTACGTCTTGTCAAAGGCCTTGTAATAGCCCAGCGTAAGGGACGTACCCCTTACACAGATCTCTCCTAATTCGCCCCGGGCCGGGACCCTGTTGTTTTGGTCCAGAAGTATTATTTCGGTATTCTTAAAGGGCCTTCCTATAGGCAGCACCTCACCCTCCTCAAAGGGGCGGTCCACCTTAAAATAACAGCACATTCCCGTTGCTTCGGTTGGCCCGTACAAATTTATAAACTGTGCATCCGGCAGTGCCCTTCGCCAGAGGTTGAACTGTTTTATCGGGAACACTTCGCTGCCAAAGGCTATGGTGCGTAAGCACTCCGGCTTTGTTTTGTCAAGGGTCCCCAAAGCGGATATCATGGTAAGGGCGGGCACCACCCAGCACACCGTATTTATTTGGTACCGGTTCAAAAACTCCACCAGCTTAACCGGGAACATGAAAAGGTTTTTGGGAATTATGTATGTCGTTGCTCCCGCCTTTATCGTCGAATACAGTTCTTTAAGGCTTGCATCAAAACAAAAGGGAGTCTGGTTACCAAATACGGTATTTTGGTCAACGCCTAGGACCTCCGACAGACTCTCTATGTAATCAATAACCGAACGGTGGCATGCCACCACGCCCTTAGGTATCCCAGTAGACCCGGATGTGTATATTACGTATATGGGGTCGGTGTCTATGGCAGTTTCCCGGATACGGCCAAGGGCATCCTCATCGATGCTTGTTACGACCATTTCGTCGTAAATATAAACCTCACCACCAAAATGGAAGGTATCCATAACTTTTTTTGACGCCTGGTCACAGATAATCGCTCTGGGGTTTAGATTATTCAGTATAAGCTGTATACGGAAACGGGGCATCTCCTCTTCGATGGGCACGTAAAAGTCCCCCCCGTACACCACTCCAAAAAACGCCGCCACAGCCTCGGGGCACTTGTTCATGAACACCACCACCGGCTGTTTGTATACACCCTTTTTGCTCAAAAAAGTGCCAATCGCCCTTGCCTGATTATAAACCTCTCTGAAGGTTATACCCGTGCTTTCGTTAGCGTAGGCAATTTTATCGGGAAACTCTTGAACCGTCCGTTCCAGGTATTCCAATACGTTGTACTGCATAGCTACCTCCTTGCTCCAGGGTTTATGGTACTGCGCGGGTACGGCCCATGCCGTCCGGCTTATCACGGCTTGCTTGTATTGCCTGGCATCCCTACTCGGTTGGCGTTGCCGGGTATTTTGTCCTGTCCCACACATGACTGTTGTTATGTTTTTCGGAGTATTTCTCCAGCTCAACATCGGTTAGCATGAAGAAATCGCCGCCGCCCCTTCTGGGGGTTGTATCAAAATGGTACCATCCGTCGCCTAAGTTTACCAGGTTCCAGTAATGGCCTCCCCCGGTCTTTGCAATGCGCTGGTTTTCAATATCTGCCCTTGTAAGCAGTGCCTGGGCCGTTGAATAGTATATAAAGCAGTCTCCCCTCCGGTTCTTAATGCCCTGGTAAGCTGCGCTCACCCAGTCGCCCATGTCCGGATAGTTAACATAGCCTATCTGGTGTTTGGTCCAGTTGTATATCGCCCTGGCCTTTTCGAGTTGGGTCATGTCTTCGGATATTATGTCTTTAAGAACCTCATCCAGAAGTGGGTTCAATTCTTCTTTGTCCACGTAATCCTCTGTCTTTTGCGCCACCGTGAACGTAACGGTTTTGACCGTCGTGTTTCCGGACACATCCGCAGCGGTGTATATGACAGGATAGGAACCTTCTTTTTTTAGGTTTACGGCACTGCTGATAATGTCGAGCTTTACATGCTCGTCCATGTTGTCGGTAACCGAAACGTCCCGCCTGTAGGAAACCCTGTCGCCTATGTAAACGGTCTGGTCATGGGCACCTATTATCCTGGGCGGTTCATTATCCTCCAGAACCGTGAGCAGAGCATTTTGTTCGGTAATATTGCCGCCTTGGTCCTCCAAAAGCACCGCTATCTCCTGGATGCCTATCCTTTTAAAATCCGGCTCATTGGCAAAGGATACCGAGACCTCCGTTGAGTCAACAATATCGGTTACAAAGTCCCCGGCCTTGAGAACCCTTCCGGAGGGAACTGTCCTGTCTACGGGTCGGGCCAAAGGTGCGATGGTATCCGTAATCTCCAGTGTGGATTTATAGGTTCTGCCACCTACCCGCACTTCAATATTATAAACCCCGGGAACATTCATATCAACCGTATTCGGGTCGGTAACGAAGTCGCCGGTAATATTTTCATCCCTAATAAACCGGGAAACGTCTGGTATGGGCTCTCCCGCCTCTATTGTAACAGTATCATGCAATTTGTTAAGGGAAACCATCCCTGCCAAAACCCCTACCGCCACAAAGACAGCAAACAGTATCATAAGGTGTGCTAATTTAACCCCATCCGCCCTTTCCTGCATACGGATTGCGCCCCCTTTTTCAAACCCCATGGTCGAAAAATAAGCTGCATGTCTTTGCAGCGTTTTAGACCTTTTTATGGAAACATTATTTATTACATATTAATACCAATAATAATTAATGTCAAGAGGTGCTTAGTCTGACAATACAATTAACGAATAGAACCATGAAACTCTGGCTGAAAAGGCTTTTGCATATCTTTTAATTTTTATGCAAAAATGGTGGAGTAAATAGGATAAAATAATTTACATCATAACAACTTATAGTAAAAAGGTGTTTTTATACAGGTATCATTAATGCATTTGTTAGGCAAGACGACTTGCTGTACAGCTTACTTGTCCATATTCTTTGCGACATACAGCAATCGGTATGGGGGTGTTCCAGAAACCTTAATAGCACTTGTTCTGCTTGTCTCCCATACATCCCGTATCTTAAATGCATTTAACACATGATAGCCTAAACTGCTGAGTCTCTTTGTGAATAAACCGGGATTAAAATATTCGATTGATTTGCTGGATACGTTAGGATGGATCTCTCTCAATGCATTTACATAAGTCTGGTTAGGCATGATTATTACTATCCCGTGGACACGGGCATTACTATTTAAATATGGTTTAATAAGTTCGGGTAAAAACGAATCCTCTGTTTCATTATGCTCGTTTGAATCTATGTAATCAACCCATAAATCAATACTTTTTTTCTTGATAGGGTATTTGTCAGGCTTACACACAAGGAAAAGTGCTTTATGATTAAGGCCCTTTTTTTCGATTTGGGATTTATAAAACCTAATGACCTCCGGATATCTTTCCGCAATAATAAAATGGTTGTCCTCGTTAAAATATTCTATGTTTTTTAACAAGAAAAACCAGCGCTTAATATTAGTCTCAAGTATTACTTTATTATGATATTCTTTCTCGGACAGAAGATTTGATAATAGCTGTTTTTCATCTTGTTTCAATACGGTTATCGTCTTTGCATCATATTCTTCAAGAAGCGTATTAGATATATCGAATAATGTTGTATCGTAAATATGGGAAACCGGATCCACAAAAAGAATACCGTCTTGTATCTCAAGCCTATTCCCACAATTACATAATAATTCACCTGAAATAATCTCTCCGTTTTTAATTGTAGCACCTTTTATAACAAAATCACATTCACAGACAGGACAATTTAAAAGCTTCAAAAAAGTCAGGGGAATACCAGAAATATCTGTTGGATTACTACTAATATGCTTTGTTTCCAATATTATTTTCTTCAATCGGTCTATTGCTGTATCTATACTGTTGCGCTGGGATACAAGGCTATTATATTTATTGCTCAGTAGTTTTACTACCTTTTTCGTTTCTCGCGGCATATTGCTGTACGAAACCCTTTCCACTGATAAAATATCATGAATTTCCTTCAGACTAAAATACATATCTTTATAGCTTAATATCAATTTAAGCTCCTCAACATCTTTATCCGTAAAGTGATGGTGATAGTTTTTTCGTTCAGGAACTAGAAGTCCTATCTCTATATAGTACCGAATAGTTGCAACAGAAAGACCCAGCAATTTTGAAACTTCACCTATTTTCACTATATACTTCACCCCTTGCACAATTAATGTACGCTCTTGCCAACTTAGAGAGTTTCATAATAAATAAATATAGCCTGGGGTTAACATCTCAACCTTTTATGATACCCTCTCACGCTTTCGCTTGCTGCATTCGCAACTCGCGATATGTATTATTATATCATAAAAATGAGCTCAATCCCAGCATTTATAAGGGTTTTGCCCCTGTTCAGCAAGCCCCTGCTTATAATACAAAACATTTCATGAAAAAGTAAAGTTAACTTGAGTTAAGTGGTAAGGATACCAATTTTACAGTATTGATCTCAAGCTGAGTTGTAAGTATATAATTCTAAGTAGGAGTAGTAGCAATTATCAATGTATAAGGTCAAAAATTATATTATGAGAGGAGACTAAGAATTATGGGAACTTTCTCGTCCGAGGCACTTTTGTTGATAATGTTAAGTACAGTTGTTGTTATCACAATCGGTGGTTTCATTGCAGTTTACTTTAAAAAAAAGACTGTGTCAAGTGAAGATTGGGCTATTGGTGGGAGAAAACTTCCGCCTTATGTAATCGTTTTTACACAGTTTGCAACTTTGGTTGGCGGAGGCGTACTCGTAGGTCATGTTGGAATTGGGTATAATTTTGGACTTGCACCTATTATGTACGGTATATGTGGAGCTGCCGGGTGTTTTTTTATGGCGATCATAGCAAAATGGCTAAGGGAAAATGAATTTACTACTATTCCTGATATTTTGAAAAAGATTTATGGAGAAGATAACTTTTTATTGGTTTTTGCAGCTTTAATGGCAATGGTGGTTCCTTTTGGATGGATAGCCTCACAAATAACAGCATTTGGTAAATTGTATTCTTCAATAACCGGAATTGGTATGAATATTATTATTGTTGCTGTGGCATTAATATGTGTGTTGTTTACATTACCGTCAGGCTTTAACTCAGTTGCCTGGTCAGATTTTGTGTTTGGAGTTGTAATGTTAGGATTATGCGGCATAACAGCTTTCCAAGCAGTCCATATGGGAGGGGGATGGACTGATATAGTCAGTAACATACAGGACAAAACAATTATATCCTTTCCCGAAGGCCTTTTGTCTGCAGGCTTAACTACAACGCTCCTCTGGTTTATTGCAGCAACTCCCGGAATGATGACAAACCAAATGACCCTGCAAAGAGTTTGTGCTGCAGACACAGTCAAAAATGCCCGAAGAACATTAATAATCAGCGGAATTCTCATTGCCGCACTGGAAATTTGGGTTGTAGTTATGGGTGTATCTATCCGATCGTTAAATCCTGACTTGACAGGAGAGATGGCGATGGGATGGTTTTTAACAACAATCCCTAAATGGACAGTCGCATTATTTGCAGGGTTTATTTCCACAACAATCATTACTACAGCCGATAGTGCTTTACAGTCTGTTGCAGTGAATTTCACTCAAGATATCTATAAAAAACACATTAATGTGGGGGCATCAGACAAAAAATTGATGAGCGTTTCTCGAAAGGCAACGGTTATTGTAGCCATCTTGGCAATAATGTTGGCTATCGCCTTCCCAAGAGTGATGGACTTAATAATTGCCTCATATGCATATTCTGCGTCCGCATTACTTGTTCCCATTTATGCCGGCTATGCTTACAGCAAAAGAAGAACTCTTACGACAAAGGTGGGGAAGAACAGTATGATCGCGGGCCTTGTTGGATGTTTTATTGCTCAGATGCTGCACACTAGAATACCATATGCTATATATGGAATCCTAGTATCATATGTTGTTATGATAATAACAATAAAAGCTAATGAAAGTAAAAAACTCAGTACTGGAGGAAAATAAAATGAAGACCATTCTATTGAGTGAAAAAGATATTAAAAAACTAATTACCATGCGAGAGGCTATTGATATTACCAACAAAACCTTTGCTGATTTGGGGAAAGGTAATACTCTCAACCCGACTAAGCTTAATCTTAATTTAGGTGACAGTGAACCTACTAAACTTCCCTATAAAGCGTCATTAAACGCGATGCCTGCTTATATTGGATGGCAGGATATTGCAGGGATGAAATGGGCAGGGGGTTTCGGCAAAGGAAGGAAAGAAATTAATATGCCGTTTATCAATGCCCTTATTTTGCTTGTCGAACCTAACTATGGTGACTTTCTTGCAGTAATGGACGGTACTTGGATAACTAAAGTGCGTACCGGAGCCCAGTCAGCGGCAATACTCAGGTATTTATTAAAAGACAAGAAAAAAGCAACCTTTGGTATGTACGGTGCTGGGGTACAAGCCCGTACTCAGACCATGGCACTTACAAGTGAGTTCTATGTTGAAAAGCTGATTGTCTATGATCCAGTTTTAGAAGCAGCAAATAAGTTTAAGGAAGATATGAATAGTTATGTGCAAGGAGAGATAGTGATTGTGAATGAACCCAAAGATGTAGTGGAAAGTGATGCTTTCATATCCATAACTCCGGCTGACGATGCTTTTATTAAAGGAGAATGGTTATACAAGGGAAGTATTTATCTTGCCATGGGTTCGTACCAAGAATGTGATGATGTATGTATTTTAGATTCCGACATTATTATAGTTGACCACATCGGCCAGTGTCTGCATCGGGGGAATCTCAAGAAACTCGCTGATCAAGGCAAGATTACAGAAAAAGACATATACTGCACGATCGGCGAACTTGCTGCAGGTTTAAAATCTGTCCAAAACTTAAATGACAAAAAAACATTAATAGTCCCAATCGGTATGGGATGCCTAGATGTTGCAGTTGCGGCAGTTGCATATAGAAAAGCGTTGTCTTTAGGCGTGGGCAATACTTTTATGTTTGACCAAGTTGACTAGGAATAAGTTTTTTAATAGTCAGTTAGCCTTGTTAAGCTATGAAGGGTAATGACAAGCCCAGTTGCGGTTATTTAGAAATAAAGACCATACAGTAATGTGCTTTAAAGGGAGGCCCTAAGACGGAGAAAGATTTTACGCATTCGCTATAGTTGCGATGATTAAACTAGATGCGCAAAGTACTCAGAATCATTAAATCTTATATAAGGGCCATCCCTTTAAATGCACTGGCTTATGCCTTGTATGAATTCTAAAGGGAGTGGAGTGAATCTTTGTGGGTAAAATGATTTCAATTATTGGAGCAGGTAACGGCGGTCAAGCTTTTGCCGGATATTTGTCTTTGCAAGACTGGAAGGTTAAACTATATGACATATCACAAGAAACAGTAGATATATTAAATAAAAAAGGCGGAATTCATATCGAAGGAAGTGCTAATGTAGAAGGTTTTGGAGAAATACTGCTTGCCAGCACCGATATTGGTGAAGTAATTAACGGGACAAAAATAATTTTAGTTACTTTACCTTCTATATATCACAAAGAAATTGCCAGAAAAATAGCTCCATATCTAGTTGATGGGCAATTTATCATGCTCAATCCTTGTACTGCCCTCGGTGCCGTTGAATTTCGCAAAGAATTGAATGATTGTACTTGCACTGCTGATATACTTCTTGGGTGTACATCTACTCTGTTGTTTGCCTGTCGTGCAATAGAAATAGGCCGTGTTATAGTTGCCGGGCAGAAAGCAAGCATTACTGCATCAACCTATCCTTCCTGCAATAATGCTATTGCAGCTAAAATATTCAAAGATATAATTCCTCAGGCACAGTTTTGTGGTGACATAATACAAATTGGCCTTGATAATATTGGGGCATTGGTACACCCCGGCCCAACCATTCTAAACACGGGCAGAATCGAATCGGGAACCGAGTTTGAATATTATTTGGATATTACTCCAACTCAAGGCTTGCTGGTTGACAGATTGGATGAAGAACGAATGGCGATTGCCCGGGCATTTGGATTGACTGTAAAATCTTTGGTGGATATATATGAGGCATTATATCAAATTAAAGGAAAAAATGTTTATGAAGTACTTACCGGCTGTGATGCATATAATGGTATCAAAGGGCCCACAACACTTCGTACACGTTATCTTCTGGAAGATGTGCCTTATGGTCTTTGCGCGTTTCAGACTTTGGGAATTATTGCAGGTGTACCAACTCCATGCATTGATGCATTAATTACACTGGCGAGAAAAATAATACCTGAAATGGAGGAAGGTAGAACCCCAGAAAATCTTGGACTGGAAGGCGTATCAAAAGAAGAGTTCATTAAATCATGCCGTTCCTAAGAATGTGAAAACAATTTTTGGTGCACCTTAACGCAGGCCGGATGGAGCTGGCGAGGTGTAGTCCAATACTGGAATGGCAATTATTTCTGCAGATGGTTTTGTGAGATGCGTTAAGGGGTGACCGGTTTAAACCACCGGCAGACCTGTTCCAGAAGGATTAAATGCATTAAGATTCCCTTCCCCGCCGCCTGTGTCCTTAAAAACCCTCCGGCCTTAAGGTAAGAGCCACTTTCTTATTTATTACCCTGCCGTCCCTTTTTAGAGATATATCGACCTTCCCTGGCCGGTCAATGCCAAACAGTATGCTCCTCATCTTTACCATTGAATCAACTGGCTGGCCGTCCAGTTCCAATATAATGTCCCCTTCCCTTATCCCGGCATCGCCAGCGGGAGTATTTTTGTGTACCTTAACTACGTATATTCCTTTTTGTATGTCAATATCGGTATTATAATAACCGGCTATTTCCCTGTCGTATCCGTCTATGCCCAGGTACATGGGACGGAAAAACCCCTTGTCCACAACCTGTTTTATTATAGGCTTTGCAATGTTTATGGGCACCGCAAAACCTATGCCCTCAGCGTCCGATGCCTTAGCTGAGTTTATACCAATAACCTGGCCCCTGGCGTTTAGCAGTGGCCCGCCGCTGTTGCCGGGGTTAATGGAAGCATCGGTCTGAAGCAAGTCCTCCATTATAACCTCCTGGGCTTCCGAGCCAACCGTAAGCGACCTGTTCAGGGCACTAACCACGCCGGAGGTTACCGTCCTCTGGAACCTAAGCCCTAAGGGGCTGCCTATGGCTATCGCGATATCCCCGATAGCCACCTCGTCGGAATCCCCCAGCTCCGCTTTGGGCAACCCAACGGCGTCCACCCTTATTATAGCCAGGTCCAGGGCTGCGTCCTGCCACAGCACCACCGCAGACATTTCCTGCCCGTTTTCGAAGAGTACGTTAATCTCCCTTGCTTTGTTACCCACAACATGGTCGTTTGTAAGTATGTACCCGTCGGATTGGACAATAACCCCCGAACCAATACCCCTTACCTCAGTGGGGTTGAATATCTCGTCTCTTTTTATCTCTACTGTAACGATTGAAACTACCGTTTCAATGTTCTTTTCCGCCACCGCCCTTACAATACCCGGGCTCTCTCCCTTCGGGTACACGATCCTGTCCGATTGCTGGCCGTCCCCCTGCCTCTCATACTGGATTGGCCTTTGCTGTACCCTTCCACTCGTCCCTCCTATGGTCCCGCCCACAGCACCAGCTATCAACGCCACAATTATGTAGGGATATAACCTTGCATTCCATGCCTTTGACATCAGTATACCTCCTGGTCGGTTATGGTATATATCCTACTTATTTTATCCCTGAAGGACAGGTCAATATTCATTTCCCTCCCCACCTCTATTCCCTGCTGCATCAATATGCCCTTCACCGTCTCAAGAGCCAGCAGGGGATAATTGTTTTCCTTGCTGAGGTGCCCCAAAAGCACCGCCTTTGTGTTTTGGCCCGCAAGCCTTAATAGGGCGGCCCCTGCGTCCTCGTTTGAAAGGTGCCCCCTTTCTCCCGCTATCCTCCTTTTGAGATACCATGGATAGGACCCCACCATCAGCATTTCGGTATCGTGGTTTGATTCTAGCATTATGAAACTACTGCCCTTAAACTCCTTTTCCACAGCAGGGGTTACGCAGCCAAGGTCGTTTGCCACCGCTATCTTTACCCTGCCTGCACAAAAAGTAAAACCCACAGGGTCGGCCGCATCGTGGGAAACGGGATAGGGTTTAACACACAAATCAGCTATATTAAACTCCTCGTCGGTATTGAATTCTCTAATATTTTTCGGGGAAATCTTCCCGATACCCTCCGCCATTGCCTGCCAGGTAAGGGAATTTGCATAGATGGGTATGTCAAACCGGCGGCTTAACACCCCCACACCGCTTGTATGATCGATATGGTCATGGGTCACAAGAATGGCCGTCACCGACCGGGGCGACTCTTCTATCTGCCCCATTAGCTTTTCTACTCTTTTGCCACTAAGACCCGCATCCACCAGCACCGATGTTTTCCCCGTCGCCAAAAACAGGCAGTTGCCGCTGCTGCCGCTGGATAATGCGCAAAATTTTATAGTCATAAAAACCCCCAGAATAGCTTTTAAGCCCGGTTAATACTTAATCCTTTTTATTTCCGCTCCAAGGGAAGCGAGCTTCCCCTCCAGGTTCTCATAGCCCCGGTCTATATGGAACAGGTTATTTATTTCCGTCTGCCCCTTAGCCATAAGCCCCGCAATAACTAAAGCTGCGCCGGCCCTCAAATCGGTTGCACTTACATTGGAGCCGCTTAGGTCCCTAATGCCCTCTATTACCGCGACCCGGCCCTCAACCTTTATATCGGCACCCATCCTCTTTAACTCGTCCACATGCCTGAAGCGGCCCTCCCAGATGCTCTCGGTAATCATGCTGGTGCCCTCCGCCTGAGTGAGCATGGACGTTATGGGCTGCTGAAGGTCGGTGGGGAACCCCGGATAGGGAAGGGTCTTTATATCCACGCATTTTGGTCTTCCTTTGCTTATCACCCTTACGGAATCTCCGTTAAACTGCACCTCAACCCCCATTTCAGTCAACTTGGCCGCAATGGAATCCAGGTGCTTGGGTATTACGTTCTCTATAACTACATCTCCCCCCGGTATGGCCGCTGCTGCTATCATATAAGTTCCGGCCTCAATCTGGTCGGGTATTACCATATAGGTACTCCCGTGCATACTTTCCACGCCTCTTATTTTGATTACATCGGTACCCGCTCCTTTAACGTCGGCACCCATTGAATTAAGAAAGTTTGCCACGTCCACCACATGGGGTTCCTTGGCCACGTTTTCCAGTACCGTTGTGCCCTCCGCCATGGTGGCGGCTATCATAAGATTTATGGTGGCCCCTACACTTACAACGTCTAGGAATATATGGCTGCCGACAAGCCTGTCCGCCTTAAGGTTTATCATTCCATGTTCTATCTCCACCTCCGCCCCCAGGGCCCTAAAACCTTTTACGTGCTGGTCTATGGGTCGCAAGCCTATATCACAGCCGCCGGGGTACGCCATGGAAACCTCCTTAAAACGAGCAAGAAGTGCCCCCAACAGGTAATAGGATGCTCTCAGTTCCTTCACCTTGCCGTTGGTGATATGGAGGTGGTTCAAATCAGAGGAATCAATTTCCAGGGTACCGTTCTCGTCCTCCCGTACCTTGGCACCCATCTGCTCTAGTATCTCCATTAAGACCTTTACATCTCTTATTAAGGGCAGATTCTCCAAAACGCATCTATCATTCGCAAGCAGGGCTGCCGGTATAAGTGCCACAGTCGCATTTTTTGCTCCACTCACCGACACATGTCCTACCAACGGTTTGCCACCATTAATCAAAAGCTTCTCCACACCGCCGTAACTCCCTTCTGATTGTCCTGAAATATATTATATCATAAATGCCATGTTAACCAATGAAAATATAGTATTCAACAAATAACAATAAATTCCTGCCAATATCATAAAATAGCCTAATTACTAAAATACATAAGGCTTCATGAAACGGAAGCGCATGCTCAAAATGGTTTAGCAAGGAAACTCGCTGAAGCTTCGCAGAAAAACCGTAGGCCTGGCAGAACGCCAGGCCAGGCTTTTGCGCCATGGAGGGCGCATAAAATGCGTTAGGTTTTTCAAGAAGCAAGGCTAAAGTTTCCTCTAAAGCATTTTTGCAAAAGCGGGTATTCATGAAGCCTAATTGCATTTGTCTGCAATATGAAACCTGTTTTTGTAAATAGGCTCCTTATTTGCTTATTTGCCCTGAGAGTGCATTTACATAATACGCTTCCCCGTCGACGCATATACGCCACGCCGGGAACGCCTCCCCTTCCCGGGCTGTCTTCCAATCGAAATAATGCACCAGCCTTATGCTGTCTATCTCCACCGGCACCCTTTTCAGTATCTCTTTTTGTCCCGCCACCTTTATCAGCGCATCAACGGCGTGGGATATCTTTTTCCTGCTCCTTTCCGCCTTAACCGGATCAAGCCACAGCATATGCATGGAATTCACGCCACCGGAAGTGACCTCCATTTCCACAACGCTTACCTCCAGCAGTTTGTCCTTATACTTCTGCAGGAAGGACAGCAAATACCCGTCCCCGTTGGGAACAACGCTGTCAATGGTCATTGTGGGTTTGTATAAGCCGTTCTCCCTAAGATAGTTCTCGGCTATGTCAACCGCCTGCTCCTCAGTCAGATTCCCCTTAGGCTGATTCCGAAGACTAAGATTATTATAGAATACTTCCCGGTTGTTTTTTATCTCCAACACTATTCCGTCTTCCGAGTATCTGATCGAATCCCCCTTAGCCCCGGGAAAAACGTCTTTTCCCTGATAGACTGTCTTAATTAACTCTGCCGCGTCTATTTCGGTGTACCTAGCGGTGAGTATTTCATCTGTATATATGTCCCTGGGTATAGGGGTATTAACTTGTATGCCTCTTTGTCCGAGTATTTCCACCACTTCTCTTATGCTGTCGTCGCTTATCCTTTCGTTGCGGTGGCCGTAATACTTAGCCTCCCAGACGTTATACGCCAAAAATATGTTTGTAATTATGAAGGCCACTATCAATATGGTCTTTGCCCTGCCCCAGTCCATAACCTAAACCCCCAGATTCTATTCTACCAGTCTTCCCTCATAGGCGTCCACTATAAACGCCCTGTCTTCGGTCTTAATGTGCCAAACAGGGAACGCCCGGTACTCTTTGGTTCCTTCGGTATCAATACAATATCCCAGGTACATATCCAGAATAACAGGAAGGCTTTTCGTCTCACTAGCTCCGCCTATGGCCCCCGCCACCACGTCGGCGGCCTCCACGGGGTACAAAAGTGGTTTCTGGACTATCCTTGCCTTGGTTATATGATGGATGTTCCGGGTATACTTAACCACTTTCCCTTCCACCACCGTAACCTCAATGGCACTGGTTTCAAGGTCACCCCTGCGGAAAAATGGTAGTCCGTTATAGGCATAATTAAACTTTAATAGGTGGCCGCGGTAATCGTTTTCAATCACCTCCCGTATTTCCTCCAGGTATGACTGTTCAGGCATGCCACCGTGAACGTTTATAAATTTAAGGGCTGCGTCTATGGCACTGTTTATATCCGTACGGTTTTTGTCTCCGCCGGCATAGCTATAAACCATATATTCCATGAATCCGGAGCTGTCTATCCTAAGCAGCGCACTCTGGCTGTCGGTATAAATGAAGGAGCCGCTCATTTCGGTTATCTTCCTCACCATGGACATGTCGCTGAAAAAACCGGAGGCCTGGGCATCCAGAATAGCCTGGGCATCGGTATCCAGTTCCTTCACCGCGGTACCCACCGGCAGATTGAATGAGGACATGTCCAGGGGTACATAAAAGCTGCTGTCCTCGCTGTAGCCTATTTCCCTCAGACTCCAGTATTTTACCGGGTCCCGCTCCTCAAGCCGGTCGGCCAGCCGATTCAGCGAGGCATTAACGTAGGGCCGTTCCGATTTGTAAACCGCTCCTTTTACCCCGTCGTAAATATAAACTGCCCCGTCACGGCCCAACGATACTATAAGGCCTTTTATACCGGCAATGGGGATGCCTTCCCGGGCCTTTCCCCTGCCGAATACTTCCCTGAATATGGATAAATCAAACGCCCATCGATAATCCACCTCAATGGATTTACTCTCTCTGGCTGCGATCCATTCCTCCAACTGTACCTGCGAAAAAGCTATATCCTGTTCGCTTGTGAAAATGTGTTCCAGTATTTTGGATACTTCCTGATATATTTCAATAAAAACCCTTCCGTTTGAAGAATCGTTTATCAGCTTGGTATGCGACTGGCCGCCAAAGTTAACCACTATGTATTGGGGTAAAACAAAACTAGACAGGTCATAGTCTTCTTTACTATCCTGTCCAGAAAAGGCTTGCTCTTCAGGAATTATCTTATCAATTGGAACGCTGAGCCATAGCTGTGTAGTTAAACCGAAACTGAGAAGCACAAGCCCTATCAAAATCCAGTTTTTTACCTTCTCTTTGTTCATTAAGACCAACTCCGAACCGAGATGGGGACTAACCTTTTATTTTATTATCTCTTTTATTATATCAAGGAAATTAAAGTTAAGTAGGTTCTGCACCGCTTCCCTTACCTCTTCTTTGCTGGACAGCGTAACCATTCCCTCTATAATCTCCTCTTCATCTTCCGGGTTAACCGCCTTTATTACAACCTTGTTGGTACCGTTCTTAAGCTCCACTTCCCGTGCAAAAAAGCCGGTGGGTCCAACCACCAGCCCGGCCTCCTTACCCGGCTGTATGTATTCCTCCCAATTGTAAACCTCTTCCCCTTCAACCTTTTGCGACACTCTGCTGTAAACCCTCACTTCAATGGAGGTGTCAGCCTCGGCCCAGCCGGATATTATAATGTTTTTGTTTACCGTCTTAATATCGGTAATAGGCTTAATAAGCTCTACTATGCCGGGGGCTGCCAACACCGGTGTAAGCATGTTTAATACAAGTATTAAGCTGAGAATAATAACTGGATATACCTTCCTAATCATAGGTCATCCTCCCGGATTGTTGTAACAGGGTAAGTATTTCGATACAATACCTCTTGTAAAATTATATCCTAAGTATATTACAGCCGTGTTACAGAAAAATTAAGATATCCTTACAAAAACAGGGCATTTAAGCGGGCAACAGTATTGTAACCGTTGTACCTTCGCCATGCCGACTGCTTATGCTTATTTCTCCCCCATGGGCCTCTATTATCTGTCGGGCTATCGAAAGCCCCAAGCCGGTGCCCCCAAGCTCCCTCGCCCTTGACTTGTCTACCCTGTAAAACCTCTCAAAGACTCTGATCATATCGGTCTCGGGAATACCTATTCCGTTATCCCGGACGGCTATACTTGCCTTTCCGTCGGAATACCCGGTAATTACTTCTATCCTTCCGTTGTCCTTAGTGTATTTAATTGCATTGCTCAGTATATTTAGTACAACCTGTTCTATTTTATCCTTATCCCCTTCAAAGGGTGGCAGAGGAGCCGTCTTTTTAACGGCAAGGGTATGTCCTTTCTGTTTGATTGGTATGTCCAGCTTTCTAACCGTCTCGTCTATTACCTTTTCCAGGTCAAACCAGGTCTTGTTCCACTGGGTCTGCTGATAGTCAAGCTTGGACAAAAGCAGGAGGTCTTTTACCAGCCGTGTCATGCGCTCTGTCTCGCTGTTAACCACTGACAGAAATTCGGTGGCCAGTTCCCTTTGGTCGATAACCCCCTCCAGCAGTGTCTCCACATAGCTACGTATGGTGGTAAGGGGAGTCCGGAGTTCGTGGGAAACGTTGGCTACGTACTCCCTCCTCATTGTCTCCAGCCTATGCTGCTCGGTTATGTCCTGGAACACCAAAATATAGCCCAGGGTTTTCCTTTGCTCGCTCTTGAACGCGGCAGTCTCCATCCTCAGTATTGTGTCCTTTTGGGGAATAATGCTTTCCTGATTGGGCGGACGTTCTTTAATCCGCTTTATATCCAGGTCTATACCCATCCCGGCAAACATTTTCTCAAGCTTTGTTCCCTGGATATTGCCCTTAATACCCAAAAGTCTCATAGCGGCAGGATTTATGTGGATTATTTCTCCGTCCACGTTCACCGCTATTACGCCGTCGGTCATATAGGAAAGGATGGATTCCATCTTTCCTTTTTCGTTTGCTATCTCCCCGAGAGTTATTTTCAGTTTCTGGGTAAGGTAATTGAACATCTGGGTGAGCTGCCCTATTTCATCGGTGGATTTTACCTCCAGCCTGTGGTCAAAGTCCCCTTCCGCCATCTTTTCCGCCTTCGAGGTAACCTCCTTTATTGGCCCGGTAATGCTCCTTGCCAACAGCGATCCCAGTATAACAGTTATAATAAGTGCCAATAGAGTCGCCGATGTCAGAATATTTTTAGCCTTGTCAAGGGTGGCAACCACCCCTGCCATTCCGGCCCTCATATATATTATTTTTTCCACCTGTTCCGAATTGTTCTTGACCGGGAAGGCATAATCCATAATATACATCTGCCCGCCTTCGTTTCTTAAAACCTCCGTCTCCTTCCTTCCGGTCAGCGACGAATGCAGAACGGTGGGCGGGTCTGTTCCCAAAATATCCGCTATTAAACTTCCGTTTGTCCCCTGGACGTTACTTCCTATAACCAGTCTTTCAGTATTAAGTACATAGACCTCCCTTATATGGGGGGAAAGGCTTACCTCGTACCATCTTTCTATAATCCTCTGTATGTCCGGAGCACCCACAACGCTTATGCCCCTTATCTGAACCGAAAGAATTTGTGCCTCCTTGTCCAGGGTTTCAACAAGGTTTTCCTGGAGGTACTGCTCCATCTGCGTTATTATAATAGCTCCAACTATAACCATAGCCAGAAAGACAAGCAGAAAATATATTATTACTATCTTCCATTGAATGCTCTTGAACATTCAGCTAAACCCTCCTGAAATAGTAACCTACACCACGCTTTGTAATGATGTATTTGGGATTGCTGGAATCGTCCTCAATCTTTTCCCTGAGGCGGCGTATGGTGACGTCCACCGTCCTTACATCTCCATAATACTCGTAGCCCCATACGTCCTCAAGCAGGGTTTCCCGTGTGAAAACCTGCTCGGTCTGAGAGGCCAGGTATTTTATCAGTTCAAACTCCCTCAGCGTAAGCTCTACGGACTTCCCTTCCTTCCTCACTTCATATTTCGCAAAGTCTATAATAAGATTACCGGATTTGATGCAGTTGTCCAAACCGGGCTCGCTGCCCACGGGTATCTCCGCCCTTCTTAAGTTAGCCTTCACCCGCGCCAGAAGTTCCCTGATCCCGAAGGGTTTTGTTATATAGTCATCGGCACCTAACTCCAGGCCCAGGACCTTGTCCACTTCCTCTTCCTTTGCCGTAAGCATAATAATTGGCGTCTGAATGCTCTGCCTTATCTTCTTGCATACCGAAAACCCGTCAATTTTAGGCAGCATAATGTCCAAAAGAATCAAATCGGGGTTTTCCCTCTGGGTCTTCTCGATGGCCTCCTGGCCATCGTAGGCCAATTCAACCGTATAACCCTCCTTTTCAAGGTTGAACTTCAGAATGTCGGCTATTGGCTTTTCATCGTCCACAACCAGTATTTTTTTATTCATAATAGCATCACCTCAAAAGGTTATTATTTAGTAATTATACCTGCAAAGCCTTTTTCCTCCCTGTTCGGACTAATTATAACAGAATCGGGAGGTTTGTCCCATGCTTTTTAGGACGTGTGCCCCGATAAAAATAAACCGCAATTCCTATAGACTTTTGTCACATTTTGGTTAAAATAGTAGCTAGATGAGGCCATTTGTTGGCTGACATCGAACAGTGCAAGTGGAATCAGTAAGATCCCCCAATCAATCCCCAATTTTGATATGCACGGGTCCCCCAACCCTTGCATACTTCATTTTTCGGGTAACTGACCGGCAAAGCCGTAAAGGTCCTCAGGCAAATAACCAAACACCTTTCTAAAGGCCTCATCAAAGGGCGTGTTTTCCTTGAGGGCTTGGAACAATTCCAGGGTTTTATCCCTACCCTCCCTCTCAACCAGCGTTTTTACCAGCAAAAAAGACTGTTTGTACGCCAGGTACTGGTCCAAACCGGCGAAGTTGTCGGTTAGCTCGTCTAGAGAATAGGGCATCCGCCGGAAAATGTATTCCTTGCCCCATTCAAAACCTGTATTTAAGTACTCTTGGTATAAAGCCATACCTTCGGTGAACCACATCGGATAATTGCCACCGGCCATATCCGCCATAATAAGATGGGTAAGCTCATGTATATACAGGCCCTCCTCCGCTTCGTCCCCCTCGTCTCCCCATACGTTTGGCGATAAAACGCTTATTGTGCCGGCGTAATAAGCTCCTAGCGTGGTGCCCCGACAGGGAAGTCTCAACCCTTTTTGCAAATAGTCCCTGTCATGGTACACAGTCAAATAAATCTTTTTCCCCGGTTTATATCCAAAATATTCGGATACCTGATTGAGCTGTCTTTTTGCCTGGTCCTCCACCCTGCCAACCACCCCGACATCCCCGGCAGAAAACCGAATAACAAAGTCCTCGGTCTCCTTTACGGTGTAGCCGGTTGTCAGCCTTTGAAGCCTCATCCTTTCAGCCCCTTCAACCAACACGGTTACGGTGGGTTTAATGGCCTCAATTCCAAAAAGTATCAACATTAAGGCCAGCACCGCCAAAACAGCTGACAGACCCCTTTTAAACCCCCTCATAACAGGCATCACCTCTAATTGATTATACCAAAACCCAATATAAACTTCATAGGTAATATATCCTATATTCCTCTAAGTACCGTCCCTTGTTCCTCCCTCTGGGCCGACGTGCCCAGGGCCTCGCTTAGCTTTTCGATTCTGTTAAGTATTGTTTCTTTTTTCGAATCGTCGGGTATCCTGGGCTGGTGCTTGTCGTGTATTTGTATGGGATAGACCGCCACTTCGATTATTTCTCCATCCTTAAGTTCTATATCAAGAATAATGCTCTGGTTGTTGTTATCGCCGTTTTGGTCGAAAATAAAATTCCCGAGACTGTATACTATCAGTTTGTCATTGTAGAACTCGATTCCCTGCAGAACATGGGGATGATGCCCGAGGACTATATCGGCACCCCAGTCTATTATTTTATGCCCAAGCTGTTGCTGCGCCGGGGTTATTCGGTTGCTGTTCTCTATACCCCAATGAAGCGACACCACCACCACATCGCATAAGTCTTTTAGCTTCTCTACGTCTTCCCTTATAAGCTCTTCCTTCATTGGCGCGGTACCTGCCATATCTTCGGTGGCCTCAAAGGTTCTTCTGTAGGAATAGCTCCAGAAATAATTGTAAAACTCGTTATAGGCCAGAAAGCCCACCCTCACTCCGTTCTTCACCACCACAAGAGGTCTTCTTGCCTGCTCAAGATTTTCCCCCGCACCCACATAACCAATACCCGCCTGTTGGAGGTTTTGTACGGTTTCTATAAGGGCCGGGGTATCGTAGTCCAGGGTATGGTTATTGGCCAGGGACAAAACGTCGAATCCTGCCTCCTTCAAGCCCTCGGTAACCTCCGGTGCCGCCCTGAACCATATACCCTTTCCCGGAAGCTGTGTGCCGCTAGTTGCAATGGTGGTCTCAAGGTTTCCAAACACTATGTCTCCTGTTTCAAGTATATGTCTTACCCCGTCAAAGGGAGCATGTACCGAGCTTCTTCTAATCCTTGCTCCCACTCCCCGTGTAAGCATCATATCCCCGACCGCTATAAGCCTAAACTTTTGCGGTTGGGGCTGTGCAACCGCTTCCTCCGATGGCTCTTCTTCGATTGGGGCGGGCACTTCCGATCGGTCAGCGGCGACTCCGGCACACCCTGCCAGTAGCAGTATTATCAAACCGATTATCCCTGCATTCTTAAACATTTTATAATCCCTTTCTTAAAATGTGATTATCTTAATTTAACAACAAACTAACTGTCATGTCAATTAACCATTTGGGGTGCTGCTGCATAGAATGTATATATGGGTTAATTATCCGGGAGTGATTTTATGGGTTCTGTCAATCATCCATTAAACAAAACACTGTTTAAACATCGGCTGGACCCGGCCTTAAAGAACATGGCTTCCGCAAAAAAAACGCGGTGGCTTTCAGTCATAGTCCAGTCGGTGAACGGTATTGACGAAAGGATTAAAAAACATATAAAAAAACACAGTGGCAGGATAACGAAGGATTATCCATTTATAAAAGCATGCAATGTTTTGCTACCGCCCTCCGCGATTAAACCGCTGGAGACTTTGAGCCAGGTTCACTACCTGTCTTTTAACCGTCCGGTTGCCGCCCATCTTAACAACCTCAAAACTGTTATGGCATCGGGCACCGCCCATAACCAGGGCCTTTCCGGGAGAGACATAAATGTAGCACTGTTGGACACAGGTACATACCCACACCCGGACCTAATCCGGCCGGCAAACCGTATCCTTTGTTTCAAGGACTTCGTTAACGATCGTGAATTTGCCTACGACGACAACGGCCACGGAACATTTATCGCGGGTATTATTGCGGGAAACGGTTCCATGTCAAAGGGGGAGTACGCCGGCACCGCTCTCGGGGCAGGGCTCATAAGCCTTAAGGTTTTAAACCAAAGCGGAAACGGCTGGACGTCCACCGTCCTGTCCGGAATGCAGTGGGTATACGACAACCGGGAAAAGTATAGAATAAAGCTGGCCTGCCTGCCCCTTGGCTGCTCCGGTTCCCTGGCCGCCGAAAACGACCCGCTGTCAAGGGCTGCCCAGGCCCTGTGGGATTTAGGTGTCGTCGTTTGTACTTCTGCAGGCAATAACGGGCCGGAGGTCTCCTGGATATCCTCGCCGGGCATTAACCCAAACATTATAACCGTAGGTGCCCTTCAGAGTTTCGGAGGAACCGTTTCCCGCGACAATCCCCTTGCCCTCTTTTCCAGCAGGGGGTATACCGCCGACGGAAACCCGGGACCGGATTTCGTCGCCCCCGGCACAGCGATAACGTCCCTAAACTCGGACCCGTGTTTTATGCCCAAGTCTCCTCTTTCCCACAGGAGTACACGGCTGGATAATTATTATTGCCAGGGCACCGGCACTTCCGCAGCCTGTGCTGCCGTCGCCGGTACCATCTGCCTTTTGCTTGAAAAGCACAGGGACCTTACCCCCGACGAAGTAAAGTCCCTTTTAAAACACAGCTGCAAAAGTTTAAACCTGCTTAAGGAGCAGCAGGGCTACGGCCTGCCGGACATAAACAAATTATTATATATAACGCATTAATAATATTACATTCCTTTATCTGTCATTCCGAAGAAGCGAAGCCCGAATAATCCAACTCTGTCGCTTAAGAGGGCGAAGCCTGAAGAATCTTGCTTAGGGGTAGACCCTTCACTATTGCAAGATCCTTCGCTACCGCTCAGGATGACAACCATTACGCTCAGGATGACACGTTATAAGATGTAAAGTCTTAAGCACATTATTTATAGAATTAAAAAGGGCCGCTAAGCCCTTTTTTATCACTTCAGATAGTTTGTGGGATTGACCGGTGCGCCGAATTTCCTTACCTCAAAGTGCAGGTGGGGCCCGGTACTCCTGCCGGTGTTCCCAGACATTGCTATTGTCTGTCCTTTGTGTACCTTATCTCCCTTGGACACCAGATTTTGCGAATTATGTCCGTAGTAGGTGGTAAATCCTTCCCCATGGTCTATTATAACCAGGTTACCATAGGTGCCCATCCTACCGGAGAATTGCACCGTGCCTCCATCCGCCGCCTTAACCGGGGTACCTATGGGGATTCCTATATCTATGCCGTTGTGCATTCGTCCCCCCCTCCGTCCGAAACCGGAGGTTATTTTCCCCCTTGCCGGATACGCAAAGGTTCCGGTACCCTGCCTTGGGGGCGGCGGCTTCGTGCCTACGGCAACCATCCTTGTAACCGGGTCCTTTATAACCTTTTCGTCCAATATTTCCCGGCCGGCCTCTGTGCCGTTTTCCCTTATTATCCTGGCGGTAATTTTCCTCTCGCCGTACCTTCCAGATATTTTTACTATCGATTCTCCCTTGTAGAACTCACTACTTTCCCTGTACTCGGTATCATAGGGTATATTCTCCTTGAGGGTGACTATTTCCTCGGTAACCACCGTTACAAAGGGTTTGGGTACAATCATGCTGAGCTGCTGCCCAATCTGCAGCTTTTTGGGGTCCACCTCGGGGTTCGCTTTTTCCAGGTCCTCTACAGTAATGTTGTGGTTTCGGGATATTCCCCAAAGGCTGTCCCCCCTGGAAACGGTATACACTTTACTCTCGATGGTACCGTTTAACAGGTATTTATAGGCATCCTCCGGGTCCATTATATCCTCAGGTTCTACCGGGCTGTCAACAAGCTCCACCCTTTCCTTTATGTCTATACCACAGAGGTCCACATCCTGCTCCTTCTGAGCAAAGACCTCCTTTACCCTTTCAAGAAGGTTCTGGGCCTTATCCATACCTACAACCGATAATACGGGTCTTCCGTCAATACAGAGGGTGATTGCTTTTTTTCTCAATTCAATATTTCTTTCAAGTTCTTTTTTTAGGCTTTCCTCATCCAATATGTTGTCTAACCTTTTATCTATTTTAATCTTTTTCACATTAAGTTCTGCAGTCAATACAAGGCCATCGTCCCCCGCCAGAATTTCATCGTCCAGACGGTCCAGCACTTCCATGGCCATTTCTTGCTCCTTCACAATTCCTATGGGGGTACCGTTTAAGGATACCATATACCCGGTGCGGGATATCTCCGTATAAGCGTATACTGCTGCCAGCAGTACCACAATACAAACAACGGTTACAACAGCTTTTTTCTTCCCATGACCCGTCTTTTCTAAAAATCGTGCAACAAACTCCCTTACATGGTTTTCGTTAGACGGTTTATCCATTGTTCGTCCCCTTTCCTCCATTACTTTAAATCAGTTTTTCCGTAATGTGGGAGGCGTTCCTTCTTATGTACATTTGTAATCATAACATAGTTATCTGCTTATAAATGTTTTTTATGCATTTTTCCAAAAAAGGCTTAAAACCCCATCACAAGCCATTCCCGAATCCGTTCACCCAGGCTATTATCGCCCATGTTCTCAATGATTCGGATAAAGTCTTCCGCTGTCGCGTTCTGGAAGGCATAGTTCCTGTAATAGACTTCCAAAACCCTGAAGAATTTCTCGTCCCCCATTATATCCCTTAAGTTCTGGAATATCAAAGCCCCTCCGCAATATACAAGGGTATGGTACTGCTCCGAATCCCGGTATTCCTCAAGGGTGCCCTGTATATTTGCGCCGGGCCCTTCCTCTGCCGCCGCCACATATTCATAATACCTTTTTTTGATAAGGTTCTCAAACAGCCCCTTAGCGGTATCGGGTCCATACTTCTTTTCAAAATAGAGTATCGTGGAATACTCGGTCAGGCCTTCGTCCAACCATGCCTCCCCGACTTGGTTGCTACCAACTATGCCGTACCACCATTGGTGCGCCGTTTCATGTACAGTTATATATTCCAGCGTAAACAACCTTTCAATATTATATAACTCTTTGCTAATTAAAACAAGATTTGGATACTCCATTCCCCCCACAAAAAAATCTGCCGCAACCACCGAATAATTTTTGTAGGGGTATTTACCAAAGCATTCGTTAAATATGGAAACCGCATCAACAGCGTATTCAAGGGCCTTTTTGCCAGTCCCCTTGTCAAAATAATAGGACCTTACCGTTGTACCGTCGGTCTTTTTACTGCCCACCGAAAAGTCCTCTGCGGCGATCCACGCAAAGTCCCTTACCTTTTCTGCCTGCATGGTCCATTCCCTGTTTTCTCCATAGTGCCTGCGGTTCTTTAAGACCTCCCCCGTTGACGCCACCGTATAACCCTTTGGCAGAACAAGGCTCACCCTATAGTCCGCAACATCGCTGTAGAAGGGGTCTCCTATTTCGTGGTAAGGGTCAAGGTTCCATCCGTTATGGTCAAACACCGCCGCAATGGGATACCAGTTGGCGGCCTTTACGGTGTTTTCCCCGTATCCGAACCGCCCGAAGCAGTGAGGAAACTTTACTGTGAAGCATATATCAACCTCAACGGATTCTCCCGGTCCTATGGGATCAGACAACCTTATTATTAATACCTCCCTGTCACTGCTTTTATATTCCCAGTCCCCTCGCTGCCCCTCTACCCGGACATTGTCTATATTGATAAACCCGGTATTAAACCCCTCCGGATATGCGCTGCCCTGCTCAAAGGGTTCGAAGGGTGCTGCGTCTTCCTTTTCAAAGGCGTTGGGATAAAGATGCATATATAAGTCTTCTAGGATGGTCTCCTCATTGTTATAGTATGTAAGATGCTGATAACCCTTGAGCAGTTTTTCTACTTGGTCAAAATAGCAGCTAATATTGTACCGGTTAACCCTTATCTCCTCCGCTGGGAATCCCGATGTAGGAGAATATTCCTCCCGGAAATGGCTGCAGGATATCATAAGAACTACAGCCAGAATTATTATTATAACAACCCTTTTCATGCCCGACCCTCCCCGCAAACAAATGAGGCATTCAGTAGGAGTACCCCTATCCTATATAATATTTTTATGCCCCGCTAGGAAGGGTAATAACTAATATGTTATAATGTAGAAAAGGGTACAGAATATTCTTTGGAGTGATAATATGCAATTCATTAAGGGGAAACCTGGAATAGATATTGAGGATACACCTGTTGAAAACATATTTATTGATGCTTTTATGCCCTCCGCAGAGGGTAACTTCGTTAAGGTATACCTGCTTGGGTATAAGTACGCCTGCAGTCCGGGCCACTCCTCGGTTTTTTCCAACGAAACCATTAGCCGGGCGTTGGATATACCGATATCGACTGTTTTAAAGGCATGGGACTACTGGGAGCAAAGGGGCATAATTAAAAAGCACTGTACAAGGGACGGAAAATCAAACTTTTCCGTGGAGTTTTTAAGCCTTAAACAACTGTACATAGACAACTACCGCAGCGTACCCGGCAATTCCCCCGAAGAAGCGGGGAGGGCCTATACCCCTTCGGACCTGATGCAAGCCATGGGTGATACAAGGATTAGGGATATGTTCAACAAAATACAAAAAATTATATGCCGGCCCCTAACCCCAAGCGAGAGCCTGCAGTGCTTGGAATGGCTGTACGATTTAAAAATGGTGCCGGAGATTATAGAGGAAGCCTTCCGGTATTCCGTCGAAAAAAGAGGGGTCAAAAATATAAGATACATAAATACAATTATAAATAACTGGTACGATAATAATATAAACACCCTGGAGAAACTTTCCGAGCACCTGGAAGTCACCGACGCCAGGTACACCCGGTACAATAGGGTGATGAGGGCCCTGGGAAGGCCCAAGAACCCGACAAAAATTGAGAAGCAGTATATGGATAAATGGCTGGATGAATACAGCATGCCCGTAGAAGTAATCCTTAAGGCCTGTGATACGGCCGTTATACAGACGCCAAGCCCCTCCCTCAATTATGTGGACGGAATAATAATAAAATGGTACAAGGACGGGGTGAAAACTCTTGCCGATATACCGGCCGGCAAAAAGGAACCCAAACCCCAAAGGCGCAAAAGCGCAAAAGGTAAATTTCACAGCTTTGAACAATCAGCCCTTAAACTGACAAATGAACAGCTTAAGGAAATACTAAATAAACATAAGGATGCATAATTTGCGGGAGAGTGTTATATATGGATAAAAAGGTACGCGATATATTAAAGGAATATGAGGCTTTGCAGTCCCGGGCGGACAAGGAAAGGAAGGAAAGGGTAGGGGAAATCCATCGAAGGATACCGCGGATAAGGGATATTGACGACACCATAAGCAGGCTTGGGCTGGAATGCGCCTCCTATTCAATAGGTCTTAAACCTTCTGAACAAAAGGAATACCTGGAGGCCTTTGCCGGGAAAGTGGAAAAGCTTAAGGGGGAAAAACTTGCCCTTCTTAAAGAGCACGGTTATCCACCGGACTATACGGAAATAAAACACAAATGCAGTAACTGTAATGATACCGGATACGTAGGGCAAAAAAAATGCTCCTGCTTCCGGCAAAAGCTTATTGACAGGGCATATAGTCAATCAAACCTCAGCGGTATTCTATCGAGGGAAAACTTTAGTACCTTTGATATTAATCTTTTTTCCGCCAAAAAGTTGCAGGGCTATTCAAAGACGCCCAGGCAAAACATGCTGGATATACTAAGCCGCTGCGAAAGCTTTGTGCATAACTTCGAAAACAATGAAGAAAAGAACCTGCTTTTTTACGGCGGAACAGGACTGGGAAAAACCTTTATGTGCAACTGCATCGCAAAAAAACTGCTGGACAAGGGAAAACCGGTGCTGTACCTTACCGCCTTCAAGCTATTTAAAATACTGGAGGAATACCGTTTCCGGCCAAAGGATACAGCGCCGGACCAAGATACGCTGGATTTTATTCTAACCTGCGACCTTTTGATAATAGACGACCTGGGCACGGAGCTTACAAACAGCTTTACTAAATCTGAGCTGTTTAACATTATAAATACACGGCTTCTGGAAAGGAAAAAAACCATTATTTCCACAAACTTTCAACCGGATGAGCTTTTAGAAACCTATGGTCAACGGGTATTCTCAAGGCTGTCAGAGCCGTACAGAGCACTGGAATTCTACGGCCATGACCTCAGGATGTAAGAGGAATAATATTTAAAAAAACACTGCTTTAAATGCAGTGTTTGAATTTAATGGAGCTGGTGACCCATCAGGGACTCGAACCCTGGACACCCTGATTAAGAGTCAGGTGCTCTACCGACTGAGCTAATGGGTCATGCGTTACTAGAATATATTAAACCAAAACCGATCCTTTGTCAATATACCTATTCAGGGAACCGACCGGTAATTTATCCAAAAAGGCTTAGTTTCTGCCTTTACCCGATGAATAACCGCCATTAAGTCTCCCGATTCTAACTTTGCACTGGTATTTCTTTTCTTCTTCCACTGGCACCACACCCCGCGGTTCCGGATAAAAATCCGGCCATATGAATTATCCGATTATTGTCGCCTATAATGCCTCCATCCCTTCGGCCGGCAGAAAATAAGGCTCAGCCGGCTATTTCCCTTGCCACTATTATTCCGGTCACCGATGCCTGCATAAGGCCCCTTGTTATTCCCGCTCCGTCGCCTATGGTATACAAACCTTTAACAGCAGTCTGAAATCTGTTGTCAACCTCAACCTTGCTGCTGTAAAATTTGACTTCGCATCCGTAGAGCAGAGTGTTCCTCGAATAAAGATTGGGTGCCAACTTGTCAAAGGCCCGTAGTGCCTCCACGATGGATGTTAGATGCCGGTCTGGAAGTACAAAGCTTAAGTCCCCCGGAACGGCACTTTTTAGCGTAGGTACGGTGGTAGACTTCTTCAACCTGTCCGGGCTTGTTCTCCTGCCCTTTAGCAGGTCCCCCAGCCTTTGGACCATAATACCTCCGCCCGTCAACATGTTTGCAAGCTTTGCTATATATTTCCCGTATTCTATCGGCTGATTGAAGGGTTCGGTGAAGGTGGTGGATATAAGCAGAGCAAAGTTTGTATTGCCCGTCCGTAAACCTGGGTCTGAATAGCTGTGGCCGTTTACCACCACAAGCCCCTCCTCGTAATGTTCCTCCGATACCATTCCGCCGGGATTCATACAAAATGTCCTGGCCTTGTTCTCAAAGGTGTCGGAATAGTAAATAAGCTTTGCCTCATAGAGGTCCCGGGTAAGATGGTCCATAACCGAATTGGGAACCTCCACCCTGACGCCTATATCCACGGCGTTGTTCCTTATGCCTATACCCAGCCTGACAGCCTGTTCCGAAAGCCAGAGAGATCCTCCTCTGCCCGGGGCCACCACCACATGGTTTGCCCCTATTTCCGTAACTTCGCCGTTTTTGTACCTTGCCCTTACCCCGGTTGCCTCACCGTCCGAAACAAGGACTTCCTCCACGGTTGTAAGGCCCCTAAACTCCACTCCCTTGTCTATCAGGTATTCATACATGGCCTTAAGCACATGGAAGGCTCTGTCGGTGCCAAGATGCCGAACCGGGCAGGGAACCAGTTTAATCCCATACCTTGACGCCTCATACACCAATTCCTCTATCCTTCTTTCATTAAGCCCGTATACCTCCGGCCCGGCACCAAACTTAAGATAAATATCATCGGCATATCCTATCAGTTCCTCCGCCTCCTCAGCGGATATATAATCGGTTATATTGCCGCCGACTTCCGGGCTCAGCGAAAGCTTACCGTCGCTGAAAGCTCCCGCCCCCGCCCAGCCGGTTATTATTGAGCAGGGGTCGCAGTTTACACATTTCCCTTCCCGGGCGGGACACTTTCTGCTGCTTATCTTCCTGCCCTTATCCAGCATAAGTATATCACAGTTCCCGTGCCCCGTAAGCTCCAAGGCGGTAAATATGCCGGCAGGCCCGGAACCTACAATTATTACATCATATTTATCCTTAAGTGCCATAGTAGCCCTCCTTACCTATATATAACGCATTAATAGTATTACATTCCCTTATATGTCATTCTGAGGGCGAAACCCAAAGAATCCTACTTTGTCGTTCTGAAGAAGCGAAGCCCGAAGAATCTTTCTTGAAATTTACATAAGGTCCTTCGCTTCGCTCAGCATGACAAAAAGGTCGCTCAGCATGACACGCAAGACGATATAAAGCCATAAATACGTTATATATATCATAATCCTAAGATATAGTACCAGAGTATATCCTTTCAGTCAAATTGTGAATGACGGTAAAATAAAACAGCCCTGAGGCTGTCCTATTTCTTTTCGAAGTATTCGTTTAGGTCCCGCAAAAGGTCGTCGGCGTTTATTCCGTGGACCGCACTGGCCTCCTCTATACTTTCCCCCGAAGAGGCAGGGCATCCGATACAGTGCATACCGTGCTTCATGAATATTGAAGCGGTACTCCTGTCCATCATAAGCACCTGGGCAATGGTCATATCATTGGTAACTTTTTTCGACATTTTAGGTTCCCTCCCTTTAGTTATTATATATAATGCATTAATAATATTACATTACTTGTCATTATGACTTTTGTCTGTCATTCTGAGGGCGAAGCCCGAAGAATCCGACTTTGTCGTTCTGAACGTAGTGAAGAATCTTCTTGGATAGATCCTTCGCTTCGCTCAGGATGACATGCTAGAAGATGTAAAGTCTTTATCATGTTATATATAGCATTACCAATATTGTTAATATTAATATCCCTCAAAACCCTTTACAAACAAAAACCGACCATATATCACGGACTTTTGTTATCAACAGTAGGTGTATAGATATCCACATTTATCCACACTATCCACAGAGATATACACAAACACACATTCTTATTTCGCTATTCTTCCTTAAATTTCGCCATGTCCGCAAACTTTGTAAACTTGTCCAGCCATACCAGCTCCACCATACCGGTAGGGCCGTTCCTCTGTTTTGCCAGCAATATTTCGGCGATACCTTTTTTTTCTGTATCGGGATTATAGTATTCATCTCTGTACAGGAACATCACCACATCGGCGTCCTGCTCTATTGCCCCGGATTCCCTTAAGTCGGACAGCATTGGACGGTGCTCCGATCGCATTTCCGGTGCCCTGCTAAGCTGTGACATGGCCAGAACAGGGCAGTCCATCTCCCTGGCCAGGGCTTTAAGCGACCTGGATATTTCGGATATTTCCTGCTGTCTGCTTTCAGACCTACCGCTTCCCTGCATAAGCTGAAGGTAATCGATAAGCACCAGCTCCAGACCTCTCTCAAGCTTGAGCCTTCTGCACTTGGAACGCATCTCCGCCACCGTTATCCCCGGCGTATCATCTATATAGATATTTGCCTCCGAAAGCCTGCTCACTGCAGCAGCAAGCTTGGGCCAGTCGTCGTCCCCGAGATTTCCCGTACGAAGCTTATGGCTGTCTATATTAGCCTCGGCACAAATCATACGGTTTACCAGCTGCTCCTTTGACATCTCAAGACTGAATATGGCCACCGAAACCTTGGCTTTCAGGGCTGCGTACTGGGCAATATTAAGTGCAAAGGCGGTCTTTCCCATGGAAGGCCTTGCGGCCACCAGTACCAAATCACTTCTTTGCAACCCGGAGGTCTTACTGTCAATGTCCATGAAACCGGTAGGAACCCCGGTGAGCCTGCCCTTGGTATTGTACAGTTCCTCTATCCTGTTAAAGCTGGAAACAAGTATATCCTTAAGTAGAATAAACCCCTTGGAGGTCCTCCTCTGGGAAATATCAAATATCCCCTTTTCTGCAAACTCTATTATATCCGCCGCTTCCTTCGCCGCTTCAAAACTCATATCGGATATTTCTCCACAGGCTCTAATAAGCCTTCTCAATAAAGCCTTTTCCTGGATAATCCTGGCGTAATGGTCTACATTGGCTATGGTGGGGACGCTAGAGGACAGATCGGTCAAAAAAGCCACACCTCCGACGGCTTCAAGGGTATCCCTCTGTCTAAGCTGCTCCGAAAGAGTTACAAGGTCAACCGGCTCACCCTTTTCAAAGAGCTCCACCACCGCCTCAAAGACTTCCCTGTGGCTGTCCTTGTAAAAATCCTCCGGCTTTATATGCTCGGAAACGGTTATTATTGCATCCCTGTCAAGCAGCATAGCACCTAAAACTGACTGCTCTGCTTCTATGCTGTGGGGAGGTATTTTTCCTATGGCCTTCATATTATCCACCACCTAATTATCCGAAAAGAGTATTTCTAGCACCTCTTCCGCCCTTTTCACTGCATAAACCTCTATACCCGACAGGTCAGCAGGCACTTCTTTTGAGTTCTTAGCAGGAATTATTACCGCTGACATATCGTTTTGTTTTGCTCCATATATCTTTTCGATTATTCCCCCTACCGGTTTTACCTCTCCCTGTATGGAAATCTCTCCCGTCACCGCTATGTCCTGCCTTACGGGCCTTTGGGTAATGGCACTGGCAAGGGCGGTAAGAATCGCTATTCCTGCCGAGGGCCCGTCAACCCTTCCCCCTCCTATGCAGTTTACATGGACGTCATAATCGCTAACAAATTCACCGGATATTTTTCTTATTACCGCCGCCGCATTAAACACCGAATCCTTTGTCATGGAACCGGCGGTATCGTTAATCCTTATGGTTCCCTCTCCCTTTTTGAGTGCCGGAAAGGCTATCGCTTCTATCTCCAAGACCGAACCGATATATCCTGCCACTCCCAAGGCCAGTACCCTGCCGATTCTTGAGTGAATCTTATCGGTAAGCCTGACACAGGGAGCAAGCCGGCTGTTCTGTATAACGGTGTATACGTCACTGCAACTTATACGCACCTCTTCAGGGGCACAATCCGCACTTGTAATTGCTATATTATACGCATCCGCCAAAATATTGACAGCTTTCCGCCCTTCTATTGTATACTGACTTATAATCTCTGCGCAACCCTTTTCAATTTGTACCCCCAGTTTATCAATTGCATTATTTATTATTATTACAATATCCGCAGGGGTTAAAGGGTCGAAGAATACCTCGGTACATCTTGAGCGGAACGCCGGGTTTATACTTTCCGGCTGTCGGGTGGTGGCCCCTATCAGTATGAAATCCGCCGGTGCTCCCTCTTCAAAGAGCTTTTGTATATAAAGGGGAATATTTTTGTTGGAATCATCGTAGTATATGGATTCGAAACTAATCCTTTTGTCCTCCAACACCTTCAGAAGTTTGTTCTGCAGTACCGGGTCCATCTCACCTATTTCGTCTATAAACAGTATCCCTCCGTGGGCCTGGGTCACAAGCCCTGTCTTAGGCTCGGGAATACCCGTCTCGGACAGCTCCTTGTTGCTTCCCTGGTATATGGGGTCGTGTACTGACCCAAGAAGGGGATTTGCTATTTCCCTTGTATCCCACCTCAGAGTGGTTCCGTCCACCTCGATAAAGCTGGAATCCCCGGTAAAGGGGGAATGCTTCTTGGTCTTTGCCACCTTCAGCGCCAGCCGTGCTACGGAGGTCTTCCCCACTCCCGGGGGGCCATAGAGCAGTACATGCTGGGGATAGGGAGAACCAATCTTTGCCATAAGTGCCTTTATGGCCCTCTGCTGGCCAACTATCTCGTCAACGGTCGAAGGCCTGAGCACCTCCATTATGGACTTGCCCAGGCTTCTTCGCTCCAGTTCCTGCAGACTGGCGTATTTTTTGAGCGTGGTTGGATTCTCCGGCCCCGAGTGTTTTTTCAGAATGGCCAGTTTAAGTTCCTGCATGTATTGGTCCTGTCGCTGCTGAATCCTGTCCTGGAGTTCCTTGTTTATCCTTTCCTTTACCACCCTTTGGGCCAGCATATCGATAATTCTGGTACGCAACTCCTTAACCGCAACAAGACAGTCCTCCGGCTGGGGAGGTTTAGCTTCCGGGCCAAGGGCAATTCTCTGTAAAGCATGTATTTTCAGAACCACATCGTTCCCCTGTAATGTCTCCTCAAGCCTGAATTCCCTGACTTTTTCGTTGTAGGCCTTTACCCCCATACTGTCAATAAGCATTTCTCCAAGGACCGATACCTGTCTTTCCAGCATCCTTTTATCCGGTTTATGCTCAGAACCGACTGACTTGGCTATGTATTTTTCTGCGTTTCCCTCCAACATGAACTCCCCTTTTCTATTCTTGCGCTATTATAACTTCCAGCATAGCTGATATCTCTGGATATACCTTTATTTCTACTTTGAATTCACCGGTGTTTTTAATGGGCTCAGGCAGTACAACTTTTTTCTTGTCCACCTTTATACCGTGCTGGGCTTTAAGCCCCTCAGCTATATCCTTCCCGGTCACCGAGCCGAAGAGCTTACCGTTTTCGCCGGCTTTGACCATAAGCTCCACCTTAAGGGACGATATCTTTTCCGCCCGTTCTTTAGCCATCGCCTCTTCGGTCTGCATTTTCTTACGCATCATTGCATTTTGCTCACTTATCTTTTTTTTACCCTTTTCGGTGGCCATAACTGCGTATCCCTTAGGCAGCAGGAAGTTCCTGGCATACCCGTTGCTTACCTTTATCACCTCCCCCTTTTTGCCCTGTCCCTTTACATCCTTAAGGAGTATAACTTCCATCATACATCACCTTCCTCTATATATTGGTTAAGAGCTTCCTCCAGCATTACCCGGGCCTCTTCCACCTCCACCCCTGTAAGTTGAACCCCCGCCACCGTCATATGTCCTCCTCCGCCGAGGCTTTCCATAATAAGCTGAACGTTTATTTCTCCCAACGACCTGCCGCTTATAAATATGTTCTGGTTATATTTACAAAGTACAAAAGCGGCCTTTACACCCCGTATATCCAAAAGGGAATTGGCTGCCTGGGCGGTAACAAGAAGCGGACTTTCAATACCCTCGGGACATACGGATATGGCTATGGACCCGTGTACCATCCGTGCGTTTTTTACCGTTTCAGCCCTGGCCACAAAGGTATCCATATCATCCTGGAAGAGCTGTTTGACAGCTGTTGTGTCTGCCCCCATACGCCGCAGGAATGAGGCTGCCTCAAAGGTTTTTACCCCGGTTTTGTATGTAAAGTTTTTCGTGTCTATAATAATCCCGGCCAAAAGGGCTTCAGCCTCGATGGGTCGTATTCTTATTCCCTCGCTAATGTATTGAAGTATCTCGGTGACCAACTCGCAGGTAGAGGAGGCATAGGTCTCCTGGTATACCAGGGCCGCATCCTCAATAAAGTCGGGGCTTCTCCTATGATGGTCAATCACCACAACGTTGCCCGCCCTTGGCAACACCTCCGGGCACTCAGAAAATCCCGGCCTGTGGGTATCAACAATAATCAAAAGGGTCTCCCCATTCACAATGCTCTGGGCTTCCCTGCAGCCTATGAACAGGGACGAGTATTCTTCGTCCTCCATAATCCGGGAATATATTGTTTTTATTGACGGGTTAGTCCCGTTCATTATAATCTTTGCATTTTTACCAAGGGATTTTATCCCCCTGTACATTCCTACCGCGGCACCGAGAGTATCGGGGTCCGCAAACCGGTGGGTCATAATGAGTACGCTGCCGCTCTGGAGTATTAGATGACGAAGGGCATGGGCAATTACCCGGGACTTAAGCTTTGTTTTCTTTTCCACTTCCCTGGTCTTACCACCGTAAAAATACAGCCTGTCCTCCACCTTAACCACCGCCTGGTCGCCGCCCCTTCCCTGTGCCAAATCCATAGCAGCATTAGCAAACTGTATCAGCCGGGCCGGGTCTCCGCCATTGGTCCCTATCCCGATGCTTAAGGTCGGGGGTATAGGATTTCCAAGATTTATGTCCCTTATTTCATCCAGTATGGCAAATTTCTTCTGCTGCTGCCTTGTAAGCCATTCCTTCTCAAACACCAGTATGTATTTGCCGTCGTCATACTTTTGTATGGCTCCCTTTATATCCTCCGCCCATCTGTACAATCTCTTGTCTATCTCCGACTCCAGCGACGAGATAATATCGGCGTCGATACCCGATATTATCTCGTCAAGGCTGTCCACCTGTATAAGGGCAATCACGGTACTCCTGCTTTTCATCTCTTGCTGGGCTTTCACACAATCGGTTATGTCCACAAAGTATATCATGCCGGTCTTCCTTTTGCGTCCTTTAACTCCTGATGTCTCTACTATATTATAGATAACCCTGTAATGTCTATCTGCATTTGTTACCTGTATTTCCATGTCCTTTTTATGCTGCATTATCAAGTTAATATCAATATCCTTTATATGCTCTTTGATGCTGCTGCCCAGCAAGTCCTCTGCCTGTACCATTTCGGCAAACCGTGAATTATACCAGTTGATGCTGCCCTTTTCGTCCACCATTGCCATGGGTAGGGGCAGCCCTATAAGAGTACTGCTTATGGCGTTGTCTATGTCAAAGGACAGGTTTTCCACGTATTCGGTCAACTGCTCCTTTTGGCTGTGCATTACCGAGCGGCTGTAATAAACAAGATAAACCAACAGTAGGGCTCCTATAAATCCAAGGTATGCATTATAATAAGCCAAAGGAAGGACCAGCACAAGAACGCTCCACAGGTATATGGCAGTATTCGGTTTTACCAGTTTAATAAAACTGATGCTTTTCATCCTTTTACTCCTTAACCAGCCGCGGCCCGTACTTAACTGCCGCCTTTTTGGGTAAATCTTTTCCTAAAATCAAACAAAACATCCAGAATCCCGGCGAACATAGCCGCCAGTGCCAGGGGCTGGTTGAACAGTATTAGTACTATAAGCAGTATCCTAAGAATTTTGTTTACACCCCGGCGCAGCAAAAAAAAGTATGCCACCGAAACGCCCTGGACCAGAAAAACCATTTGAAACAAAAGCAGTATATTGCCCATTATCACGTCGATGTTTCCCAATCCGAGATAGCCGCCTGCTATGGACAGCACCATAAGCAGCAGGAACCCTACCGTCAGGTTGCCGGGAGCCCTCCATTCCGCAAAGGGCGGGAGCGCATCCAGTGTAAGGCCCAGCCTCTTAAGCACAATCCGGGCCACCGTATAGTTAAGATAGGAGTCCATTATCGCAACTATTATCAGAAGAGCCGGCAGCGTAATCTTCAGCAGCTCAAAGGATGAAAACAGTGCCTCCCTCATTTCCTCCGGCACATCAAGGCCCATTCTGCCGTAAAAACCCATGGAAAGCTCCAACCCCTTCTCCATGGATTCAATCTGCACCTCCAGGGGGTTTACTCCCATAATCCGGGTTACGGCGTACATTAAAAGCAGCTTGGACAACAGTGATACAACTGAAGTTATGGTTAGTATCCTGCCCGCCCTGTAGTCTTTGTGTACACCGTAGCCTATGGATAGCCCCAGGGCACCATAGGAGAGTATTACGTAAGCTGCATATATGGGCTCCGAAATCATGCCGACAATAAGGCCGGAGGCTATTGTGGAATAGACCCCGTACCGTAGCCCGTACCTTTTGACTATTACTATTACCGGGACCGGCCAAAGCAGTGAAGCAAGGGCCAAAACCGGAACAAACAAACCTACAATTGCTATTATTACCGCCAACGCCGTTGCCAATGCGGTATTCGCCAGTGCCTTTACATTGCTATCCCTGTCCATCCGTCATACCTGCCTTCTGTTTCTATTCAAATAACCCGCCAACTCTGACAGGTCTTTGTACCTTTTCTCCACTTCGTGGTCCTCGGTGATTCCCAGTTTAATCTTGTTTTGTATCTTCAGGTCGATCGCGGCATAGGTCATTCCCAGTCTCCGTGCAAGCAGGTAAGCCACCAGTATTATATTGGCTATAACATCCGATACGGCCTCCTGATTCTCCCTGCCATCCCTGTGCATAAGCTGGTAAAAGGACGCCACCCCCGACAGCATTTCACATTTCAGCCACTCAACCAACCCCATGTCCCTGATTACTTCCATCTTATCCTCAGTAGACGCCATCCCCTGCTCCCCCCTTAAACTCCATTGCGACGAAAACATTTTTAGTCCTACCACAATATTATAACTCTTTTTAACTAAACAATTTGTAAAAATATAGTCTCAATTCCATTTGTTTAGTCAGAGTAATAAAAAGAGAGCATATAGCTCTCTTAGTCGGCCGTAAAGGGCAGGAGCGCAATGTTCCTGGCTCTTTTTATTGCTATAGTAAGCTGCCTTTGGTGTCTGGCACAGTTCCCGCTTATCCTCCTGGGAATTATCTTTCCCCTTTCGGTAATGTACTTTCGGAGCTTACTTACATCTTTATAATCAATTTTGTCGATGCCGTCAATACAAAAATTGCACACCCGCTTTTTGCCTTTTCGGGTTTTGCGTTTCACTAATATCCCTCCCTTTGCTAGAACGGCAGGTCCGAATCCTCTTCTATAGGATAGAAGTCATCGTCGGAACCGTCCTTATCCCTATTGTATTCCTTGGATTCTCCGGCTCCACCGGTACCGGGCGCTTTATCGAGGAAAACAACCTCGTCCGCCACCACTTCGGTAATGGACCTTCTTTGACCACTGTCGTCCTCCCAGCTTCTTGTCTGTATCCTGCCCGTTACCCCTGCCAGTCTGCCCTTTCCGAGGTAAGTAGCGCACAACTCGGCCAGCTTTCTCCAGGTAACGATACGAATAAAATCCGTTTCCCTCTCGCCCTGCCTATTTTTATAGTTCCTACCCACGGCCAGCGTGAAGGTTGCTACCTGGGTACCGGTCCCCGGTGTAACACGCAATTCAGGGTCCCTTGTGAGTCTTCCCACAAGACATACTTTGTTCATCATTTTATTCACCACCCTGATTTATTCATCCTCATTAACAATAAGATGTCTTATAACGCTCTCGGTAATCCTGAAAACCCTGGTAAGCTCTCTGGGAATTTCGTTCCCAGCCGTAAAGTTCATCTTTACGTAATAGCCTTCATTTTTCTTGTTGATTTCATAGGCAAGCTTCCTGGTACCCCATTCGTCAACAGCCTCTATTTCGCCGTCCTGCTGAACAATACCCTTAATCCTTTCGATAAAGGATTTCCTTGTCTCCTCTTCAAGCTCCGGGTCAAGAATGAAAAGCAATTCATATTTACTCATCTGTTCACCTCCTTTTGGACTAACGGCCCTACAAACGGTAGAGCAAGGATGTACTATAGTATTCTACCACAGCGCATTTTTCAATGCAACAATATTTACCTTTCATCGGTGTCGGCTTTCAAGACCCTTTTGACCCTTTTTTCAAAAATCTCCCGGGGCATTAGAACCTGTCTTCCGCATTTTTGACATTTAATCCTTATATCCATCCCGGTTCTTACCACCTCCCACAGGTCGTTCCCGCAGGGGTGCTTCTTTTTCATTTGGGCAACGTCTCCCAGTTCAATCCTAAGAGGCATAGGTCCTCTCCCTCCTATTTGTTTAGTATTACCCTTCTGGGATATGGTATTTCTATGCCCTCTTTGTCAAGGGTTTCCTTTATTCCCTTTTTGAGTTCCCTTTCTACCCTCCACTGCTCCATAGCCTTTGTTTTTGCCCAAATTTTAAGCACCACCGAGGAATCCCCCAGGTCTGAAACCCCCAGCACTTTTGGTCCCTGCGTTAACTGGGGTTCGTTCTTCCTATACTCCCCAAAATACCCCTCTATGGCCTTAATGGCTTTGTCTATATCCTCCTCGTAGGCAACGCTTACGTCGAACAGCACCCTCATATCGCCCCTGCTGTGGTTGGTTACATAGGACACGTTTCCATTGGGCACTATATGCAGGTCCCCGTTAAAACCCCTTATTTGGGTAATTCTTATGCCTATATCCTCCACCACGCCTGAGTGCTTGTCCAGCGAAATATAGTCCCCTACGGCATATTGGTCCTCAAAGAGTATAAAAAATCCGGTTATTACATCTCGCACCAGGTTTTGCGCTCCAAACCCGATAGCAAGGCCTCCAATCCCGGCGGTAGCAAGGATGGAAGAAGCCGGTATCCCCATAATCGTAATTATCATTGTAAGCCCAATAAAATATAGGGTATAGGTAATTATGCTCCTTGTAAGGGCACTCATTGTCTTTATTTTCTTTATATCGTCAGCGAAACGGCTTTCTGCCTGTTTTTGATAAAATTTGTCCGAAAAAGCCCCTAAAATCCTAATGGAAGCTTTTACGGCAAATACCACGAGTATTATTTTTATTATATTCTGTCCAATGGCAATGAAAGAGACCCCATCAAAGTTTATGCTCTGTAAAAACTCAGACATTTTCTTTTACTCCCCCTTTACAGCTCCTGCTCGATATAAACAGCCTTTCCCCCGACGCCGTCCACCCTGTACAGCCTTACCCTGTTTTTGGAAGAATCCACCAGGTCCCTAACCAGTTCAAGATTGCGTTCCAAGAACCTTATGGACAGCCCGCAGCTTGCATCTATATCCCTGGGGGTTGGGACCATCTCTCCCCCCAGTTCCCTTTGTTTCAACTGTTCCTCGACCCTTATGGCATGGTGCGTGGAATCAAACGCCAGAATATAGTATCCGTTTGTTTTCATATATACGCCTTTCTACAAAGCTATTGTATTTACTCCGTTGTTTAGTTTTTCGGCTATAGTATACATATTGGAGACCTGGCCTACCGCAAGCCTTTCCTTTATACTGTAATAGTCAAGACAGGTCCCGCAGGATAATATTTCAACTCCCATTTTTTCCAATTCGAGAAGCGGTTTTAGGGCTTCGGAGCCTTCTATCGACAGGTTTACACCGCTGTTTATTAGTATTATTGTTTCGGGCAGCGGGCACACCTCTACCAACGTTTTAATATACGCATTCATCAGTATCCGGCCCAGGGTTTTATCCCCCGTTCCAAGAATATCGCTGCCTATAAGGACTATAAGCCCATTTTTGCCCGCTACGTTTTCAAACTGCGGGCCTTCAAGACCCTTCTCCTTTAATATGCTTATATGGTATTCGCCGCCGACCTCCTGCACGTCCACGCTGCAGGTCATGCTGGCCGCCAGTTTTTTTATGTTCTCCCGGGCGGTCTCGGAATTCACTATGGTTGTCACCCGTCCCTCCTCAATCTCGTCAAGGGCTTTTTTAGTAAGTATTACCGGCTGCGGACAGTTTAATCCCCTTGCGTCTATCTGTTTTTCCAAAAGAAAACACCTCCTTATTTTTACGTTGACTATGGGCAACTATATATAGATTATCCTTGATACTATTTCCATTGCCCATGGTACAATAAAATTATACCTGTAGAATAATACCGCTGTGGCCGATCCTTCTATGCCCTTCAAAAGCCATTGGGCGGGGAAAACAGCCGTTACCGGAATTATTAGTGCAAAGGTCAGCATCAGCCCCAGGACGCCCTTTAAAAAGCCCACCATAATACCTCCCAGCTTGTTGAACTGTTTCAACACCGGCAGAGCGGTTATGGAGTTCAAAAAGGCTATAATCAATATGAATGCCAGTCTTACGGCTAAGAATATTAATATAATGCTTAAAAGGGAGATTATTATGCCGCTTATTGCCTGAGCGATGCCCGCCATCACCGCATCACCTGTAACCGGTGCTGCATTGATAAACGGAAAAAGCTCTCCCAACTCCACGGGCAGTTCCCAACCACCGGAACCGGTGTCCCGCAGCATGGGACTGCTCCCCTCCAGTCCTTTTAAAACGGCAATGTATATCCTTTCATACAGCACGGTACTGTCCCTCAGGTAACCGGCGAGGTCAACAAAATACAGCCGGGCAGCAATAATAGCCGTAACCAGCCCTACTATGTTCATAAGCGACAGTACAAACCCCTCCGAATATCCCCTTACAGTGGACACTATAAGAATCGCTATAATTACGCCATCTACCCAATTCATGCCTGCACCCCCCATCATAACACGGATTCAAAGTATAATTTATCCGCCGAAATGTATGCAATAAAATTGTTCTCCAATAAATATACCGCCATCAGGTCACCGTCAAACTCTTTATCCGATGCTTCCCTGCCGTCTAAGGGCACTTTCTTAAGCCGCCTGCCCGAATAAATACCTATGCAGTACTGACCCTCCGTAAGTCCTGTAATCCTTTCATTGTGCCGGAACCGTCCCAATTGGTTACCTTCTCTGTCATACAGCACCGTTTCATCGGTACCACTCCCGGGTACACCGTTTCGGTAGTCATCGCTTAAATTAATCGCCGTTACGCCCTTATCGGTTAACAGAAGCCTTGTTATATACCCCTCAATCTCCCTCTGCCAGCGTATGTCCCCCCCTGTACTCAAACTCATAAGTGTTTCTTCCGTAAGAATAATAAGAGAATGCTCATCGGCAAACCCTATTCCCATAACCAGACTGTCCCTGTAGCTTTTCGCCCATAGTATGGCACCGTCACTGTTATACAGAATAACGCTGCCGGTTATGCTTCCATCCTTTACGCTGGCAGTAGACACCGCTGTAAAGGCCCCTTCGCGGGATACCGAAACCCCCGTCAATTCCGCGCCGTCTATTTGAAGATATGATATTTTAATACCGCTTTGGTTAAAAACCTCCACTACCGCCTGTTCCCGCTGTCGTGATATTACCCATATATGCCTGCCGTCGGTGCCCATCCTTATAATACCGCTTGCCGGCGCAGTCTGCCACAAGTCTTGGCCCTGACCGTCAATTCCGTAAATAATCCCCTTTTCCATATCCGCTACTGCAATTATATCCTCAAGGGCCGCAATAAAGGGCTCCTTTATGTCCATCCGCCTTTCCCATAACGTATCGCCGTCTCCGGCCTGGAGCTTAAGGGTTGTTCCCTGAAAACTCGCCAGTTTGCCGGAAAACACCGCAAACCCTTCCCGGGTTTCCCCGTTCGACTTGAAATCCGAAACCCTTATTAGATTGTTCGGGTTGAATTCCTTTTTTAACAAGGCCGAGTAGAAAAAGGGATAAGCCAAACATGTTATGACCACCGCTGCCAGTATAAGGAGAGCCAAGTATCCTCCTTTTTTTTCTCCCTTAAACCTTTTATATCTCATAAGGAAAAACCCCTTTAGTTCTTTCCTCATTTATTCTTTAACACCGCTGGAATTCCTTCCCCCTAAGGCAAATAGTACATAAATTTATATAGAGAATATTACCATGTATTATTAACCTGCCTGCGGAAAAACTGTAGACTGTAATATTGCCGACCACTGCTAAATAAACTGTTATTAACAAAACTGACGGAGGATTAAACCATGGCATTTCCCCCCCGAACTTACTATGCAACCGTTGATATAAGCACCGCCCTCCCCCTGTCCCGGTTCTCGGAGACCTTTTCCGACTGCTTCGGTTTGTGCTATAAAAGTGACAGGGACCCCGTTATTGTACTGTGTATCGGAACGGACAGGTCTACCGGCGACTGCCTTGGTCCCCTTGTAGGACATAAGCTTTCAGCGATGCACAACAATAACCGTTTCCTTGTTTACGGAACCCTGGACAACCCGGTACACGCCAAGAACCTTAAGGAAACCCTTGCAGAAATCCGGGACCTTTATACTAATCCCTTTACCATCGCTGTTGACGCGAGCCTAGGAACAATGGAAAGAATAGGACATATCACTATAGCTGAGGGCCCTTTAAGACCCGGTGCAGGAGTAAAAAAAACACTCCCCAGCGTTGGGGATATGCATGTAAGCGGAATTGTTAACTTTGGAGGTTTTATGGAATACCTTATTCTGCAGAACACACGATTAAGCCTTGTTATGAAAATGGCAAATATCATTTCTTCCGGTATACACTACAGCTTCCGGAAAACAACAAGCGGGTCCTCACCGGCCCGGTTTGTGCCGCAGGACAGATGCGGCAGGGTATAAACTCAATCCGCCGTCCCTTATCTGTTAAACAGTTCCATAACTTCCTTGTCGGAGGTTTGATGAAAGTCCTCATAAAACATGCCGACCGCATAAAAGGGATAGGGGCTTTCAAGGCATACAACACTGTCCACTATCTCCAGCAGTCCCTCCACGACATCGTCTGGGGCCACCGGTACCGCGATAATTATCTCCGAGGCTCCCGATTTCTGAATAGATTTAATGGCCGCCTTTATTGTAAAACCTGTGGCTATACCGTCGTCCACCAGTATAACCCTTTTACCCTTTATTGATACCGGGGACCTGTCTCCCATATAAAGTTTCATTCTTCTTTTTATTTCGTTTATCTGGGCTTTCTTCTCCCTCTCTATGTATTCCTTGCTGACGTTAAGGTACATAACCATCTCCTCGTCCAGCAGCAGAGTTCCGTCCTGGGTAACCGCACCAATGGCAATCTCTCTATTAAAGGGAGCACCTAGTTTTTTTGGTATTATCAAATCCCACTCGCACTTTAATTCTTCCCTTATCGCATTGGCAACCAGTGCCCCTCCCCTTGGTACCGCCAGTATTACCACGCCTTCTCCCCGGTACTCTTTAAGGAAACCGGCCAGTTTAAGGCCTGCCGTCCTTCGGTTTTTAAACATTATATACCCCCTAAAAAAGAGAACTGTAAACTCCCCTTTGTAATATAGCTTCTATGTCTTCAACCGTCCTGCCCTTCCCGTCTATCATAAGCACTGCGGTATTATCGGAAAAATCCGCGTTGTGAAAGTCCCTGATACCGGTGTAGTATATACAAGCACTCACTCCGGTATGCGGCCTATAAAGGTCCACAACCTCATACCCTCTTTCCCTAAGACCCTCTATAAGGCTTTGAAACCTGCCGTCCACTGCAATGGTCTTTGCCATAGCGACACCTCCAGGAGTATTTTCCTCCTGATGCGCCGCTTTTATTCTTAGGGTACTATAACAACTAGGCCTCCGGCTTGCAGTACCATATCCGCCGGACAGGGACCAATAATTTCTCCGTCAGAGTTTATATATCCACCCAGACATTCTATCCGTATTCTGGTTGTTCTGAAGTATTTCACCTCTGGCCGCAAAAGGTGCCTGCCCGAGTATATAATGGGGAAGAGTCTTAGTATCCTCAGCCTTCGCATGTCCTCCACCAGGCATACGTCAAACAGCCCGTCGTCCACCACGGCCCTGGGGGCTATTTTCATACCACCGCCGTAAAACATGCCGTTAGCCACCGCCACCAGTGCCGCCCGTTTCCTTATTATATTGTCCTTGGTCTCCAGCTCTATATCAAAGGCTTTATAACCGGTCAAAGCCTTAAAAACACCAAGGACATAGGCCAGGGGTCCCGGTATCCTTTTTTTAATTCTATTGGTTTCCATAACTACCTGAGTATCAAATCCGATACTGGCCACATTAACAAAGCGTTTTCCGTTCACTGTGCCGACATCCACCGTCCTGGTCCTGCCCTTAAGTATACAGTCCAGGGCCCCTTCAAAGTCCTGCGGTATCCGCAGAGTCCTAGAAAAGTCATTCCCCGAACCCGCCGGAATCACGCCCATAACAACGCTGATGCCGTCTAAACCGTTAACCACTTCATTGACTGTCCCGTCCCCTCCAACAGCTACCACAACATCACAGCCCTCCCGGACTGCCTCGGCGGTCTTTTCTACAGCGTCTCCCGGTCTATCGGTTATGTATATGGCGGCCTCATAACCCATGTCCTTTGTAGTCTGCTCTATCCGGGGAACATGTCTGGCGGCATTCTTTTTGCCCGCTACAGGATTTACAATATACCCAATCTTCATTAAGATACCCCCTACTGAATAGTTTTTTCCCCGCTTCCTCCTCTTCCTGCGGAGGGGGATATCGGTTTTGGCCATTTTGTTTTTACGACATTAAGGCCGAACAAAAAAATAAGGCTACTATCCCGACGGCGCAAAGGACTATAATGGGAAGTGATTTGTCTGTATACATATTCTACACCGATAGACAATTTCCTTCTAACCTTCACCGGGTGGCCGCCAAAAATTATCCGCACTATTCATCCTCGTATTACCCGAAACCATCTCCGGCACTTCATCAATTAGGAATATATAAGGGGTTTCGGCTGGAAATTGCGTATGCCTGGTATATACTTTGCCATATTATTATGCTAAACTATTATTAATTACAGTAAATCGAACCATAATTGATATATAAAGTTCAACAAGGAGGGTGGATTGTGCAGCAGTACCAGAAATATACTGTATACTTTTTCAAGACCCTATTCGTAATCGGAATAATACTTATTATATACCTGCTCATTAAAGAGCTGTTTGCCTATATTTTACCCTTTATAATAGCCTGGATAGTTGCTATGCTGATAAACCCGGCTGTGGACCTCCTTAAAAAAAAGGCAAAGCTACCCCGGGGTTTTATTTCCATATGCTTTGTGCTTTTGTTTTACGCCCTTTTTACGCTTCTTGTTATTGTCGGAACCACGCGGCTTATTGTGGAGCTAAGCAATATGCTTGAACGTCTCCCGCAGTACGCCCTCACCCTAAGAGCTGCTGCTGAGGATATGATTTCCTACGGACAAAATATTTATATAAACCTACCACCGGAGACCACCGAACTGGTTAAATCCGGTATCATAAACCTGATAAATTCGTTAACGTCGGCAATTAGCGTGACAATTGGCAGGTCAATGAGCCTGCTGGCTATTTTCCCAAAAACTTTTCTGTTTGTAATAGTAATGATAATCTCTTCGTATATGATGAGCAAAGACATGTATGAAATACGCGAGTTTTTTGTTTCACAGATTCCGGAGCCTGTATTAAACAGAATAAAAAGTGTCTATGACGACCTTTTGAAGGCACTGGGAGGGTTTATCCGGGCTCAGCTCACCATTATGGGCATAACATTCTTGATAACGATAACCGGCCTTCATCTCATAGGCGTTAACTACGCCCTAACAATGGCAATATTCATCGGTGTGGTAGACGCTCTGCCCATTTTAGGCACGGGGTCTGTAATAATACCCTGGGCGATTATAAACATGTTCATGAACAACTACCCCATGACAATTGCGCTACTGATACTCTACGGCGTTATAGTAGTAACAAGACAGATAATAGAGCCAAAAATAATGGGCAAAAACATAGGACTGCATCCGCTGGCAACGCTTATATCACTGTATCTTGGAATGCGGATATTTGGCGTAATAGGACTGCTGCTAGGGCCACTCACTCTTATAATAATAAAGGCCCTACAGAAGACTATGATACTCCCGAGGTGGAAAGAAAAAAAACAGTCCTAATAGGCTTTGGTAAAAACCATCATCAGGCTTCATGAAACGAAAGCGCAAGCTTAAAATGGTTTAGCAAGGCACAAGTTCCCTCTAAAGCATTTTTGCATAAACGGGTATTCATGAAGCCTAATCTAAAAATCACCTTAATTCCGAAGCAATCTCCTCCACTGCCTTAATAGCGGCTTCAATATCCTCCCTGGTATTAAAAACCCCTACGCTAAACCTTATAGTTCCCTGTTCAAAAGTCCCTATCGTTCTGTGGGCAAGGGGAGCGCAGTGCAGCCCTGCACGGGTTGCAATATCGTAGGATTTGTCCAGTATATAACTTATCTCTCCAGAATCCCCGTCCAAAATATTTATAGAAACCACCCCGGCCTTAAGTTTTGAGTTTTTTGGCCCATATATTTTAACTCCGTCAATTTCCCCAAAACCCTCCAGCAGCATACCCGTCAGTTTCTCTTCGTGTTCTCTAACCGCGGCCGTCCCCCTGTCCAGTATAAAACCGACGCCTTCCCCAAGACCGACTATACCCGGCGTATTTGGCGTACCGCTTTCATACCTGTCCGGTGCTATGGCCGGCTGCACCAAATTTTCAGAATTGCTTCCGGTGCCACCTTCCTTCATCTGCATTACATCCAGCTCTTCGCTTATATACAGCCCCCCTGTTCCCTGGGGTCCCAATAGCCCTTTATGCCCGGGGAAGGCAAGCATATCTATATTCATTTCCTTCACGTCTAAATCATACACCCCCGCCGTTTGGGCAACATCCACCATAAAGGGTATTCCTTTTTTTTTGGCAACGGCTCCTATGTCCTTAATGGGCATAAGAGTCCCTGTTACATTGGAAGCATGAGTTACAACAATTAGGGCCGTGTTCTTTTTTATGGTCTTCTCAATATCCTCCGGGTCCAGTATCCCCCGAAAATCGCACCGAATGAAGGTGGTGTCTATTCCCTTTTCCTTAAGTGCCGTCAGAGGCCTTGCCACCGAGTTGTGCTCCATTGAACTGGTTATAACGTGGTCCCCGTACTTAAGCAGCCCCTTTATACCGAGGTTTAGGGATTCGGTGGCGTTGGAGGTAAACACTATCTGCATGGGATTGTCTATATTGAAAAGCATGCACAACCTCTCTCTGGTTCGGTAAAGGGCTCTTCCCGCCTCGAGGGCGAGCCTGTGTCCCGACCTGCCGGGATTGGCTCCGTACTGTCTCATGCACTTGTCCATTTCCACATAAACTCTTTCGGGTTTCGGGAAGCTAGTAGCTGCGTTATCAAGATATATCATATTTCGTTCTCCTTTCAGCGTTTCCCGGGGGAGTGTTTTGCATAAAACACTCCCCCAGTTTTCACATTGACACAATATATATTATGTCGCAGGCGAATAAATATCAACCCTCGCGTCGAACCCTTTGGTTGAGTTTTGCGGGCAATTCATACTGGCACATCCTTTGTGCATATTATAGATGCTTTACCCCCTACCCTGATGCCCTCCGGCCCTATCCTTACATACACCGCCGAGGGCCTTCCCATACCAAACCCCTGTTCGTACGCAACCTCTCCCCTTTAATGTTTCACGTGAAACATTATCCTTTTAACAGCTCCAGAATTCTTTCCAGGTCCTCGGCATTATAGTACTCAATTTCTATCTTTCCCTTTTTCTTTCCCTGGACTATTTGAACCTTTGTGCCTAGAAATTCTCCCATAATCCCTTCCATTTCCATAACCCAGGGGTTTTTGGCTTTAGCTTCTGTTTTGCTCCGTTTTTCTTTTGCCATACTGCTAATAACTTTTTCGGTTTCCCGTACGCTTAAGTCCTCTTTTAATATCCTTTCAATCACTTCTTTTTGTTTATTCCCTTCAAGGGTAATCAGAGCTCTGGCGTGGCCGGCGGTTAGCAGGTTATCCCTAACCATCCTTTGAATATCGGCAGAAAGGCTTAAAAGCCTCAAAGTATTGGCTATTGCCGGTCTGCTCTTCCCAACAGCCGCCGATATGTCGTCCTGGGTCAGCTCAAATTCCTCCATAAGAGTTTTATAGGCCTCCGCCTCTTCTATGGGATTTAGATCTTCCCTCTGCAGGTTCTCCACTAAAGCTATCTCCACAATCTGCCTTTCATCCAGTTCCATAACAACGGCGGGTACTGTTTTTAACCCCGCCATCCTGGCGGCCCTCCACCTTCTTTCCCCGGCCACTATTTCAAACCCCTGGTCTATTTTTCTTACTGCAATAGGCTGAACAACCCCATGTTTTGAAATGGATTCAGCAAGTCCTTCCATTTTTTCCGCATCAAACTGCTGCCTTGGCTGGTTTCTGTTAGGTGCTATGTCGTTAACCGGCACCTCCTGTATTCCTTGGTCTTCTATCTGCGGCAGTTCCGGGATTAGCGCGTTAAGCCCCTTACCCAGTCTTTTTTTTGCCATCTATTCTATTCCTCCTTACTGTATTCTATAAACTCCTCCGCCAATTCCACATAGGCCTCGGCCCCCTTTGATTTGGGGTCGTACATAAGTATAGGCACACCGTAGCTAGGGGCCTCCGCCAACCTTATGTTTCTCGGTATTATTGTTGTATAAACCTTGCTCTTGAAATATTTCTTTACTTCGTCCACAACCTGTATGGATAGGTTTGTGCGCCCGTCAAACATGCTCAGCACTACACCCTCAACCTTCAGGTCAGGATTTAGTCCCCTTTGAACCAGCCATATGGTATTCATCAGCTGGCTTACGCCCTCAAGTGCATAGTATTCGCATTGAATGGGTATCAATACACTATCCGCCGCCGTCAGGGCATTTATTGTAAGCAATCCCAGGGAAGGAGGACAGTCTATAAAGACATAGTCGTAATTGTCCCTTACCTCCTTAAGAGCTTTCTTCAGCATCTTTTCCCTTGCCTCAAACTCGGTCAACTCTATTTCCGCCCCCGCCAGTTGTACGCTTGAAGGCATTATGTACAGGTTTTCCACCGCTGTTTTAAAAATCACCTGCTCCGCTTTGATATCGCCAATCAATACTTCGTATATGGTTTTTTTCAATGCCTTTTTATCTATGCCCAACCCGCTGGTGGTGTTGCCCTGAGGGTCTATATCAACCACCAACACCTTTTTGCCCCTAACAGCTATACATGAACTTAAGTTTACATTGGTGGTGGTCTTCCCTACACCACCTTTCTGGTTAAATACCGCAATAACTCTGGACACCCAATTCACCTCTTAAACTATTTATTCTCCTACTGTTAATTTCTTTATTGTAACATAAGTTCCTTCTTATAAAAGAAAAAATCTGCCGAAGGAGGCAGATTCGTCTTTTAAAATTACTTGTATGGATTTTTGGCAATAGGCTTTCTGTTATCTGTGACCTATCACCCATAAACATCACCCTGACGCCTAGTACCTAGCACCCAGTAGCTAGTACCTGTAATCTAATTTACATCAACCTGAGGAAACGGCCCTGGATTTGGGTATCTTAACCACCACTTCAACGTATTCCCCCGAATCCTTCTGGCTGAATTCGGCCTGTATTCCCGACTGTATTATAGCCCTGTATGCATTCCTGATCGTATTAACGTATATTCTATAATTTATGGCTCCCCGAATGTTTTTGTTTACTTCCTCCCTGGCCGTATCTACCTTGTCGGCAGTGAGCTTGTCCAATATCCTTTCCACCAACTCTTCGGTTTCCTTTACCCGCAGATTTTTCTCAGCAATCCTGCTCAATAGGTTCATTTGAATTTCCTGTTCCGGTATCTTTAAAAGTGCTCTGGCATGCCTTTCGGTAAGTCCGTTCTGTATGATGTAATCCTTTACCTCCTTTGGCAGCCTTAAAAGCCGTATCTTATTGGCTACGGTGGATTGGTTCTTTCCGACCTTTTTAGCCACCTGCTCCTGCGTAAGCCCGTAATCATTCATTAGCGAAGCATACCCTTCTGCCTCTTCAAAAAAATTCAGGTCCTCCCTCTGCAGGTTCTCTATAAGGGCAATAACTGCGGAATCCTCATCAAGAATCTCCATAACTATCGCCGGAATAGTTGTTAGCCCGGCCAACTTTGCAGCCTTCACCCTTCTTTCACCTGCAATCAATTCAAAATACCCGTCGTTCATCCTTTTAACCGCTATGGGCTGCAACACTCCGTACTCTTTAATGGATAAAGCTAATTCTTCTATAGTTATCTTATTAAACTTTTTTCTGGGTTGATACGGATTGGGTCTAATCCTTTCTATTTCTATCTGTCCTATTACTGTCCCGAACCCTTCTGTCATATCAGCCACCCCTTTATCCGAAACTATTTGCGCCAAACATCCCCTGTTTTGCCTTTTCCTATCTATTTCTTTGCCCAACCCTTTGTTCCTTCTGTCCTTTTCAAGAATCGTTCTACACTTACCGCTACGTTTCTTCAGCTTAAAGGCTTTTTCGCTGGTCTTCCTGCTTTTCTTGGGTATTCCGACCCGGTGGCTGTTAACTTTTCTATTATTATTATATAATGGGTAATATCTGTAAAGGGCAGGCGGAAGTCCCGGACCTGGGACATACACCCCCCTAAAATGCCTATTGCCCTATCGGCTTGGTCTATCTCTTCAATATATCCTGGCCCTTTCATCGCAAGAAAAACTCCCCCTGTTTCAACGAAGGGCAGACAGTATTCCGATACCACCGACATATGAGCCACCGCCCTGGAAAAGCACAGCTGATACTTTTCCCTGTGCGCTACATCCCTTGCTAATTCCTCAGCCCTTCCGTGGATGGGAACAGCACCCTTTAGTCCTAGCCTCGCAATCACACACTCCAGGAACACTACCCTTTTTTTAAGAGAATCCAGTAGCGTAATTTCCAGGTCGGGATACATTATTTTTAAAGGAATTCCGGGAAACCCGGCCCCCGTTCCCACATCAATAGCTTTAAGTCCATCGTTCACATATCCTGTTGCGGCACAGGTAATGGAATCAAGAAAGTGCTTTATAATAACGTCCCGATCTTCGGTAATTGCGGTAAGGTTCATTCTTTTGTTCCAATCGGTCAGCATCCTCATATATTCCATCAGTTGGTCAACCTGTTCTCCTGTAACTGTAACCCCCAGTCCGTGTGCCCCTTTTTTTAAAAGCTCCACACCCACTTTCATTTCCTTTCCGCCCTTCTTCTCTGTTCGAGGTATACCATAAGTACCGATATATCCGCCGGCGAAACCCCTGTTATCCTTGAAGCATGGCCTATTGAATCCGGTTTAATCCCGTCTAGTTTCTCCTGGGCCTCCCGCCTCAATCCCTTTATTCCGAAATAATTGATATCCGGGTTAAGCTTTTTACCCTCCATCCTTTTAAATTGCTCCACCTGGATAAGCTGTTTTTTGATATAGCCTTCATATTTAATTTCCGTTTCCACCTGTTTACCTATGGCCCTCGGCAGGGTCGGCCTTTCCTTATCCAGCACCCCAAGGCTTTCATAGTCGATTTCTGGACGCTTTAAAAGCTCGTACAAGCTTATCCCTGATTTTATCTCCGAGCTTTCCCTTTCCCTCAAAAAAGCGTTTATTTCCTCTAAAGGGGATACAACCATACTTTTAAGCCTTTTTATTTCCCGTCGGAGTTTTTGCTGTTTATCTATGAATTTTGCGTACCTTTCTTCGGTAACCAGTCCTATATCATAACCTTTTTGGGTTAACCGGCCATCGGCATTGTCCTGCCTTAGTATAAGCCTGTATTCCGCCCTCGAGGTCATTATCCTATAGGGCTCCCGGGTTCCCTTTGTAACCAGATCATCTATCAGCACGCCTATATAGGCCTCAGACCGGTCAAGTATTACCGGCTTTTGTCCCCTTATTTTTCTAACCGCATTGATTCCCGCCATTATACCCTGGGCCGCCGCCTCCTCGTATCCTGAGCTGCCGTTTATCTGACCGGCACAGAACAGTCCGTTTATCCCCTTGCACTCCAGCGACAAATTAAGTTGCGTTGGGTCAATACAGTCATATTCTATTGCATAGGCGGTCCTCATTATATTTACCTTTTCCAACCCCTTTATTGACCGGTAAAACTTCACCTGGACGTCCTCCGGAAGGCTGGTGGACATGCCCTGTACATACATCTCTTTTGTATCCCTTCCTTCCGGCTCGATAAAAAGCTGGTGTGACTGCTTGTCCGGGAAAACGGTGAGTTTGCTCTCTATCGAAGGACAGTACCTTACCCCAACGCCTGTTATTTCCCCTCCGTACAGTGCTGACCTTTCTATATTTTCCATCACTATCCTGTGGGTATCCTCGTTGGTATACCCCAGCCAACAGGAAATCTGTTCCCGATCCAGGTTTTCGAACTCGTTCAGAAAGGAAAAGGGAACAATATCCCGATCTCCCCTTTGCTCGATCAAAACTGAATAATCAATAGAATCCCTGTGTACTCTGGCCGGTGTCCCCGTTTTAAACCTCATAAGCTTAAGCCCCGCCTTTTCCAGGTTTCCGGAGAGTTCATTCGCGGCAAAAAGGCCGTAAGGACCACCTTCATAGCTAATTTTCCCTATGTGGATTTTGCCCTTTAGATACACTCCTGTGGTAAGTATAACGGCTTTTGCCCTGAAGATCGCCCCGTTCTTGGTTTTTATACCTCTGCATTCGTCCTGCTCAACAATTATGTCAGTTACCTCGTCCTGCTTAATATCCAGATTGGGCTGGCTTTCTAGGGTCCTTTTCATTTCGGACTGGTAGTCTGTTTTATCAGCCTGGGCTCTCAGCGAATGAACTGCCGGACCCTTTCCGGTGTTTAGCATTTTTATCTGTATGAAGGTCTTATCTATCAGTACCCCCATTTCCCCTCCCAGAGCGTCTATCTCCCTCACCAAATGTCCCTTGCCAGTACCCCCTATGGCTGGATTACAGGCCATGAGTGCTATACTATCAAGATTAAGGGTAACCACCAGGGTCTTGCAGCCCAGCCTTGCGGCGGCAAGGCTCGCTTCACACCCCGCATGCCCGGCACCCACCACTATTACATCATAGTCTCCTGCGTAATACTCCATTATACCCCTCCTACTTGCCTATGCAGAAGTCCTCAAATATCCTGTCCACAATGTCCTCGGTTATATTGTCCCCGGTTATTTCCCCCAAGGCTTCCAGGGCTGCCTTTATATCTATCGAAACAAGGTCTATCGGCAGGCCGTTTCCCATTGCCTTTATTGCATCCTCAAGGCTCCTTTTGGCCCTCCTAAGACAGTCCGCGTGCCTTACCCTGGTAACCATAACTGCATCCCCGCTTGTTATGCCGTCCGAAAATACCAAATTATATATGGTATCCTCAAGGACATCTAGTCCCATATCCTTTATAAGGGACATGTGTATCACCGGCCATTCATGGTATTTTTTAGTAATTTCCTCTACGTTTAGCTTTATTTCCAGGTCGGTTTTGTTTATTAACACTATGGCCCTTTTATCCTTAATTATATCCAGTATTTTCCTGTCATCCTGTGAAAGGGGCCTTGCGGCGTCCAGCATTAGCAGCACCAAGTCGGCATTTTCCATATATTCCCTAGTTTTTTCAACTCCTATACTTTCCACCAGGTCGTCGGTTTCCCTGATACCCGCCGTATCCATTAACCTTAGCGGAATACCTTTTAAGTTTATGTACTCCTCTATTACATCCCTGGTGGTCCCCGGTACTTCGGTAACTATCGCCCTGTTCTCCCTAAGCAGCGCATTAAGAAGGGAGGACTTGCCCACGTTAGGCTTTCCTATAATTGCCGTTTTAAGACCCTCCCGTACTATCCTGCCTCCGGAGGACGTTGACAAAAGCCTTTCCACCATATCCTCCGCCTGCCGGGTATCCATAAGCAGTACCTCCCTGGTCTGTTCCTCTATGTCATGTTCGGGGAAATCTATCGAAGCTTCCACTCCGGCCATTACCGACAAAAGTTTATCTTTTATTTCATCCAAATACCGGGACAGTCTTCCCTCAAGCTGGCTTACAGCAGTCTTTAAGCCCATCTCAGATTTCGAATGAATAATATCCATAACCGCCTCTGCCTGGGACAGGTCAAGTCTTCCGTTTATGAAGGCCCTTTTGGTAAACTCCCCCGGCTCCGCCACCCTTGCTCCAAGGTCTACAATTATCTCCAGTATCTTTCTCACCGCCGCGTTTCCACCATGACAGTGAATTTCGACAACGTCTTCCCTCGTATACGTATGCGGTGCTTTCATTGTAGCCACCAAAACCTCATCAATTATTTCCCCGCTATCGGGATTATATATATGGCCATAGTTCATCCTTCTGCCCGGCAGCTCCTCCAGAGGCTTGCCGGATACCGCCCTGAAGGCCCTGGCCGCAATCCTTTTCGCCTCGGGACCGCTTATACGCACTATCCCAATGCCGCTTTCCCCCGGGGCAGTGGCTATTGCGGTAATTGTATCCCCTTCCCTTATTATCATAGCGCACCACCTCAAATGTATTATACCACTTTCATTATTACCATTGACTGTTTCAATTACTCTTTTAAATGGACTGAAAAATTTAAAGCAGGTGCATAGCACCTGCTGACAGTTGGTCTATCTTAAGCTTACTATTACCTTTCTGTACGGTTCTTCACCTTCACTGTGAGTTGCAACCCTGTCATCGCCTTGCAATGCGGAATGTATTACCCTTCTTTCATAGGGGTTCATGGGTTCTAAAGCTATATCCTTTCCTATCCTTACCGCCTTATATGCAATGTTCTTTGCCAGCTGTATCAGAGTTTCCTCTCTTTTCTTTCTGTAATTCTCGGTGTCCACAATAACACGGTAATAATGCTCAGGATATTTCCTGTTAACCACAAGACCCGTTATATACTGTATGGAATCTAAGGTCTGGCCCCTTCTTCCTATCAAAACTCCCATATTGGGCCCCTTAAATTCCGCCCGTATAACGCTGCCCTCTTCCGGTTTAACCATCACCCTACCCTCAACGCCCATTACATCAAGCAGTTTTTCTAGGAATTCCTTTGCCACATCGGCAGGCGTTACTTTAAGTGTAACCATAACCTTTCCCGGTTTATTATTAATAAGCCCCAGTAGGCCCTTTTCCGGCTCTTCAAGTATGTCAATCTTGACATCGTTTAAGTCAACACCAAGTTCTTCTATAGCCAGTTGAACCGCTTCCTGAATCGTCTTGCCCGTTTTTACAACAGTTTTTCCAGTCGTCAATTGGATTCCTCCTTAACCGTCCCTCCCCGGCCCAAACCAAAATACTGCTGCACTATCTGGAATGTATTACTCAGCACCCAATACAGAGTAACTCCGGCGGGAAAACTGAAACTAAAGTACCCAATCATGAGGGGCATTATTGTGTTCATGGTGTTCTGAGTGCCCTCAACGTTTTTGGGCGTCACCATCTTTGACTGATAATAAGTGGTACCGGCTGCTAGTATCGGCAATATCCACTTAATTGGATCTTTATAGTCCTTTAATAAACTTCCTGTTGCCGACAGGTCTTTTATCCATAAAAAACTCTTTCCAACGGCATCATAGGTCTCGGGAGTAAATACATATGTTTCAGGTAGCCTTAAAACCTGGAATAATGCAAACAGTATAGGAAGCTGTAGTAACAGGGGCAGACAACCGCTGGTAAAAGGGTTCGCGTTGTGCTGCCTGTACAGCTCCATTGTCTTTTCATTGAGCTTTTGTTTATCGTGGCCATACTTCTTCTGCAGTGCCTTAATCTTCGGATTAAGCTCCTGCATCTGTTTCATGGACTTTGTCTGTTTAATAGTAAGTGGCATGAGAATGAGTTTTACCAATATTGTAAATATTACTATGGAAAGCCCATAACTGTTGACCAGGCTATATATATAAAATAGCAGCTTTCCCAAAGGTACAGCAATTGCGTTAAACATTTTTCTCCCCCTAATCTGTGGTTATTTTACGGGGTCATACCCTCCCGGATGGAACGGATGACACTTCAGTATCCTTTTACCAGCCATGAACGTCCCCTTTATTGCTCCATACTTGTCTATGGCTTGAATTGCATATTCTGAACAGGTCGGATAGAACCTGCACTTTCCTGTCTTAATGGGTGAAATAAACGTTCTATATAAATTTATAATAAAAATGAATACCCTTTTCATTTCAACCCTTCTTTTTCTGCGAGTTTATGCCTTATTAGTAAATCCGCCATCCACTTTTCTATGTCTTTATATCCCGCCTCTTTTGCCTGTACCCGGGCTATAAATACCAGGTCATAGCCCTTTGTAATCCTCCCGGAATACCTCCTGTATGTTTCCTTAATAAGTCTTTTAATTCTGTTTCTTACAACGCTCTTTCCGACTTTTCTGCTAACACTTACGCCGATTCTGTTATACTCTTTCCCGTTTTGAATCACATACATTACCAATACGGGATTGGCCTTACTGCTGCCTCTATTATAGACTTTTGAGAATTCTTTGCTTTTTCTTATAGAAATTAAATCCGCCATAGGAACCCTTCTTTTGAACTGTTCCCGCATTCAAAATAGGTCTATATAGGTCTATTATTGATTCATTATTCCTATAGAACGCACATAGAACAGTATAAATACTTAATCCGTGTTCTGACAGCTATTTTTCCCTCCCCGAAAAAATGTATAAAAAGGCCCCCTGATAGCGGCCTTATGCTGTCAACCTCTTTCTTCCCTTTCTTCTTCTTCTTTTTAACACCCTTCTTCCGGTGCTTGTTTTCATCCTCTTCCTGAAACCATGTTCCTTCTTTCTCTGCCTTTTTTTAGGCTGATAAGTCATTTTCATAGGTCACACCCCCTCTTCCTTGTTTGGGCTTTTAGAGCATATCCCCCCGAATTATATATAGATTATAGCCCTATTGAATATTTGTGTCAAGAAAATGAAATTGTGGATAATGCAAAAATCGGTGTTATTTTTTGTGGATATGTTGCCGATAATTATTGATAACACCGGAATAATTTGTTATCATAAAATAGCATCTTCAGATGCCCGGGGCGATATCCGTAATTATACTAAAATCCTTTATCTGTAGCAATATAAGGATTACAACCGATAGCTCCGGTACATATAGAAACGGTTCTTATCTTTGTTTATTAATTACCCGGGGGATGAAAAATATTCCTAATCAATGTGGATATTTGTGGGGACAACCTATATAAGGAGGCAATACAATGCAGAACGATACGACATCCGTTTGGGAGGATACTCTAAGGCTTATAAAGGACGAGCTGGCGGAGGTAAGTTTCAATACCTGGTTTAAGGTTACCCAGTTGGTTGAGATTGCCGACGAGAACATAATACTATGTGCCCCTAACGAATTTATAAAGAATATTCTCGAAACCCGTTACATAACGCTTATATTCAACGCCTTGGAACAGGTGACTTCCAGGCAGTACGACATACGAATTATTCTACAGGAGGAAAGTAATTCCAAAACCCATGACCGCAACAGTAAAAAACAAAGCGGTGAGAGAGATACTCTTAATTCCGATTTGGGTATATTAAATCCGAAATATACATTTGATACCTTTGTAATAGGAAACAGCAACCGGTTTGCCCATGCCGCCTCGCTGGCGGTTTCCGAGGCACCCGCGAAGTCCTATAACCCACTTTTTATATACGGCGGGGTGGGCCTTGGCAAAACTCACCTTATGCATGCCATAGGACACTATATACTGAGAAATAATCCAAGAACCCGGGTCGTTTATAGCACCTCGGAGAAATTTACAAACGACCTTATTAACTCGATTAGGGATGATAAAAACGTAGAATTCAGAAATCGGTACAGGACCACCGACGTCCTGCTTGTGGACGATATACAGTTTATCGCTGATAAAGAAAGGACTCAGGAGGAATTTTTCCATACCTTTAATTCGCTGTACGAGTCCAGCAAGCAGATAATTATATCCAGCGACCGGCCTCCGAAGGAAATACCTACCCTCGAGGACAGGCTCAGGTCAAGGTTTGAGTGGGGCCTTATATGCGATATTCAGCCCCCGGATTTTGAGACCCGTATAGCCATACTCAAGAAAAAAGCAAATCTTGAGAATATATCCACTCCCGACGAGGTACTTGTATTTATTGCAAAAAAAATAGAATCAAACATCCGGGAGCTAGAGGGAGCCCTTATTAGGGTCGTTGCCTATTCATCGCTCACGAACAGGGATATAAATATGGACCTTACCCGGGAAGCCCTTAAGGATTTCTTTTCAAATTCCAAGCCCAAGCCGGTTACGGTGGATTTGATAAAGCGGGTTATATCCGAATACTATTCTATTAAAATAGAGGACTTTACCTCTAAAAAACGCACCCGGGCAATCGCTTTCCCGCGGCAAGTGGCTATGTACCTGACCAGGGAACTGACCGACCTTTCACTGCCAAAGATAGGGGATGAATTCGGCGGAAGGGACCATACGACCGTACTGCACGCCTACGATAAGATTTCCACGGAGCTAAAAAGTGATGAATCCCTTAAAATTGCCATGGGTGAAATACAAAGAAAGCTTAATGGTTAAAACCCCTTTTCTTGGGGATATCCGGTTGATAACCGGTTGATAACCTGTTAAGTAATCTATATGGAATAAATAACCATAGGCATAATGTGTATAGTGTGGAAAAGGATACACCGATTAATAACAATCGGTCAACAGATGAATGCGTTTGTCCCGCTGCAGTCCGGACACTTTTCCACATATCAACACCCCCTACTACTATTACTACTATATATTTATATATTTATATATAAAAAACTTGGTTTTGGAGGTTATTCACATGAAACTTATTTGTACCAGAGATGAATTACTGGAAGGAATACTTATAGCTCAAAAAGCGGTACCCACAAGGACCACCCTTCCAATACTTCAGGGTATACTGCTGGACTGCAGGGACGAATCCCTGAATTTGCGGGCTACAGACCTTGAGATAGGAATAGAGTGCAGTGTTAATGCCGAGATAGTGGACAGGGGCTGGCTTGTGCTTGATTCAAGGCTTTTGGGGGAGATTGTAAGGAAACTTCCTCCCGAGGACGTTGAAATATCCGTGGCCGAGGGCAATATAACCGAGATTAAGTGTGCAAACTCTTTTTTTCGTCTGCAGGGACAAAGCGGTGAAGAGTTTCCGCAGCTGCCGCAGGTGGACGGTGAAAGAAGCCTTACTATGCCCCAGGACCTGCTAAAGAGTGTAATAAGACAGGTGGTTTTTGCCTGCGCTGTGGAGGAAACAAGGCCAATACTGACGGGTGCGCTGGTGGAATGCAGATCGGAAGATATGGTCATGGCCGCCCTTGACGGATTCAGGCTTGCGGTAAGAAACGTAAAGCTCGAAGGTGTCCGGGAGGATATCTGTGCGGTTGTACCTGCCAAGGCCTTAAATGAGATACAAAGGATTTTGAAGGATACTCAGGAGGAGGTTCACATCAAGCTGGCCGGTAACCATATTCTGTTTGGCATGGAAAGGACAAGGGTCATTTCAAGGCTTTTGGAGGGCGATTTTATAAACTATAAGCAGATTATTCCGGAGGAATACGGTACCCGTATACGGCTTAAAAATGAAGAACTGCTTGAGAGCTGTGAAAGGGCTTCTTTGCTGGCCAGGGAAGGCAGTAATAATCTTATTAAGTTAAACATAACAAAGAATCAGCTGGAGATTACTTCAAACGCTGAAATTGGGGATGTGCGGGAGGAAATTTTATCAGAAACCGAGGGACAGGATTTAGAGATTGCATTTAATTCCAAGTACCTTACCGATGTTTTGAAGGTAATAGAGGATGAATATTTACGGATTGAATTTACAACCAGTATAAGCCCATGCATAATTAAACCTGAGGGCAGTGAAGACTATACCTATCTGTTGCTGCCGGTAAGGGTTATATCCTAAAATAAGCGACAGTGAAATGGATGGTATGCGGGAGATGGTGATGTGGAAAAACTACTTATAAAAGGGGACTATATAACCCTCGGCCAACTTCTCAAACTGTCTGGTATCGTCCAAACGGGCGGCCAGGCAAAATTTATGATTGCGGACGGAAGGGTTAGGATAAATGGCCGTCTAGTCCTTCAAAGGGGTAAAAAGGTTTACCCCGGGGATATAGTGGGTTTAGACGGTAGCGACGTCATGGAAGTGAAGTCCGGGGAGTAGGGGTAAAAAACCGATGATTGCCTGATTGGAGTGGATGGGTTGTACCTTAGGGAACTCAAGTTAAAAAATTTCAGAAATTATAAGGAACAGGCCCTTAATCCTTCACGGGGATTTAATCTTCTTTTGGGCAACAACGCCCAGGGCAAAACAAACCTTATTGAAGCTATATACCTGCTTTCGTCGGGAAGGTCCTACAGAACACCAGTAGACAGCGAACTTTTAAGATGGGGTGCCGATACCCTTTATATAAAGGGTGCTGTGGTGGAAGAGGGCGGAGAAAAGTCCATAGAGATAGGCATAAGGGGGAGCAATAAGAGAGTAAAAGTTAATGGTGTTCAGCTTAGCAAAAGGGGTGAACTTTTCGGGAAGCTTACGACGGTTATTTTTTCCCCCGATGAACTCAAACTGGTCAAAGAAGGGCCAAACTACAGAAGGAAGTTTATGGACCAGGAAATTATTCAGATAAAACCTGCTTACTACTATGTTTTGACCGGTTACAACAAGGTATTGTCCCAGAGAAATTCACTGCTTAAGGATTCCATGAAGGGAAGAGCTAATATCGATACTCTTGAGGTATGGGACAAACAATTGACCGAATATGGTGTACGGCTTATCTATGACAGACAAAGATTTATAAAAAGGCTTTCGGGGTTTGCCAAACAAATGCACAGCAAGATAACCAACGGTCAAGAGGACCTTGAGGTAACATACCAGTGTTGTGTAGGACCCAAGGAAGAGGAAAGCCTTTCGGACATCAGATCCCGGTTCGGGAAAAGGCTCCAAAGCTTTAGGGGCAGGGACTTTAAAACGGGAGTAACTAATTTTGGTCCCCACAGAGAGGACCTGAGCGTCAATGTAAACGGTATTGATGTCAGAAAATACGGGTCCCAGGGGCAACAGAGAACGGCAGCCTTGTCCATGAAACTTTCAGAGATAGAACTCGTTAAGTCGGAGACCGGCGAATATCCCGTGCTGCTTTTGGACGACGTTATGTCTGAACTTGACCTTTTAAGGCAAGAATACATACTGGGAAACCTGGCCCGGGTGCAGACTTTCATCACTTGTACTCACCTTACCGGGGTCATGAAAAAAAGGTGTGACAAAGGTAAGGTTTTTAATGTGAATAGTGGTATAATAACTACGGAGGGCTAGCCGGCCCGTTGTCAGGAGGAGATAAAAATGTTTTTACACTTGGGTAAAAATGTTATAATACACCTCGGGGATGTAATAGCGGTAATAGACCTATGCTCAGTATCCGAAGCAAAGGATACCGGCGAGTTTATAAGAATAGCCGATGAGGAAGGTTTTGTAAGGAGAATAGGCAAAGACAAGCCCAAGTCGATGGTTATTTGCGAAAAGGCTGTTTATTTTTCCCCCATATCTTCATCAACTTTGAGCAGGAGAGCGAGCTTTATGCATAATATTTCTATGTTATAGCATTCATAAGTGCCGGCTCTGGGGATTCCTAGAGCCTTTTTTTAAAAAAAGAACTATACAATATAATTAAGGGGGTAAGACTATGGTAGACAGGGATACAGCAAACCTATACGATGAGAACCAGATACAGGTTTTGGAAGGCATAGAGGCCGTAAGGAAAAGGCCGGGTATGTATATAGGAAGCACCGGTTCAAGGGGGCTTCATCATATTGTGTTTGAAGTGGTGGATAACAGCATAGACGAGGCTCTTGCCGGTTTTTGCGATAAGATAACCGTAACCGTTCATAGGGATAACTCAGTAACGGTAACCGATAACGGACGGGGAATACCTGTGGGTACCCATCCAAAGATGGGCAAGCCGGCGGTGGAGGTTGCTCTGACCATGCTTCATGCCGGTGGTAAGTTTGACGGAAAGGGGTACAAGGTATCCGGAGGTCTTCACGGTGTCGGGGTTTCGGTGGTAAATGCCCTTTCGGAATACCTGGAAGTGGAAATAATGAGAAGCGGAAAGGTTTACCGGCAAAGATATGAAAGGGGCAAGGCGGTAAGCGAACTTCAGGAAATGGGAGAAACAAGGAAAACCGGTACAAAGATTGTATTTATGCCGGACTATGAGATATTTGAAGAAATAAACTATGAGTTTGATATACTTGAATACAGGCTGAGGGAGCTTGCCTTTCTGAACAGAGGAATATCAATAATTCTTAAGGATGAAAGGGATAACAGACAGAGCACCATGCATTACGAGGGTGGTATGGTGGAGTTTGTGAAATATTTAAACAAAAACCGTGAGTCCCTCCATAAAAACCCAATATATTTCGAGGGTGTAAGGGACGAATGCGTTGTGGAAGTGGCCATGCAGTATAATGATGCCTATGTGGAAAATATTTTTTCCTTTGCGAACAACATCAATACTCATGAAGGCGGTACGCATCTTAGCGGTTTTAAGGCAGCACTTACAAGGGTTATTAACGACTATGGGCGCAAGTACAATTTCCTAAAGGAAAACGATAGGAACCTTTCGGGGGAGGACGTAAGGGAAGGCCTGACGGCGGTTATATCGGTGAAGCTTACCGATCCCCAGTACGAGGGCCAGACAAAAACAAAACTTGGTAACAGCGAGATGAAGGGTATAGTGGAATCAATAGCGGGAGACGCCATTTCCACCTGCCTTGAGGAAAGCCCTTCAACGGCAAAGGTAATACTGGAAAAGGCGGTTATGGCGGCGAGGGCAAGGGACGCGGCACGAAAAGCAAGGGAGCTTACAAGAAGGAAAAACGTGCTGGAAAATACTGCACTGCCCGGTAAGCTCGCGGACTGTTCTGAAAAGGACCCGGCACTGTGCGAACTGTATCTTGTTGAGGGAGATTCCGCCGGCGGCTCCGCAAAACAGGGAAGGGACAGGAAATACCAGGCCATATTGCCTCTTAGGGGGAAAATATTAAACGTAGAAAAGGCAAGGCTGGACAGAATACTCGGCTACGAGGAAATAAGGGCTATGATAACGGCCCTCGGAAGCGGTATCGGCGAAGAGTTTGACCTGGATAGGTTAAGGTACGACAAGATTATAATAATGACCGACGCTGATGTGGACGGTGCCCATATAAGGACTCTTCTTCTTACCTTCTTCTTCAGGTATATGAGAAACCTAATAGACGGCGGGCATTTGTATATTGCACAGCCGCCGCTTTACAGGGTTAAAGAAGGCAAGCGGGAATTGTACGTGTATTCGGATAAAGACCTTAACAGGATACTCCAGGATATGGACAGGAACAAGGTTGGTCTGCAGAGGTACAAAGGCCTTGGGGAAATGAATCCTGAGCAGCTGTGGGAAACAACCATGAATCCGAAGACCAGAACCCTTCTTAAGGTGAGCGTGGAGGATGCCATAGCCGCTGATTTGATATTCACAACCCTTATGGGTACAAAGGTGGAACCGCGAAGGGAATTCATCGAGAAAAACGCCAGGTATGTTACAAACCTGGACGTTTAAGGGGGAAAGAACATGACAGAGGTAAAGGACAATATTGTCACGGTAGATATTCAGCAGGAAATGAAAAAATCCTATATAGATTATGCCATGAGCGTTATAGTCAGCAGGGCACTTCCCGATGTAAGGGACGGTTTAAAGCCGGTGCACAGGAGGATACTGTATGCTATGAACGAACTTGGCCTCGCTCCGGATAAGCCCCACAGGAAATCCGCCCGTATTGTGGGGGATGTTCTTGGTAAGTATCATCCCCATGGGGATTCAGCAGTATATGACGCCATGGTGAGGCTGGCCCAGGACTTTTCTACAAGACAGCTCCTTGTGGACGGACACGGGAACTTTGGTTCCGTTGACGGGGACAGTGCCGCCGCCATGCGTTATACCGAGGCCAGGATGGCTAAGATAGCCCTTGAAATGCTTAAGGATATAAACAAGGATACGGTGGACTTTATACCCAACTTCGACGAATCCATGAAGGAGCCGGCGGTTCTGCCGTCCAGATTCCCCAATATACTGGTTAACGGGGCGTCGGGCATAGCGGTTGGTATGGCTACCAGTATACCCCCTCACAATCTGGGGGAAGTAATAGATGGTGTGGTCATGCTTATAGAAAATCCCGATATTGGGCTAAAGGAACTGACTAAGGTAATAAAGGGTCCGGATTTCCCCACCGGAGCAACGATATTGGGCAAGAACGCAATAAAGGAAGCCTATGCCACCGGGAGGGGAAAGGTTACAGTAAGGGCTAAGGCGTCTATAGAAGCCTCTTCCGCTAACCGGCACAGGATAATTGTAACCGAGATTCCCTACCAGGTTAACAAGTCCAAGCTTATAGAAAGGATAGCCGGGCTGGTCAGGGATAAAAAAATAGAAGGTATTTCGGATATACGGGATGAAACCGACAGAAAGGGTATGCGTATAGTAATAGAACTAAAAAGGGACGTAAACCCTCAGGTAGTGCAAAATCTTTTGTATAAACATACCCAACTGCAGGACACCTTCAGCATAATAATGTTAGCCCTTGTGGACGGACAGCCCCGGGTTATGAGCTTGAAGGAGATACTGGAACATTACCTGGCCCATCAAAAAGATGTGGTGCGGCGAAGGACCATATATGACTTAAACAGGGCGGAGGAAAGAGCCCATATACTGGAGGGCTTAAGGATTGCCCTGGACAATATAGACAGGGTTATTACCCTAATTAGGAGTTCAAAAAACGACCAGATAGCCAAAGACGGCCTTATGAGCGAATTCGGTCTTTCGGAAAAGCAGGCCCAGGCCATACTGGACATGAGGCTTAGAAGGCTCACCGGCCTGGAGCGGGAGAAGATAGATTCGGAATACAAGGACCTTTTAGAAAAAATTAGATATTTTAAGGACGTGCTGGAGAAAGACGAGCTGCTGGCATCCATTATAAAGGAGGAAATGCTTGAAATAAAAGCAAAGTTCAGCGACTCGAGGAGGACAAACATAGTACCGGACCCCGGTGAGTTCAATATAGAGGACCTGATAGAGGAACAGGAGGTTGCAATAACCCTAACCCATTTCGGTTATATAAAAAGGATACCCGCCGAAACATACCGCAGTCAGAGGCGGGGTGGAAGGGGCGTAACCGCCCTGACCACCAAAACAGAGGACTTTGTGTCGGATATATTCACTACCTCTACGCATAATTATATACTGTTCTTCACTAACCGCGGAAGGGTATACCGGCTTAAGGCCTACGAGATTCCCGAGGCGGGAAGACATGCCAGGGGTACTGCCATAGTAAACCTTCTGCAGCTTTCGGGCAGTGAGACCATTACTGCCGTAATTCCCGTAGAGGGAATTGAAGAGGAAAGGTTTATGATGTTTGCAACCAGGCGGGGTATGGTAAAGAAAACATCCTTAAGCGAATACATTTCCCACAGGAAAAGCGGGCTCCAGGCCATAGCCCTGGTGGATGGGGACGAACTTATAGGCGTCAAGCTGACCACAGGCCGAGACCATGTACTGATGGCCACTAAAAAGGGTTATTCAATAAGGTTTAGAGAGGAAGACGTAAGAAGCATGGGAAGAAATACCCGGGGAGTTAAGGGTATAACCCTTTCCGGTGGTGACGAAGTAGTGGGAATGGAACTGGTAAGGGAGGGCGCAGACCTTCTAATCGTCACAGTAAAGGGTTTTGGTAAGAGAACCGACTTGCGGGAATATGGGCCCCAAAAAAGAGGCGGTAAAGGACTAAAGACCTACAAGATAACCCGCAAAACCAAAGATATTGTGGGCATCAAGGTGGTGGATGAGCAGGACGATATAATGCTTATAACCAAAAAAGGTGTAGTCATAAGGCTCAATGTAAACGATATCTCAAGGATGGGAAGGATTACCCAGGGTGTAACTCTGATGAAGTTTGATAAGGACCAGACTGTAGTATCCATCGCCAGAACAGAAAAAGACGAGAATTAGAAGCTAAGGCCCCTGTCAAAGGGGCCTTATTTGAGGTGAAAAACCGGGAGTTTTTGGTATAATGATGTGTGAAAGTAAAATAAAGGGGGTATGAATAGAATGAGCAGTCAAAGTTCCCACAATAAAAACGATGGAGGAGAATTCAATATGAGACTTAAGGGCGAAATAGATATTTACACCGCAGCGGAGTTTAAAAAACAGTTGAATGCCGCCATAGATGAAGACTTAGGGGATTTACACTTAGACTGCAGCGAGCTGCAGTATATGGACAGCACCGGCCTGGGGGTTTTAATAGGAGCACTTAAAAGGATGAAGGAGCAGGACAGGAATATTTACATTTCAAACCTTAGACCGAACGTGCGTAAATTGTTTAGTATTACAGGCCTAGATAAAATATTCATTCTGGAGGTATGATTTGATGTCACTGGTTGATAGCGTACAAAACGCAGTAGTAAAAAATGATTGTGAGGACCAGGTGGTTTTGGTGCTGCCCAACAAACCGGAATATGTAAGTGTGGCAAGGTTGGCGGTATCCGGCATAGCCGGCAGGATGGGGTTTGATGTGGAGACAGTGGAGGATATAAAACTGGCTCTGGCCGAAGCCTGTACCAATGCAATAAAGCATGGGTGCTGCGAAGAGTACAGCGAATACAGAATAGAATTCGGTATCGGCCAAAAATGTCTGACAATCAGCATAACAGACAAAGGCTGTGGGATGGACAAAAAGGCAATATGCCAGCCGGACCTGAAAAACCCCAGGGAAGGGGGTTTAGGCATATTTATTATAAGTACCCTTATGGATCGGGTGGAGTTTGAAACTGCGCCTGAAGCCGGACTTACCATTACTATGAAAAAATACCTGGGGGTATAGTTATGGATGATAAGAAAGAAACTACCATTGACCACTTGTCCCGGATAGAGGATAGAGAGTATGAGATGTTCGCACATTACAGGGAAAACAGGACCCGGGAAAACAGAAACCGCATATTCCAGGAGTACGCGTACCTGGCGGAGATTCTTGCTAAAAAGTATTTGAACAGGGGTGTTGATTATCAGGACCTTTTTCAGATAGCCTCCATAGGACTTATTAACGCGATCGAAAGATTTGACATAAACAGGGGTTTTAAGTTTACCAGCTTTGCAACCCCCACGATAATAGGGGAGATAAAGAAATACTTCAGGGATAAGGAATGGATGATAAGGGTTCCAAGGCGTATTCAAAAGTTGGCCGGCAAGATTAACGATGCAAAGGAAGCCTTGATACAGCAGTTGGGGCGAAACCCCGATATCTCTGAGCTGGCGGAGTACCTTATGGTAAGTGAGGAGCAACTGCTGGAGGCAATGGAAGCGGGGGGAGCGTATTCTCCTTCGTCCCTTGACGAGCCCTACAGTGATGACGGGGATAAGGGGATTTCGCTAGGCGATATAATAGGTACCGAGGATGTCAACATCGATTGGGTTGAAAACCGGGACTTTATAAAAAGAACAATTAGCAAACTGGATGCCAACGAGTTCAAGGTGTTAAAGGACAGGTATTTCAAAGGCAGAACCCAGTCCCAGATAGCTAAGGACCTTAAGGTTTCTCAAATGACGGTTTCCCGGCTGGAAAAGAAAATAATTGAAAAGTTCAGGCAGGACCTTTTAACCATATAGGCATCTATTTAATACCTGAATATAAATGAAAAAACTGACGTTTTTAACCGGTACAGCGGTAAAGGACGGGCGGTTTTTTGTTTTTGATAGACTTTCTTAAAAGTAATTATTTTCAAAAAAGAAGAATTTTTTTCAATTATGTAGAATAATAACCAATACTCTAAAAAAACGTGAAATTATTACATAGATTGTTAACAGAATAAAACGTGTGTCCATAGCTTTAGCTTATTGACACGGGACTTTACAAATGGGCATTGGAAATGCCTGTTTTGTGATTGTTGGCAAAAATCACCGTTATATTAAAGCCGGGGGCTTTAATATAAATGGAATTGCAGGTACAGCAATTCTATAAATAGGGGAAGGGGGGCGGCTGGTTAAAGATACTGTTAATCAAAATAAGTTTTAAAAAGATTAAAGGAGGGGTTTTTAATGACCAAGAAATTACTAGCTTTTTTGCTTATAGCAATGCTGGTATTGGGCATGGTAGCATGTACTCCAAGCGAGCCTGCCAATACGGGCGATGATGACGTAGCGGAAGAGCCCGCCGACAATTGGAAAATAGGTATAATGACCAACACCGTTGTACAGAACGAGGAAGAGTACAGGGCGGCTCAGAACGTAATAGCCAAGTACGGGGAAGAGCATGTAATACACATGACCTTCCCGGATAAGTTCATGGACGAGCAGGAAACCACAATAGCCAACTTGGTGAGCATGGCCTCAGACCCCGACCTTAAGGCCCTGGTTATCTGCCAGGCTGTTCCTGGCACAGCACCGGGTATTGACAGCATAAAAGAAATAAGAGACGACCTTCTTATAATAGCCGGTCAGCCCCAGGAAGACCCGCCTATAATATCTAGCAGGGCTGATCTAGTATTGCAGCTGGATGAGATGGGAATGGGTTATTCGATGCCTGCCCAGGCCAAGAAACAGGGTGCGGAAGTGTTCGTACACTATTCCTTCCCCAGGCATATGTCCTATCCTCTTCTCTCGGGAAGAAGGGACCTCCTGAGGGCAGAATGTGAAAGGCTTGGTCTTGAGTTTGTAGACGCTACGGCTCCCGACCCCACAGGGGACGCAGGGACCTCCGGTGCTCAGCAGTTCATCCTTGAGGACGTTCCGAGGATGGTTGACAAGTATGGCAAGGACACTGCGTTCTTCAGCACAAACTGTGCAATGCAGGTACCGTTGATTAGCTCTGTAATAGATACCGGAGCTATCTACTCACAGCCCTGCTGCCCGTCGCCCTATCACGGCTTCCCGTCGGCTTTGGGTATAGAAATACCCGAAGATAAACAGGGTGACATTGATTATGTTGTGGATGAGATTACACGAATAGTGGCTGAAAAGGGTATGACAGGCAGAGTGTCAACATGGCCCGCACCGGTTGCCATGATGTTTATCGAAGCCGGAGCGGAGTATGCTAAAGATTGGATCCATGGCGAGTTCGAAGAGAAAGTTGACATTGAAAGACTGAAGGATGAATTCTACGCATATTCCGGCGTTGATGCTAAAGTGTCGGTACTAGAAGAGGGCGGCGTTACCTACGACAACTACTACTGCATCCTGATGGATTATCTGGATTTCTAGAAGGTTAATAGAAGGGGCATTTGCCGCGCTGGGTTGCAAACCTTCCGGTGCGGCTCTACCCTTTTTATGAAAGACATTCAAGCAAAAAGGTAAGGTTACCAATAAGGCGGCCTTACCTTTTAATTGAATTAATAAGGCGGTGACCCGAATGGAAACAGAATACGTTCTGCAAATGAAAAATATAGAAAAGGAGTATTACGGGAACAAGGTGCTAAAGGGAGTAAATCTTTCGGTCAAGCCGGGAGAAATTCACGCGCTGATAGGAGAAAACGGTGCCGGCAAGTCTACGCTAATGAATGTACTGTTTGGTATGCCGGTCATACATTCTACCGGAGGGTTTTCAGGGGAAGTTTATATTAACGGAGAGAAAACGGATATAAAATCACCGTTGCAGGCTATGGAGACAGGTATCGGAATGGTACATCAGGAGTTTATGCTGATACCGGAGTTTACCATAACCGAGAATATAAAGCTCAACAGAGAGATAATAAAGGATAACTTAATAAGCAGATTGTTTAAGAGTAAGGGACTTAAGACTCTGGACACCAGAACAATGAAAAGGGACGCAAGGAAAGCCCTTGACAGACTGGGCCTTGGAATTGAAGAATGGGTGACGGTGGCAGGGCTTCCGGTGGGGCATATGCAGTTTGTGGAGATTGCCAGAGAAATAGACAAAACCGGATTAAAGCTTTTGGTGTTTGATGAGCCTACTGCGGTGCTTGCCGAGAGCGAAGCCGACACCCTTATAGAAGGAATGAAAAGACTTGCGGCTTCTGGAATAGCGATACTTTTTATAACCCACAGGCTTAACGAGGTTTTGCAGGCGGCGGACAACATCACTGTCCTTCGGGATGGCGAATTGGTTGCCACAAGGAGAAAGGAAGATACAAACGTGGCCGAGCTTGCCGAGCTTATGGTTGGAAGAAAGATTGACATAAACGGCAAGACGGAGCAGGAAGATGACGATACCGATAAGGACGTAGCCCTGGAAATAAAGAATTTACACGTTGATATGCCTGGCGAGAAGGCAAAGGGCATTAACCTGGATATATACAAGGGAGAAATATTCGGAATAGGAGGCCTTGCCGGTCAGGGCAAGGTGGGTATCGCCAATGGAATTATGGGGCTTTATCCAAGCACAGGAGAAGTATTGTTAAAGGGAGAAAAGCTCGAACTTAACAATACCATGGGTGCTTTAAACAAAGGCCTTGCCTTTGTCTCGGAGGATAGGAGAGGTGTGGGGTTATTACTGGATTCCTCAATAGAACTCAATATTGTAGTCACCACCATGCACGTTAAGAATAAGTATCTCAGAAAAGCGGGTTTCTTTGACCAAATAGACGGTAGGGGAATAAGGGAACATGCAAAAAAAATGATAAAGGACTTGGATATTAGGTGTACCGGACCTCAACAGCTTACAAGACAGCTTTCCGGGGGAAATCAGCAAAAGGTGTGCGTTGCCAGGGCTCTTACTTTGGACCCCGGTGTGCTGTTTGTTTCCGAGCCTACCCGTGGTATAGACATAGGAGCCAAAAAGCTTGTTCTTGACTTTCTGGTAAAGCTCAATAAAGAGCTGGGAATGACCATAGTTATGACCTCCAGCGAACTGGTTGAGCTTCGATCCATTTGCAACAGAATAGCGATAATATCCGGTGGAAAAGTTGAGGGCATCTTAAGACCCGGTGACAGCGACAGAGACTTCGGACTTATGATGGCCGGTGAATATAGAAAGATGCACAGTAAGGAGGCCATGTGATATGAATAAAGTTGTTAAAAAGATTGGCCTTCCAAGACTTATTATTACATTAATGTTTATTTCAATCTGTATAGCGGCAGTGGTTTTGGAGCTTCCTTTGGGCATGCTGACTTCTGACGTAATACGAAGGTTCGGTATGTTTGGCGTGCTGGCACTGGCAATGGTGCCGTCAATACAATGCGGTACCGGGCCCAACTTTGCCCTTCCCATAGGTATAATATGCGGGCTATTGGGAAGCCTTATAGCGATAGAATTGGGACTTACTTCCAAAGTCCTGGGCTATGGTTTTATTTCATCCATTCTGATATCACTGCCTCTTGCGGTGCTTACCGGCTGGGCCTATGGACTGCTCTTAAACAAAATTAAAGGCTCCGAAATGCTGGTGGCCACCTATACCGGTTTTTCCATCGTTTCCTTTATGCAAATAGGTTGGGTTACACTTCCCTTTAGACATCCGGAGATGATTTGGCCCATTGGTAAGGGTCTTAGGGTTACCATCTCGCTTGATTCAACCTTCGGAGAGATTTTAAATCGGTTCTGGAGATTTGAAATCGGCTCAGTATATGTCCCCACAGGGCTTTTGCTGTTCTTCCTCGGCTGCTGTGCAGCGGTATGGCTGTTTTCAAGAAGTAAAAGCGGAATAGAGATGTACACGGCGGGGGCTAATCCAAAGTTTGCCGCCTCATCGGGTATAGATGTGGACAAGAACAGAATTATCGGAACAATTCTGTCCACGGTTATAGGTGCTGTGGGTATAATTGTATATTCACTCAGTTTCGGCTATCTACAGCTTTATCTTGCACCCCTTTATATGGCTTTTCCGGCCGTTGCGGCGGTCCTAATAGGCGGCGCATCCACAAGAAAGGTAAAAATATCCCATGTTCTTATTGGTACCTTCCTATTCCAGGGTATGCTGACCGTTGCAGTACCGGTGGCCAACCAGATGTTCCCTGAAGGCAATCTGTCGGAGGTATTAAGGCAGATTGTACAGAACGGTATAATACTTTATGCACTCACAAAAGTTGGGGGTGAAGCATAATGGCTCAGATAGATAATGAAAACACGGTTAAAACAAAAGAACAAAGCACTGCAACCAAAATTAAGAGGCTTTTGTTTGACCATAGCGTGCCCGTTCTGTTTATAATAATCTGTCTTATAGGGGTTTATTTCTCAGAATTGCCTGCGGTATTCATAGTTAATACGCTGCTTACCAGGATAACCAGGAACTCATTTATGGTTCTTGCTCTTGTCCTGCCGGTAATAGCCGGACTGGGGCTCAACTTCGGGCTGGTAATAGGGGCTATGGCAGGGCAGTTTGGAATACTTATAGTAACCCATTTTAAAATAGGCGGATTCCCTGGGTTCCTTTTATGTCTTTTGTTGTCAACCCCCTTTGCTGTGATTTTCGGGCTTTTGACGGCCAGACTGCTTAACAGGACCAAGGGCCAGGAAATGATTTCAAGCATGATTGCGGGTTTCTTTGCAAATGGGGTGTACCAGTTTATTCTGCTGTTTCTTGTGGGAACGCTGATACCTATTAAAAACCCCGACCTTGTACTCACCCGGGGTATAGGAATAAAGAATACCATAGACCTTACAACCGAGTACGGGCTAAAATATTCCGTTGACGGCGTTTTTAAATATCCGTTGTTCTATATCCTGGCAGGTGTAGGTGTATTAGCGGGGTTGGTTGTTATTATTGACTATATTATAAAGAGCAAAAAGGCTCCGGAGCAAATAGACAAATTTAAATATATCACCCGGATGGTGATAAGCGGTGTAATCCTGGGGGTAAGCCTCTGGGTAATAAAATCCGGGTCCATGCTTAATTCGGTTAAACTTCCCGTTGCAACTGCCGTAATGATAACGATACTTTGGGTATGCAACGTTCTTGTTATGAAGACCAAGCTGGGGCAGGACTTCAGAACTGTGGGGCATAATATGGATATAGCAAAGGTTTCAGGCGTCAACGTCGACAAGACAAGGACCATAGCCATGGTAATATCCACCGTGCTTGCCGCCTGGGGCCAGGTAATATTCCTGCAAAATATAGGTACGATGTCCACTTACGGCAGCCATGTCCAGATCGCGACCTTTGCCATTGCCTCAATACTTCTGGGCGGCGCATCGGTTACCAAGGCAACCAGCGGACAGGCGATTTTGGGTGTGATTTTGTTCCATACATTGTTTATAGTATCTCCCAAGGCCGGTAACAACCTCTTTGGAGATGCCCAGATAGGAGAGTTCTTCAGAGCCTTTGTATCCTACGGTGTTATAGGCGTGGCCCTTGGGCTTCATGCATGGAACAAAAGAGTCCAAGCCCTTAGAAGGCAGCTTGACGTATAGCATTCAAAGCGCGGCAGGGAAGACTTCCCGCCTGTCGCGTTTTTTATTTTTTGTTCTGTTTATCCGTTATTATGCCTGAGAGCGTTTAATATGGTATAATTCTATTATAATTATGGGGAAACATACATTTTTGTGAGGTGGCATAATGATATTTGTCAAAAGAAATGTACCAACTCTGGTGTTCTTTATTCTCTCTGTCATGGCATTTTGTTTCATACACGATAACGCCACTACACAGGCAATTGCTCCGTCCCCGCCCGAACCCTATGTCCGGGATGCCCATATAGGTCAGCCGCCGGCCAGCCTGGAAAGAATGAGGGTTCCTGTGAAGGCAAAGGGCATCTATCTTACCGGATATACTGCCGGAGGGAAAAGGCTCTATCAGCTGCTGGACCTTTTAAACAGGACGGAGTTAAACGCAATGGTTATTGACGTGAAAAACGATGACGGGCTCGTAACCTTTAAAACCCGTAATGAAATGGCCAATTTTGTCGGGGCTAACAGGATTGTTCAGATTAAGGATATAGAAAAAAGGATGGCGGACCTCAAAAAAGACGGCGTTTACACCATAGCCAGGATTGTTGCTTTTAAGGACAATCGGGCGGCAAGTAGCCGGGCCGACCTTGCAATCAAAACCACCTCGGGAACGGTATGGAGGGATAATAAGGGTACCGCATGGCTTAATCCATACAACCGCGAAAGTTGGGAATATATTCTCGATGTTGCCGAAGAGGCGGCGGAGCATGGATTTGACGAAATACAGTTCGATTATGTGAGATTTCCCACCGACGGCAATAGGAAGATAATTGACTATGGGGAGGCAAGGGAAAGGGAAAGCATGGCCGAGGCAATAGCCGCCTTTATGAAGTACGCTACCGAAAAACTTAACAAAAAAGGATTATTTGTTTCCGCCGATGTATTCGGCCAGGTTACAACCAATAAAGACGATATGGGTTTGGGACAGCAGCTGGAGGACCTGACCGTTAGTACTAATGTGCTAAGCCCCATGGTGTATCCGTCTCATTATTATCCTGGGGTTTACGGGGTAAGTTATCCCGATTACGAGCCCTACAAAGTAGTATATACAAGCATGAGTACTGCGGCTAAAAGGATGGAAGAGGTGGAGCAAAGCAGCGAAAAAGCTATCCTGCGACCCTGGCTGCAGGACTTTACCGCTACTTATCTAAAGAACGGCTACCAGGTTTACGGTCCAAAGCAGGTAAGGGAGCAGATACAGGCCACCTACGATTCCGGCGTTGAGGAGTGGCTTTTATGGAACGCCGGTAACTATTATACCGAAGGAGCACTGCTTAAGGAATAGGCGGGCGTAAAACCCTTTTGCTTTATATTCGTTAGATTGAGGCGCCATGAAGCCTATCAGCATGAGTCTATTAGAACTGAGTTCTTCTTCGGAATGAGAGGGTGATAAGCCTTCTTTTTTAATATAATCGCGCATTGCGGGCAAAATAATATTAAACAGCAATGCGGGAGGGATACAAAGCCGGTATGGGTGGACCAAGCATAATGAAAAGGATTATTTCTGTCATGGGCAGGGGCACCAGGAAAAAGGATACGGAGTTTGCCGGGGAAGTCGAGCCGGTTCTGGGCAGGCGTGACGAAGACCCTTCCGGGCCAACCGCACGTTCAGGAACGGGACAGCCTACCGAAGATGTATACAGCAAACAGGAGAAGATACAGGAAAGGGAATAGGGAGAGTTGCTCCCTATTTTTTAATTATAAATGTCAATTGACACCAAAAAAATGGGATGGTACAATATATTGTACCATCAATAATAAAAATAACACTATATATAGCACGGGGGTGTACATATGCAGCTTTCTGATAATGCCCTTAGGGTTTTGGAAAGAAGATACCTTACAAAGAATGAAAGGGGAGAGCCCATAGAGACCCCAGAGGAGATGTTCCGGCGGGTAGCCCACGAAATAGCGTCGGCGGAGGCCGATTATAATACCGGAGCCAATCCAAAGGAGCTGGAAGAGACCTTTTACAGGTTGCTTACCGACCTTGAATTTATCCCGAACTCCCCTACCCTTATGAACGCCGGCAAGGACCTGGGGCAGCTTTCCGCCTGCTTTGTGTTGCCGGTGGAGGATTCCATGGAGGGAATATTCGACGCCATAAAACAGGCAGCAATAATACATAAAAGCGGCGGTGGGACAGGTTTTAGCTTTTCACGGCTCCGCCCGGCCGGCGCAACGGTAAATTCCACCGGCGGGGTAGCTTCCGGGCCGATAAGCTTTATGAAAGTATTCAACGCGGCCACCGAAGCCGTCAAACAGGGGGGTGTGCGAAGGGGTGCCAATATGGGCATACTGAGGGTGGACCATCCCGATATACTGGAATTCATAAAGTGTAAAAGGGATAATAAGGATTTTACTAACTTCAACATTTCTGTGGCGGTTACCGAGGAGTTTATGCGGGCGATGGAGACTGGCGAAGAGTATGCATTGGTAAATCCCCGGGATAAAAGCATTGTCCTTTATATAGACGCAAGGGAAGTTTTTGACCTTATTGTGGAAATGGCGTGGAAGAACGGAGAGCCGGGTATTATATTCATAGACAGGATCAACGAATACAATATTCTTAAAAAAATAGGAGATATAGAAAGCACAAACCCGTGCGGAGAGCAAGTTCTGTTACCCTATGAGTCATGTAACTTAGGATCAATAAACCTTACTAAAATGGTAAGGAAAGAAGGGAACAGGACGGTAATCGACTACCAAAAGCTCGGCAAGACGGTGGATACTGCCGTTTGGTTTCTTGACAATGTAATAGACGTAAACCGGTACCCGCTTCCGCAAATCGAAGAAGCGACTAAAGGTTCCAGGAAGATTGGCCTTGGCGTTATGGGCTTTGCGGATATGCTAATACTGCTGGGTATACCCTACGATTCGAATGAGGCTGTTGAGGTCGCTGAGGAGGTTATGGCTTTTATAAACAGTCGCTCCAAGGAAAAGTCGGCAGAGCTTGCCGTTGCTAAGGGGGCATTTCCTTTTTACAGGGACAGTACCTACGCAGGGGAGGGCACCCAACTTAGAAACGCCACCACCACAACCATAGCCCCCACCGGCACCATAAGCATAATAGCCGGCGCGTCCAGCGGTATAGAACCTTTGTTTGCCATATCCTTTATACGCAATGTGATGGACAAGGACCAGCTGCCGGAGGTGCACCCAATATTTGAGGAAACAGCCAGAAAGAGAGGCTTTTATAGCCGGGCTCTTATGGAGGAGATTTCCCGTAAAGGGACAATTAAGGACATAAAGGGTGTACCGGAGGATGTAAAAAGGCTCTTTGTGACCGCCCACGATATAAGCCCCGAATGGCATATTAGGATGCAGGCTGCCTTCCAGAAACACACCGACAATGCCGTGTCCAAAACGGTCAATTTCCCCAGCCATGCCGTTAGGGAGGATGTGCGGAAGGTATACCTTTTGGCGCATAAACTGGGTTGCAAGGGGGTAACCATATACAGGGACAAAAGCAGAGAAGAACAGGTACTCAGCATAGGGGGCCCGGAAGGTGAGGCAGAAACCGGACACGATGTCAAAGGGCAGACCATAACCCCAAGGATAAGGCCGGAGATTACAAGGGGGCTTACCGAGAAGGTGAAGATTGGCTGCGGCAACCTCTATATAACCGTAAACTATGATGACAACGGTATTTGCGAAGTTTTCACAAACCTTGGCCGTGCCGGTGGATGCCCCAGCCAGAGCGAAGCTACCAGCCGACTTATATCCATTGCCCTCCGGTCGGGCATAAGCGTTGAAGCGATAATAGAGCAGCTTAAAGGCATACGCTGCCATTCAACCATCAGGCAGAGGGCCAACGGCAGCGGGATTAAGGTGCTTTCTTGCCCCGATGCTATAGGCAAGACAATCGAAAGGGCCATGAAAATGAACCGTAGCGCCGGTGCTGTCGTTAAGGAGGGCCTGCCCGCCGAGGGCACACCCGTAAGGGACGGTGTAAAGGCGGCATGCCCCGAGTGCGGCGGAATGCTTGAGCATGAAAGTGGTTGTGTGGTATGCCCAAACTGTGGATTTTCAAGATGCGGCTGATGTGGCAGTGAATAGAAAACTCTGCATTTGGGTATTTACCCGCATCGATTATTATGCTATACTGTATTGGAAAAACAAAATATGGTAATAAAGGGGAGTAACTCGCCATTTTTAATGGTTTTGCCGTCCGTCATCACGATACCTACGGTATCCGGGCGGTAATCGTTAAGAGAGTAAGACCTTTATCCACTGCTTTGGGTAGGGGTCTTGTATTTTTTGGCCCCCAAATGATAATAACTAAGATGCTAATCTGAAAGGAGAAGGCCAAATGGTAAATGGAGAATGGTATACTCTCAAAAAGGAGACTGTGGAAAATAAGCTTTCCACTTCCCTGACTAAAGGACTTAGCCGGGAGGAAACGGACAAAAGGCTGGAGCAGTACGGTTACAACGAGATAGCACAAAAGGACAGGAAGACCTTATTTCAGATGTACGCCGACCAGTTCAAGGACTTTATGATAATAATATTAATAGTTGCCGCAGTTATCTCGGGCCTTTTGGGCGAGTTTACCGATGCGATTATTATACTGCTTATAGTGATACTAAATGCTGTTATGGGAGTGGTCCAGGAAAACAAGGCGGAGGAATCCCTGGCTGCATTAAAGAGGATGGCGGCACCCAACGCCAAGGTGCTAAGGGACGGACGCCACGATATAGTATCCGCAAGGCAGCTGGTGCCGGGGGATGTGATAATACTAGAGACGGGGGACCTGGTGCCCGCAGATATTAGGATAACCGCGGCTACAAACCTGAAGATTCAGGAAGCCGCCCTAACCGGGGAATCGGTCCCGGTGGAAAAGGACATAAAGCCCCTGGCTCAAAAGAATATCCCTCTGGGGGATCGTGTCAACATGGGTTACTCGGGGAGCATTGTGACCTACGGCCGGGGCAGTGGTATCGTTGTGGGAACCGGTATGGAAACCGAAGTGGGTAAGATTGCCGAAATGATACAGTCTGCCGAAGAGACGGAGACTCCGCTCAAAAAAAGGCTCCAGGCCCTGGGCAAGGTTCTTGGTATAGCAGCCCTTGCGATCTGTACAGTAATTTTTATCGTCGGGGTTTTATACGGTAAAGAAATATTTGAAATGTTCCTCACGGCGGTGAGCCTGGCGGTGGCTGCCATTCCCGAAGGGCTTCCGGCTATTGCCACCATAGTGCTTGCCATAGGCGTACAGCGCATGGTAAAACGTAACGCCATAGTAAGAAGGCTACCCTCGGTGGAGACCCTGGGAAGTGCCACCGTAATTTGTTCGGACAAGACCGGGACGCTCACCCAAAACAGGATGACTGTGGAGAAGGTGTATTACCAGAATGGTCTGCGCAGTGTTGCCGAGGCAGATATCGATGAGGATAACAGCGAATTGTTTCGGCTGTTGGTTATGACAGGGGTACTGTGCAACGATTCTAAGCTTAAGGAAATGGAAGGAGAGATAACCGTCCTCGGTGACCCCACTGAGACAGCACTGGTGGACCTTGGCCTTAAGACGGGTATGAACAAGGATACGCTGGAAACAGGCCAGCCAAGGGTTGACGAGGTGCCCTTCGATTCCAAGAGGAAGCTAATGACAACGGTACACGCGCTTGAAAACCGCTACCGCGTTTACACAAAGGGGGCGGTGGAGGAACTACTTAATATTTCCGACAGCATTCTGCTGGACGGGCGGGTCGTAAAACTGGAGGAACATCACAGGACCTCCATACTGGAAACAAACGAGAGCATGGCCCGGGATGCCATGAGGGTACTCGGGATGGCCTATAAGGATATTGATGCTCTAGCGTCGGGCAGCGGTGAGGCAGCATACGAAGACGGCCTTGTATTCATAGGAATGATGGGAATGATAGACCCCCCGCGGCCGGAGGCCCGGGAGGCGGTAAGCCTTTGTAAAAGGGCGGGCATAAAGCCGATAATGATAACAGGGGACCACGGAGTTACCGCTGTGGCGATAGCCCGGGATTTAGGGATACTCACCGGGGACGAGGAGGCGGTTACCGGGGCCCAGCTGGAGGATATAAGCGACGGGGAACTAGAGGAAAGGGTACGGCATATTTCGGTGTACGCCAGGGTCTCCCCAGAGCATAAGGTAAGAATAGTAAAGGCATGGCAGAACCAGGGCCAGATTGTGGCCATGACCGGGGACGGAGTGAATGACGCTCCGGCATTAAAGATTGCCGATATAGGTGCGGCAATGGGCATTGTGGGTACCGATGTGGCAAAGGAAGCCTCGGATATGGTTCTAACCGATGACAACTTTGCTACGGTGGTGGCAGCGGTTGAAGAGGGAAGGACAATATTTGCCAACATACTAAAGGCTATACAGTTTCTGTTATCCTGCAACGTGGGAGAGATTTTGACGCTGTTTGTCGCCACAATGCTCAACTGGCACGAACCGCTTCTGCCCATTCATATACTATGGGTTAATCTGGTGACCGACAGCCTGCCGGCCCTTGCCCTTGGGGTGGACCCGGCGGAGAAGAATATAATGGACAGGAAACCCAGGGACCCGGAACGAAACATTTTCGACAAGGGCATGATAAGAAGGATAGTATACCAGGGGATAATGGTGGGGGCACTAACCCTCACAGCCTTCGTAATAGGAAGTCAAAGGAATCTGGAGGCAGGAAGGACTATGGCCTTTACAGTGCTGGCCTTAAGCCAGCTGGTTCATTCCTTTAATATGCGTTCCAACAGGCAATCGGTGTTTAAAAAGGGCTTTGCGTCAAACAAATACCTTTTGGGGGCAGTGGCAATATCCGCACTGCTGGTGTTTATTGTTCTTGAGGTGCCCTTTCTCGCATCGGTGTTTAAGCTAACAGTACTCAATATCAAAGAGTGGACGGCGGTAGGACTTCTGGCGCTGGCTCCTATTGCTGTGGTGGAAGCGGCGAAACTTTTGAAACTAAACACCGCCGCTGAGGAATAGGGAGGCAAACAGAATTCTTAGGTTCAGGGGTGATATGAATTGAATTTAATAAAGTGTTTTCCGCCGGTGGTTGATGAAGGTGCCCGGGTAATTATATTGGGGTCCATGCCCGGCAGGGAATCCCTGAGGAAGAAGGAATACTACGGCCATCCCAGGAATCAATTTTGGCACGTTTTATACGCACTGTACGGCAGGGAACCGGATACCGAATACTATAAAAAGGTTGCATTCCTTAAGAAAAGGGGCATTGCCCTATGGGATGTAATAGAAACGTGCCAAAGGGAGGGCAGTATGGATGCCAATATTACCGGTGAAAAGATAAATGACTTTAACTGGCTGTTTAGCAACTACCCGGGTATCCGGTATGCATTCTTCAACGGAGCCAAGGCCTATGAAACCTTCAGAAAAAGGGTGGGGTTCAAATATGATGGGATTACCTATACAAAGCTGGGTTCCACAAGCCCTGCCAATGTGGTTAGGTTTGAACGGCGGTTGGATGAATGGGGCATTGTAAGAAGATGTGCCGATGAACTGATATCCTCCTCCTAAAGGAAATTGACAAACCAAAGAACAATATTCACATTAATAGCCGGCAGCATTTTTGTTATAGTCCTTCAGATATGGTAGGCCAGTTCAGGAAAGAGGTTTCATAATTAATATTATTCAATAAAAGGAATTTAATATACAAAGATATATAGATTGACCGCAAAGTTTATCAAAACAAAGGAATCTGCAAATATTAATAGAAATAATCACTATAGACAGGTATATGAACCGTTTGGAGGGAGGAAAATGTATGCCCTGGTGTCCTGAGTGCAAAACCGAGTACAGAGAGGGTTTTGACGTTTGTGTCGACTGCGGCTGTGCCCTCACCCAGGATGAGCCTTTCCAGGACACCCCGGAACAGCCCGGGGAAAGAGGAGACTGGGAACATCTTGTGTTTTTGTACAGCGAGATGGAGGCGGACATAGTTAGAGGGCTACTTGAAACTGCGGGGATTCCCGTTATAAAGACCTATAAGGGTATGGGGGTTCTGCATAAGGTATACACCGGGAAGGCCACCGGTGTGGACCTTTATGTCCCTGCGGAAAGATTAGTGCAGGCAAAGGAACTGCTGGAAGCGGGGACCAAAGATTAAGGTAAAAAGAAAGGCCGCATAGAGACCTCCTGCGCTCTTTTTATTTGTGCGGGATAAAGCTCCGCTTCAGATGACTTGATGCCTGCTTACGATATGTTTCGGTCCCAGAAGGATTCATGAATCCTTATATCACAATATTATATGTTTATATATTGACAGGTTGTTGTAGCATCTGTCTTTTTTGTTATTTCCTAAGCACTTCCTTAAGCTGTTCTATAAACCTCTTATTCTGCTCCATTGTACCTATTGTTACCCTTATAAATGTATCCTTTATAGGCCTTATTATTACGCCCCGTTTTTGCATTTCCACAAAGACTTAGCCGCAATCTCTTTCAACGTCCACGTATATGTAGTTGGCCGGGTAGGGACGTACTTGATATCCATTTCCTCAAAGCATGAATATAAATAACAGATTAAGGAAAAATACTAATGTCACGCTGCTTTGATAAAAATGTGAAAAAATAAAAGGATTTTATTAGGCTTTAATAGAATATTAATATGTTAAACTATTGTAGAAACAAGGGGGAGAATTAATGAAAGAGTATCAAACCGATAAAATAAGGAATGTAGCCCTCGTAGGCCATGGTGGAAACGGAAAGACAACCCTGGCCGAAGCCATGCTATATAACGGCAAGGCAGTTGAAAGGATTGGAAAGGTGGAGGAAGGCACCACCGTTTCAGATTTTGACCCCGAAGAAATAAAAAGGCAGATTTCAATAGGTGCCTCGGTACTGCCCGTTGAGTGGAAGGATATCAAGATTAATGTATTGGATACTCCGGGATATTTTGACTTTGTAGGGGAAGTCTTCTCAAGTCTTAAGGTTGCCGAAGGAGCAGTCCTTTTGGTGGATGCATCTTCCGGTATCGAGGTGGGCACTGAAAAGGGTTGGGAATATACCAGCCAAAGGAGTATGCCCAGGATAGTGTTTGTGAACAAGATGAACCGGGAGAACGCGGACTTTTTTAAGGTTGTTGAAGACTTAAGGGAGATGTTCGGCGTGAGCATAGCACCCTTCCAAATACCAATCGGGGCTGGAGAAACTTTCAAAGGCCTTGTTAACGTTGTGGATATGAAAGCAAGGCAGTACACCGGGACACAGTACAAGGACACCGAAATCCCCGATGAGTATAAGGACAGGATAGAGCCCATTAGGGAAATGGTAATGGAAGCGGTAGCGGAGACCGACGATGAACTTATGATGAAGTTCTTCGACGGGGAGGCCTTTACTGAGGAGGAAATAAGGGAAGGCTTGCGAAAGGGCGTGCTAAGCGGGAAAATAGTACCGGTGCTGTGCGGTTCCGGGGATTTAAACATTGGGGTGGAGACCCTGATGGACACCATTGCCGATTACCTGCCCTCGCCCAAGGACGGAGCGGAGGTGGATGCACTAAGTAAAGACGGTGCCCCAACAAAGAAGAAACTCACTGCTGACGGCTCGTTTTCAGCCCAGGTATTTAAGACTATAGCCGATCCCTATGTTGGGAAGATTTCCATATTCAAGGTGATAAGCGGCAGTTTTACCGCAGAGACAACTCTTTATAACGTCAGCAAAGGTGAAAAGGAGAAATTCGGAAACATTTTCCTTATAAGGGGTAAAAAGCAGATAAACATAGACAGGGTCTATGCCGGTGATATAGTAGCCGTGGCAAAGCTGCAGCATACCGTTACCGGAGATACCCTCGCCGAGGAAAAGTCCGATTTTGTATATAAGCCGATACAATTCCCCGAACCAAGCATATCGCTGGCAATAGAACCCAAGGCAAAGGGGGATGAAGAGAAAATAAGTGGCGGACTGCACAGGCTTCTTGAAGAGGACCCCACATTCCTGGTGGAAAAGAATTCAGAAACCGGAGACCTGCTTATCTCGGGACAGGGAGAGGTACATATAGAGGTAATAACCAGGAAGCTCTCTAGCAAATTCGGTGTGGAAGTGGCCCTTAAGGACCCGAAACTTCCCTACAGAGAAACTATAAAGGGTACCGCCAAGGCCGAAGGAAAACACAAAAAACAATCGGGAGGCCGCGGCCAGTACGGTCATGTATGGATTGAGTTTGAACCCCTTCAAGACATGGATACCGACCTTGAATTCGTCGATAAAATAGTGGGCGGGGTTGTACCCAGGCAGTTTATTCCTGCCGTTGAAAAGGGCCTTCGGGAAGCCATTAAGGAAGGAGTTCTGGCAGAATACCCGGTGGTGGGAATAAGGGCAACCCTTTATGATGGTTCTTTCCATAACGTGGATTCCGATGAAATGTCCTTCAAGATAGCGGCTAACCTTTCCTACAAGAAAGGTATGAAGGAATCAAACCCAGTACTCCTTGAGCCTATAATGAGGCTTGAAATAGTTGTACCGGAGGACTACATGGGCGATGTAATAGGCGATATAAATAAAAAACGCGGTCGGATCCTGGGCATGGAACCAAAAGAAGGCAAACAGCTTATTATAGCTGAAGCTCCTCTGGCCGAAATGTTCAAGTACGCCACCGATTTGAGGTCTATGACCCAGGCAAGGGGCAGTTTCACTATGAAGTTTGAAAGATACGAAGAGGTTCCGCCGATGATTACCGAGAAGGTAATAGCGGAGGCTCAAAAGGAAGAATAGCAGTTACTTCAAGAACCGGAGAAATCCGGTTCTTTTGATTTTCCGGAATAAACTAAGGTCTTACAATAAACAATATTGACAAAAGAAACGGCAAACAACCGGAGGTGATATGGATGGAAAACAAAGAGGACCGAAGGGGCAACAGAGTGGAGATGCCGAATAGGGATTCCGAGGAACAGGATAGCATGATTGACAAAACCGCATACGGGGAATTTGTGTCGACCTTCCACGGATGGGCTAGTTTTGAGGAGCAGATAAAAAGTGCCAACAGGATATATGAGATTACAGGTAAAAAACGGGGATAGCCCCGTTTTTTTATTGGGGTGTCGATTAAAGGGAAAAACTTATGGGAAAGAATAAGAAAAATACTATTGAAAAGTTTTTGTAATTCTATTATAATATTAATAGTCAAAGAAAGTCAAACAGCAAACAGAGGTGATGCTTTTGTCACGCTTAAGCGACATTATAGAGCGGTTTATAAAGGAGCTTATGAGGGATGCCAATACGGATATGCTGGAAATACAAAGGAACGAGCTGGCGGATCATTTTAATTGCGCCCCGTCTCAGATAAACTACGTTCTTTCAACCCGGTTCACGGTAGACAAGGGCTATTATATAGTAAGCAGGAGAGGCGGGGGTGGTTTTATCCGGATTATGAAACTGGATACGGAGACCATACCCTTTGTAGGATATCTAATATTTGAGCATATAGGCGACAGCATATCCCAGCTTGATGCCTCAAGGATTCTGGCCAACATTGAGGAAAAGGGTATCATAACCCCGCGGGAAAGGGCAATAATGGAGGCTGCCACAAACGGCAGAAGCCTTAACGTGTTTTCGCCGCCCAAGGACGTTGTGAGGGCAAAACTGTTAAAATCAATGCTTTCTGTGCTTATTACAGATTAGGAGGGAAGAAATATGTTTTGTGACAAGTGCGGGAAAAACCCCGCTGTGGTTCATAGGATTACTACAATAAACGGCAAGAAAAAGGAGGTCCATCTTTGCAAAGAGTGTGCGATGCAGGAAAAGGGCATTATTATAGACAGCCCCTTTTCAATAAACGCTTTGCTTTCATCGCTGTTGGATATGGGAGGGGAAACACCCATCAAGGTAGAGAAACTGGAGACGGTAAAGTGCAGCCAGTGCGGTATGGGTTTTGTCGAGTTTAAAAAGACCGGAAAGCTGGGCTGTGGCGAATGCTATGCTTCTTTCGAGGATAGACTGTTGCCGCTTTTAAAAAGGGTCCAGGGCAATACACGGCATTCCGGTAAGATACCAAGGCGAATAGGGGGGGCCCTAAGGACAAAAAAGGAAATAGAAAGCCTTCAGGAGGAATTGGAAAGGGCCGTTAGGGCGGAGGAATACGAAAGAGCTGTGGAGCTTAGGGATAGGATTAAAAGCCTTAGAGAGGGCAGTAAATAGGGGGTGGGATAATGATGGACTGGATAAACGGTGACGGGCCGGATAATGATATAGTCTTGAGTTCCCGAATCCGGTTGGCAAGAAACATAAAGAGCATACCTTTTCCTGATCGGTTGGACGGGCAGGGAGCGGCAAGGGTAATCGGTATGATAAAGGAAGCCATCGAGCGCAACCCGGTTTTGGCGGGAGATTTTAACTTTACCGTTCTTAAAAGTATATCCCCGCTGGATGCAAGGGTGCTTGTGGAAAAACACCTGATTAGCCCCGCTCTTGTGGAAAGGCATGAAAATTCTGCTGTATTTACAAGAAAGGACCACCGGGTAAGTATAATGGTAAACGAAGAGGACCATATAAGGATGCAGGTTCTGCTTCCCGGGTTGCAGCTGGAGGCTGGCTGGGACCTGGCGGGTAAAATAGACGATGTTTTGGAAGAGAGCATTAACTACGCCTTTGACGAGGACATGGGCTATCTTACCGCCTGTCCTACCAATACCGGTACCGGTATGCGAGCTTCGGTCATGGTTCATCTTCCTGCACTGGTACTCACCAACCAATTCAACAGGCTTTCCCAGGCCTTGAACCATCTAGGTCTTGTAGTAAGAGGTATTTACGGCGAGGGGACCGAGGTGGTGGGAAACATGGTCCAGATTTCAAACCAGCTCACCCTTGGTAAGTCTGAAGAGCACATAATAGAAAGCCTCAAGGGTATGACCAAGGAGATAATAAATAATGAGAAGCAGGCAAGGAATGCCCTGGTTTCCGGAAACAAAACGGTGCTAGAGGATAAGGTTTGCAGGTCCTATGGGCTGCTTACCGGGGCGAGAATTATTTCGTCAAGGGAGCTTATGGAGCTTCTTTCGGATGTAAGGCTTGGTATGGACCTTGGAGTGCTGACAGAGGTTAACCGTAGGGATATAAATGAAATAATGCTGGAGTCGCAGCCGGCTTCTCTTCAGAAAAAAGCGGGCAAACAGCTCTCTGACACCGAGAGGGACGTATTCCGGTCGGAGTTAATAAGAAAAAAACTTAAATAGGAGGAGTTTTAATGGATATAAACGAAAGATTTACCGAAAGGGCACAGCGGGCAATAATAATTGCCCAGCAGGAAGCAGCGGGCCTCGGCCATAACTATATAGGCACCGAACACCTACTGTTGGGCCTTGTTAAGGAAGGCAAGGGCATAGCGGCACAGGTGCTAAAGGGTATGGGAGTGGATTCTTCCAAGGTTATAGAAAAGATAGAGGAACTGATAGGCAGAGGAGAGGGCAGTGTAGTAGGGCAGCTTATAGATTTAACACCCCGGTCCAAAAGGGTGTTAGAGCTTAGTTACCTGGAGGCACGGCGCATGAACCACAATTATGTGGGCACTGAGCATATACTTCTGGGTCTTATAAGGGAGGGTGAAGGGGTAGCCGCCAAGGTGCTAAAGGACCTAAATGTTGACCTGGGTAAAGCAAGGGAGGAAATCCTGAAAAACCTAAGCGGTGGTGCGGTGGGCCAGGGTGGTTCCGTACAGGGCAATGCCGGGACCCCGACGCTTGACCAGTACGGCAGGGACCTTACTCAGATGGTGAGAGAAGGGAAGTTTGACCCGGTTATAGGGAGGGCAAAGGAGATAGAAAGGGTTATCCAGATACTGAGCCGGCGTACCAAAAACAACCCGGTACTCATAGGGGAACCGGGGGTAGGAAAGACAGCCATAGCGGAGGGTTTGGCTCAGATAATAGTTGAGGGACAGGTGCCGGAGATGCTCAAGGATAAAAGGGTGGTTACGCTGGACCTTGCCTCCATGGTTGCAGGAGCAAAATACCGAGGTGAGTTTGAAGACAGGCTGAAGAAGGTAATGTCGGAACTTACCGCCGCCGCAAACGTTATACTCTTTATTGATGAAATGCACACAATAATAGGGGCCGGAGCTGCGGAGGGTGCAATTGACGCTTCCAATATCCTAAAGCCTGCCCTATCAAGGGGAGAAATCCAGGCCATAGGAGCAACAACCATTGATGAATATAGGAAACACGTCGAAAAGGACCCTGCCCTTGAACGAAGGTTCCAGCCGATAATGGTGGGCGAACCGACGGTGGAAGAAACGGTTGGGATACTGAAGGGTTTGAGGGATAGGTACGAATCCCATCACAGGGTCAAGATAACCGATAAGGCTATAGACGCTGCGGCAACGTTATCCTACAGGTACATCGCCGATAGGTTTCTTCCCGATAAGGCTATAGACCTGATTGACGAAGCGGCATCCAAAGTCAGGATTAAAACCATAACGGCACCATCGGAATTGAATGAACTGGAAGAGAAGATAGAGGGTCTCAAAAAGGAAAAGGAGGAGGCCATAAGTCACCAGGAATTTGAAAAGGCTGCCGACCTGAGGGACGAGGAACGTAAGCTGAAAGAGAAGCTAAGCGATATAAAGAGCAGTTGGGAGAAGGATACCCGCCAGACTACCGCGGTGGTGGATGAAGAAAACATAGCGGAAATAGTCGCGGAATGGACCGGGATTCCCGTTACAAGGCTTGCAGAGGAGGAAACCCAGCGCCTGAATCGGCTTGAGGACGTACTGCACAAAAGGGTAATAGGACAGGACGAGGCGGTCGGAGCAGTGGCCAAGGCGGTCAGAAGGGCTAGAGTAGGGCTTAAGGACCCCAAAAGGCCCGTTGGGTCCTTCATATTTCTGGGACCGACGGGGGTGGGTAAAACCGAGCTGTCCAGGGCCCTTGCGGAAGCACTGTTCGGGGATGAGGACGCGACCGTAAGGATAGACATGTCCGAGTATATGGAAAAGCACTCGGTATCAAGGCTGGTGGGCTCACCGCCGGGATACGTGGGATACGAAGAGGGAGGACAGCTGACCGAAAAGGTCCGTCGCAAACCCTATTCGGTAATACTGATGGACGAGATAGAAAAGGCCCATCCCGACGTGTTCAATATACTCCTGCAAATTCTGGAGGACGGAAGGCTGACCGATTCAAAGGGCCGTGTAGTGGACTTCAAAAACACTGTGGTTATCATGACCTCCAACGTAGGGGCCCATACAATCAGGAAACAAAAAAGCCTTGGCTTTGCCGGAGTAACCGATGACAGCAAAAAGGACGAATACGAAAGGATGAAGGAACGGGTAATGGAGGAACTCAAAAAGACCTTCAGGCCAGAGTTCCTGAACAGGGTAGACGAAGTTATAGTATTCCACCAGTTGGATGAGGACCACATACTGAGTATTGTACACCTTATGCTGGAAAAACTGATCCAAAGGGTTAAAGGCATGAATATAGACATGGAGGTAACGCAGGATGCAAAGCGGCTTATAGTCAAGGAAGGCTTCGACCCGATGTACGGGGCAAGGCCTTTGAGGAGGGCTATACAGAACATGATTGAGGACAGACTGTCGGAGGAGATGCTGGGTGCCGGTATTAAGGAAGGGGATTCTGTGATAGTTGACGCAAAGGACGGCAGGATTACCGTAACGCGCAAATAATCCGACAGGAACGGTAAAATAAAAAGAAGTAAAGGGGATAGGACATGGCCAGAACAAAGAGCGTATTCGTTTGCCAGCACTGTGGGTATGAAAGCCCGAGATGGATGGGCCGGTGCCCGGGATGTGACGAATGGAACACCATGACGGAGGAACTTATAAACAAAAAGGCCCAACGTGGGGGCTTGTCCGGTAGGACCGGCAACAAGCCGGTCCCGATGGACAGGGTGGACCTGTCAAAGGAAACAAGAGACGGTACAGGTATGGCAGAGCTTGACAGGGTCCTCGGGGGCGGCATAGTCAGGGGTTCGCTGGTGCTGGTGGGCGGCGATCCCGGTATAGGTAAATCCACCCTCCTCCTCCAACTGGCGGGCAGTATATCCCAGAGGCAGAGGACTCTGTACATGTCCGGGGAGGAATCGGTAAAACAGATTAAATTGAGGGCTGAACGCCTGGGCATAAACAGCGAGAATATATTTCTGCTGGGGGAGACGGATATTGACCTTATACTGGATCAGATAAAGACCTTTAATCCCGATATGATAATAATTGATTCTATCCAGACCATGTATACTTCGGAGATTTCCTCAGCCCCGGGCAGTGTCAGCCAGGTAAGGGAGGTAACGGGAAGGCTGCTTAGGACGGCAAAGACCATGTCTATCCCCATATTTATAATAGGCCATGTGACTAAACAGGGTGCCATAGCAGGGCCTAGGGTTTTGGAGCATATGGTGGATACCGTATTGTACTTTGAGGGAGAGAGATACTACAGCTACAGGGTGATACGATCGGTAAAGAACCGGTTTGGTTCTACAAACGAAATAGGGGTATTTGAAATGAAGGACAAAGGGCTGGTGGAGGTTCCTAACCCCTCGGAGTTTATGCTGGCGGGACGGCCGCTGGGCGTACCGGGTACGGTGGTGGTATGCAGCATGGAGGGTACCCGACCGATGCTTATAGAGCTGCAGGCGTTGGTAAGCATTTCAAACCTGGGGATGCCAAGGAGAATGGCAACGGGTATAGATTATAACAGGCTGTCCATGCTGATGGCGGTTATGGAAAAAAGGCTGGGCATGCAGGTGCAGGGGCAGGACGCCTTTGTGAACGTGGTGGGCGGCCTTAAGATAGACGAGCCGGCGGCGGACCTGGGTATCGTTACCGCGGTTGCATCTAGCTTCAGGAACGTGCCCGTTGATAAGGGTACTGTGGTGATCGGAGAGGTTGGTCTTACCGGTGAGGTGCGGGCGGTGAACTCCATAGACCGAAGGGTTGCCGAGGCGGCAAAGCTTGGGTTTGGGCACTGCATAGTTCCGAAGGATAATTTACGGCAAATTGAAGATGCCGCCGCCCGGATAACAGGGGTGGGAAACCTTGCGGAGGCTTTGGACGCTACCCTTGGAGATTAATACTAAAGCATATTGTATATCCCAAGGGTTTTTATCTTTTTGTATTCTTTTTGCATTACATTGTAAAAGTCCATATCCAAAAGGCTACAAATAGCAGCCATGTAAAACATATTTGCTCCTAGTTCTGTTTCGATTACATCTTTGCAGCTTTCACACAGTTCTCCTCTTATATGCGAATCCATGTACTCGGTCAGTTCTTTTAGTGATGCGCTACTTGGGGTGCTTTGTTTCTTTGCGTCTATGTGTAGACAGCCGCAGTTGGTTACAGCCTTGGCTATTGCACGGTTTACCCTTGCACTTGACTCCTGGTACTTGGTGATCACATCGAGTATACTCTTGTGTCTTACTAGCAGTTGGGGAACAGAGTTTTGAAACTCATCGAATATCGAATCCTTCATTTCATCACTCCTTCTATATATAACGTACTTAAGACTTAACACCTTCTCACGTGTCATCCTGAGCGGTCACGTGTCATCCTGAGCGGTAGCGAAGGATCTTTCTTCAAGCCAGATTCTTCGGGCTTCGCCCTCAGAATGACAGGGGGTTTCGCTTCTTCGGAATGACAGGCAAAGGAATGTAATACTATTAATGCGTTTTATATAGGTATTAAGGCTAATTATATTATAATGATAAAAATGGTAGGTTGCAATGTATTTTACAGTACAAGAGGTAATTAAACTTGCAATCTTCAAAACTTCAGTTTTCCCGCAACATATTATTGACAGGTAGGAGACTTATATGTTAAAATATTTGTTTTATTGACAATAGGCCCAAGGTATAGTAAAATTAATATGAGTATTGGCTTTTTAATGGAGGTATATACAATGTTCAATATAGGAGATAAAGTAGTATATCCGATGCATGGTGCAGGAATCATCGAGTCAATAGAAGAGAAGGAGATACTGGGAAACAAACAGAAATACTATATAATGAGGATGCCCATAGGAAATATGAAGGTTATGATACCTTTGGAAAGTGTCAGTGATATAGGACTGCGGGAGGTAATAAACAAGGAGCAGGTGGAGACTGTGGTGGAGGTCTTGAGACAGAATAAGACCAGCATGCCGAACAATTGGAACCGGCGGTACCGGGTTAACATGGATAAGATAAGAAGCGGCGATATACTGCAGGTCGCCGATGTGGTTCGGAACCTTATGCTGAGAGATAAGGAAAAGGGACTGTCCACCGGTGAGAGAAAGATGCTTAACAATGCCAAGCAGATTCTGGTGAGCGAACTGGTACTGGTCAATAATATGGATGAGGATGAAATAGAAAGCATGATAGAAGGGATTATCAATTAAGCGTCTTCAAAGGACGCTAATTTTTTTTAAGCCCTATTTTTAAAAAATTGCCGGTCAAAGACAGGCATGTTTTAATATTATTTTTCGTTTTATGTTGCAGACACACTATAACAGGTTATAAAATAAGTATAAGTGGCAATACTCAAAGAAGGAGGTGATTTAAAGTAAATGGTAAAAAAGTTAATTAGGGGACTGTTGACTACGGCGGGGATAGTCATTGGCTATCAATTGGCTTATGCCTTAGGAGACGTACTGGCGATTGACAAAATATTCGGAATACTGCCGGAGGGAACTGTTGCTATTGTCTATTACGGGATCGGTGCGCTGTTGTTCGGTTTTATATTCTATCTGATTTCTCCTTGGATTATTAAACTGGGTTGGAAGGCTACAGAAATAATTGAAAATACTCTGCAAACAATTCCTACAAGCGATATATTGCTAGGCTCGGTGGGGCTTATACTTGGTCTTGTAATTGCAAACCTCTTTATAAGACCCCTTGCCATTATACCTATTCCCTGGCTGGGGAGTATCGTTATGGTGCTGGTCAATATTGCGCTGGGTTATCTAGGAATAAGGATTGCCACGAGGAAAACCGATGACCTGGGAGCCGTAGTCCATTCTCTCAGAAAGCTGGGAATAAAAGAAAGAACTCATAAGACGGATAACGCAGTTAAACCTAAGATTTTGGACACAAGCGTAATAATTGACGGGAGGATTGCCGACATATGCAAAACGGGCTTTGTCGAAGGACCTCTTATTATACCCGGCTTCGTCCTAGAGGAACTGAGACATATAGCTGATTCTTCCGATACATTGAAGCGCAACAGGGGTAGAAGGGGCCTTGATATACTTAATAAAATACAGAAGGAACTGGATATCCCTGTTCAGATATATGAAAAGTCCTTCGACGATATAGCGGAAGTGGACAGCAAACTCCTTAAGCTTGCACAGGTATTAAAGGGAAAGGTTGTCACCAACGATTTCAACTTGAACAAGGTGGCGGAGTTCCAAGGCGTGCCCGTTCTCAATATAAACGAACTGGCAAATGCGGTTAAGCCTGTGGTGCTTCCGGGGGAGGAAATGGTGGTGCAGGTCATAAAGGACGGTAAAGAATCCGGCCAAGGCGTAGCTTATCTGGACGATGGAACCATGATTGTCGTGGATGGGGGCAAGAAACACATTGGAGAATCTATAGGAGTAATGGTAACCAGTGTGCTTCAGACCGCCGCCGGAAGGATGATATTTGCAAAGCCAAAAAATGCGCTGGATAATAAAGCGGTTTAGACTTCGCCCCTTCGGGCGAAGTTTTTTTATCCGGAAAAAAGGATTGCTTTTTGCTGTGACGAATTGTCTTTGTCAGGGGTGATTATATTATGTATAGAAATCTGACGGTGACCGCAGTGGTTGTGGCGGCGGGCAAGGGTAGCAGGATGAACAGTCCGGTCAATAAACAGTACCTTATGCTTAAGGATAAACCAATCCTCGCCCATACTCTGTCGGTATTCCAAAGGTGCGATATTGTGGACCATATTGTGGTTGTAGCCGCCCGGGAGGATATCCCCTGCTGCAGGCAGAGTGTGGTTGAAGGGTTTTCGCTGACAAAGGTAAAGGATATACTTGCAGGGGGGTGCACCCGTCAGCAGTCGGCTACGATGGCCCTTGAGTACGTGGAGGAGGGTATCGTGGTTATACATGACGGGGTACGGCCCTTCGTTGACTGCAGCCTTATTGAACGGGGCGTTGAAAAGCTTGTAGGGCAAAATATTGACGGTACTGCCTGTGCTGTTCCGGTAAAGGATACTGTAAAACTGGTGGATGACGGGGAAAGGGTGCAAAGGACTCTGGACAGGGCGAGGCTTCGGGCTGTTCAGACTCCGCAGTGTTTTATGGCAGAGGTGATTAAGGAAGTCCACAGAAAGGCCGCCGTTGAGGGAGCGGAGGCGACCGATGACTTAGCACTGCTTGAGCATTATGGATACAGGGTTTCGTTATACCCGGGCAGGTACGACAATATTAAAATAACCACCCCCGAGGACCTGCTTCTGGCGGAGGTTCTTATGGAAGGGAGGGACAAAACTTGAATAGGATAGGTATCGGGTTCGATGCCCATCGGCTGGTAGAGGGAAGGCCCCTTATAATAGGCGGGGTGAAAATCCCGTTCAAAAGGGGACTTATAGGTCATTCAGATGCCGATGTGCTTGTCCATGCCGTAATGGATGCACTGCTTGGGGCAGCGGCCATGGGGGATATCGGGAAGCATTTCCCGGATGAAAACCCCGCCTATTTGGGAGCGGACAGTCTAAAGCTGCTAAAGGAAGTGGGCAGCAAACTGGGCGGTGCGGGGTATATCGTTGGCAATATTGACGGTATAATAATAGCACAGAGGCCTAGGATGGCTGAGTATATACCCAATATGCAGGAAAACATTGCCCGGCAGCTGGGCATTGACCCGTCCTGGGTAAGTATAAAGGCCACCACTACCGAAGGTATGGGCTTTGCCGGGCAGGAAGAGGGTATTGCTGCCCAGGCGGTTGCGCTGCTTGTCGCAGGACAGCCCGGGCAGTAAGCCTGCAAGGGGTGTGCCCGGGGGCTGAAATAGGTTGAAGAAGCAGAAAGCCAAATGATATAATATACTTGAGCTACCGGCTGTGACCCAAAAGAACATCAATCGGGAACAGCTTCCTGAGAAGTGGGCAGTGTGATGAGGGATGTGTGAGTTTAGGCAATACTACTAAGCAGTACTAAACCTCATCTCCAACCTCTCACATCACAAATTAAGGAGGTAAGTATAAATGGCAAGGGCAAGATTTGCACCAAGTCCCACGGGACCCATACATATAGGTAACATAAGAACCGCCCTTTTTAATTACCTGTTTGTAAAAAGCGGCGGGAACTACAATACCATGATACTAAGGATTGAGGACACCGACCTGCAGAGGTCCTCTGCCGATTATGAAGGGCTTATTTATGAGGAACTAAGCTGGCTGGGAATTGAATGGGACGAAGGACCCAATAGAGGCGGAGACTACAAGCCCTACCGCCAGAGCGAAAGGCTTGACATTTACAATAAGTATTACAATAGGCTGATAGAAGAAGGCAAGGCCTATTACTGTTTCTGTACCCCCGAGGAACTGGAACGGGACAAAAAGCAAACCGCGTGCCAGGCAAGTTCACCCAGGTATTCGGGACGGTGCCGCGCCCTGACCGATGCACAGGCACAGGAGTACCTAAAAGAGGGGAGACCTGCCACCATAAGGTTTAAAATAGACCCGGGCAGGACGGTTGTGTTTGACGACGTGGTGAAGGGTAGGATAGAAATTGATTCCGATACTCTTGGGGGAGATATGGTAATCAGAAAGTCCGACGGGATGCCTACCTACAATTTCTCCGCCGTTATAGACGACCATCTGATGGAAATAACCCATGTAATAAGAGGGGAGGACCATCTGTCCAATACCCCGAAACAAATACTTTTGTATGATGCCTTTAAATGGGAAATCCCTGCCTTTGCCCATGCGCCCTTGATACTGGGCCCGGACAGGACCAAGCTGAGCAAGAGACATGGGAATACATATATAGGACAGTACAGGCAAGAGGGCTATCTTGCCGAAGCCATGTTAAACTACCTGGCACTTCTCAGTTGGGCACCGGAGGGTGAAAGGGAACTACTGAACAAAGAAGAGATTATTGAGCAGTTTAAACTGGAGAAGGTTACCAGGGCCAACCCTGTTTTCGATATCGACAAGCTTAACTGGATTAACGCCCATTACATAAAGGAAGCTGAAACAGCAAGGATTACGGAACTTGCAGTGCCATATCTTATAAAGAAAGGCCTTATTAGCCGGCAGGAAGCGGAGGAAAAGCGAGAATGGCTGGAGCTTATGACAGCTATTGTACAGGATAGCCTGGTGAGGGTTTCGGACATCACTGATAGGGTAAGCATATTCTTTAATGATCAGTTTACCCCAGAAAATGAAGAGGCGTTGCAGGTGCTTAAGGGAGAAGGTACTGCTGGGCTGCTGGAAAAGCTAAAGTCCGCCATAGAGAAGGCAAAGCAGGTGGACCTGGAGTTCTGTTCCGGGATATTCAAGGCTTTACAAAAGGAGACCGGGATTAAGGGTAAGCAGCTTTATATGCCCATAAGAGTGGCGGTCACAGGACAGTGTCACGGCCCTGACCTTGTAAAGACTTTTTTGCTGCTGGGTCGGGAGAGGCTTATAAACCGTATAGAGCATGTGCTTAATAATTACGTTTAGTAGGAAGGAGTAAGAACTTTGAAACTGTACAATACTCTGACAAGGAAAAAGGAGGAGTTAATACCCCTGAAGGAAGGCAGGGTGGGCATGTACGTTTGCGGCCCCACCGTTTACGATTTTTTTCATATAGGCAACGCCCGTCCCTTTATAGTCTTTGACGTACTGCGGAGGTTCCTGGAGTATAAGGGTTATCAGGTAACCTACGTGCAGAATTTCACCGATGTGGACGATAAGATAATTAACAGGGCGGCCAAGGAAAACACCTCTATGGAGGAGGTATCCGCAAGGTTCATTAAGGAGTATTTTGCCGATGCTGATAAACTGGGCATAAAAAGGGCTACCGTACATCCGAAGGCCACAGAGCATATCGACGAAATTATAGGTATTATTGAAAAGCTGGAGGAAAGAGGTATGGCGTACAAGTCGGAGGACGGGGTGTATTTTGATACCGCCATGTTCCCGGGATACGGCAAGCTGTCCAGACAGAGCCTTGAGGACTTAAACGCCGGTGCAAGGGTGGAGGTTGATGAGAACAAGAAAAACCCATCGGACTTTGCGCTGTGGAAGAGACAAAAGCCCGGGGAACCGGCCTGGGACAGCCCATGGGGCAAGGGGCGGCCGGGATGGCATATAGAATGCTCTGCCATGTCCACTAAATACCTGGGCCAAACAATAGACATCCACGCGGGGGGTCAGGACCTAATATTTCCCCATCATGAAAATGAAATAGCGCAATCGGAGGGAGCCACCGGCAAACCCTTTGCCCGATACTGGCTTCATAACGGGTTTATTACCATAGACAACGAAAAAATGTCAAAGTCCCTGGGAAACTTCTTTACCATACGGGATATTAGCCGGGACTACGATCTGGAGATAATCCGGTTCTTTATGCTGTCCGCCCACTACAGAAACCCGGTCAACTTCAGCCGTGAAATGCTTGAGCAGGCAAAGAACGGGCTTACAAGACTTTATAACACAAAGCGGGACTTAGAATACGTTGTCAATAACGCGGAAACCGGAGACATGAACCGGGAGGAGCAGGTAAGGAAAGCGGAGTTGGAAAGCTACAGAAAAAGGTTCGAAGAAGCCATGGAGGACGACCTTAACACCGCCGATGCTCTGGCGATTATGTTTGAACTGGTACGGGACCTTAATACTTGCATAAAACAGGAGGTCTCCGCCGGTTTTGCAAAATGGGCCCTGACGTTTTTGATGGAGTTTGCCGGAGTGTTGGGCCTTCTGTCCAAACGGGAGGAAAAGCTGGATGCGGATATTAAAAGGCTTGTGGAGGACAGGGAAAGGGCAAGGGCGCAAAAGGACTGGGCCCTTGCGGATAAAATAAGGGATGACCTTAAGGAACGGGGTATAATAATTGAGGATACCCCCCAGGGTGTTAAATGGAAAAGGGCAATCCGGTAAGAGGTAGGTGAAGACATGGAGGATTCCCTGAAGGGAATTATGGGCATCAATGGGCCGGAGCCGGGGGCACTTTCCCCGCTGGTTTTAGCCTATGTGGGCGATGCTTGTTTTGAACTATATATAAGAAGCAGGATAGTGGCGGAGAACGCCAAACTGCCGCCTCAGAAACTGCACCGCCTTACGGTGGGTTATGTAAGTGCCTCCTCACAGAGCGATATTATTCATGGTATCTGGGACGAACTGGAGGAGGGCGAAAAGGCGGTGGTGAAAAGGGGAAGGAATGCAAAATCCGGTACCACACCAAAAAACGCTGATATAGTCCAGTACAGGTATGCCACCGGTTTTGAAACCCTGGTTGGGCACCTGTTTCTTAAGGGCGATACCGATAGGCTTTTGTACATACTGGACAAGTCCTATGATTTTTTTGTTTCGGACAAATAATTTCCGGGGGGTTGTGTACACATGGTAAAACCGAGGGTAAAACTCATTGGGCATACGCCGGAACCGGACAGGCTGGTTTCAGCTGCCGCAAAGCTTTGTTATTCAAGGGTAGGGGCGGAGGATATTCTGGAGGGCTTGTCCCAGGATAAGGTGGATAAGTTTCTAAATCTACTGATGGAAATGGGTCATCAGTCCCCCATTGAACACGCTTCCTTTACCTTTGCGGTGGAGGGGGTAAGTAGAGTTCTCACCCACCAGCTGGTAAGACACAGGATAGCCAGCTATTCGCAGCAGTCTCAGAGATATGTACGGTTTGAAGGGTTTGAATACATTATTCCTCCCCACATAGAGGAAGATCCTCAGGCCAGGGAACTGTTCCAAAGGGCTATGCAGGAGGACCAAAGGCATTATGATGAATTGGTGGATATACTGTATAAAAAGCACTATGAAAGGCTTAAGAAGGAAGAGGACGGCAAAAAAGCCCGCCAGGCCGCTGAAAAAATGGCCATTGAAGATGCGAGGTATGTCTTCCCCAACGCCTGCGAAACCAAAATAATATTTACAATGAACGCAAGGTCCCTATACAACTTCTTCCGTCTTAGATGCTGCAGCAGGGCCCAGTGGGAGGTCCGTGATTTAGCCGAGGAAATGTTAAGGCAGGTGCGGAAGGTTGCACCTATACTGTTCAAGAACGCTGGCCCCGCCTGTCTTACCGGTCCCTGCCCCGAGGGAGCAATGTCCTGCGGCCAGGCCCAAAGAGTGCGGGAAAGGTTTGAGTGTTTTTAAACTGAAAGGGGTAAGGCAGACTGGCCGTGTCGATAACCGGGAAGGAATATAGATTAGCTAGCAGGAAATACTGTTACTGTCCAGGGTAGCACCGGGATAGGAGGTTTTGAGCATGGATGGAAATGGTATCGTACGGGGCCGTGATACGGTGGAGGGCAGGAACCCCGTTTCCGAGCTTTTAAGGACCCAAAGAAAGGTTGAAGGAATTTTGGCGGCTAAGGGGCTGGACCCATCGGGCCGCAGGATAATAGACAGGGCCCGGGAATTAGGTATAGGCGTGGAGTACGTTGACCGGCGGCGGTTGGATAAAGTATCCCGCACCGGGGCACACCAAGGGATTATAGCCCTGGTAGAAGAGTTTCGGTATGCGGAGGGGCCAAAGACTATTATAGAAAAGGCCCGGGCCATGGGTCAGGTGCCCCTTGTGGTGGTGCTGGACAGGGTCAGTGACCCCCATAACCTAGGGGCTGTAATAAGGACCGCACACTGCTGCGGTGTTCACGGCGTAATAATTCCCGAAAGAAACGCCGCAGGGGTTACCCCAACAGCCGTCAAGGCAGCGGCGGGAGCTGCCGGGTACATTCCGGTGGCACAGGTGACCAATACGGTTCGCGCCCTGGAACGGATGAAGGATATGGGCCTTTGGATAGCCGGAGCGGATATGGACGGGGAAATAATGTATAAAGCCGACCTTAAAGGGCCCCTTGCGCTGGTGGCAGGAAGCGAGGGCAAAGGCCTTGGCCGTCTTGTACGGGAGAAGTGCGATTTCCTTGTAAGCGTGCCCATGAAGGGCGTTCTTTCATCGTTGAATGTGTCGGTGGCGACGGGGGTACTGTTGTACGAGGTACTCAGGCAAAGGGAGTATCAATAAGAAACGGCCATATGGAGGATTTCCATGCGGGAGTATTTAATTATAGATGGATATAATATAATAAATGATTGGCCTTCGCTTAAGGCAATGTGCAGCGAGAATATAGAAGCGGCCCGGGACAAGCTGATTGAGATAATGACCGGATTCAGGTCATACAAGGGAATAGAGGTAATAATAGTATTCGACGGCCACCTGGTAAAGGATAATCCCGGTAGTTCCATAAACATGAACGGAGTTAAGGTGATATATACCAGGGAACAGGAAACCGCTGACAGCTTTATAGAAAAAGCTGTGGCACAACTGGCCAAAAAAGCCCTGGTGAGGGTGGCAACTTCCGACTGGGCAGAACAGCAGGTGGTACTGGCCCTGGGAGGGATACGGGTTTCTGCCGGAGAACTAAAGGGTCTTGTGGAGGACTGCCAAAGGGACATGAAACGAAAGTTTGTTGAAAAGAACAAGGACAGTATTAATACGGTGAACGGCAGCCTGTCTCCCGAAGTGGCCCGTAAACTTCAAAAATGGCGAAAAGCCCCCTAGGTCCGGCTTGACTAATAAAATACACATATATATAATGATTGTATGGTTTAATGGCGGACAAATACCCTTGCCGAAGTGGAGGTGATGCCGGTGGAAGCGAAAGCCCATGATGAGATGGTTTATAAGCATTATGAAATGATGCTTGACGAAGAGGTTGTACAACAGGCAAAGGAGGGTAACTGTAAAGCGGCAGAATACCTTATTAATAAATACAAGAATTTTGTTCGAGCCAAGGCCCGGTCGTATTTTCTGATAGGAGCCGATAGAGAAGATATAGTCCAGGAGGGAATGATAGGCCTTTACAAGGCCATACGGGACTTTAGGCAGGACAAGCTTTCCTCCTTCAGAGCCTTCGCGGAACTTTGTATTACCCGGCAGATAATTACCGCAATTAAAACCGCCACAAGGCAAAAGCATATTCCTTTGAATTCATACGTATCCCTTAATAAGCCGCTTTACGATGAGGAATCCGACAGAACTCTTCTGGATATACTCTCCGGGAGCCGCGTGACCGACCCCGAGGAACTTATAATAAGCAGGGAAGAGTTTTTAAATATAGAAAGCAAGATAGGCGAGATATTAAGCGACCTAGAATGGGAAGTGCTCATGTCTTACCTTCAGGGCAAGTCTTATCAGGAAATAGCCTACGACCTGGACCGACATGTAAAGTCCATAGACAATGCATTACAAAGGGTAAAAAGGAAACTGGAAAGATATTTAAATACCAGAGAATAGGCCATAATATGACAGAATAATATTTCTTGACACCTCGGGGTAACATATAGTAAAATGTTTTACTGGCGGGTCTGACAGACCAAAATATTTTGTAGCAGTATTTGCCCACGTAGCTCAGCAGGTAGAGCGTCGCCTTGGTAAGGCGGAGGTCACCGGTTCAAGTCCGGCCGTGGGCTCCATATTTATTTTAATACGGAACGCCAGGAACGGTTTCCTGGCTAAAACCATTAAGGAGGAGAAGAGAAAGATGGCAAAGGCGAAATATGAGAGAACAAAACCGCACGTAAACATAGGGACGATAGGTCATATAGACCACGGCAAGACAACGCTGACAGCGGCAATAACCAATGTACTTTCAAAGAGGGGCGGAGCATCCGCAACGGCATACGACCAGATAGACAAAGCTCCGGAGGAGAAGGAAAGGGGTATAACCATATCGACGTCCCACGTGGAATACGAGACCGAAAACAGGCACTATGCACACGTTGACTGTCCCGGCCACGCCGACTATGTAAAGAACATGATAACTGGGGCGGCACAGATGGACGGAGCGATAATAGTTGTATCGGCGGCCGACGGCCCCATGCCGCAGACAAGGGAGCATATACTGCTTGCTAGACAGGTAAACGTACCCTACATAGTGGTATACCTGAACAAATGTGATATGGTTGACGATGAGGAGCTAATAGAGCTGGTTGAGATGGAAGTAAGGGACCTTTTGAACGAATATAAATTCCCCGGTGACGAAGTACCGGTAATAAAAGGTTCTGCACTCAAAGCCCTGGAGGACCCGGACAGCGAATGGGCGGATTCAATAACGGAGCTTATGGACGCAGTGGACAAATATGTTCCCACGCCGGAGCGGGACACTGACAAGCCTTTTTTAATGCCGGTAGAGGACGTATTCAGCATAACTGGCCGTGGTACCGTGGCAACGGGCAGGATAGAAAGAGGCTCTTTGAAGGTACAGGACCAGGTTGAGATAGTAGGACTTACCGAAGAGTCAAGGACAGTGGTAGTAACAGGCGTAGAAATGTTCAGGAAGCTTCTTGACGAGGCAGTGGCCGGAGACAACATAGGAGCACTACTGCGAGGCGTACAGCGTAACGAGATAGAAAGGGGCCAGGTGCTGGCCAAGCCCGGTTCGATAAAACCGCATACGCACTTTGAGGCGGAAGTTTATGTACTGACTAAGGAAGAGGGTGGAAGGCACACACCGTTTTTCAATGGATACAGGCCTCAGTTCTACTTCAGGACAACCGACGTAACCGGTACCATAGACCTGCCGGAGGGCGTAGAGATGTGCATGCCCGGGGATAATATCACCATGACCATAAAGCTAATAATACCCATAGCCATAGAAGAAGGTATCCGCTTTGCAATAAGAGAAGGCGGAAAGACGGTAGGAGCGGGAGTCGTATCCAAGATACTGGAAGGCTAGAAGACAGAGAGACGGGTACATTCCTTAGGTAATTAGGCCGGCGAATAGCGGACGGTGGTCAGTGGTTGGTGGCCAGGGATAATCGGGGACATTTCGAAAGACAGTCTGACTGAAAGACAGGGGGACGGTTCTTGTGTCTGCCTTTTAGGATTGGATGCAGGGACAATGATCCGGTAAGCTGTTCGGTGCTTTGTGACAGCGGCCGGCGGTTAGCAGCCGGAGAGAAGTGATGGACAGACGGTGGTCAGGGAACGTTTAGGGGGCCTGATGCCCCATAAGCCTTCCCTGACGCCTGGCACCTGTGATCTGTTACCTGCAAGCTTTACCCTGACGCCTACCAACTGCGAACTACTAGTACCAATCACCTGTGATCTATTGTTGACAATCCAAACAATGTGTGGTAAATTTTATTGGTAATCTTAGGCTCCATACCGGGGGTTAGCCAGAGCGGTTCGGGAGGTGTAGTCATGAGAGTTAAAGTAACCCTGGCGTGTACGGAATGCAAACAAAGAAATTATAACTCATTGAAGAATAAGAAAAACAATCCCGAAAGGATCGAAATGAACAAATACTGCAAGTTTTGCGGCAAGCACACTCTCCACAGGGAGACAAAATAATAAGCCAAAAAATATTTAGGGTGTGAGTTATATGGCGGGTGGGAAAAAAGGCTTTGGCAGCAAGGCTGTCAGATTCGTAAAAGAAACAAGGTCCGAGCTCAAAAAGGTAATATGGCCCGGCAGAAAAGAGCTGGTATCATTTACCTCGGTGGTTTTTGTTGCCGTGATAGCGGCGGCACTGCTGATATTTGTAGTTGACCTCGCCTTCGGACAGTTGCTGGGACTGATAATCGGATAAAAGGAGGGAAGGGCCGTTAGGCCCTTAAGTTTATGTCTGAAATACAGCAAGCAAAATGGTATGTTATCCATACATACTCCGGTTATGAAAATAAGGTAAAGGCCAATCTGGAAAAGGCCGTTGAAAACCGGGGGATGCAGGATGTCATAGCCGAAGTGCAGGTCCCTATGGAAGAGCATTATGAGAGGAAGAACAATAAGCTCAAAAAGACGCTTAAAAAAGTTTTTCCTGGGTATGTGCTTGTAAAAATGGTTATGAATGACGAATCCTGGTATGTTGTACGTAACACCCGGGGAGTCACCGGTTTCGTGGGACCGGGGTCAAAGCCCGTGCCCCTTACCGATGAGGAGATAGTTAACCTGGGCGTTGAAGAGATACCCATAGTAATAGATTTCAAGGTTAAGGATTCGGTAAAGGTAATAAGCGGACCCTTTGAGAACTTTATAGGGACCATCGAGGAGATAAACCTTGATAAGCACAAGGTGAAGGTGCTAATATCCATGTTCGGCAGAGAAACTCCTGTAGAACTGGACTTTGTTCAAATTGAAAAAATCCGGTAAGGAGGTGTAGTTGTGGCAAAGAAGGTTGTTGGAATGGTAAAATTGCAAATACCGGCAGGCAAGGCTACTCCGGCGCCACCGGTGGGAACCGCCCTGGGACCCCATGGGGTGAACATAATGGGCTTTTGCAAGGAGTTTAATGAAAGAACCGCAAAGCAGGCGGGGTTGGTCATTCCGGCGGTTATTACCATATATCAGGATAGGTCCTTTAGCTTTATAACCAAAACGCCTCCTGCTCCTGTACTGTTGAAGAAGGCGGCAGGTATAGACAGTGGTTCCGGGGAACCCAACAGTGTTAAGGTAGGTAAAGTTTCAAAGGCCAAGGTAAAGGAAATAGCCGAACTCAAGATGGCCGACTTAAACGCCGCGGATATGGAAGCGGCCGTAAGGATGGTTGAGGGCACGGCAAGAAGCATGGGTCTGGTTGTGGAAGAATAAACAAACCGGATACTAAGTGGGAGGTAAAAATACCGCAAACACCACAGGGGAGGTAAAAGGAATGCCAAAGAAAGGAAAAAAGTATCGTGAAAGCATAGGTCTTTACGAAGCGGATAAACAGTACGATTCGATGGAAGCACTGGAGCTTTTGCAAAAGACCGCAAAGGCGAACTTTGATGAAACGGTGGAGATATCCATAAAGCTTGGGGTGGACCCGAGGCACGCGGACCAGCAGGTAAGGGGAGCCATAGTATTGCCCCACGGTACCGGCAAAACCAGGAGGGTTCTGGTTATGACCAAGGGCGAAAAAGTTAAGGAAGCCGAGAATGCGGGTGCCGACTATGTAGGCCTTGAAGAATACGTGGAGAAGATTCAGAAGGAAAACTGGCTTGAATTTGACGTGGTGGTGGCCACTCCTGACGTAATGAACGTTGTGGGAAGGCTTGGTAAAGTGCTTGGCCCCAAGGGGTTTATGCCCAACCCGAAATCCGGGACCGTTACCTTTGATCTGGCAAAGGCCATTGCCGAAATAAAAGCCGGTAAGATAGAGTACAGATTGGACAAGTCCAGTATAATACACGCCCCGATAGGAAGGGTATCCTTTGGGACCGAAAAGCTTGCGGAAAACTACAAGACCCTTATGGAGGCCATTATCAAAGCAAGGCCAGCCTCTGCAAAGGGACACTATATAAGAAGTATTGTGATTTCCAGCACTATGGGACCGGGGATTAAGATAAATACCGCGAAACCGGTTGACTAAAAAACAGACAGAGTTTTAAAAAATTTAAATATCCGATTTACCCAAGACAGTAGGAGCTTTTCAAGCTTAAACATTCCTACCGAGGTATAAAGCTAAGGTGTATAATTATTGCACTCTATTGCCTCCGCTTGTCCTTGGGCGGAGTTTTTGGTTTTAAGGCACGGGGAATGCCCATTTTACCGGAGGAGGTGTAAAATCAATTGGCGGACAACAAAAGCGTAAAACAACAGATAGTGAACGAGATTAAAGAAAAGCTTCAACGGGCCGGTGCAATTGTGCTGGTTGACTATAGGGGCCTCAACGTTGAAGAGGTTACAGAGCTTAGGAAAAGGTTCAGGGAAGCCGGGGCTGATTACAAGGTATATAAAAACACCCTTATGACCAGGGCTTTTAACGAGTTGGAGAACGAAAGCCTTATTCCCTATCTTACCGGGCCCAATGCCATAGCCCTTGGATATGACGACCCGGTGGCCCCGGCCAAAATTCTCGCAGACTTTGCAAAGGACCATGACAAGCTGGAGATAAAAGCCGGGATAGTAGATGGAAAGTTTATTGACGTTGATGGTGTTAAGACACTGGCCAGCCTGCCGTCCAAAGAAGTACTTGTGGCTCAAGTACTCGGTGGTCTAAACTCGCCGATTACCGGTCTGGTAAGCGTGCTGCAGGGTAATATAAGAAACCTTGTATATGCACTTAATGCTATTAGTGAGCAAAAAACTGCTTAGCAAATAAAAATTATGGAGGGATAAAACAATGGCAAGCGAAAAAATCGAAAAACTTATTGAAGAGGTTAAAAATCTGACTGTATTGGAACTGTCCGAATTGGTTAAAGCCCTTGAAGAGGAATTCGGCGTAAGCGCAGCCGCTCCCATGGCTGTAGCGGCAATGCCCGCCGCTGGTGCTGCTCCTGCAGCTGCAGAAGAGGAAAAGACCGAGTTTGACGTAGTACTCGCCAGCATAGGGCAGCAGAAGATTAAGGTTATAAAGGTTGTTAGAGAAATAACAGGTCTTGGCCTCAAGGAAGCCAAGGAACTGGTGGATACCGCTCCCAAGCCGGTTAAAGAAGGCGTATCCAAGGAAGACGCCCAGTCCATTAAGGCAAAACTTGAAGAAGTGGGTGCCGGTGTGGAAGTTAAATAAACTGTCCTTAAAGCAAAAACAAAACAAGAGGTAGGAAAGCATATTTTCCTGCCTTCTTGTTTTTTAAAATAAAATATTTTACATATGGTTGACAATAATACAACATTGTGTTAATATTGTTAATTGCATTGATATAAACAGAATTCTTAGTGCTACTTGTCGGTCACTTATGTCAATAGCTCTATAATTGCGTCTTTTGCAATGCGTAGAAATGCTAGCAAAGAGCTAGAAACGGGAGTATTAGTGGCGGCTAGTCATCGGATAAATATAATTAGTATTTATTATTATTTTTGTATAAAATATTTATTATATGGAAATAGTATAATAGATGTTTTTTGCCCAGTTATATACAATGCATTAATAGTATTACGTTCTTTTGTCTGTCATTCCGAAGAAACGAAACCCGAAGAATCCAACTCTGTCGCTTAAGATGGCGAAGCCCGAAGAATCTTATTGGAGAAAGGTTCTTCGCCAATGCTCAGGATGACACGCTAGGGGATGTAAAGCTTTAAATGCGTTATATATATAGACTTTTTTAGGTATAATGGTCGTCGGCTTGGTTGTTAAAATAATAGTATTATACGTTCTACTCGTATTAATGGCCTCCCTGTTGGAAAAAACGGACCGAAAATCGGGAGGCCCTTGTTTGCAGCGACTAAGTCGCTATTTTACTTTATTTCGAGAGGTGAACGATGATGGTGCATCCTGTTCAAATGGGTAAGAAGACTAGAATGAGCTATTCCAAAATTGATGAGGTTCTGGATATGCCAAACCTCATAGAGGTTCAGAAAAACTCCTACCTGTGGTTTTTGGAAGAGGGTCTGAGGGAGGTGTTCGAAGATATTTCTCCTATTCAGGACTACACCGGGAATCTGGTGCTTGAGTTCTTGGATTACTACATTGAGGATAAGCCCAAGTACTCGGTGGAGGAATGCAAGGAACGGGACGTTACATATTCCGCTCCCATGAAGGTAAGGGTAAGGCTTATAAACAGAGAAACGGGAGAAGTAAAGGAACAGGAAGTCTTCATGGGCGATTTTCCTCTTATGACGGACAAGGGTACATTCATCATTAACGGGGCTGAGAGGGTTATAGTAAGCCAGCTTGTAAGGTCTCCCGGGGTCTATTATTCTGAAGAAATTGATAAGACCGGTAAGAGGCTTTTTTCAGCTACCGTAATCCCCAACAGGGGTGCATGGCTTGAATATGAAACGGATTCCAACGATATAGTATACGTTAGGGTGGACCGGACCAGGAAGATTCCGGTAACGGTGCTGGTCAGGGCAATGGGGTACGCCACCAATAATGAGATAATAGAGCTTTTAGGGTCGGGCGAAAGGCTGTTGGCAACCCTTGAAAAGGACAACTCCAAGACATCCGAGGAAGCCCTTCTGGATATATACAAGAGACTTCGGCCGGGGGAACCACCCACCATTGACAGTGCCCAATCTCTTATTAATACGCTGTTTTTTGACCCAAAAAGGTATGACCTGGCAAAGGTGGGAAGGTATAAATTCAACAAAAAACTATCGTTGTGGTCCAGGATATGGGGTAAGATAAGTGCTCAGGACATTGTAAACCCTGCCACTGGGGAAGTTATAGTCGAAAAGGGACGAAGGATCGACAAGGAGCAGGCAAAGGCCATTCAGAACTCCGGTATAAACTCTGTTGATATAAAGTATGAGGATACGGAAGTAAGGGTAGTGGGCAACAATTTTGTGGACGTAAAGTCTGTGGAACTCCCCTTTGATATATCGGAAATAGACCAGCTTAAGCTGAGCAGGATGCTGTATTATCCGGTGTTGAAGGAAATTATGGATTCTGGCAGTTCTGCGGAGGAATTAAAGGAAAGCCTTAAGGAAAGGGTGGCGGAACTATCGCCAAAGCATATTATAATAGATGATATTATAGCATCGGTAAACTATGCATTCGGTCTGGTCTACGAAACAGGAGACGTGGACGATATAGACCATCTGGGTAACAGGAGGCTCCGGTGTGTAGGTGAGCTTTTACAGAACCAGTTCAGGATAGGCCTTTCAAGGATGGAAAGGGTGGTCAAGGAAAGGATGACCATTCAGGATATAGACGTTGTTACGCCCCAGGCTTTAATAAATATAAGGCCGGTGGTGGCGTCCATTAAGGAATTTTTTGGCAGCAGCCAGTTGTCCCAGTTTATGGACCAGACCAACCCACTGGCGGAACTTACGCACAAGCGAAGACTGTCTGCCCTTGGCCCGGGAGGTTTAAGCAGGGAGCGGGCAGGCTTTGAGGTGAGGGACGTACACAACTCCCACTACGGCAGGATATGTCCGATAGAGACCCCCGAGGGTCCCAACATCGGTTTGATTGGTTCATTGAGTACCTATGCCAGGATAAATGAATACGGGTTTATTGAGGCACCATATAGAAGGGTGGACAACAAACGGGGTGTGGTTACCGACGAGATAGTATATATGACGGCGGATGAAGAGGGAGAATATATAATAGCCCAGGCCAACGAACCTCTGGATGAAGAGGGAAGGTTTTTGGATAAAAAGATTACTTCAAGGGCGGGGACCAAAAGGGATATAGTGGTGGTTCCGTCTTTGGAGGTGGACTATATGGACGTGTCCCCCAAACAGGTTGTGTCGGTGGCTACATCCATGATTCCCTTCCTTGAAAACGACGACGCGAACAGGGCACTTATGGGTGCCAACATGCAGAGGCAGGCGGTACCGCTCCTAAAGCCTCAAGCACCCATCGTGGGTACAGGAATGGAGTATAAGGCGGCTGGGGATTCGGGAGTAGTGCTTATTGCTGAGGAAGCCGGTATTGTGGAAAAGGCAACAGCGGAAGAGATAAGGATACGCCGGAAAAGCGACGGCGGTATGGATATATACCATCTACTCAAATTCAAACGCTCCAACCAGGGCACCTGCATAAACCAAAGGCCCATTGTATCGGTAGGAGAAGAGGTGCTAAAGGACCAGGTTATAGCCGACGGGTCCTCCACAAAGGAGGGGGAAATATCCCTTGGCAAGGACGTGCTTGTGGGCTTTATGACCTGGGAGGGTTATAATTACGAGGACGCGATACTTATAAGTGAAAAGCTTGTTATGAATGATGTGTACACATCCATCCATATAGAGGAATATGAAGCCGAGGCCAGGGACACAAAGCTTGGCCCCGAAGAGATAACCAGGGATATTCCAAACGTGGGCGAGGACGCCTTAAAGGACCTTGACGAAAGGGGAATAATAAGAATAGGTGCCGAAGTCAGGGCCGGGGATATACTGGTAGGAAAAGTAACGCCAAAGGGTGAAACGGAACTTACCGCCGAGGAAAGACTCCTAAGGGCAATATTTGGTGAAAAGGCCCGGGAGGTCCGGGATACATCCCTACGGGTTCCCCACGGCGAATCCGGAATAATAGTCGATGTTAAGGTGTTTACCCGGGAGACCGGCGACGAGCTGCCACCTGGAGTGAACCATCTCGTAAGGGTATACGTAGCCCAGAAGAGAAAAATCTCGGTCGGAGACAAAATGGCGGGCCGGCATGGAAACAAAGGGGTAATATCCAGGATACTGCCTGAGGAGGATATGCCTTTTCTTCCTGACGGAACACCCCTTGAAATTGTGCTAAACCCCCTGGGGGTACCCTCCAGAATGAATATAGGACAAGTGCTTGAAGTGCATTTGGGCCTTGCAGCCAAAGAGCTGGGCTGGGAAATAGCCACACCGGTTTTTGACGGAGCCAGTGAGGAGGACGTGTTTGAAACGCTGCGTCAGGCGGACCTTCCCGAAGACGGAAAGCTTATCGTATATGACGGAAGGACCGGCCTGCCCTTTGACAACAGGGTTACGGTAGGATATATGTATATGATGAAACTGGCACACTTGGTGGACGATAAGATACACGCCCGCTCCACCGGTCCCTATTCGTTGGTTACCCAGCAGCCGTTGGGGGGTAAGGCCCAATTCGGCGGGCAGAGGTTCGGCGAAATGGAGGTTTGGGCCCTTGAGGCTTACGGTGCGTCCCATACGTTGCAGGAAATTTTGACGGTAAAATCCGATGACGTGGTGGGCAGAGTCAAAACCTATGAGGCCATAGTTAAAGGGGAGAACATTCCGGAGCCCGGAATACCCGAGTCCTTCAAGGTTTTGATAAAGGAACTGCAAAGCCTGGCGCTGGATGTGAAGGTTCTTTCGGAGGAAAACGAAGAAATAGCACTTAAGGAACTGGATGAGGACGAGGAAGAAGCGGAAGAACTGTCGGTAAACATTGAGGGCAGAGAGGATGAACCGGAGGATATTTCCTACAGTGAGAGGCTTGACGAAGACGACGATGAAGAGGTTGAGGAAGAACTGAATTTAGACGACATACAGCCTATGGACGATGAGGACATTGAAATTGACGGTTCCCTTTTTGAGGACGAAGATTTTGAAAAAGACGATGAGTTGGATTATTAATGAAGGGAGAGAAACCCCTTGTTCGAGCTTAACTTTTTCGATTCTATCAGGATCGGTCTGGCTGCACCGGAAAAAATACGAGAATGGTCGAGGGGGGAGGTAAAAAAACCGGAGACCATAAACTACAGGACATTAAAACCCGAAAAGGAGGGTTTGTTCTGTGAAAAAATCTTCGGCCCCCAAAAAGATTGGGAGTGTCACTGCGGTAAATATAAAAGGGTAAGATACAAGGGTATTGTCTGTGACCGGTGCGGGGTGGAAGTAACCCGCTCCAAGGTGCGGAGGGAAAGAATGGGCCATATTGAGCTTGCGGCACCCGTATCTCATATCTGGTATTTCAAGGGGATACCCAGTCGTATGGGACTTTTGCTAGATATGTCGCCAAGGTCCCTCGAAAAGGTTTTATACTTTGCTTCCTATATAGTTATCGACCCGGGCACAACCGGCCTGGCAGAGAAGCAGCTGCTGACCGAAAAGGAATTCAGAGAGATGATCGAAAAGTACGGGAATAAATTCAAATATGGCATGGGAGCCGAGGCAATAAAGGAGCTGCTGCATAGGATAGACCTGGATAAGCTGTCGGCCGAACTGAAGGTACAGCTTGGCGAGAGTACCGGCCAGAAAAAGATTCGTGCAACAAGAAGGCTTGAAGTGGTTGAAGCCTTCAAAAAATCCGGCAACAAACCCGAATGGATGGTGCTGGACGTTATCCCGGTGATTCCGCCGGAACTAAGGCCGATGGTACAGTTGGACGGCGGCAGGTTTGCCACCTCCGATCTGAACGACCTTTACAGAAGGGTGATAAACAGAAACAACCGCTTAAAGAGGTTGCTGGACCTGGGAGCACCAGATATAATTGTAAGAAACGAAAAAAGAATGCTACAGGAAGCTGTGGATGCATTAATAGATAACGGAAGGCGGGGACGGCCGGTAACGGGACCGGGCAACCGACCTTTAAAATCGCTGTCCGATATGTTAAAGGGCAAGCAGGGGAGGTTCCGTCAAAACCTTCTTGGCAAGAGGGTGGACTATTCGGGCCGTTCGGTTATAGTGGTGGGTCCGGAATTGAAGATGTACCAATGCGGGCTTCCCAAGGAGATGGCCCTTGAGTTGTTCAAACCCTTTGTAATGAAGAAACTGGTGAATGAAAACTATGCTCACAACATAAAGAGTGCAAAACGGATGGTGGAAAGAATAAGGCCGGAGGTCTGGGACGTCCTTGAGGAGGTCATAAAGGAACACCCGGTACTATTAAACAGGGCACCCACGCTGCACAGGCTGGGCATACAGGCCTTTGAACCGGTTCTTGTTGAGGGGCGGGCCTTAAAAATACATCCGCTGGTATGTACCGCATACAACGCTGACTTTGACGGCGACCAGATGGCGGTACACGTGCCACTTTCGGTGGAGGCCCAGGCGGAGGCAAGGATTCTGATGCTGTCCACCAACAACATACTAAAACCCACCGATGGCAAGCCGGTGGTCAGTCCCACCCAGGACTTGGTGCTCGGTCTTTATTACCTGACCGCCCACGTCCCTGGGGAAAAGGGAGAGGGTAAAGTGTTTCGGGATTATAACGAGATGCTGATGGCCTATGAGGAAAGGGATGTGGAGCTTCATTCAAAGGTAAAGGTAAGGATGACCGATAGGTCTGACGGTTCCACCGGCATGGTGGAGAGCACTGTAGGGAGATTCATATTCAATCAGGCCATCCCTCAAGAGCTTGGGTTTTTGGATAGAAGCATTCCGGAAAATAGGTTCAAACTGGAAATAGACCAACTGGTTGATAAAAAAACTGTTGGAAAGATAATAGACCGGTGCTACAGACTATATGGAAACACCGAGACCGCCGTAGTACTGGACCGAATGAAAGAACTGGGCTTTAAGTATTCCACCAAGGGAGCAATAACCATATCGGTGTCGGATATGCTTATCCCTGGAGAAAAGGCGGAGCTTTTGTCCAAGGCGGATGAAGAAGTGGATACGATAGAGAAACAGTACAGGCGGGGACTTATCTCAAATGATGAAAGATATCAAAAGGTAATAGAGACCTGGACCAGGGTCACCGAGGATGTCACCGATGCGCTTATGAAAAATCTTGACCCGATGAACTCCATATTTATGATGGCCCACTCGGGAGCAAGAGGAAGCAAAAACCAGATACGTCAACTGGCGGGAATGAGGGGCCTCATGGCAAACCCCTCCGGCCGAATCATAGAGTTGCCAATTAGGGCTAACTTCAGGGAAGGGCTTACGGTACTGGAGTTTTTCATATCCACCCATGGCGCAAGGAAGGGACTGGCGGACACGGCCCTAAGGACTGCGGACTCCGGGTACCTAACCCGGAGGCTTGTGGATGTCAGCCAGGACGTTATCGTAAGGGAAGAGGACTGTAGCACCAATCAAACCCTCGAAGTAAGCAGCGTTCTTGACGGCAGGGATGTTATTGAAGACCTTTCCGACAGGATTTGGGGCAGGTATACACTACACGATGTACTGGACCCCAGTACCGGCGAGGTGGTAATACCGGCGGATACTCTGATAAACGATTATTATGTTGATAAGGTGCTCAAGGCCGGTATAAAGAAGGTTCCCATACGTTCGGTGTTAACATGCCGTTCCAGACACGGTGTATGTGCTAAGTGCTACGGCGTAAACCTTGCAACCGGGGACTCGGTAAATGTGGGCGAATCCGTCGGTATAATTGCGGCCCAGTCCATAGGGGAGCCCGGAACCCAGCTTACAATGCGTACCTTCCACACCGGCGGTGTGGCCGGGGACGATATTACCCAGGGTCTGCCTAGGGTTGAGGAGCTGTTTGAGGCCAGAAAGCCCAAGGGGCTTGCTGTAATAGCGGAGGTTTCCGGTACTGTCAAGATAAACGATAGCAGGAAAAAAAGGGAGGTAACGGTAATAACCGATGAAGGGGAAGCCAAGAACTACCTGATTCCCTATGGTGCATGGATAAAGGTAAAGGACGGGGATATGGTGGAAGCCGGAGACGAGATCACCGAAGGCTCGGTGAACCCCCACGATATACTGAAGATAAAGGGCGTCAAGGGAGTCCAAACCTATCTTCTGCAGGAAGTGCAGAAGGTTTACAGGCTCCAGGGCGTGGATATAAACGATAAGCATATAGAAGTTATAATAAGGCAGATGCTGCGTAAGGTTAAGGTGGAGGATTCCGGAGATACTACTCTGCTACCGGGAGGGCTTATAGACATCTTCAGGTTTGAAGAGGAAAACGAAAGGGTGGAAGCTGAGGGAGGAGAGCCGGCCATGGGCAAAAGGGTGCTGCTTGGAATAACAAAGGCGTCTCTTGCAACCGAATCTTTCCTATCGGCCGCATCCTTCCAGGAGACTACACGGGTGCTTACCGAAGCGGCCATAAAGGGCAAGACCGATCCGCTGGTAGGGCTTAAGGAGAACGTGATAATAGGCAAGTTAATACCTGCAGGTACTGGAATGAGCAGGTATAGAAATATCCAACTGAGCGTCCAGGAGGAAGAAGGGACCGAAGAAACGTCCCCGGAGGAGGTTGGTGTAAAATAATACGATTGACACACCCGGGTGCGAGTGGTAAAATATATACTGTTGCAATCGGGGGAACGGAGGTTTTGGTATGCTGGAAGGATTGAAGACTGCCCGAAAAGTAGTCGGCATAAAGCAGTCTATAAGGGTGGTTAAAGAGGGAAGTGCCCTTGCCGCGTATATCGCGCAGGATGCCGACCGACATATAATACAGCAGCTGGAAACCCTTTGTGATGAAAAGTCCATAAAGATTGTCAGGGTAGATACCATGGAAGAGTTGGGCAAGGCATGCGGCATAGAGGTAAAAGCCGCATCTGCCGTTGTACTGAAACTGTAATCCGGAAGGATTTATGCTGTCTGGATGATGGTAAAATGAAGCAGCAACAGCCCTTCCCGGTGAAGGGTTGTTTTTGTGATTAATTAAACGAAGGAGGTGGAAAAATGCCAACAATTAACCAACTTATAAGAAAAGGAAGGACTGTGGTCGGGTACAAATCGGCTTCCCCCGCTCTTAAGGAGAACCCTCAGAAAAGGGGAGTATGTACTACCGTAAAAACAACTACCCCTAAAAAACCCAACTCCGCTCTTAGAAAAATAGCCAGGGTAAGATTGACAAACGGAATAGAGGTTTCGGGATACATTCCGGGGATTGGTCACAATCTTCAGGAACACTCGGTGGTACTGATAAGGGGCGGCAGGATTAAGGACCTCCCCGGAGTAAGGTACCATATTGTGAGGGGAACCCTCGACGTCGCCGGCGTTGAGAACCGTAAACAGGCCAGGTCGAAGTACGGTGCCAAAAGGCCCAAAAAGAAATAATTGAATAATAATTGTGTCGCTGTGCATTTTATATAGAGTACAGAGCACAACGGCGGACTATTTGTGCCGTCGAGTACCGATGAATGATTTTTATTATTAAGGAGGGAAGTGCTGTGCCAAGGAAAGGAAGTGTTCCCAAGAGGGAACTGTTACCGGATCCGATTTATAACGACAAGATAGTAACAAAACTTATTAACTATATAATGCTGGACGGAAAAAGAGGAGTAGCACAAAAAATAGTATACGACGCCTTTGAAATAATAAAGCAGAAAACCGGCAGGGACGCTCTGGAGGTTTTCCGTGAAGCCCTTGATAATGTTATGCCTGTACTGGAAGTCAAGGCGAGAAGGGTTGGGGGTGCAACGTATCAGGTACCAATGGAAGTGCGTTATGACAGGCGTTTAGCCTTAGGTTTGAGGTGGCTGGTTAATTACACCCGCAACCGCGGTGAAAAGACCATGAAGGAAAGATTAGCGTCGGAAATACTTGATGCTTTGAACAACACCGGTGCCAGCATAAGGAAGAAGGAAGAAACCCATAAGATGGCAGAAGCAAACAGGGCATTTGCCCATTACAGATGGTAAGATTACTGAGCCTATTTGGAGAAATAGCCGGAATTTTTCCGGTTGAAAGGAGTACAGAAAAGTGCCTAGACAGCTTCCTATAGAAAAAGTGAGAAATATCGGAATAATGGCACATATTGATGCAGGGAAAACCACTACCACCGAGCGTATTTTGTTCTATACCGGACGGCTCCACAGGATGGGAGAAGTACATGACGGGGCTGCCACCATGGACTGGATGGAGCAGGAGCAGGAGCGGGGGATTACCATTACCTCCGCTGCCACCACTGCTTACTGGAAGGACTACAGAGTCAATATAATCGATACGCCAGGCCATGTGGATTTTACCGTGGAGGTGGAGAGGTCCCTGCGGGTCCTTGATGGTTCAGTAGCGGTTTTCTGTGCGAAGGGCGGGGTGGAGCCCCAGTCCGAAACGGTATGGCGTCAGGCGGATAAATACAACGTTCCTAGGATTGCCTATGTAAACAAGATGGATATAACCGGTGCCGATTTCTTCAATGTGATGGAAATGATGAGAAAAAGGCTGGGGGCAAATCCTGTTGCTATACAGCTTCCCATAGGAAGCGAAGACAACTTCAGGGGCATGGTGGATTTGATTAGAATGAATGCTGTGTATTATCTGGATGACCTAGGCACAAAGAGCGAGCAAAAGCCGGTGCCCGATGATTTGATAGAGTTGGCAAAAAAATACAGGAATCATATGCTTGAATCCATTGCCGATTATGATGACAGCCTTATGGAGAAATACCTGGAGGGGGAGGATATCCCTAGGGAAGACATCGTTAAGGCCTTGCGGGCCGCGACTTTGAACGTGAGCATTATTCCGGTACTGTGCGGGTCCTCGTACAGGAACAAAGGGGTCCAACCCCTACTGAACGCCATAGTGGCCTATCTGCCTTCCCCGGCGGATGTGGAGGCAATAAGGGGTCAGCTTCCCGATGGCGACGAGTTCGAGGAAAGACACCCCTTCGATGACGAGCCCTTTTCGGCTCTGGCTTTTAAAATTATGGCCGACCCCTATGTGGGCAAACTGACCTTTTTTAGGGTATATTCGGGAACCCTCAAGACGGGGACCTATGTATACAATGTAACAAAGGGTAAGAAGGAGAGAATAGGCAGGATATTGATGATGCACGCCAATAATCGGCAAGAGGTCTCAGAAATTCACGCCGGTGATATAGCGGCGGCGGTGGGGCTTAAGGACACAGCCACCGGGGATACACTGACCGATATCGGGTGTCCGATTATCCTGGAATCAATGGTCTTTCCTGAACCGGTAATATCGGTTGCCATAGAGCCCAAAACAAAGGCGGGCCAGGAAAAGATGTCCATCGCACTGCAAAAATTATCGGAGGAGGACCCTACATTTAAAACCTATACCGACCAGGAAACAGGGCAAACCATAATTTCCGGTATGGGGGAACTTCATCTTGAGATAATAGTCGAAAGGCTTTTAAGGGAGTTCAGGGTGGATGCCAACGTTGGAAAGCCTCAGGTTTCCTTTAAGGAAACCATAACAAAGAAGGTTAAGGCCGAGGGTAAATTCATACGGCAGACAGGGGGCAGGGGTCAGTACGGCCATGTGGTTCTGGAACTAGCACCCCTGGAGCCGGGCAGTGGATTCCAATTTGAAAACAAAATAGTTGGCGGTACCGTGCCCAAGGAGTATATACCGGCTGTTGAGGCAGGCGTTGCAGAAGCTATGGAAAACGGGGTGCTGGGCGGATTTAAGGTGCTGGACGTTAAGGCCACCATTATAGACGGCTCCTTCCACGAGGTGGATTCCTCAGAAATGGCCTTTAAGATAGCAGGGTCCATTGCTTTTAAGGAAGGTGCCAAAAAAGCCGGCCCGGTACTTTTGGAGCCTATTATGAAGGTTGAAGTGGTGGTATCGGAGGACTATATGGGTGACGTTATGTCAGACATAAGCGGCAGAAGAGGCAGGATAGAAGGTATAGAGCCCAGGCCGGGGACACAGGTTATAAGGGGATTGGTTCCCCTTGCCCAGATGTTCGGCTATGCAACCGATTTGAGGTCAAAGACTCAGGGGCGAGGAACCTATACCATGCATTTTAGCCATTATGAAACGGTGCCCCAGAGTATAAAAGAGCAAATATTGAGGTAGCATGACCATAAGGGGGACATACGGCCTGATATTTAAGGCCGCCCCTTACAAAATTATACAGCAGAAAGGAGAAGAGAAAGATGGCAAAGGCGAAATATGAGAGAACAAAACCGCACGTAAACATAGGGACGATAGGTCATATAGACCACGGCAAGACAACGCTGACAGCGGCAATAACCAATGTACTTTCAAAGAGGGGCGGAGCATCCGCAACGGCATACGACCAGATAGACAAAGCTCCGGAGGAGAAGGAAAGGGGTATAACCATATCGACGTCCCACGTGGAATACGAGACCGAAAACAGGCACTATGCACACGTTGACTGTCCCGGCCACGCCGACTATGTAAAGAACATGATAACTGGGGCGGCACAGATGGACGGAGCGATAATAGTTGTATCGGCGGCCGACGGCCCCATGCCGCAGACAAGGGAGCATATACTGCTTGCTAGACAGGTAAACGTACCCTACATAGTGGTATACCTGAACAAATGTGATATGGTTGACGATGAGGAGCTAATAGAGCTGGTTGAGATGGAAGTAAGGGACCTTTTGAACGAATATAAATTCCCCGGTGACGAAGTACCGGTAATAAAAGGTTCTGCACTCAAAGCCCTGGAGGACCCGGACAGCGAATGGGCGGATTCAATAACGGAGCTTATGGACGCAGTGGACAAATATGTTCCCACGCCGGAGCGGGACACTGACAAGCCTTTTTTAATGCCGGTAGAGGACGTATTCAGCATAACTGGCCGTGGTACCGTGGCAACGGGCAGGATAGAAAGAGGCTCTTTGAAGGTACAGGACCAGGTTGAGATAGTAGGACTTACCGAAGAGTCAAGGACAGTGGTAGTAACAGGCGTAGAAATGTTCAGGAAGCTTCTTGACGAGGCAGTGGCCGGAGACAACATAGGAGCACTACTGCGAGGCGTACAGCGTAACGAGATAGAAAGGGGCCAGGTGCTGGCCAAGCCCGGTTCGATAAAACCGCATACGCACTTTGAGGCGGAAGTTTATGTACTGACTAAGGAAGAGGGTGGAAGGCACACACCGTTTTTCAATGGATACAGGCCTCAGTTCTACTTCAGGACAACCGACGTAACCGGTACCATAGACCTGCCGGAGGGCGTAGAGATGTGCATGCCCGGGGATAATATCACCATGACCATAAAGCTAATAATACCCATAGCCATAGAAGAAGGTATCCGCTTTGCAATAAGAGAAGGCGGAAAGACGGTAGGAGCGGGAGTCGTATCCAAGATACTGTAGGTTAGTGGTTAGTGGCTGGTGAGCAGTAGTTTGTGATGGGTGAAAAGCAGCTGGCGGATAGCCGTTGGGGGTGCTTTAAGGGGCTAAAGGCCTGTGAGCTTCCCCCGACCTCCGCCAGATATCGCGGTGTTACCTAGTACCTAACACCTGGCACCTAGCACCTATGATCTGTGATCCGTAAGTTTCACCCTGATGTCTACTAACTACTAACTACGAACTACCAACTAAATTGCTATTGATATTTTATAGTTGTTATTATAAAATGTAGAAGTTGCAGTAAGGATGCGATGAACTGGAAGGTTGCCGGAAGTTTTCGGGAAATTTCCAGGGAGTATGTCCACATCTTGAATGGGGCGACTTTGGTTTTGTATGCACCTGCTTTTTTAAAAAAAGTCAAAACGCCTGGATGAGTGTATATGAGACCTGGTTGCGCGTAAACAAAAACGTGCGATTTTTAAGGAGGGAATTTTTATGGCGAAACAAAAAATAAGGATAAGGTTGAAGGCCTTTGACCATTCGGCCCTTGACCAGTCCGCAGTTAAAATTGTGGATACCGCGAAAAAAACAGGCGCTAAGGTGTCCGGTCCTATACCGCTACCTACCGAAAAGGACGTAGTGACGATACTTCGGGCTCCCCATAAATACAAGGATTCGAGGGAACAGTTCGAAATAAGGACACACAAAAGGCTTATCGATATTCACGATCCAAATCCAAAAACAGTGGATGCGCTTATGCGCCTTGACCTGCCCGCCGGAGTGGATATAGAAATTAAATTGTAAGGCTATTATGATTGTCCAAATAAAATGGATAATCCGCTAATAAGTTTTGGAGGTGCAGCAAATGGAGAAAGGTATTCTGGGTAAGAAGATGGGTATGACTCAGGTGTTTGACGAAAACGGCAATATTATTCCGGTTACGGTAATAAAAGCCGGACCGGTGAAGATTGTACAGAAGAAGACCGTAGAAAGCGACGGGTATACGGCGATACAGGTAGGCTTTGATGATATGAAACCCACAAAGGTCAACAAACCCATAAAGGGCCATTTTGACAAGGGCGGAGTGGAGTACAAAAAGGTTTTGAGGGAACTGCGGATTAAAAACCCCGATGCCTACGAGGTTGGGCAGGAAATAAAAGTTGACATATTCAAGGAAGGTGAAAAGGTTGATATAGCGGGAACGTCCAAGGGTAAAGGGTTTCAGGGCGTGATAAAAAGATGGAATCAGGGCCGCGGACCGATGACCCATGGCTCAAAGTACCACAGAGGAGTGGGTGCTATGAGCGGGGCCAGTTCACCGTCCAAGACCTTTAAGGGCAAGAATATGCCAGGCAGAATGGGCGGTGAAAGGGTCACCGTACAGAACCTGGAGGTAGTCAAGGTGGACCCGGAGCATAATCTCCTGCTTCTAAAGGGAGCGGTGCCGGGGCCAAAGGGCGGTTTGTTGGTCATAAAGGAATCTGTAAAAGCATAATAAGGTTTGTAGAAAGGAGGAATGAATATGCCTAAAATAGCAGTTTATAATACCGAAGGACAACAGGTGGATGAAATAGAACTGAAGGACGAGATTTTTGGCGTCCAGGTGAATGAACCTTTGCTGCATCAAGCAGTGCAAGTATATCTGGCCAACCAAAGACAGGGCACCCAGTCCGCAAAAACCAGGGCGGAAGTGAGGGGTGGCGGCAGAAAACCCTGGAGACAAAAAGGAACCGGAAGGGCAAGGCAGGGTAGCATCCGTTCACCGCAGTGGACGGGAGGAGGAGTGGTCTTCGCCCCCAAGCCGAGAGATTATTCGCAGAAATTTCCTAAGAAAATGCGCCGGCAGGCCATGCTTTCTGCTTTAAGTTCAAAGGCTAAGAGTAACGAGATTATGGTGCTGGACAGCCTTGTAATGGAAGAGCCAAAGACCTCTTTTATACATGGTATGCTTAAGAACCTTAATGCCGGCAAAAAAGCTTTGATAGTGGTTAAGGGTAAGGACGAGACGGTGGCAAAGTCTGCAAGAAATATTCCCGGGGTTAAAGCAGCCTTCGCGGGCGGCCTTAACGTATACGACATACTTAAGCATGATACATTTGTAATAACCAGGGAAGCGGTGAAAGAGGTTGAGGAGGTGTACGGAAAATGAAAGCTCCCCAGGATATAGTTGTAAGGCCGGTAATAACCGAGAGAAGCATGAGGGATATGGAACAGAACAAGTACACCTTTGTGGTAGACAAAAAGGCTAACAAGATAGAGATAAAAAAAGCCGTTGAAGAGCTGTTCGGTGTGAAGGTGGAAAGGGTAAACGTTGCAAACTACATGGGTAAGATGAGAAGAATGGGCAGAAATATTGGCAGGAAAGCGAATTGGAAAAAGGCCTTTGTGAAACTTGCAGAGGACAGCAAAAAAATAGAGTTTTTCGAAGGAATGTAAATGTAAGGAGGGAAAAGCTATGGCAATTAAAAAATACAGGCCTACCTCCCCGGGAATAAGACAAATGACTGTTTTGGACTATTCAGGGATCACAACCGACAAACCGGAAAAGTCCCTTGTAACTGATCTGAAAAAATCCGGCGGAAGGAACGTATACGGAAGGATTACTGTCCGTCACAGAGGAGGCGGGCATAAGAGAAAATACAGGGTTATAGACTTCAAAAGGGACAAGGATGGAGTTCCGGCGAAGGTTGCTACTATCGAATATGACCCTAACAGAAGTGCCAACATCGCACTCCTTAACTATGCCGACGGCGAAAAGCGTTATATAATCGCACCGCTAAGGCTTAAGGTGGGCGATATTGTGGTGTCCGGGAAGGATGTGGACATTAAACCGGGTAATGCCCTTCCCCTTTCAAGCATCCCTATGGGTACCATTATTCACAATATAGAGTTAAAGCCCGGAAAGGGTGCCCAGCTTGTCAGGGCTGCTGGCAACTCCGCGCAGCTTATGGCAAAGGAGGGTGGTTACGCACAGGTAAAACTTCCCTCCGGAGAGGTGAGGATGGTAAGACAGGAATGCAGGGCAACGGTAGGCCAGGTAGGAAATCTTGATAACGAGAATATTACTTTAGGTAAAGCTGGGAGAAAGCGTAATTTAGGCATAAGGCCCACTGTAAGGGGCTCGGCCATGAACCCGGCTGACCATCCGCATGGTGGTGGTGAGGGTAAAGCTCCGATAGGAAGACCGGCACCGGTTACCCCGTGGGGTAAACCCACCATTGGATACAAAACGAGGAAAAAGAATAAAGACAGTGACAAGTTTATTATTAAACGCCGTAAGAAGTAAGAAAAGAAGGGAGGAAGTATTGTTTATGGGAAGGTCACTAAAAAAGGGACCCTATGTTCAGACAAAGCTTTTGGAGAGAATAGAAGAAATGAACAAAAAGAACGAAAAAAAGGTTCTTAAGACCTGGTCGAGGGCATCAACCATTTTCCCGCAAATGGTAGGCCATACCATAGCGGTACACGATGGCAGAAAGCATGTCCCCGTTTATATAACCGAAGAAATGGTGGGGCACAAGCTGGGCGAATTCGCGCCTACCAGAACCTTCAGGGGGCACGGTTCCCACACCGAAAGGTCAACGTCACTCAAGTAGAGGGAAGGAGGGTTTAGTGGTGGAAGCAAAAGCGCATGTCAAATATGTCAGAATATCACCCCGTAAGGTTGAGGTTGTTTTGGACCAGATAAGGGGAAAGAGCATAGATGAAGCTTTAGCCATACTGAGGTACCTGCCCCAAAAAGGCGCAAGGATAACAGAGAAGGTCATACAGTCGGCGGCAGCCAATGCGGAAAATAATCACGATATGATAAGAGATAACTTGTATGTTGCACAGATTTTTGCCAACCAGGGACCTACAATGAAAAGGTATAAGGCAAGGGCCCAGGGCAGGGCAAACTTGATACGTAAAAGAAGCACCCATATCTCTGTGGTACTCAGGGAAAAACAGTAAAAGGAGGGAAAGCTAAGTGGGTCAAAAAGTCAATCCCCACGGACTCAGAGTTGGAATAATTAAAGACTGGAGTTCAAAATGGTATTCGGTCAAAAAGGATTTTTCAAACCTTTTGATAGAAGACAAAAAAATAAGAAAGCATGTTAAGAATAAATTCTATACCTCCGGCATTTCCAAAATAGAAATAGAGCGGGCTGCCAACAGGGTCAAGGTTACCGTTTATACCGCCAAACCGGGAATGGTAATAGGCAAAGGCGGCTCCGGGGTCGAGGATTTGAAAAAAGAGCTGGAAGCAATGACGGGGAAGAACGTATTTATAAATATAATAGAGATAAAGGTCCCCGAGCTCAATGCACAGCTTGTTGCGGAAAATATAGCATCTCAGCTTGAAAGAAGGGTTTCCTTCCGAAGGGCAATGAAACAGTCGATACAGCGCACCATGCGTTCTGGAGCCAAGGGTATCAAAACAATGGTATCCGGCAGACTGGGAGGAGCAGAAATAGCAAGAAGTGAAAGGTACAGCGAAGGAACCATACCGCTACAGACGTTAAGAGCAGATATAGATTACGGTTTTGCAGAGGCAAATACCACCTATGGAAAAATAGGCGTTAAGGTATGGATATACAAGGGGGAAATCCTGGGCAAAACCAAAAGCGAAAATTAGGGACTTGTAAGGGAGGAGGAAGGCCAAATGTTGATACCGAAAAGGGTCAAGCGCCGAAAGGTTCAGAGGGGCAGGATGAAGGGAAAAGCAGCCCGCGGCAGCACCATAGCATACGGTCAGTTCGGGCTGCAGGCAACTGAGCCCGGGTGGATTACTTCCAATCAGATAGAAGCCGCAAGGATAGCTATGACCAGATATATAAAAAGAGGTGGAAAGGTCTGGATAAAGATATTTCCCGATAAACCCGTTACGCAAAAACCGGCCGAAACCAGAATGGGTTCGGGTAAAGGTTCTCCGGAATACTGGGTAGCGGTTGTAAAACCCGGAAGAGTCATGTTTGAAATATCCGGTGTAAACGAAGACATTGCAAGGGAAGCAATGCGTCTGGCCATGCATAAACTGCCTATTAAATGTAAGTTTGCAAAACGCGATGAAGTGGGTGGTGAAGCAAATGAAAGCTAAAGAGGTCAGGGAAATGACTGTACAGGAATTGGAAAAAAAGGCTCAGGAGTTAAAAGGAGAACTATTTAACCTCAGGTTTCAACTTGCTACGGGACAGTTGGATAATCCAATGAGAATAAAACAGGTAAGAAAATCCATTGCCAGGATTAAAACGGTTTTAAGGGAAAGAGAATTGAAAGAGATTAAGGCGTAACACCTTTTTAGAAAGGAGGAAAAAGGTCTATGATACGGGGCAACAGAAAGACAAGGATTGGCAAAGTAGTTAGCGATAAGATGGATAAAACAATAGTCGTAGCGGTTGAGGCCCTTGTAAGGCATCCGCTGTACGGTAAAACGATAAAGCAGACCAAAAAGTTCAAAGCCCATGACCAAAGCAACGAGTGTTCCGTCGGAGACAGGGTAAAAATAATGGAAACAAGGCCCTTGAGCCGAGAAAAAAGGTGGAGACTTGTTGAGATAATCGAAAAGGCACGATAAACAACTATGTTTGCCGGAAGGAGGTATTTCCGATGATACAATCTGAATCCCGCCTTAGAGTAGCTGACAATTCCGGAGCTAAGGAATTGCTTTGCATAAAAGTTATCGGGGGCTCGAGGAAGAGATACGCTAATGTAGGAGATATAATAGTAGCTACCGTTAAAGATGCAACACCCGGAGGTGTTGTGAAAAAAGGAGACATAGTGAGGGCGGTAGTGGTGAGAACAACCAGGGGAGTTAAAAGAATTGACGGAAGCACTATTAAATTCGACGAGAACGCTGCGGTTATAATAAGAGAAGACAAGCAACCAAGGGGAACAAGGATATTTGGCCCCGTTGCCAGGGAGCTTAGAGAAAAGGACTTCATGAAAATAGTTTCTCTTGCACCTGAAGTTCTCTAACGGAGGAGGTGGCTGTTTTGAAAGGTAAAACAAAAATGCATATAAAAAAAGGGGATACAGTTGAACTGATTTCCGGAAAAGACAAGGGCAAAAGTGGAAAAGTGCTGACAGCCTTTCCTAAGGACAATCGTGTCATAGTTGAGGGCGTTAATATGCTTACAAAGCATGTAAAACCAACCCGCCAGATGCAGCAGGGGGGAATAATCCACCAGGAAGGTCCGGTGCATGTTTCCAACGTGTTGCTATATTGTCCCAAGTGTAAAAGGGGAAGAAGAACCGGCAGAAAGATATTAAAGGACGGCACCAAGGTGAGATTTTGCAAAGCCTGCGGTGAAACTCTTGATAAATAAAAGAGTAGGGGAAGGAGGTAGTCGCATGTCAAGACTTTTAGACAAGTATCATAATGAAGCAGTACCTGCTCTTATGGAAAGATTCGGGTACAAGAATATAATGGAAGTTCCAAAGATAGTAAAGGTAATAATAAACATGAGGGTTGGCGAAGCCAAGGAAAACGTCAAGACGCTGGAGGCGGCACTGGATGACCTAACAGTGATAAGCGGGCAGAAACCCGTCATTACCAAGGCTAAAAAGTCCGTTGCCGCGTTCAAGATACGTACCGGGATGCCTATAGGCTGCAAGGTTACCTTAAGGGGCGAGAGAATGTACGAGTTCCTAGACAAACTTTTCAATATAGCCCTGCCAAGGGTAAGGGACTTTAGGGGCATATCCCCCGATGCTTTTGATGGCAGGGGAAACTTCGCTCTGGGTATTAAGGAACAGCTTATTTTCCCGGAGATCGATTACGATAAGATTGAAAAGATACGCGGTATGGACGTAGCTATTGTTACTACAGGTGAAACTGACGAAGAAGCACGGGAACTCTTAAGGATACTGGGAGTGCCCTTTAGAAAAAAATAAGGAGGTAAGGAAGCGGTGGCTAAAAAATCGATGATAGCCAAGCAGAAAAAAAAGCCTAAATACAGCACCAGGGCTTATAATAGATGCAAGATATGCGGGAGACCCCATGCGTATCTTCGAAAATTCGGTATATGCCGAGTTTGTTTCAGAGAGTTTGCTTACAGGGGAGAGATCCCGGGCGTTAAGAAAGCTAGCTGGTAAGGCTTTATAACGGAAGGAGGTAGAAATATATGGTTATGACCGACCCCATTGCTGATATGCTGACTCGTATTAGGAATGCGAACAATGTTAAACACAGTAAGGTGGAAATACCGGCATCAAATATGAAAAAGGCTATCGCCAGGATATTACTAGATGAGGGTTTTATAAAAGGATACGAAGTTAAAGAGGACGGAAAACAGGGGATAATAAAGATAGAACTTAAATACGCTCAGGGCCAGGAAAAGGTTTTGAGCGGCTTAAAGAGAATATCCAAACCCGGTCTTAGGGTATACGTGAATAAAGATGAAATTCCAAAGGTGCTGGGTGGGCTTGGTATAGCGATAATATCCACGTCCAAGGGACTTATGACCGATGCCCAGGCAAGGAAGGAAAGTGCCGGAGGAGAAGTTATCTGTTATATATGGTAGTTTACAGGAGGTGTTACAATGTCCAGGATTGGTAAGTTACCCATAAAGATACCCGGCGGGGTTGAAGTGACCATAGGTGAGGGCAACTTCATAACGGTAAAGGGACCACTGGGTAAGATGGAACGCAGTATGCACAAGGATATGATTATTACAAAGGAAGACGATAAAATACTGGTAAAAAGGCCCTCAGATAATAAGCCTCACAAATCCCTTCACGGGCTGACCCGGTCGCTTATAGCCAATATGGTTGAGGGTGTGACAAAGGGTTACCAGAAAATCCTTGAGATAAACGGGGTAGGATACAGGGCACAAAAACAGGGTAAAAAGCTTGTTTTGAGCGTCGGATATTCTCACCCGGTCGAGATGAATGACCCGGATGGCATAACCGTTGAAGTGGAAGGTACCAATAAGATTCTAGTAAAGGGTATCGACAAGCAGCAGGTGGGCAATTACGCCGCAAAGATTCGAAACTGGAGAGAGCCCGAACCCTATAAAGGAAAGGGAATTAAGTACGATAATGAGCATATAAGGCGCAAGGTAGGCAAGACCGGTAAATAGGTAAGAAGGGAGAGAACAAGCTTGCTTAAAAAAATGGTTAAAAACGAGGCCCGGCAAAAAAGGCACAGGATTGTAAGAAACAAGGTCCACGGTAGTGCCGAAAGGCCCAGGCTTAACGTATACAGAAGTCTTAACCATATTTACGCTCAAGTTATAGATGATGATGCCGGTGTTACGCTGCTGGCGGTTTCCACCCTGGATAAGGAAGTAAAGGTAATGGCGGAGAAGGGCTATGGCTTAGATGCCGCCAAGGCGGTGGGCAAAGCGGTGGCCGACAGGGCACTGGAGAAGGGAATAAAGAGTATTGTCTTCGACAGAGGCGGATACAAATACCACGGCAGGGTTAAGGCATTGGCGGATGCAGCCAGAGAGAATGGCCTGAATTTCTAGTAGAAGGAGGGAGATAAATGCAAAACAGGGCAAGGAATACTGACCAGTCAAAGCCGGACCTTGTTGAAAAGGTTGTTCATATAGGAAGGGTTACGAAGGTTGTTAAGGGAGGCAGGAACTTCAGGTTCAGTGCGCTGGTGGTTGTCGGTGACGAGAACGGAAAAGTTGGAGTAGGAACCGGTAAAGCAGCAGAAGTGCCTGAGGCTATCAGGAAAGCCATCGAAGCTGCCAAGAGGGATATGGTGAAGGTTCCGATGGTGGGCACCACAATACCTCACGAGGTGGTAGGCCGGTACGGAGCAGGCAAAGTCATAATGATGCCGGCGAAGGAAGGTACCGGAATAATTGCAGGGGGCCCGGTCAGGGCGGTGCTTCAGTGTGCAGGCGTCAGGGACATAAGGGCCAAATCCATAGGCTCAAACAACCCCAGGAATATGGTTAATGCCACCATGGAGGGAATAGACAGACTGAAGACCGTGGCACAGGTTGCCAGGCTGAGGGGAAAAACTGTGGAAGAGATTCTGGGTTAGGAGGGCGTTTATTGTGGCTAGGTTAAAGATTAAACTAATAAAGAGTACAATAGGAAGCAAGAAGGACCAGAAGGCGACGGTTGAGGCTCTGGGACTTAAGAAGATATCCCAGGTGGTGGAGAAAAATAATACGCCGGAGATAAGGGGTATGGTAAACAAGGTGAGCCATCTGGTAGAGGTGGAAGAAGTTAACTAAAGGAGGTGCCACTATGAAGTTGCACGAGCTTAAACCTGCACAGGGTGCAAAACATAAGACCAAAAGGGTTGGAAGAGGCATGGGTTCCGGCCACGGCAAGACCTCCGGCAGGGGGCACAAGGGTCAAAAAGCCCGTTCCGGCGGCGGTGTCAGGCCCGGCTTCGAGGGAGGCCAAATGCCGCTGCAGAGAAGGATACCCAAGCGAGGTTTTACAAATATTTTCAAAAAAGAATATTCGGTGGTCAATTTGGAAAGGCTCAATATGTTTGAAGAAGGTTCGGTAATAACCCCGGAACTTCTGGCAGAGCGGGGCATAGTTAAAAAAACCGGTGAGCGAATTAAGGTGTTGGGGGACGGAGAACTGGACAAAGCCCTGATTGTGAAAGCGCACAGGTTCAGCAAAACTGCAGCCGAGCGCATTGAAGCTGCGGGAGGAAAGGCTGAGGTGATATAGGGTGATTCAAACGTTGAGGAATGCATGGAAGATACCGGATTTGAAAAGAAGAATCCTCTTCACCGTGGCTATGCTGGTGGTATTCAGGGTGGGTGCATTTATACCGGTACCCGGTATCAATATTGCGGTTATACAGGATATTGTGCAAAAAGGCGGACTGCTGGGATTCTTTGACGTGGTTTCGGGGGGAGCCTTCAGTAATTTCACAATATTTGCCCTCAGCATAACCCCCTATATTACGTCGTCCATTATTATGCAACTCCTGACCATAGCCATCCCCAAGCTGGAGGAACTGGCCAAGGAGGGAGAAGAGGGTCGTAAAAAAATTGCCCAGTATACAAGGTACGGTACGGTGGTACTGGCCTTGGTACAGAGCATAGGCTTAAGCCTTGGGATGCGGGGTGCCCTCTACAATGCTACGCCAATCAATATTACAATAGTTGCTTTAACTCTGACGGCAGGTACAGCGTTCCTGATGTGGCTCGGGGAGCAGATTACCGACAAAGGTATAGGGAACGGGATCTCACTCCTTATATTTGCAGGCATAATTTCCAGGCTGCCCGATGGGCTTGTGACCATTTACCAGTACTATAGGGTGGGCACAACAAACATAGTTGAACTGGTGCTGTTTGCCATTGGAGCCGTGCTTATAATAGCCGGCGTTGTGGCCATACAGGAAGGTCAGAGAAGGATACCGGTTCAGTATGCCAAGAGGGTAGTGGGCAGGAAAATGTATGGTGGACAGAGTACCCACATTCCGATAAAGGTTAATCAGTCGGGCGTTATACCGGTAATATTCGCCTCATCACTGCTGGCCTTTCCGCAAACCATAGGGGCTTTCTTTCCCGAAAGCGGTTTTAATAGATTTATGGAAAGGTATTTCGCATGGGGCGGATTTTCCCACACCCTGTTTACAGCGCTTTTGATAATATTTTTTACCTATTTTTATACGGCTGTGACCTTTAATCCTATAGAAGTGGCGAACAACCTGAAAAAGTATGGCGGATTTATCCCGGGTATAAGGCCGGGCAAACCCACAACCGATTATATAAGCAAGGTTTTGAACAGAATTACATTGGTCGGAGCCTTTTTCCTGGTTGTCATAGTGGTTCTACCTGTAATACTGATGAGATTTACCGGACTTAAGATATACTTCGGAGGAACGGCCCTTCTGATAGTTGTGGGTGTGGCCCTTGAGACCATGAAACAAATAGAAGCCCAGATGCTTATGAGGCACTATCAGGGATTTCTTAAATAGGAGATGATAATAGTGCGCTTGGTAATAATGGGACCTCCGGGGGCCGGTAAAGGGACCCAGGCAGCCATGATAGCCGAGGAGTTTTCCATACCGCATGTGTCTACGGGGGATATTTTCCGTAAGAACCTAAAAGAAGGTACTCCCCTTGGATTGAAGGCGAAGGAATATATGAACAAAGGCCTTCTTGTACCTGACGAAACGGTGGTGGCAATTGTTAAGGATCGTTTGAGTGATGAGGACTGTAAAAATGGTTTTCTGCTTGACGGTTTTCCAAGGACCGTAGCTCAGGCCGAGGCTCTGGACGGGGTTCTTACCGATATGGATATGCAAATTGACTACGTGCTGAGCATTGACGTACCCAAGGAAGTGCTGGTAGAAAGGGCTGTGGGAAGGAGAGTATGCACCTCGTGCGGTGTTACCTACCACGTGAAGTATAACAGCCCGTCCCGAGAGGGTTTATGCGATGCCTGCGGTAGCGAGCTGATTCAGAGAGAGGATGATAGGGAAGAGACTGTGGCAAGAAGGATAGAAGTATACCTCAAACAGACCAAGCCCTTGATAGCCTATTATTCGGAAAAGGGGCTGCTTATTAGCATCGATGGCGGACAGGGAATAAAAGAGGTTGGGGTGCAAATTGTAAAGGCTCTCGAAAAATAGCAGCAAATGATTGTTTTTTTGTCCCCCGCCAAAGTCCTGACCATGGCTGCTACAGGTGGTATTGCTGTCTCAGACTTTCTGTCCGTTTTGAGCACATTGCGGCCATAACCAGGGATTAGCCTCGGATACTAACCCAAACATAGGATGGTCTTACGGAGGTGAATGGGGTATGGAGAAAGGCGGAATAGTTCTCGGCCAGATTGTAAGGTCAAAGGCCGGAAGGGACAGGGGTGCGCATTTTGTAGTGGTAGGCTTTGAAAAGGAGCAGTACCTGTATATTGCTGACGGAGACCTGCGAAAGGTCGACAGACCAAAGAAAAAGAAAACAAAACACCTGGCTAAGACGGGTATCGTACTGACGGAGGTTGCGGAAAAGCTCAAAAGTGGTAAGAAGGTTACGAACGCTGAACTTAGAAAGAACCTTAGAGACTTTGGGAGTTGATAGGATTTGGTGAATGGAGGTATGATTACCTTATGACTAAGAAGGATATTATTGAGGTTGAAGGAAAGGTTGTAGAGGCACTGCCAAATGCTATGTTTCATGTGGAGCTGGAAAACGGGCATAAAATTTTAGCCCATGTATCCGGCAGGCTTAGGATGCACTATATAAGAATTTTACCCGGCGACAGAGTGACGATTGAGTTGTCTCCCTATGACCTCACACGGGGAAGGATAGTGTGGAGAGGCAAAAGCTAAGGAGGTATTACAATGAAGGTAAAACCATCAATTAAGCCTATATGCGAAAAGTGCAAAATAATAAAAAGAAAAGGCAAGGTAATGATAATCTGTGAAAATCCCAAACACAAACAAAAACAGGGATAACGTAAATACGGGAGGTGTGGTTTTTATATGGCAAGGATTGCTGGTATTGACTTACCCAGGGACAAAAGAATAGAAATAGGGCTTACCTATATATTTGGTATTGGCAGGTCCAGGGCACAAAAGATACTCACGCAGGCGGGAGTTGACTTCGATACAAGGGTCAAGGACCTGACGGAAGCTGAAATAAGTAGATTAAGAGAAGTAATAGACAAGCAGTATAAGGTGGAAGGGGACCTAAGAAGAGAGGTCAACATGAGTATAAAACGCCTTATAGATATCGGGTCCTACAGGGGATTGCGCCACAGGAGGGGCCTGCCCGTCAGGGGACAGGGAACCAAGAACAATGCGAGAACGAGAAAGGGTCCTAAAAGGACGGTTGGCGTAAGACGTAAGGCGTAAGAAATAAGTCGTACCCTAAATGAAGGAGGTTAAATGAATGGCAGCAAGGCCAAGAAGAAGAACAAAAAGACGAGAAAAGAAAAATATAGAGCGTGGCCAGGCCCATATCAAGTCGACTTTTAATAATACAATGGTTACTCTGACCGATCTGCACGGTAATGCATTGTCCTGGGCAAGTGCCGGAAAACTGGGTTTCAGAGGTTCAAGGAAATCCACTCCCTTTGCTGCACAAATGGCAGCTGAGTCGGCGGCCAAGGATGCGATGGAGCATGGTTTGCGAAGCGTGGAGGTTTATGTAAAGGGTCCGGGTTCTGGTCGGGAAGCGGCCATAAGGGCACTTCAGGCCGCGGGACTGGAAGTTAACCTTATAAAGGACCTTACCCCTGTGCCCCATAACGGATGCAGGCCACCGAAAAGAAGACGTGTTTAAACAAATAGCAGGAGGTGTACTAAATTAATGGGTAGATATACAGGTCCGGTATGCAGGCTGTGTCGCAGGGAGGGCATGAAGCTATACCTTAAGGGCGACAGGTGTTATTCGGACAAATGCGCAATCGACCGAAGGTCCTATGTACCCGGTCAGCACGGACAGGGCAGAAAAAAGGTTTCGGGTTACGGGATCCAGTTGCGGGAAAAACAAAAGGCAAAACGATATTACGGAGTTATGGAAAGCCAGTTCAGGAAGTACTTCAATATAGCGGAAAGAACGAAGGGCGTTACGGGCGAAAACCTGCTTTCAATACTCGAATCCAGGCTGGATAATTTGGTCTACAGGATAGGCCTTGGCGAATCCAGAAAGGAAGCAAGACAATTGGTCAAGCACGGGCATTTCCTGGTTAATGGCAGAAAGGTTGATATACCCTCCTATCTGGTAAAGGTAGGAGATGTTGTTGAAGTAAAGGAAAAGAGCAGGGCGAGCGAAAAATTCAAAGAACTCGCAGAGAATAACCAGAGGGTTGCCCCCGATTGGCTGGAAGTGGATTTGGAAAAGATGAGAGCAAGAGTTGTTGGCGTACCGAAAAAAGAGCATATAGATATACCGATTGAAGAACACCTTATAGTAGAGCTTTACTCCAGGTAATCAATATAATTGGAATCGGTTGCCCTCGGTAAGATTTCATAGAGTTGTTGAAGGAGGGTTAATTAGTGATTGAGATTGAAAAGCCCAAAGTTGAAATGGTTGAAACAAGCAGTGACAACACCTACGGGAAATTCGTTGTGGAACCGCTCGAAAGAGGTTACGGAATAACCCTTGGCAATTCCTTAAGGAGGATTCTTCTTTCATCGCTACCGGGAGCCGCGGTGACCTCCGTGAAGATAGACGGGGTACTCCATGAGTTTTCTACTATACCCGGTGTTAAGGAAGATGTCACAGAGATAGTATTGAACTTAAAGTCCCTAAGCGTAAAGCTGGATGGTGACGAGCCGAGGCTTGTCAGGGTAGAAGCGGAGGGTGCCAGGGAAATAAAGGCCGGTGACATAATCCACGGGCCGGATGTGGAAATATTAAACCCCGAGATGCATATTGCAACTCTTGGGGACGGTGCGAAGCTTTATATGGAGATAACCCTGGAAAAAGGAAGGGGCTACGTATCTGCGGAAAAAAACAAGGAGCAGGGCCAGCCCATAGGGATTATTCCCGTAGACTCCATATTTACTCCCGTGTCCAGAACCAATTTCAGAGTTGACAACACCAGGGTAGGCCAGGTTACCGACTTTGACAAACTGACACTGGAAGTATGGACCGATGGCAGCATTGCTCCCGACGAGGCGGTATCCCTTGGTGCAAAGATTTTAAACGAACACCTAAACCTTTTTATAACTCTTACAGACCAGATTAGGGATGTTGAAATAATGGTGGAGAAGGAAGAGGATAAAAAGGAAAAGGTGCTGGAAATGACCATAGAGGAATTGGACCTTTCGGTAAGGTCATACAACTGTCTGAAACGGGCGGGGATAAACACGGTGGAGGAGCTTACCCAAAAGACCGAAGAGGATATGATGAAGGTGCGTAACCTTGGCAAGAAATCCCTGGAGGAAGTTCAGGGCAAGCTTTCCGAGTTAAACTTGAGTTTGAGGAAAAGCGACGAGTAACGAGGCAGGGAGGGATATTTTATGGCATCAAACAGAAGGCTGGGTCGGGAAACCGACCATAGAATGCTAATGCTCAGAAATTTGGTTACAAGCCTGTTGGATAAGGGCAGGATAGTAACCACTGTAACCCGGGCCAAGGAAGCAAGGAGCCTGGCAGAGAAGATGATTACGCTAGCAAAGAAGGGGGACCTCCATTCCAGACGTATGGCAATGGCCTTTGTGACCGATGAAACGGTGGTAAAGAACCTATTCGATAATATAGGTCCGAAATACACCGACAGAGAGGGAGGATACACCCGTATAGTAAAGATTGGCCCCAGAAGAGGAGACGCAGCGGAGATGGTTATACTGGAGCTGGTTTGACAAAGAGGGGTTAAAATGGAATATCAAATACTGATGGAAAACCTCAGTTTCCGTTACAGCGAACAGGAAGAAATGGTTCTAAAGGATATAAGCATTAAAGTGAAGCAGGGCGAATTCGTGGCTGTAATAGGACATAACGGTTCAGGGAAATCCACTCTGGCAAAGCATATAAACGCTTTGCTTGTTCCCGTTTCGGGTAAAATCGAAGTAATGGGAATGGATACACGGGATACCGAAAACGTATGGAAGATAAGGCAAAAAATAGGAATGGTTTTCCAGAACCCCGACAACCAGCTGGTTGCCACAATAGTTGAGGAGGATGTGGCCTTTGGCCCGGAAAACCAGGGGGTGCCTGCCGGGGAGATTAGGAAAAGGGTGGACGATGCCTTAAGGGAGGTGGGGTTGTATGAATACAGGACCCACGGCCCACACCTGCTTTCGGGCGGCCAGAAACAAAGGGTCGCAATAGCCGGGGTGCTGGCCATGCAGCCGGATTGTATTGTTCTGGACGAGGCTACGGCTATGCTTGACCCCAGGGGCAGGCAGGAGCTGATGGAAATAATCCGGCGGCTGAACAAAAAAGAAGGCAAGACCATTATTCACATAACCCATTACATGGAGGAGGCAACCGGGGCAGACAGGGTATTGGTAATGGACAGGGGAAGGATAGTACTGGAAGGTACCCCTTCCAAAGTATTTTCAAAGGCTGCCCGGCTTAAGGAACTGGGACTGGACGTGCCAAGGTCTGCCCAGCTTGCCATAGGCCTTAGAAAAAGCGGGGTACCGCTGCCGGATATTCTAAACGAGGATGAGATGGTGGTAGAGTTATGTCGATTGAAGTCACGAACTTAAGCTATACCTATATGCCCGGCACACCCTATGAGAAGGTGGCCCTTGAGGGAATAGACCTTAAGGTTGACGAGGGTAGTTTCATCGGGATAATAGGTCATACAGGCTCGGGAAAGTCCACGCTGATACAGCACTTCAACGGGTTATTAAAGCCCCAGAGGGGTACAATAGTCGTGGACGGTAGCGATATTTGGGAGAAGGGATTCAAAAGAAGCATAGTGAGACAGAAGGTAGGGCTTGTTTTTCAGTATCCGGAGCACCAGCTTTTTGAAGAAACGGTGTTTAAGGATGTGGCCTTTGGTCCCCGCAATATGGGCCTTAATGAAAAGGAAGTGCTAAAAAGAACCCGGTCCGCTATGAAGATGGTGGGGCTGGACTTCGATGCTTTAAAGGATACAAACCCCTTCGGATTATCCGGCGGCCAGCGGCGGAGGATAGCCATCGCCGGTGTGCTGGCCATGGGGCCCAAATACCTTATACTGGACGAGCCTACAGCGGGCCTTGACCCCAGGGGTAGACGGGAGATACTCAATTCTATCCGTGATATGAACAGAAAACAGGGGATTACCATAGTACTGGTATCCCATAATATGGACGAAGTTGCATGGTTGGCCGACAGTATAGTGGTTATGGAGCGGGGCAGAATCAGCAGAAACGGTACCCCACAACAAGTGTTTGACGATGGCAGGTACCTGATGGATTTAGGGCTTGCACTTCCGGCCATGTCTTTGCTGATGCTTAAACTTAAAGAGAAGGGATGGCAAGTAAAGGGAGGCGTGTTTACGGTGGAGGACGCCAGAAAGGAAATTCTAAAAAATCTAAGGTGTGGGAACGATGCTTAAGGATATAACAATCGGTCAGTATTTTCCTGGGGACTCGGTGGTTCATAGGCTGGACCCAAGGATTAAGATCGTTTTGACCTTTGTACTTATAATTAGTCTTTTTACAGCTTCCAACTTTAAAGGATACGGTATTTGCGCCCTTTTTGTTTTGGTCCAACTGGCATTGTCACGGGTGCCCATTAAATACATATTCAAAGGGCTGCGCCCCCTACTTATAATCCTGTTTCTTACTATATTCGTCAATATGTTCATGGTTGAGGGGGTAGTGGTATACAGTCTGGGTCCTTTTGATGTTACCCGGGAGGGAATGGTGCAGGCGGGGCGTATGGCAACCCGATTGGTGTTTCTTGTTATGGGGGCATCGCTGCTTACCCTTACCACATCGCCTATAGCCCTTACCGACGGGATAGAAAAGCTATTAAACCCGTTCAGAAGGCTGGGGCTGCCCGCCCATGAGCTTGCAATGATGATGACCATAGCCCTGAGGTTTATACCAACCCTATTGGATGAAACGGATAAAATAATGAAGGCCCAGATGGCAAGGGGTGCGGACTTTGAAAGCGGAAACCTGTTAAGAAGGGCAAAAAATCTTGTACCCCTTTTGGTGCCGCTTTTTATAAGTGCCTTCAGGAGGGCCGATGAGTTGGCTCTGGCGATGGAATCACGGTGCTACAGGGGCGGCAGAGGAAGAACCAGACTTAAGGTATTGCATATGGTCGGTATGGACTATTTCGCACTAGCTCTTGGAGGGCTGGTGCTTGTTACAACCATAGTGAGCAGAGGTTGGTAGGTGGTCTTTGTGCGGAATATTCTTATAACAATAGAATATGACGGTACCAATTATCACGGGTGGCAGAGGCAGAAAAACGCTCTGACCATCCAGCAGCTTATAGAAGAAAGCATACAAAAGGTCACTGGCGTAAAGGCAAAGCTTATAGGTTCCGGAAGAACGGATACCGGGGTCCATGCGCTGGGACAGAGGGCAAATTTCAAAACAGAAACAAACATCCCGGCGGACAGGATACCCCTGGCGCTAAACGGTCATCTTCCGCCGGATATAAGGATTATTAACGCCGTTGAAGCACAGCCGGACTTTCATGCAAGATATGACGTTATCGGGAAAAAATACAGATACAGAATATTTAACAGAAATGTTCCTTCGGCGGTTCTTAGAAACTACAGCTGTTTTATTCCGGTAAAATTGGAACTTGACGGTATGAAAGAGGCTGCTGGGTATATAATAGGCAGAAAGGACTTTTCGTCTTTCTGTAGCAGCGGTAGCCTCGTGAGGTCAAGGACAAGGAATGTGCAGATGCTGGAGTTTAGGAAAGACGGTTGCATTATTGATATGTCAATAATGGCGGACGGTTTTTTGTACAATATGGTCAGGATAATAGCAGGCACCCTTGTGGAGGTTGGAAGGGGAAACCTGATGCCGGAGGAGATAAAGACTGTTTTGGATAAAAGGGACAGAAGATGTGCCGGGCCAACACTGCCTCCCCAGGGCCTGTTTCTGGAGGAGGTATACTACGCACGGATTCTTGACACTCCCGGTGCCATGTAATATACTATTTATGTTTATGGATATTAGGCCCACCAGCCCCGGGCCATATGTCATATATTTAACCTAAGTAAAGTTGCTTAAGGAGGGATATTTAAGATGAAAACATATATGCCTAAACCGAATAGTATAGAAAGAAAGTGGTATGTTGTGGACGCCAAAGGCAAAACCCTAGGCCGGCTTGCCAGCCAGGTTGCCGGCATACTAAAAGGAAAACACAAGCCGATATATTCTCCTCATATGGATACAGGCGATTTTGTTATAGTTATAAACGCTTCCGAGGTACACCTGACCGGAAAGAAGAAGGAACAAAAAGTATACCGACACCATTCGGGACATCCGGGTGGGCTTAAGGAAGTATCTTTTGAGAGAATGATTAAGGAAAAACCCCACCAGGTTGTCTATGATGCTGTTTGGGGCATGATACCCCACAACAAATTGGGCAGAAAAATGATTACAAAGCTTAAAGTGTACGGGGGCCCAGAGCATAAACATCAGGCCCAAAAGCCCGAAAAGCTGGAGTTTGATTATTAATCGGTGAGGAAGGGAGGAAGAACAGTGGAAAAGGTTCAATATTACGGCACTGGTAGAAGGAAAAGGTCCATAGCCCGGGTAAGGCTTATACCCGGTGAAGGCAGGATAAATATAAACGGCAGGGATATTGATGATTATTTCGGTCTTGAGACATTGAAGGTTATAGCAAGACAGCCCCTGGAGCTTACCGGAACCACCGGCAAATTTGACGTGGTGGCTCTTGTACACGGAGGCGGGTTTACCGGTCAGGCGGGGGCCTTAAGACACGGCATATCAAGGGCCCTTGAGCAGGCGGACCCCGAATACAGACCGGTACTAAAAAAAGCTGGCTTTATGACAAGGGACCCGAGGATGAAGGAAAGGAAGAAGTACGGCTTAAAGAAGGCAAGAAAGGCTTCCCAGTTCTCCAAGCGTTAGATTGTTGCCGATATACAACAAGTACGCTTGGAATTATGAACAATGCTTGTTCCAAACATCAACCGTCAGGTGGAATCTACCCTTGGCGGTTCATTTTTTTCTGGACAATGTGGACAAGCGGTGATATAATCTAGAAAAATGAATATCGTTTTCCTTTAAGGTGGTCCAGAGAGGCTGGCAAGGAAAAGCAAAAGTGGTGTTAGGATTAACGCTCACTGTGCGAAGATACTTCCTGTCGGCAGCAGGAAGTTTTTTATTCTAACTAAACACGAAGGAGTGTATATGATGACTGACAACGGCAGAAACAAGCAGGTGGACAGCGAGGTAATTTCTGAGGGTGATTTCCTTCCTACCGGCAAAAAAGTAATACTTGGATTGCAGCATACCTTTACGATGTTTGGAGCTACTGTTCTTGTTCCCATTATTACCGGGATGAACGTATCAGTAGCTCTTTTTATGGCCGGTATAGGCACTTTGTTTTTTCATATTGTTACAAAGAAGAAAGCTCCGGTATTCCTAGGGTCTTCCTTTGCATTCATACCGCCCATACTGGCGGCGGCTGCTGCGGTTGCTGCAAGGAACGGGGTTGCCTACCAGGCTGGGGATGCCTATGCGGAGGGGCTTGCCTATGCCCAGGGCGGCATAGTAATAGCCGGTCTGGTGTATGTAGTCATGTCGGGGCTTGTATATCTGTTCGGATACGAAAAAATAGTAAGTTTTTTCCCGCCCATCGTTACCGGTCCCATAATAATGACAATAGGGTTGCTTTTGGCACCTACCGCCATAGACATGGCCAGCGGCAACTGGTTCCTTGCCATTGTGGCTCTTATAACGGTGACACTTGTAAGCATAGTTGGAAAGGGTTTCATAAAGGTACTACCGGTATTGATAGGCTTGTTTGTAGGATACATTGTGGCTATGATAACCGCAAATGTGGACTATACCCCCTTTGCCGAGGCGGGATGGTTCGGGATACCGCCCTTCCAGGCAGCCAGGTTTGATATGGAAATGATAATGATTGTGGCACCGGTTGCGATTGTAACCATGGTTGAACATATAGGAGACGTGCTGGCGGTGGGGGCCACTGTGGAAAAAGACCTTATTAAGGACCCGGGCCTTTCAAGGACACTCATAGGCGACGGCGTGGCAACCTGTATATCCGCAATGTTTGGTGGTCCAGCCAACACTACCTATTCCGAGAACACTGGCGTGCTGGCCCTCACAAAGGTACACAATCCGGTTGTTATGAGAATAGCCGCTTGTTTTGCAATAGTACTGGCAGTAATACCCAAACTTGGGGCCTTTATTAGCACAATACCCACCGCGGTTGTAGGCGGGATATCAATAATACTGTTTGGTATGATAGCGGGAATAGGTGTAAGGACGATAGTGGAGAATCAAGTGGACTTCAAAAAATCCAGGAATCTTATTATAGCCGCGGTAATATTGGTCCTCGGTCTTGGCGGGGCAACCCTTTCGTTTAAATGGATTACAGTATCCGGAATGGCTCTTGGAGCAATCGCAGGCATAATACTCAACAAAATACTTCCCGACTTAGAATAACCGGGAATGGGACAAGGTATAAGAAGAAGGGACAAGGGACGACGGTTCTTTGTCCCCTTTCCTAATTATCACATTTTTTTGTGATTATATTTTTTTTTGCACATATATTTCTTATATACCCGGTAGAGTAGGGGGAATATAAATATGCACATAATTGTAATAATGAGGAAAAACCTTTTTATTGCCGCCGCCCTTTTGACCATGGTAATATTTACATTTATCTTTTTTAATGATATCTTAGATTCCAGCAGGGCTGTTTTTTCCCCAATGACAAACAGGGCTGTATTCATAGACGCCGGACATGGGGGCAGGGACCCCGGTGCCGTTGGAAGGCAGGGCGAAAACGAAGACAGGATAAACCTCGAAATAGCCCTAAGGCTAAAAAGATTGGTGGAGGAGGGGGGAGGGATTGCCATTCTGACAAGAGATGGTGATTACGGCCTGTATTCCCCCGAAGCTCCCAACAAAAAACGGGACGACTTGCAAAAGCGCAAAGCCATCGCGGACCAAAGCGATAGCTGCGTTAATATAATTATTCATCTTAACAGCTTTTCCCAATCAAGGTATTACGGGGCCCAAACCTTTTACCACAGGGGCTCGGAGGAGAGCAAAAGGCTTGCAGTGATATTACAGGAGGAACTGCGAAGGGTTCTTGACAGGGATAATTATCGTCAGCCTAAGGCGGACGACGATATCTATCTTCTTAAAGACAACCAAGCTCCTACGGTGCTGGTGGAATGCGGCTTTTTATCCAACCCTGAAGAGGAGCGGCTTTTAAACGAAGAAAGGTATAAGGAAAAGGTCGCCTTTGGAATATACTCGGGCATTGTAAGATATTTAACCGAATGAAATGCCCCTTATATATGTCATACTAATACGGATAACCTGTGAAAAATGGAGGGAGTAAAACAATGGGGAAAATAGGTACATGCTATCTGGTGCCGCATCCTCCCATCATAGTTGCGGAAGTCGGGCAGGGGGAGGAAAGAAAAGCCCGGAAAACAATTGATGCGATGGAGAAAATATCGCTAGAGATTGCCGCTAAGAAACCGGAGGTTTTAGTTGTCATTACGCCCCACGGTCCCTTGTTCAGGGATGCCATTGCGGTGGGGGTACGGAGGGAATTTAGCGGGAACTTTGGCAGCTTTGGCCGGCCCGGGGTATCCCTGTCATTTCCGGGGCACATAGAAATGGCCTTTGATATAATGGAAGAGGCTGCCCGGGAGGGCATACCCGTTATGGCCGTTGACGAAGGCACCCGCAAGAGGTACGGCATATCCCCGGGCCTCGACCACGGGGCCCTGGTGCCCCTGTATTTTATAAGCAAAAAGTACCAAGGCTTTAGTCTTGTACACATAACCTACGGGCTGCTTTCCCCGGGACAGCTATACAGGTTCGGCGTGTGCATCCAAAGGGCGGCCGAAAAGCGAAATGGCCAAACCGCCATTATATGCAGTGGAGACCTGTCCCACAGGCTAACAAAGGGAGCACCCGCCGGTTACAGCAAAAGAGGCATCGAGTATGACCAAAGCCTTGTGGCTCTCCTGAAGGACATGAATGTGGACGATATAAAGAGTATGGACCCCGGTCTGATAGAGGAAGCCGGAGAGTGTGCTTATCGGTCTGTGGTTACCACCCTGGGGGTTATGGACGGCTATAGGGTGGATTCCCGCATATTGTCATACGAGGGCCCCTACGGTGTGGGGTACTGTGTTGCTGCCTTTACCCCCTTTAAGAGGGACCCCCAAAGAGAAAGGGGAGACCCCTTTATCGGGTTAGCCCGTTTCGCACTGGAAAGTTATATAAAAAATGGTGAGGTAATTGACCCACCTGACGGACTTCCGGAGGAAATGCTGTTCGAAAGGGCCGGTGCCTTCGTATCCCTTAAAATGAACGGACAGCTTAGGGGCTGCATAGGTACAATATCGTCCACCACCGAAAATATTGCCAGGGAAATAATAAACAATGCAATAAGTGCTGGCGTGAGGGACCCCCGGTTTTATCCCGTTACGTTGGAGGAATTGGAATGTATTGAGTATTCAGTGGATGTACTGGGACAGCCGGAGGCCATCCAGTCCATGGACGGGTTGGATGTGAAAAGGTACGGCGTAATAGTCCGCTCGGGGGGAAGGACGGGGCTTCTGCTGCCCGATATCGAAGGGGTTGACACCCCGCAGCAGCAGATAGCTATTGCCCTTAGGAAAGCGGGTATTAACCCCGGGGAATCCTATATTCTGGAGAGATTTGAGGTAATAAGGCACCAATAAGGGGTGAGGATATGGAATTCAAAAAGGCTTTGCACTATATAAGGGATGGGGACACCGTACGGTGTTTTCTGTGTCCCCACGGATGCGTACTCAAACCGGGGCAAACCGGTAGATGCAGCGTAAGAAGAAATAAGGGCGGCGTTTTGTATTCGCTAAACTATGGAAAGGTAACAGCCTGCAATGTCGACCCGATAGAAAAAAAGCCCCTCTATCATTTTTATCCCGGAAGTCGGATACTATCGGTGGGCAGTTTCGGATGCAACCTAAAATGCGGCTTCTGCCAGAACCATGCGATTGCCCACGGTACTCCCGGGACGGTTTTTGTCTCCCCCGAAGGCCTTGCGGACCGGGCGGCGTCAGCGGAGGATAATATAGGAATAGCCTATACTTATAACGAGCCTTCCATATGGTATGAATACGTACTGGACACCGCCCGCATTGCCAGGGAAAGGGGGCTTAAGAATGTGCTGGTGACGAACGGTTATATAGGCATCAAAGCCCTGGAACAGCTGCTCCCTTTTATAGACGCTCTAAATATAGATGTAAAGGCTTTTTCTGATGCTTACTACGACAGCATATGCTCAGGCAGGCTTTCCCCTGTCCTTGATACCGTAAAAGCGGCGGCGGGACGCTGCCATGTGGAGGTTACAACCCTTATTGTGGACGAACTTAACAGCAGCATTGACGAACTGGAAGGCCTGGGGGAATGGGTAGCCGGCATTGATAAAAGTATTCCCATTCACCTTTCAAGGTATTATCCGGCGTATCAAATGGACAGGCCCCCAACCCGGTTGGAGACAATGGCTGCTGCCGCAAAGGCGGTTAAAAAACACCTGGATTATGTCTATATAGGCAATGTGGCCGGTGCCGACAACGATACCTACTGCCCCGACTGCGGAGTAAAACTGGTGGAAAGAAAGGGCTACGGCGCGAGCCTTCTATTTGACGGCAAAAAGTGCGGTGACTGCGGAAAGCAAATCAATATGGTGGTTTAAAGATATGGTATCGTAATAAACGGTTAAGTTTTAAAAGCATATGGTTTTAAACTCCCCCCTTACTCCATATAATTATATAGAGTAAAGGGGGAGCTTTTATTATATGGCAAAAAGGATGCTTGGTTTTGTCCTGCTTTTTATTGTTCCGGCCGCTTTAATACTATATTGCGGCGATAGCCGGATGGATAAGGAACAACTGAAGGAATTACAGAACTATCAGGTTTGGGAAAAAAGGTACATGCTGGATAACCCTGAATACGAAAACCTGCAGATTTTAATAGATATAGACGAGAAGACTCTTTACCTTCTGGACGGTAGCAAGCTGATAAAGAAGTACCCGGTGGCTACCGGAGCAAGTTCAACCCCTACTCCCGTCGGCCGGTGGAAGGTAATAAACAAGGCAAGGTGGGGAGGAGGCTTTGGCAGCCGGTGGATAGGAATAGACGTTCCTTGGGGTATTTATGGGATACACGGCACCAACAAGCCTTCCAGCATTGGATACAATGCTTCCCACGGCTGTATAAGAATGTACAACAAGAATGTGGAGGACCTTTTCACCTATGTAAAATACGGAACTCCGGTGTACATATATGGTGGACTTTATGGTCCCTTCGGTAACGGTGCCAGGAACCTAAAACCCGGGGACAAGGGTATTGACGTGGTGGAGGTGCAAAGGCGGCTAAAGCTATTAGGATACTATAGCGGCTCCATCGACGGGGTATACGGGCCCAACATGGAGGCTTCCCTGTACCGGTTCCAGGCCGACAATGGCCTGCCCAAGAGCAGAGTCATATATTATGAGACCTATACGGCCATGGGTATTATTATGATGGACTAGGAAGAAAAACCGAAGGAAACTGTGCCCTTCGGTTTTTCCGTGTCATTAAAAGGCTTAACTGTCGCCTCTGTCCATCGGGTCCATGGTATATATATGGCCCATAAGGGTTTCGGGTTTTTTGCCATCTACCAGGAATTGTATCGACTCTACGTTTTCCAGTTCGGTGAGTGTCATAATAACCGAGCTAATAAGAAAAAACTCCTCCATAGACCCGCCGCTCATACCGGAACTCGCAAAATTTACATAGGCTATGTCATCGGCCACTTCCACGTCTATAAGCTTTATTCTGGACGGTATAACAACCCCCATATTTTCATCTCTGGGTCCTTTAATCAGTTCCTCCACCGCGGTTTGAGCCAGAGGCTTGTTAGTGAGGGTTACCTTTCTCTTTTCGGTGAGCATTTTTTCAAGGTTCTCGTTTCCGGTCTGGACATACTCATTGTTTGCAAAGTAAAGCGTTATTTCCACCGTTTCTCCCTCCGGTTCGGGGGGTACAATGGTGTCCCCCGGCTGGGGGTCTCCCTGGCCATTGCCGCTGGAAAACAAGCCGCATCCCGCTGTAAGAAGGGCCGTTACCAGTATCAGTATAAGCATTGTGTTTTTTTTCATATAGTGTACCTCCTTGTCTTTTGGATGGGTTTCTTAAGTATATGATACCGCCCATTTGTAAAGATAATGTTAAGCGGTTCTAAAGAATATATAAACTACAGGGGGATGGTAAGAATAATGGTAGTTCCTTTTTCCGGCCTACTGTCCGCTGAAATATCCCATCCGTGAAGGGTTGCAATTCTTTTTACTATCGCAAGGCCCATACCGTAACCTTCTATCTCTTTGCTCCGGGAGGGTTCGCTCCTGAAAAGCCCTTCGAATATACGGGGCAGGTCGTTGGCGGCGATGCCTATTCCGTTATCGGAAACTTCCAGGCTGCTCTTTAATCCCTTTACTAGGGCTTTCTCATCATCTATCAGCAAAATCTTTATGGCACAGCCTCCCTCCCCCGGAAGCAGGAGGACGGTTCTTTTGCTCCCTCCTTGGAAGTGAAGTAACTATTTATGGTTCCTTCATCGGGGGAATATTACATATATTGTAACACAGTTTACCGCCAACAATTAATAGCAGCAGGCTTAAAATAAAAAAGGCCGCCTGTAGCGGATTGCGTAATAAGATGATAACCGGTTATCTTTGCGGTATAATCCGAAAAATATGCTGTACCAAGGTAATAACTGTTCCTCCGGCTGATTAAAAAAATATATTTGTTGTATAATTAAAAGAAGGAGAAACACACAAGGGGATAGAAAATATACTATGCAAAGTTTTTCAAAAAGTTTGGAGTGTACAGTATGGCTACACAAATGAAGGAAATAATAATGAGCATTACTCTTTGGGATGTAATAGACATAGCGGTTATCGCCTACGTCTTTTATAAGATTTTTATGCTTATCCGGGAAACCAGGGCGGAGCAGCTTATAAAGGGTATTTTCGTTCTTATATTTGCCACCTGGGCCACCGGGTCCAGCGGGTTTTTCCGGCTGTACACCGTAAACTGGCTGCTTCGTAATACCATGACGGTGGGAGTTATAGCCCTGCTTATAGTTTTTCAGCCGGAACTGCGCAGGGCACTGGAGTTCCTTGGCCGAGGCGGTATAATTTTCGGCAATCCCTTAAGCGAGGCCCTTGATAAGGAGACCAAAACGCTTATTGACGAAATAACGGTAGCGGTGCAGGCTCTTGCTAAGAAAAAGGTAGGTGCCCTTATAGTGCTTGAAAGGGAAACGGGAGTTGGCGAATTTATGGAAACCGGTACAACGGTGGACGCCGTTGTATCATCACGGCTGCTACAGACTATATTTGCGACCAATACGCCGCTACACGACGGCGCGGTTATAATACGAGACAAGAGAATAGCCTCGGCGGGATGTTTGCTTCCGCTTACCGAAAACCAAAGCCTCAGTAAAGAGCTGGGCACCAGACACAGGGCTGGACTTGGCATTTCCGAGTACTCCGACGCTATAGCAATCATCGTATCCGAAGAAACCGGCGTAATTTCTACCGCCAAGGAAGGCCGGCTGTCCAGATACCTCGACGGCAAAATGCTAAAAGAAATGCTGGTAAGCCAGTACAAGCCCCAGGAGCACAGATACCGTGGTTTCCTGAAATGGAGGGTTAAGGATGTCCAGGATGACAAATAAAAAGATAAACACCAGGATAATATCCATACTGTTTGCGGTGGCTCTCTGGCTGTACGTTGCCAGCGATCAAAACCCCACCGAGTACAAGCCCATAAAAGACGTTCCGGTGCAGCTTATTAACGCCGAAGCCATTGTTACATCAGGGCTTGTTATTAAGAACCCCCAGCAGTACAAAATAGATGTAAATATACAGGGTAAACGCAGCGTATTGGCCGAGATAAAAGCTGGAGAGATAATTGCCGAGGCCGATCTGCGGGGGCATACCCAAAGGGGCGTAAACAACGTACCGATAGAGGTGAGGGGTCTGCCCTCCAATGTAGAGTTGGTGGATTACAGCCCTAAGAGCATAAAAGTGGATATGGAGCAAATATCCAGCATTCAGGTGCCGGTAACAGTGTCCACCGAGGGAAGGCCTATGGAGGGTTATACTACGTTGGCGTCGGTGGTAACCCCAGGGGAGGTGCTGGTAAGCGGACCTGAGAGTTTGCTTAACAATATAAGAGTCATAACGGCGGTAATGAAAATGGCCGGATCCACCGGAGACCAGCGGGAAGTGCTGGCGGTTAAAGCGGTGGACGACGAAAACAACGACGTTGCTGGGGTCACGCTTAATCCCAATATAGTGGAAGTCACCGTCCCCGTGAGAAAGACAAAGCAGGTTGCTATAGAGCCGGTGGTAGAGGGACAGCCCTCTGCGGAGTGGGAGATAACAGATATTTTTCTAAAAATGGATACAATAGTGATATATGGAGAGGAATCGGTGCTGCAAACAATAAATTCAATTAGGACCGAGCCGGTCTCGCTGGCCGGCATTGACCGGAATACTAACTTCAACGTTGGTCTGATAATGCCGGAGGGAGTTGCACCGGTTGAGAATATTAATTCGGCAACTGTCTACGTAAGAGGGGAAGGGATAATTAACAGGGAAACCCCGGTGGATAGGGTTAACTTAAGCGGTTTGGGAGAAGGTTTAAGGCTTTCCGATGAAACATCTATACCTACTGTGCAGGTTACCGTACGCGGCAAAGAGAGTATAATAAACCAATTGACCGCAGGGGACTTTTTTGTGACCGCATCGCTGGAGGGTCTTGCTGCCGGCAAACATACCGTTACACTTAAGGTGGACCTGCCGAGGGATATTGAGATTGTAAGCATTGCGCCCTTGCGGGTTGAAATAGAACTGGTTGCCCTGGACGAGGAAGAGGAGTAGGGTACTGGGGGTGAAAGAATGCTGAACAGAGAACTGAAGGTAATACTAAACTCCACCCACGATGCTATGATTGCAGTGGACAGGGACGGTATAATAACCATTTTCAACAAAGCCGCTGAAAGGCTTATAGGGGTGAGGATGGAGGATGCGCTGGGTAAGCCGGTTCTGGAAGTGGTGGATAACTCACGGCTGCCCTATGTTCTGGAGACCGGCAAGGCGGAGTTGAACAGGGAGCAGCCTCTTCGCAGCACAAGTATAATAACTAACCGGATGCCGGTAAGGGACGAACAGGGAAACGTTATAGGTGCCGTGGCGGTGTTCAGGGATATAAGCGAGATAAAACAGCTTGCCGAGCAGATTACAAATCTCAAGGAAATACAAAGCATGCTTGAGGCTATTTTTAATTCCACCCAGGATGCTATTTCGGTGGTGGACCAGCACGGCATGGGGGTTATGGTAAACCCCGCCTATACAAGGCTGACCGGGTTATCCGGAAAGGACGTAATAGGAAAGCCCGCCACGGTGGACATCGCTGAGGGGGAGAGCATCCATTTCAAGGTGCTGGAAAATAGAAAGCCTATAAAAAGTGCCCGGCTTAAAGTGGGCCCTTCCAGGAAAGAGGTTATAGTGGATGCGGCACCCATAGTGGTTGACGGTGAACTAAGGGGTAGCGTCGGAGTGATTCATGATATATCCGAGATAAAAAAACTGACCGAAGAACTCAACCAGGCCAAGCAGATAATAAGGAAACTGGAGGCAAAATATACCTTCGACGATATTGTAAGTATAAACTCCAAAATGCAGGAGGTTATCGAAAAGGCCAAAAAGGCGGCCCAGACGCCGGCTACGGTACTCTTGCAGGGGGAGAGCGGTACCGGCAAGGAACTGTTTGCCCATGCGATACACAATGCCAGCGGGAGGAAGTTCAGCCAGTTTGTCAGGGTCAACTGTGCCGCGCTGTCGGAGTCGCTTTTAGAATCGGAATTGTTCGGCTACGAGGAGGGGGCCTTCACCGGGGCAAAAAAAGGAGGTAAGAAGGGACTTTTCGAGGTGGCTAGCGGCGGCACCATATTCCTTGATGAGATAGGAGAAATTAATTCCGGGGTCCAGGCAAAGCTTTTGCGGGCACTCCAGGAAAAGGAAATAATCAGGGTGGGAGGAACAAATTCCGTCCCGGTGGACGTGCGTATTATTTCGGCCACCAATATAGACCTGGAAGAAGCCATGCAAAAGGGAAGGTTCAGGGAGGACTTGTATTATCGTCTCAATGTTATCCCGCTTAGGATTCCCCCCTTAAGGGATAGAAAGGAAGACATATTCCACCTGGCACTGCATATAGTAAGACGGTTTAACCAGGACTACGGCAGAAGCGTACAGGACATATCCGCCGGTGCCCAGTTAAGCCTCTTGGAATACGAATGGCCGGGCAATATAAGGGAACTGGAGAACTTCATAGGGCGCGCCATAATAAATATGAAGTTTAACGATACGGTAATCCTTGAGGAACACCTTCCCCGAATTATCGAAAGGAAAACCGGCTGGTCGGATGCGAATGAGGAAGCGTATATCTCGGGCAGTGTGAATACCTCGGTGCCGCTTAATAAAGTGCTGGATGATACCGAAAGGGAGTATATAAAGAAAGTGTTGCATCAGGTGGGGCATAATAAGACCGAGGCTGCAAGAAGGATGGGCATATCCATTAGAAACCTGTATTACAAGTTGAACAAACACCAAATAAACATGCAATAATCTGCATATAGTCCTGCGCTATTGCAAAATAATGCGTGCAATATATTGCAATAATTAGCCATGGTTACAGCATTGTGAAGGAACGCATCTCTAACGCTGTTTTATAAGGCTTATTTTTTGCCCGTAAACTTATTGCCTGTGGGTTAAACCTGTCGATAAATGCGGATAATATCCAATAATACAAAAAATTTAGAATAATTGGCATGATATTTGCGTCTATAAATAGGCAAAGAAACAAAAAGGAGGGAAAGGATGAAAGCGGATGGTTATGTTCTAGCAATCAACCCGGGTTCAACTTCCACCAAGGTAGCACTTTTTAAGGATAATAAGAATGTGCGCCAAAGGAATCTTTCCCATTCGGTGGAAGTGCTGGACAAGCTAGGAAAGGTAGCCGGCCAGTACGAATATAGGCTTGGAATAATTCTTGGCTGGCTCAAGGAAGAAGGTATTGAACTTAAATCCCTTGATGCTGTGGCCGGGAGAGGCGGCCTTTTGGCACCGATACCCGGAGGGACCTATATTGTTACCTCCAAAATGCTTGATGACCTGGAAACGGCGGCCAGAGGAGAGCACGCTTCAAACCTTGGAGCTATGCTGGCAAAGGGTATAGCCGACAGGGCAGGAGTATCCGCCTTTATTGCGGACCCGGTTTCGGTGGATGAATTTGAGGATATAGCAAGAATCTCGGGCATTCCGGAACTGCCAAGGAGAACCCATGGTCATGTGCTTAATATAAAAGCGGTCGCTCACAGGGTTGCCATGGAAGAGGGAAAACCCCTCGACGGGCTGAGGCTGATAATGGTCCATCTAGGTGGCGGGATATCCATAGCACCGCTTAAGGACGGGAAAATAATCGATGTAAACGGTGCAAACGACTATGGGCCATTTTCACCGGAAAGAGCTGGCGGAGTGCCGACGGGTGCCCTTATCAAGATGGCCTATTCAGGGAAACATACAAAACAAGAGCTAAAGCAAAAATTCATAGGAAAAGCGGGGCTTGCGGGTTACCTCGGGACCAACGATGCCAGGGAAGTTGAAAGGATGATAGAGCAGGGCGACCAAAGGGCAGAGTTTATTCTAAAAGCAATGGCCTATCAGATCGCCAAGGAGATAGGGGCCATGTCAACGGTGCTAAAAGGAAAGGTTGACTATATAATATTAACCGGTGGCCTTGCCCATTCAAAAAAGCTGGTTGATGCAATTACCAAGATGACAGCCTTTATCGCTCCCGCTAAGGTACTCCCCGGGGAGGATGAGATGCGCGCCCTTGCAGAGGGGGTTTATAGGGTGCTGTCGGGAGAGCAGCAAGCTAAGGTTTATGAAGAAGAGGTGAAGGAGATTGATTAAGACCTTTGATGAAATAGTTAAGGCTGCAAGGGAAAGGGGCCCCAGAACCATTGCCGTAGCAGTGGCCCAGGATGCGGAGGTGCTGTCCGCCGTCAGCGGAGCCAAAGGTAAGGGAATAGCAGAGGCGATACTTGTGGGAAACGCACGGGAGATACAGAGAATCGCTTCACGAAAGAGTATCAATATCGACGGGTTTGAAATAATAGACGAGCCCGATAAGGCAGAAGCCTGTATAAGGGCTGTGGAACTTGTAAGTGCGGGCAGAGCGGATATCGTAATGAAGGGCATAATAGACACATCGATTATACTCAAAGCAGTACTTTCGGACGTGTCTTTAAGGGGAGGCAATGTTTTAAGCCATATAGGGGTTGCCGAGGTAAACGGCTATGACAAATTGTTTTTATTCAGCGATCCGGGCATGAACATCGCCCCCGACCTATCACAGAAGGCGCAGATAATAGAAAACGCAGTGGGACTGGCTAAGGCTTTGGACTATGATGATCCAAGGGTAGCGGTTGTTTGTGCCGTTGAGAAGGTAAACCCGAAGATGCCTGCGACACTGGATGCCAAGGAACTGGTTAAAATGAACCAGGAGGGGCGCATAGAGGGCTGTATAGTGGGAGGACCCTTTGCGCTGGATAACGCGGTGTCTATGGAGGCGGCAAGGCATAAGGGAATAGACCATCCCGTTGCGGGTAACGCGGACGTATTAATAATGCCGGATATCGAAGCGGGTAATATTCTGTACAAGTCCCTGGTATACTTTGCCGGGGCAAAATGTGCCGGCCTGGTGGTGGGTGCTAAGGTACCCATAGTGGTTACCTCAAGGGCTGACGACGAGGAGGCCAAACTAAACTCCATCGCCCTTGCGGTTTTGCTGGCAAAAAACAAACAAAAAACGGGGTGAGAAGATGAAGGAGATATTCAGATTGCTTGTAATAAATCCGGGATCTACTTCAACTAAGATAGCAATATTTGATAACGAAAAGCCTGTTTTCGAGGAAGTAATAAGGCATTCTACCGAAGAGCTGGCACCCTATCCCACTATATACAGTCAGTATCAGTATAGAAAGGATATTATACTGGAAACCCTAAGCAAAAAGGATATAAACCTTACAAAACTAAGTGCCGTTGTGGGCAGGGGAGGACTTTTGCAGCCCATTCCCAGCGGAACCTACGAGGTAAATGACAAGATGATTGAGGACCTGAGAGTGGGCCTTTTCGGTCAGCATGCGTCAAGCCTGGGGGGTATACTGGCAAGGGAGATTGCTTCGCAGCTCAACATCCCGTCCTATATAGTGGACCCGGTGGTGGTAGACGAGCTGGAGGATATAGCCCGGGTGTCGGGACTGCCTGAGATAGAAAGAGTATCAATATTCCATGCGCTGAACCAGAAGGCCGTTGCCAGAAGAGCCGCCAGGGACCTTGAAAAGCCCTATGAGAGCCTTAACCTTATAGTAACCCATATGGGTGGCGGCATTTCGATAGGAGCCCACAAAAAGGGCAGGGTTGTGGATGTAAACAACGCACTGGACGGAGAAGGACCCTTCTCGCCAGAGAGGGCGGGAAGCCTGCCGTTGGAAGGGCTTATTGGACTTTGCTACTCCGGACGCTATACGCTGGAGGAGATGAATAAAAAGGTTGTGGGCAAGGGTGGCCTGGTTGCCCATTTAAAGACCAACGATGCCCAGGAAGTGGAAAGGATGATAGAAGTTGGCGATAAGCATGCGGAGCTTGTTTATCGGGCAATGGCATACCAAATTGCCAAAGAGATAGGAAGTGCTGCAGCCGTTCTTCAGGGTAAGGCGGATGCCATCGTTCTTACCGGAGGTATTGCCTACAGCAAGATGCTGACCGGGTGGATAATCGAAAGTGTGGAGTTTATCGCCCCAGTAATGATTTATCCGGGAGAGGATGAAATGACTGCCCTCGCAGAAGGCGGTTTAAGGGTATTAAGGGGTGAAGAGAAGGCCAAACAATACGAATAAAGGACTGGTGGCCCATGCAGCAGGACAAAAGAATCAGAATTATAACAGGTCATTACGGGAGCGGTAAAACCGAATTCTCGGTAAACTATGTGATAAGGCTTGCGAAATCGGGCAAAAAGGCCGCCATTGCGGACCTGGACATTGTAAACCCCTATTTTCGCTCCCGAGAGGAAAAGGGCCGAATGGAGAGAATCGGTATACGGGTTGTGGCACCGGAGGGAAAGTTTATAAACGCTGATGTACCGGCTCTGCCTGCAGATATTTATACCCTTTTGCAGGATGAAAGCTACCAGGCGGTGCTGGACGTCGGGGGCGACGCGGCGGGAGCCAGGGCCTTGGGACGGTATTACGATCACCTAAAAGATGTTGACTACGACATGTTCATAGTGATAAACGCCAACCGGCCCAATACGGGCAGCCCCCAGGCGGCCATTGAGTATATAGAGGAAATAGAAAGGGCGGCCCGTATTCGTGCCACTGGCCTTATAAACAACACCCATATGCTGCGCGACACAACGCTTGAGGATGTACTTAGGGGACAGCGGGTGGTGGAAGAGGTTTCCCGGCAAAAGAATATGCCGGTGAAATATATATGCGCCATTGAAAGGATAGCCGGACAAATTCCGGAGGGTTTAACGGGTGAGGTTTTTCCTGTCAAGATGTATATGCGACCTGATTGGTTGTAATTTAAGCGAAAAAAGGAGGGTTGTTCATGGCAAAGGTAAGAGGAAAGGTTACGTTTATGGAGCATCGCTGTAAGGGATGTGAACTCTGTACAACTGTTTGCCCGGTAGACATAGTTAAGATGGCGAAGGACAGGATAAACGTTAAAGGGTATCACCCCGCAACCGTCTATGAAATGGAAAAGTGTATAGCTTGCGGGAACTGTGCTACAATCTGCCCGGACACCGTTATAAAGGTTGAGAGACTAAGAGACAATGATTAGTTTACCTACGGAAGAAAGCTCAAAAAAGAGGAGGGAAATTCTATGGCAAAGGTTTTAATGAAGGGAAATGAAGCAATCGGTGCCGCTGCAATAAAGGCCGGCTGCAAATTTTTCTTCGGTTATCCGATTACACCTCAAAGCGAACTACCCGAATACATGGCCAGAGAAATGCCGAAGGCGGGAGCGACCTTCCTGCAGGCCGAGAGCGAAGTTGCGGCAATAAACATGGTATACGGTGCCGCAGGAGCAGGGGCGAGGGTAATGACCTCATCCTCCAGTCCCGGTATAAGTCTAAAACAGGAGGGTATATCCTATATAGCAGGGTCGGAACTACCCTGTCTGATAGTCAATATAATAAGAGGCGGCCCCGGTCTGGGTGGAATACAGCCGGCCCAGTCGGACTACTTCCAGGCCACAAAGGGCGGCGGCCACGGCGATTACAAGATGGTGGTCTTAGCCCCCGCATCGGTGCAGGAACTGACTGACCTCATGATGGAAGGCTTTGATATCGCTGACCAGTACAGGAATCCCGTAATGATTATTGGAGACGGTATGCTGGGACAGATGATGGAGCCGGTGGAGCTGCGGGAGCCCCAAAAACGCAACCTGCCCCCCAAGGACTGGGCTACAACCGGCACAGGTGGAAGAGGGCATACCAACGTTATCAATTCACTGTTTATAGACCCCGCAGAGTGCGAAAAGCATAACCTTAGACTTAAAGCCAAGTTCGACGAGATGGAAAAGAACGAGAAGAAATACGAAATATTCAACTGCGATAACCCAGACCTTATAGCCGTTGCTTACGGCACCACCGCAAGGATTGTTAAAACAGTTATAGACAAGTGTAAGGAAGAGGGCATAAACGTCGGCCTTATAAGGCCCATATCCCTGTGGCCCTTCCCCTATGAAGTGTTTGAAGAGTATGCCGACAAAACAAAGGCTTTCCTTTCGGTGGAAATGAGCCTGGGTCAGATGGTAGAAGACGTAAAGCTTGGCGTTAACGGCAAGAAGCCGGTACATTTCTACGGAAGAACCGGCGGAATGGTGCCGGTGCCGGACGATATCGTTGCTGAGATTAAGAAAATATTAGGGGGTGCTAAATAATGGCCGAAATGGTATTTCAAAGGACCAAAGGTTTGCAGGATAGACCGTTCCATTATTGTCCGGGCTGCACCCATGGCATAATCCACCGATTGGTTGCCGAGGTTCTTGAAGAGCTGGATGTTCTGGACAAAGCAATAGGGGTTGCGCCGGTCGGCTGCTCGGTATTTGCCTACGATTACTTTAACTGTGACATGCAGGAGGCTGCCCACGGCAGGGCACCCGCCGTTGCAACCGGTATAAAGAGAGTACATCCCGACAAAGTGGTTTTTTCCTATCAGGGTGATGGAGACCTGGCTTCAATAGGTACCGCGGAAATAGTACACGCAGCCATGAGGGGTGAAAAGATAACAACCATATTCGTAAACAACGCCATATACGGGATGACCGGAGGCCAGATGGCACCAACCACGCTGGTGGGTCAGAAGGCCACCACCTCGCCCTTTGGCAGGGATAAGGACCACGCCGGCTCTCCTATAAGGATGAGTGAAATGCTGGCCACGCTGGACGGTCCCGCCTATATCGAAAGAGTTACCGTAACCACTCCGGCCCATGTAAGAAAAGCAAAGAAAGCGATAAAGAAAGCCTTCCAGGCACAGATAGAGCGCAAAGGGTTTACCATGATAGAGGTCCTGTCCACCTGTCCGACAAACTGGGGTCTTACCCCCGTTGAGGCACTCCGGTGGCTGGAAGAAAACATGATACCCTATTATCCGCTGGGAGTTTATAAGACTTCCGAGGAGGTGAAATAGGATATGATAAACGAGAGAATAGTAATGGCCGGATTTGGCGGCCAGGGCGTAATGTCCATGGGTCAGCTGCTTACCTATGCCGGGATGATTGAGGGCAAGAACGTATCCTGGCTGCCGTCCTATGGACCGGAGATGAGGGGTGGTACCGCCAACTGTAATGTAATCATATCCGACAACCCGGTGGCGTCTCCGATAGTAACGGATGCTACCGCGGTAATAGCTATGAACAGGCCGTCCCTTGACAAGTTCGAACCTTCGATAGTAAAGAATGGGCTGCTCCTAATAAACAGCTCCCTAATCGACAAAAGTGCCGAGAGGGATGATATAGTAGCCTACGATATACCTGCCAATGAAATAGCCGACGAGCTGGGCAACAGCAGGATAGCCAATATGGTTATGCTGGGGGCATATTTAGAGGCTACCGGTGCCCTTAAAAAGGAAAGCGTACTGGAAGCCCTAAAGAAGGTCTTTGGAGAGAGAAAAGCGCACCTTATACCGGTGAATAAGGATGCCCTGGACAGGGGTGCCGAGCTGGTTAAGGGAAACAGCTGCGGCTGATAGAGAATAAACCCGGCAGCCTTGTCGGGCGAACAAAAAGAGGCCCACCCTTTGTGGTGGGCCTCTAAGGTTGTAGATAAATATAATTAGGGTTCATGAATACCCGCTTATGCAAAAATGCATGAGTTAGTGTTTCATGAAGCCTTATGGGTCTGGGCAATTCTGCCCCCCGGTATATTAGGGTGCACCCCTTAAAAAGGTTTTTTTGGGACCTATAAGCACTCCGGTTCCGAAGGGAGTGTACATTTTATGCACTGAAAAGACCAGGCAATCTATGTGCTCTGGGTGGCCGTCGGGCTTTACTTCCAGCGAAGAATTGGAAACAAGCTGGGCCCCGTCCACAAGGATTGGCACCCCTGCCCGGTGTGCCATGGCGGCAATCCTTCCAACATCGCTTTTGTAGCCGGTTACGTTGGAGGCACCGGATATGCTTATTAGCTTTAGCCGGTTGCCGTACTGCACTATCATTGTTTCAATTAAAATGCAGAAGCAACTTGTCTTGCGGCGTTTCTAAGCCGCCGTGTTACAAAACGGGCCCAAAACACATAGTATATTTTAATGGGGAGCTTTTAGCTGGAGGAATGTCCGAACAATTGAAATGCGGTATGCTGTGTGATAAGATTTAAACGTATTAAAATGGCATACAATAGTAACAGGGGGAATTATATGGGCAGACTGTTCGGCACCGATGGTGTCAGAGGAATTGCAAACGAGGAATTAACTTCAGACCTTGCTTTCAAGCTTGCCCGGGCGGGGGCATTTGTCTTGGGCAGCGGGATAAAAAAGCCGAAGTTTGTATTGGGGACGGATACGCGCCTTTCTTCGGATATGCTCGAAAGCGCAATGGTTGCCGGGCTGTGCTCGGCAGGCAGTGATGCAGTGCTGGTGGGCGTAGTTCCCACACCGGCGGTAGCCTATTTGATAAGGCACCTTGGTGCCGACGGCGGAATTGTGATATCCGCCTCCCATAATCCTGCTCAGTACAATGGGATAAAATTTTTCGACAGAAATGGTTATAAGCTGGGCGATGATATGGAAGAGACAATAGAAAACATAGTCTTTGAGGGCACCGTAGAAGTGTCGTGTACCTGCAGGAACTTAGGCAGAAGAATAAATGAAACAAAAGGTGTAAGGTACTATGCGGACTTCCTTAAAGGTACGGTTTTGGAGGATTTTAAAGGGCTAAAGGTGGCCGTTGACTGTGCCAACGGAGCAGCCTTCAAAGTCGCTCCTTTGGTACTGGAGGAACTGGGAGCGCAGGTAAGCGTGATAAACGACATCCCCGACGGATTAAACATAAACGCCCTGTGCGGGTCCACCCACCCTGAAGGATTAGCATCCTATGTGAAAGAAAAGGGTCTGGACATAGGCCTTGCCTTTGACGGTGATGCGGACCGGCTAATTGCAGTGGACGATAAAGGCCAAATAATAGACGGTGACTATATATTGGCAGTCTGTGCCCGCCGGCTTAAGGCCCAGGGAAAACTAGCAGGGGATACCGTGGTTGCAACCGTTATGTCCAATCTGGGATTGCACAAAGTTCTGGAGAAGATTGGCTGCAGAATAGAGGAAACCAAGGTGGGAGACAGGTACGTACTGCAAAGAATGATGGAAAAGGGATACAGCCTTGGCGGAGAGCAGTCGGGCCACATAATATTCCTGGACTTTAATACCACCGGGGACGGCTTACTGACGGCACTTCAGCTGCTTGAAAGCGTAAAGTATTTTGATAAAAGCCTTTCGGAGGTTTGCAGCACCATGCAAAAATATCCCCAAGTTCTGGTTAATGCAAGGGTGAAGAATTCAAATAAGGAAGCTTATCGACAGGATGCGGTTATTTGCAGTGAGATAGAAAGGGTGCAGAACTGGCTTGTGGGTAACGGCAGAGTGCTTATAAGGCCTTCGGGAACCGAGCCCCTTGTGAGGATTATGTTAGAGGGCCAGGACAAAGGTGAGCTTAGGCAGTATGCCGAAAACATTGCAAAACTCATAGAAAGCCGCTTGGTTTAAATAATAAGGGACAAAAACGGGCAAGGAACGGTTTTTTGTTCGAAGTGTTAGCTTTATAAAGGCACAACAAATCCACCGGGTGACCGGTGGGGCAAAGGGGGCCGGGTAGTTAACAATACATTTAAAGGAGAAAATATCATTATGGGTGAAATAGAAAAAAATGGCTATCCTCATTATATGCTTAAGGAAATATATGAGCAGCCTGAGGTAATAAAGCAAACCCTAAAGGGAAGATTGATACCGGGAAGCGAGAAGATAGTTCTTGATGATATAAGGCTGACCCAAAGAGATCTGGACGGGGTGTACAGGATGGTTATAGTTGCCTGCGGTACATCCTATCATGCGGGGCTTGCCGGCAAATACCTCATTGAAAGATTAGCAGGGATACCGGTAGAGGTGGAGATAGCTTCCGAGTTCCGGTACAGAAACCCGGCAGTGGACAAAAATAGCCTTGTAATAGTTATAAGCCAGTCGGGGGAAACCGCCGACACCCTTGAGTCAATGAGGAAGGCAAAGGGGAAAGGCGTCCGTGCTTTTGCCATAACAAATGTGGCGGGTAGCACAATACCCAGCGAGGCGGACTATTCCCTTTATACCTGTGCGGGTCCGGAGATTTCGGTGGCATCCACAAAGGCCTATACGTCGCAGCTAACAGCCATATACTTAATAGCGTTGAAATTGGCTTATTTAAAGGGCGGGATTGACAAGGACGCATACCGGCAAAGAGTGGAGGCAGTAAACAGGCTTCCGGGGCAGGCACAAAGGGTGCTGGACTGTTCACAGTTAATGAAGGACCTGGCTGGGGAGCATAAGGACATTGAAAAGGTCGTATATCTCGGCAGGGGTCTGGACTACGCACTGGCTCTTGAGGGGTCGCTAAAGCTAAAGGAGACGTGCTATATTCATTCGGCTGCTTACCCCGCAGGTGAGTTTAGGCACGGGCCGATTGCTCTAGTGGAAGAGGGTCTTTTCGTATTTCTCCTTGCAACCCAGGATGCACTTATTGACAAAACCCTTGCAAATCTAAAAGAGGTAAAGAACAGGGGAGCCTATGTAGTGGCTCTGGCCAAGGAGGGCAACCGGGAAATAGGTAAATTGGCCGACAGGGTAATATATATTCCCGATACTCTCGATGAATTTACTTCGGTACTGGCGGTAATACCGTTGCAGCTTTTTGCCTATTACTCAGCGGTGGCTCGGGGCCGCAATGTTGACAAACCACGGAGTTTGGTTAAAAGCGTATCTGACTGACAAACGGCGACAATAGTGATAAAAGGAAAGATAAAAGGGGGGGATAGGTTGTGGCGTTAAAGGTTTTCCACACCGGTGACCTGCACTTGGGCATGCTTTATCTAAGCAGGGGTTATCCCGAGGAAATAAGGCAGGAACTGATGGAAGCACGTTTCCAGACACTGGAGCAGATGGTTGAGAAGGCCAACCAGGAAGAATGCCAGCTATTTATAGTAGCGGGGGACCTTTTTGAACGGCTTAAAATAAAAGAAGAACAGATTTTAAGGGCAGCCCAGGCACTTTCCGGATTTAGCGGGGTTTGCGCTGTGCTGCCGGGGAATCATGACTATTATACCCCTTCTAGCTTTCTTTGGGAAAGGTTTCGTGAATACTCTGCTGATAATATTGTTTTGCTGTTCGATTCCAGGCCTTACAGCTTGAAAGACTACGGACTGGATGCGGTGCTTTATCCCGCACCCTGCAAGGTCAAGCATTCGCAGGAAAACAATATCAAATGGATTTTTGACCTGCCGGAGAGACCGGAGGCACGCTGGCATATCGGCCTGGCTCACGGTACTGTCGAGGGTTATTCCCCGGATTTTAACCGGAATTATTTTCCCATGAGGGAAGAAGAGCTAATATCTTTGGGACTGCACTTCTGGTTTCTGGGCCATACCCATGGGCGTATCCCGGACAGGGACGAATTTGTAAACAGCACTTTTGCCTACTGTGGGACTCCTGAACCGGATGGGTTTGATTGCCGGCATGAAGGCTCAGCCTGGATAATCCTTCTGGATGACGGTGTAAATGTGGAAGGAAAAACAGTGGTCACCGGCAGTTACCGTTTTAAGGACCTGGAAAAAACGGTAAGCACTGCGGAAGAAATTGAAAAGCTTATTCGACAATTAACCGAAAAAGGAAAGAGTACTTTGGTAAGGTTGAAATTGCGGGGCACTCTACCTCGCGAGGATTTTGAGAACCGCCATAATTGGCGGGAGGATATGAAAGAGAGGCTCCTTTATCTGGAATGGGATGATACCCAATTGCAGATGGAAATAAACCAAAGTACCATAACAGGGCTTTTCCCCGAAGGTTCTTTCCCCTATCTATTGCTTGAGCGTCTAGCGGAAGGTGGAAACCAGAAAGCTTTGCAGCTTGCTTATATGCTGATGAAAGAGGTGAAAAAATAGCATGATTATCCGGAAAGTTCAACTGGAACCTTTTGGGAGATTTCCCCGCCAGGTATGTAAGTTCAAGCCCGGGCTTAATGTGATTTTAGGGCCCAATGAGGCCGGTAAAACTACGCTGGTAAACGCTATACATGCGGCTCTTTTTATCCCACCGAGCGTAAGGAGGAACTCTCAGGATTGGAAGAACATAGTCTCTCAGTATTTGCCCCATCCCCACGGTGATACCGCTCGTGTGATACTGGAACTTGATAGTGCCACAGGGAGCAGCCCACTTAGACTATGCTGTGCCTGGGGTGCAGAGAGGGAAGCCCGCCTGGTTTTGGACGAAGGGGTAGAGATATCCGATGAGATAAGCATAAATAGAAAACTTGAAGAATTGCTCCGGCACGGCAGGGGAACTTATGAGGGAGTCCTTATTGCCCGTCAGGCTGAGCTGATAAATACTCTTGATCGGATAAAACAGGACCAGGAGGCCTTGAGCACCCTGGCCGATATGCTGCGTGCCGTTGTATTTCAATCCGGAGGTATATCCGTAGACGAGCTGGAGAATAGACTGCAGCAAAACATAGAAGAACTCGTAAATAATTGGGAAATTGAAAACGATGCCCCGCGGGGCGGACGCGATATTGACAATCCCCATCGGCGCAGTGTGGGCCGAATTCTGAAGCAGTATTACCAGATGCGAACGCTGCAGCAAAAGCTAAGAGGAGCACTGAAAGCGGAAAAAACTTTTGAAGATGCTATACAAAAGCTCCAGGGGGTAGAGGCTGATTATAGGGAAATTGAAAATAAAGAGAAGGAAATGAAGAAGATAGAGGGCGATGTAAACCGTAGAAATGCGCTAGAGCCACAGCTGAAATTTTACGACTTAAGGCAGGAGCAGCTGAAAAAAACAGCACGGGATTGGCCTAAGAAAGAAGAAAGAAACAAATACTTGGCAGAAAGAAAAGAAGAACTGGAAAAAGAGAAGAAAAGGTTGGCAATAGAGCTGGCACAGTCCCAAAAAGAACAGGAGACAAAAAAGAAACGGGATATATACCGCAAATCCAGGCAGCTTAAAGAAGAGCTGGATGGAAAAAAAGAGGAGCTTGGCAAGCTGCCTCCTATAACGCAGGGGAAAATGCAGCGACTGGAGGAAAAGGAGAAGGAGCTTTCCAGACTAAAAGCGGAGATAGGCGGCATGAAATTAAAAATAAAGCTGATAACAGAAAAAGCCGTCGAAGTAAAAGTAAAATCAGGGCTGAAGGAAGAAAAAGTCCTTCGGATAGAGGACGAAAGGTTTTTTGAAGCCCAGGGGCGATTTAATTTGGAGGCTCCGGGCTGGAGGATTGATGTCCAGTCAGGGGTAAAAGATGTGGGGGCACTTTTGAAAAAGGTGGAAGAATTGGAAAGTGAGATAGAGAGGGAATTACAAGGTCTAGGGCTATCTGAAGTGAAAGAAGCTCGGGAAATACGCCGGGAGGTGGGCGAGCTGGAGGGGAAGATACATATTCTGGGCGAGCGGCTCCAGGATGCCTTAAAAGGGCATTATTTCAAAACCCTGAAAAAAGAGCTTGAAGAGGCAGGCGAGGAAAAGGCTGTACGTGATACCGTGGTGATAAACGAAGATATTACGGAAAAGGGATTTGAACTCAAGAGTTTGGCTAAGGAAATGGATGAATTGAAAGAATTGCTAAGAAACTGGCAGGCCGAACACATCGATCATGACAGCTTATTAGAAGCCATTGTCGAGTTAAGGAGCAAAAGCAAAGCAGCTAAGGAAGAGCTGGATAGATTAGCCCCGCTGCCTGAGGAGTATGACAGCGCAGAAGACTTTCTGGAAGTTCTTAAGGGGCTAAGAGAAAAGAAAGAAGACCTCTGGGAAAAGCTACTGACCTGCCGGGAAAATAAAATTAGGGCGGAGAATGATATGCCTGAGGAATCGCCGGAGGAAATTGAGAAAGCTTTAAATGACACTCAAAAAAGGTTGCAGGACCTTAAAGACGAAGCCGTAGCTCTGCTGGCTGTAAAAATAGAATTCTATAAGTTAAAGGAAGAGCTTGATGTAGGCACCTTTTTTCCGCTCCAAAAGCTTTTCCTTGAATATCTTTCCCCTTTGACAGGATACCGCTACAGGCATGCTCGAATGAGGGAGGCTTTGCCCGAGGGCATCGCCATCGAAGACGGAGCAGAACCCCTGCCCCTTGAACTGCTCTCCCACGGTACAATCAGCGGAGTGGCACTGGCTTTGCGCCTGGCCATGGCCGGATACTTATTTCGCGAAAACGAAGGGTTTATCGTGATGGATGACCCCTTGGTGGACCTGGACCCTGAAAGGAAAAAGCAGGCGGCCAAGGTCCTGCAGAAGGCCGCCGAAGACAAACAGATTATTATTACAACATTTGAACCGCATACTGCCAAGCTGTTGGGCGGCAACATTGTGGAAATCTAAGTACAAACTCTTTTCCGTGCTACACAAAAGGATATCCATTTTCGAATTTATAAAACATCTCTACTGGTCATAGGCCTTCTTTCGTTTGCTTTCCATCTTGCCCAAATTGCAGCGAGACCATATATTATTTGGGATGTAGCTGCAGAAATATTTGAAGCAACAATACTAATACGTATGGGAGGTACTATATGGATAAAAAACTGGAATGTTTGCGCTGTGGTAATTCAATGGAATTTGTAAAAAGTGACAAAATACAGTTGGGAGAAAGAGGGATACCTTTTTCTCACATAATATCAGGGGTAGTAGAGGTTGACATCTATTACTGCAAAGAATGTGGAAAGCTGGAATTCTATCATACAAAGGACGAACTTCTTAGCAAGGTTCAATGTCCCAGTTGTGGGAAAATCCATGACAAGGATTACCCAAAGTGCCCATTTTGCAAATATGATTACAGAGCTGAATAATAAAGGGCGGCCCTTAGAGCTAACGCCCATCATTCATGTTTTATTAAACAGTGGATGTTTTTACTAATATACAACTAAATCGTTAGAATTGACTTATTCAAATTTTGTGTTAAAATCATTTTAGGATTATTATGGATTGGCTGAAGCCGAAAAATTGTCCGGGTTTTGTTTTAATAATTATGCCGTATTTTATTAATCGTACCATGAAGGTATTGCGCTTCCTCAAGGGAGGCCCTGTCTGCATGGTATTTTTTATTTGGAGGGAAAGAACATGAAAAAGGTATTAACAAAAAACTTAACGCTTTCAGGATTATTTCTGGCTCTTGCGCTTTTGCTGCCCTTTGTTACCGGGCAAATCCCAAGCATAGGCAGTAAATTATTGCCCATGCATATCCCGATTTTGATTTGTGGTTTTGTTTGCGGATGGCAGTACGGTTTGATAGTAGGACTTATTGCTCCGGTATTCAGAAGCATGATTTTTGGAATGCCCCCTATGTTTCCCACCGCGGTTGCCATGACCTTTGAATTGGCGGCTTACGGTTGCCTTGCGGGGATTTTTTACAAATTGTTCCCCAAAAAAATGTTTTTATTTATTTAGCCTTGATTTTGTCCATGATTTGCGGAAGAATAGTTTGGGGGGTTGTCAGTTTCTTCTTATATGGGCTTAGCGGTTCTGCTTTTACTATGGGGCTGTTTATGACCGGCGCATTTATCAATGGTATTCCGGGCATTGTGGTTCAGATTATTATAATTCCTCCGATTGTTATGGCTTTGCAAAGAAGATAGGAGCTTATAAAATGGGATGCAAAAAAGGGCTTAAGAAGCTGCTGTTAAACCAGTACCGACGATATCCACGGATGGAATGCCAGGATATGGTTAAGCTGATATATCAGAATGAATTTGCAGGCGGGCATTTGATTTCGAATGAAAGAGACAGTCTAAAAGGGTTGGAGGAGGAGTGCCGTACTCTGATACGGCACTCCCGGGATATAGAAAGGCCTGCCGACCTGATATTCGAAGACATTGGCAACGGCCTTTGCCGGCTCCATTTAGAAGCTCTGGAGCATACGTCTATTGACCTGGCTACAATAAACAAATTTTTTGTCAGCACCGCTAATTCGGCCTGCGGCAGCATCCGAAGCCTTGAAGCAAAGCTTGAGGTTTTTAGGCAATGCTGCAGGGAGGGGCTTCTGCCCTATGCAGCGGACAGGGTAGAGGCTTATCTGCGGGGTTATCGGAGTCGGGACTATCCGCCGGTAAGTCACAGCAAGGTTTACAGAGGTTTGTATTTGCCGGCCTATCGTATTGTAAGAACCGAATACAGGGATTATTTTGACGTGTTTAACAGAATTGACAATCTGTTGGCGTTAAAGGATATGGACCATTTTTTTCTTACGCCCGAATTAAAAACAAAGGAAAGACTGAAGGAACTTAATATACGGCAGCAAAGCGACCTGGTTTTCGACAGCATTTCACATACAACACATAAACCTTTAGATATCTGATTTCTATTCTTCTATAATCTGTCTTACCTGCTGCACCGCCAACTGGATGTATTCATTAAGGGACAGTTCTTTTATGCCCACCACAGTATTATTGCACCGGTTGACCGGGATGAGGATTTTATGCGCTTTGCTTTGGCCAACCGCTTGCGCCATTGCCGGGGAAATTTCCCCCCAAAGCGAATTGGCAATTACAATCGCCAGGGGCCCTATTATTATATCGGCACCAGCACAGTTGAATATTACCGGGCTTTCTCCCGTTGCTCCGATGTCGGCACCCGCTTTGAGCATAGCCGAAGTGGCTATGCTGTTTGTTCCAAGGGCTATAAGCTCACATTCGGGCAGGCTCTTTTTTAGCTGTTCGACAATGGCTTTACCCATTTTCCCGCCCTGGCCGTCTATTATTATTATCTTCAAGTCTATGCCTCCTAATAAGTCCTTTGGTTTTATCGACCGTTTCCCTCATTATTTATTATATAATAAATACCATGATAAGCCTAACATAAAAAAGGCAGATAAAGGTTGGAGAGTTAAAGTTAGAGTAAAATACTCTATTGATTAATCGCACCACTGTGATATAATTCAATTGAACCGAATAATTACAGGGGAGCTGGGGCAAACCGGCTGAGAGGGAAATATTCCGACCCTTATACCTGATCTGGGTAATGCCAGCGGAGGAAGTTCATTTTAACTGCCTGTTACCCATCAGGGTGCGGACAGTTTTTTGTTTTTATACCCTCTATATATAACGTACTTAAGACTTTACATCTTCTAACGTGTCGTCCTGAGCGATAGCGAAGGATCTTGCGATAGCGAAGGA
>JAQUCT010000001.1:175580-238249 GCA_028686075.1 Bacillota bacterium
GCGATAGCGAAGGATCTTGCGATAGCGAAGGACCTTGCGATAGCTAAATGTCTATCTCCAAGCCAGATTCTTCGGGCTTCGCCCTCAGAATGACAGGGAGCTTCGCTTCTTAAGAAGGACAGATAAAGGAATGTAATACTATTAATGCGTTGTATATACATATACTATGTTTTAACGGCGGACTTGGATTGGGTGGGCGGGCCATTATTCTAAGGCGGCCTGCGTGAAGAAATTTCTGCTATACTGGAGGTGATTAAAATGGCTAATGTGAATCTAAGCCTGCAGGTGCTGCCGGTGGTGCCGGAGGAGCGTATCTATCCGGTGGTGGACAGTGTGATAAATATGATTGCACAAAGCGGCGTGAAATACCAGGTGGGGCCCATGGAAACCACTATGGAAGGCGAACTGGACCGGCTGCTAGAGATAGTAAAACAGGCCCAGGAGATATGCACCAGACAGGGTGCAAGCAGGGTGGTTTCAATAGTAAAGATTGATTATAAAAAGGAAGGCGTGACCATGGATGAAAAGGTCGGCAAGTACAGGGGGTAAAGAGATGCTAAAGCCCCGGCTGGGGGCGGGCTTGTGGATGAACAGGCTGGTAAATGCATGGAGCAATAGAGAAATAGGGCTCCAGCTGGTCGCGGGGCTTATACTGATAGCCCTGTGGGAGGCAGGGGTAAGGCTGGGAAACGTACCCGACTTTATATTGCCCGCCCCGTCACAGGTTGTGGTATCCCTAGTTAAAAGCTTTCCGGTTATTGCCGGCCATACCCGTATTACCCTATACGAAGCAATGGTGGGCTTTGTCATTGCGGTTGTATTATCCTTTGTCCTGGCCTTTGTAATGGATGGTGTGCCGGTGATAAAGAAGGCACTGTATCCAATACTGGTTATAAGTCAGACCATTCCAATAATAACCGTAGCTCCCCTTTTTGTTATTTGGTTCGGGTACGGACTGCTGCCCAAGGTGATTGTGGTTACCCTGGTATGCTTCTTCCCGATGGTTGTAAGCTTTATGGGTGGCCTCCAGAGCGTCGACAAAGATATGTACGACCTTTTAAAAAGCATGGGTGCAAGCCGAATGCAAATATTCCGGCTACTTAAGCTGCCCGGAGCGTTGCCTTCCCTGTTCTCCGGCATGAAAATATCGGCAGCATACAGCATAATGGGTGCCGTTATAGGCGAATGGCTGGGGGCCAGGGCGGGCCTGGGAGAGTTCATGCGAAGGTCAATGCATTCATTTGCGGTGGACAAAACCTTTGCCGCAATAATAGTTATAACGGTGCTGAGCCTGGGTGTTTTTGAAATAATAAAACTTCTGGAGGGCTGGTTTATGCCCTGGGCAAAATACGCGGCCCGTCAGGAAGAATAGAGAATTTGGAGGAGAGTATTATGAAAAAGGCTATATTATTTTTACTTGTTTCAATGCTGGTTTTATCGGTCGTTTCCTGCAAGGGCGATACCGGAAAAGATACCGAAAACATAACGGTACTGCTGGACTGGGTACCTAACACAAATCACACCGGTCTTTACGCTGCACAGGAACTGGGATATTTCGAAAATGAGGGTCTGGAGGTGGAAATACTCCAGGTGAACGAAGGTGGAACCGCCCAATTGGTGGCTGCCGGTCAGGCACATTTTGGGATAAGCTACCAGGAGGAGGTAACCTATGCTCGGGTGGAGGAGATACCGGTGGTTGCCATAGCGGCCATTGTACAGCACAATACCTCGGGGTTTGCGTCCCCGGTGGAAAAGGGCATAAAGACGCCCGCCGATTTTGAAGGCAAAAAGTACGGTGGATGGGGCTCACCGATGGAGGAAGCCATACTCAGGGCAATGATGGATAAATACGACGCTGATTTTGACAAGCTGGAAATGGTGTCCATAGGCTCCGCTGACTTTTTTACCAGCGTAACCAAGGACGTGGACTTTACCTGGATTTATTACGGCTGGGACGGGGTGGCCGCCGGGCTTCGAGGCATTGACCTGAATTTTATTAACCTGCGGAAAGAGGACGAGGCACTGGACTTTTATACCCCTGTTATTATAGCCTCGGAAGAAACCTTGGACCAAAACGCGGAACTGGCAGAGAGGTTCCTTCGGGCCGTCACAAAGGGATACGAGTACTCTATAGAAAATCCGGAAGAGGCGGCGGAGTTTTTGCTTAAAGTATCGCCGGAGCTTGACCGAGAACTGGTAATTGAGAGCCAGAAATACTTAAGCGCAGAATACCAATCTGACGCACCGGCCTGGGGACTTATGAAAAGGCAAATTTGGGAAAGCTACGCGAAGTGGATGCATGAGAGAGACCTTATTGAGAATATGATAGACGTTGACAAGGCCTTTACCAACGAATACCTGCCGGGAGAGTAAGCGATGAAAAAGATTGAGGTTATTGGCATATCCAGCAAATACGAAGACCTAAGGGTGCTTGAGGATATTTCCCTTTATACCGATGAAAGGGAATTGGTGTCCATACTGGGCCCCAGCGGCTGCGGCAAGAGTACTCTGTTTAATATCATCTCTGGGCTTATTAAACCCGAAACGGGGAGGGTTTTAATAGAAGATAGAGAGTATACCGGCAAACCCGGACGGGTGAGCTATATGCATCAAAAGGACCTTTTGTTCCCCTGGAGGACTATCAGGGACAACGTATGCATACCCCTTGTGATAAGGGGTGAGGGTATCGAAAAGGCTAGAGCGTCGGTGGATAAATACTTCCCTGTGTTCGGCCTTGAGGGTTTCCAGGACAAGTACCCTTCCCAGCTTTCCGGGGGGATGAGGCAGCGGGCTGCGCTTCTTAGGACCTATATGTTTAAAAGCGATATAATGCTGTTGGACGAGCCCTTTGGCGGGCTGGACGCCATAACCAGGCGGAAAATGCAGGAATGGCTGCTACAGGTTATAGAAAGGCTGGGCAGCACAATACTATTTATTACCCACGACATAGATGAGGCTATTTTCCTGTCTGACAGGATATATATTTTTACCGAACGACCGGCATCGGTAAGCCGGGTATTCACGGTGGACATAGAAAGGCCCCGGGGTAGTAAAACCTTTACTTCGGATAGGTTCAACCGTTTGAAGGAAAGCATATTAGAATTACTGTAGGAGGATTGTTTTATGGCTGTTTTTGATATTATAGCAAAGGGTTACGACGAGTGGTACAAGGGTGGTATAGGGAAGTTTGCCGACGAGGCCGAAACCCGGCTAGCCTTTGACCTATTTTCGCCCAAAAAGAATCATAGAGTGCTGGATGTGGGCTGTGGCACCGGGAATTTTAGTTTAAAGCTCGCGGCGCGCGGGTGCCGGGTGACGGGCATCGACCTGTCGGAGGGGATGCTTGAAGTGGCAAGAAAAAAAGCGGAGGGAATTAAACCGGAGGTTTTGTTCAAACCTATGGATGTGTACAATCTCGGCTTTCCGGACAACCATTTCGATGGAGTGTTTTCCATGGCCGCCTTTGAGTTTATAGCCGAGCCCGCAAAGGCATACAGCGAAATGTTCAGGGTGCTAAAGCCGGGGGGCAGCCTCCTTATAGGAACCATAAACCCTGAAAGTAAGTGGGGAGAACTCTACCTGAGTGAGGACTTCCGGAAAAACAGCGTTTTCAAATACGCAAGTTTTATGACAATGGAAGAGCTAAAGGGTCTGGACAGAGAAAATCTGAAAAAAGCGGGTGAGTGCTTATTTCTCCCGCCGGATGCCAGTCCCGGAAGCATATCCTGGGATGAGGAAAAGAGATTGTCAACCACCGAAAGGGGGGGATTTATATGTGCGCTATGGGAAAAACCGCTATAGTATCCTGCCAGATAAGCTTTTATCCCCTGTATACCGAGGAATGTATAGCCCCTGTGAAGGAAGTGGTCATATTTTATCAAAGGGCTGGAGAAAAAATACGGCAAATATTCGCAGGATATACTTCGTTGCCAGCTCACCCATAAGGGATGAAGGGGGAAGGGTCTGCAGCGCGGAGGAGGGACGTTCTCCTTCCGTGGTGCTTAAGGGACTCCTTTAAGCAGCATTTCGCCTACTTTGTACACATCCCCTGCGCCCACCGTAAGGACCAAATCCCCCGCCTGAAGGTCCTCCGAGATATGGCGAACAGCATCTTCAAAGCCTTGGATGTAGACCGCGTTTTGGCCGTTGGTTTTAATGGCCTCCACCAGATGGGTGGAATGAATCTCTCCGGTGTCCCTTTCGCGGGCGGCATAGATGTCGGTTACTATTACCCTGTCGGCACCTTCAAAGCTTCTGGCAAAGTCTTCAAGCAGGAATTTTGTCCTGGTATAGGTGTGGGGCTGGAACACGCACCAGATTCGGTTGTGGGGAAAGTTTTGGGCTGCTGCGAGGGTGGCCCGTATTTCCGCGGGATGGTGTGCATAATCATCCACCACCATGGAGCCATTAAGATGGCCCTTTATCTCGAAACGGCGGTGGGTGCCGGTAAACGCACTCAGGGTGGTTTTTACCGTATCAATGTCTATTTCCAGTATACGGCTTACAGAAATAGCAGCTAGTGCATTTAGCACGTTGTGCTCTCCGGGTATGGCAAGCCGTATCCCGTCAATGAAGTTCCCCTCATAATACAGGTCGAAGGTGGCGCATCCGTTGACATCAAAGGTCATATTTTTTGCGGCAATCTGCGCTCCCCCATTCAATCCGTAGGTGATAACGTTACAGGAAAGGCTGGCAGCAATATCCATAAGGACCGGGTCGCCCTGATAGGCAACCACCCAGCCGTGGGACGGAACAAGTCCGGCAAACCCTTTGAAGGCGGACCTTATATGTTCAAAGTCCCTGAAGTAGTCCAGGTGGTCCCGGTCAATGTTTAGTATAACCGCAATGTAGGGAAGAAATCTAAGGAAGTTTTCCTTGTACTCGCAGGCTTCGGTTACCAGATAGGGACTTTTGCCCACCTTAACGTTGCCGTCGATTTGGTCCAGTTCTCCGCCTATTAGGAGGGTGGGGTCAAGACCGGCGTTCTCCATTATAAGAGATACCATTGAAGTGGCGGTGGTTTTGCCGTGGGCTCCCGCTACCGCCACATTGTAACGATATTCTCTCATAAGAAGACCCAGCATAGCGGCTCTGTCGATAGTTTCGATGCCTTTCTTCCGTGCGGCTTCAAGTTCCGGGTTGCTTTGGTCCACCGCCGATGTGTACACCACAAGGTCGGGGTCCTTTATATGGTCCCGGCTGTGCCCCTCGTATATATCCGCCCCGTTAGCCTTCAGTTTCTCGGTAATGGGTGAAGTATTCCTGTCCGAGCCGGAAACCCTATGGCCTCGCTCCATAAGAATGCGCGCGATGCCGCTCATACTTATTCCGCCTATTCCGACAAAGTGTATATGTAATTTTGTGTCTTTGCTTAAATCAAAAACCATAAAAGCCTCTCCTTCCTAGTACCTATAATATATTATTACCTGTTACGGTGAAATTTTACATTCTTATAAATTATATCACATTATTTTGAACTAAATATCATCATTCAGTTGAATGTAAGCAGAAAAGCGAATAAAATTATATATGAGCATTAGAATATTCGTGTGGAGGAATAGGTTATGGAGAGATTTAAGAGAAATGAACGGATTGCGGCTTTGGTCAAAATACTGTCCGATAATCCCAACAGGCTGTATTCCCTAAACTATTTTACAGAGTGCTTAAATGCTGCAAAGTCCACAATAAGTGAAGATATAGTTATTGCAAGAAACGTTTTTGAAGAGTTGGGTCTGGGCAGAATTGAGACGGTGTCGGGGGCTGCCGGCGGGGTCAAGTACAGGAGCAAAATCTCCGCCGCTGACAGCATGGATTTTTTAAACCGGGTTGCGGTGCTGTTGTCCGATCCCGGCAGGATAATAACCGGCGGTTTTTTGTACATGGCCGACGTAATATCCAATCCCCAGGTGGCCTATTCAGCAGGCAGGGTGCTGGCCGGGTGTTTTGAAAGGGCTCCGGTGAGTTACGTAGTGACCGTCGAAACAAAGGGAATACCCATAGCACTGATGACGGCCCAGGCCATGGGAGTGCCTCTCGTTATTGCCAGGAGGGATAATAGGGTTACCGAAGGGTCAGCGGTTAATATCAACTTTCTGTCCGGTTCCACCGGCAGGATTCAGACCATGTCCCTTTCCAAGAGGGCTATGGAAAGGGGAGCCGGGGTGCTTATTATTGACGATTTCATGAAGGCGGGAGGCACCGCGCGGGGCATGGTGGACCTGATGAATGAGTTTGACGCTAAGGTTGCGGGAATAGGAGTAATGATTACCACTACAAAGCCGGAGGAAAAGCTGGTTTCCAACTATATTCCCCTTATGTATCTTGAAGGGGTGGACGAAAAGTCCAGAAAGGTGAGCATAAAACCCAACGAAAAGCTGCCTTTCTAATATTTTTTGGAAAATTTATTTAAAATAGCAGGAAATTTTTAGTCAATATCGAATAGTTAATAAACCAGCGTTAATCACGGCGGAAGGTGGTGATATGATGCAGATAACAGACGTAAGGGTTCGAAAGGTAAATTCTGAGGGGAAAATGAAGGCTGTTGTCTCTGTGACCTTCGACAATCAGTTTGTGGTGCATGATATAAAAGTTATAGACGGACAAAACGGTACCTTTATTGCTATGCCCAGTCGCAGGACTCCCGACGGAGAGTTCAAGGACATTGCCCATCCCATCAACTCAGAAACAAGGGAAATGATTCAAAAGGCAATATTAGAAGAATTTGAGAAGGTTATTGCCGAGGAAAACGAAGCATAATAAATCCACTCTATTTAACCCGGGTTTTTTTGCTGTGCAATAATTCAGCGAAGGCCTCAACACGAGTCTCTATGCCTGTTTTTTCCATATGCTCATCAATTGTTAACGACATGATGGGTATTCTTTTTTTGCCGGACACCTTTTGCAGTATTTGGCTGCTTACTATCTCCGGCATACAGGTCACCGGAAAGATATGTACAATTCCATCAAAGCCCTTATCTGCGGAGGATATGGCATGGTATACCGTGTCCAGGGCAAAACCGCCTATGCAGTCTTCCAGATAGCCCCTGGCATATGCCTTTGCCCTTTTATAATAGGTTTTTCTTTTCCATGGAAGCAGTATGCTTTTCACCCAGGTGCTTGTATAAATTGAACGGCAGGTTTCAATGCTGCGCCCGGCAAGGAGTTCTTCGATGTCCTGATTTGAATAGGGTTCATTCAGCGTATAGATGTCACCTACTATGATAACCCTGGGAAGGCTGTAGGACCGGGGACTTAAGTCCTCCAGACTATCCAGGCATTCACCGGCTATATTCTTTATACCCGAGAGGTTGCGGCTGGTTGTTATTTGCTCCACCCCCTGTCGGAGCATACATTTTAGGCGGCTTCCGTCATGGGCATAGGGAAGGCAGGACCAGTATCTTTGCTCCAGTGTGTCCACAGCCTCCAGTTTTGCCCACCCCAGTCTTAGGGCAGAAATAAAGCTTCGGGTACTGCAGCCCGCTGCTTTTTTAAAGCGGCCAATATCCCTCGGCAGTGTGGAGGGTTCAAGGCATATGAATGTAAAGCGGTAATCCAGGTCTTTGGCTATCAGGTCCAGAAGATGGCCGAAGTATCCGAAACGGCAGGGGCCCGAGCCCCCAAGCATTATTACCGTGTCCGCACCCTGCTCAAGTGAATGTAGTACGTTGCCTAGTATAAGCTTAAAGGGCAGACAGGAATACTCCGGCGCATACTTGCAGCCGGTGCCCTTCATTTCGTCGTTGTTGAAGGGAGGGACAATAACCTCTATCTGCAATTCCTCAAACAGAGTCTTAAGGGGTATATACACGCCCCCCATATGCGGGAAAGTTATTTTCATGATTTGATTCTATCCGACACTATAAAAAGTATACCTTACCAAAATAATGATCTGTGTCCTATCACCCGCAAGCTTTGCCCTGACGCCTAATAACTACGAGCTACGAACTAATACCTGCGATCCGTCATCTTTAATCTGAATCACAGTGTATCCCACCTGCCGCATCTTCCTCCCCATCGGGCGGCCAGCTCGCCGTTCTGGTATATCTGAATAATTTCACACAGGTTTGAACAGTTCTTGCATTCAAAACTCCTGGCCTGATAGTCAAACTCGCTGGCATCAAAGCCCTTGAATTTGGTATTGCCAACCTTTTTTGTGTGGTTCCTGGCAAGAAAGGCAACTCCTATGGCTCCCATCACTACGAAATGCTCGGGGACTATTATCTCACAGCCCAGGGCATTTTCGAAGGCCGCCTTTATACCGACATTGGCTGCCACGCCACCCTGGAATACAACAGTGGGCTTAATGTCCTTACCCTTGCCAACATTGTTCAGGTAGTTTCTCACCAGGGCTTCGCAAAGGCCGGCGATTATGCTTTCGGTGGAGTGCCCCAGCTGCTGCTTGTGTATCATATCGGATTCCGCGAACACCGAGCACCGGCCGGCGATCCTTACAGGGTTTTCGCATTTTAATGCTAGTGCACCGAAGTCCTCAATCGGTATGCCCAGCCGGGCGGCCTGATGGTCTAGAAATGACCCGGTACCGGCGGCACAGACGGTGTTCATTGCAAAATCCGTAACAATCCCGTTTTTTAATATTATAATCTTTGAATCCTGTCCGCCTATCTCAATTATAGTACCCACTTCCGGCACCATATGAGAAGCTGCTATAGCGTGGGCGGTAATTTCGTTCTTTACAATATCCGCACCCACTATAACTGAGGCTACCTCCCTGCCGCTACCGGTTACTCCTACCCCGCATATTTCAATGTCACTGTCTAAATCCGGGTGGATTGTCCTTAAGCATTCCTGCAGCGTCTCTATAGGCCGGCCGGCAGTACTTGTATATATGCTGGCCAGAATATTTAGAAAATCGTCCACCACTATAAGCTTTGTGCTTACCGAACCTACATCTACCCCCAGATAAGCTTTCATGCCAGTGCCTCCCGTTTATGATTTCTTCGACTTTGCATTAGGTCCACAAAGGCCTCCAGCCTTGTCTTTACCCCCGCCTTTCCGGTCTGCTCGTCAATAAACAACGTAAGTAGCGGTATGTCCAAATCACTTGTTACCTTGCCCAGGATGCTTTTTGACACTATCTCCGGTATACAGGCGAAGGGGGCCAGCTGTATAATGCCGTCGTAGCCCTCCTTTGCATAAAGCACAGTGTTTCCAACACTTAGGGTACCGTGTCCCCCTACCAGTTCCTGCAGGTAGGGCTTTGCCGCCTTTTTTATGTGTTCCTCTCCCTTGAAGAAGGTATTATCCTTTGTCCAGTCGGCCAGATATATGGAGCGGCGGGCCAGAACACCCATATCACCCAGCATACGCTGTATATCAAAATTTGCGGCAGGCTCCAGCACCACGTATATTTCACCTATAATGCCCACCTTTAATGGCTTTATTGAATCTTTAGTTTTAACAGCCTTAAGCATTTTGGTACACCGATCCAGGCTTTCTTTTATTTCTTCCTTTGTCCAGGCCCGATCTATTAACTTGTAGCATTCTTCCATAACATTGGTGGTCTCGTTCTTTACAGCCTCCCGAGGCCTTATCTCGTAGGAAAGGGCTTCAATAAGGTCCAGAACCTTAAGTTTTTGCCATGCTGTGGACAGCGCGTCCCATACGACGGACAGCGAATTGCTCCGGGTTATTTTTGACAGCTTTTTTATAAAATTTACGGCTTTTTTTTGCGGGGGCTCAAGCACCACAAAATCAATGTCATAGCCCAGGTCTTTTAGTATTTTTTCGTGTAGCACCCCATAGTACCCGGCCCTGCACGGGCCCATGCCCCCTGAGGTTATTATCATTTCGGCACCCCGTTTTATGGCTTCCAGATAGGTTCCCAGTAGAATCTTGAAGGGTATGCAGGCAAACTCCGGCGAATAATGGGAGCCCAGGGAAAGGGTTTTTTCGTTTGGTCTTAATGGCATCACCACCTGGTGGCCCAGCTTTTCTATCATCATTCTAAAAGCAATGGGAGAAGAGCCCATATGGGGGAAGGTAATCTTCACTGTTTATCCCTCCGGTATTTAAGCATATCCACAAAGGCCTCAAGTCTAGTCAGGACGCCGGCTTCGCCGGTGTGTTCGTCAAGGGATATGCAGATATATGGAACGGTCTTTTGCTTAGCCTCCAGTTCTATGAGTTTTCCTACCATGGAATCGGGTCCGCATCCAAAGGCGGTAACGTGTATTATTCCGTCCACTTCGCCGTCGTCTATGTAATGTATGGCACCTCTTACCACTTGGTTACTGAAAGTCCAGAAAAGGTCCTTAGGCAGGCTTTTTGCCTTTCGCTTAAGGGTCTTTTCCGGCACCATTTCGGGAGTGAGTACCCGGACACCCATTTTATGCAGCTTGGATATAAGTCCCGCGTTTACAAAATCGTCGTACAGAAGATAGGGATAGCCCACCACCGCCAGGGTTATTGGCTGTGGGGGAAGGAGTACGTTCCTGGTATCTTCGGTAAGTATTCCGAGCACCTCTTCCGGGTTACCTTTACCCGAAAGGTCTTTAAGGGTGCGGGACATCTTACGCTGTGCCCTGCGAAAAGCCCTGTCAACTTCGGCGGGGCGTACTCCCAACAAAGTTGCCATCCGCTTAAATTCTCGCTGCCTTTCTTTTCGTTTTTTCCGGAGGTCTATACGGAAATCCAAAAGCGGCGGGAGGCCGGGCATGGAAGCCCTCACCATATCCGCAAGGCCCAGGAACTTGGGGCAGTATGTAACGGTTTTTTCCCGGGTTAAGTTTAAAAGGCGTGGTACGAATAAAAAGTCCACTCTTTCCTTAAGGTTGTACACGTGCCCGTGAAAAAGCTTAATTGGTATGCATGCATCGTTTACCGCATATTCAACTCCCTTGTCCAAGATACCCTTTGACGTTTTGTCGGAGACAACCACCTCACAGCCCAGGGCCTCAAAAAAGCCCTTCCAAAGGGGCAGATAGGCGTAATAGGTAAGGGTCCTGGGTATACCTATTTTCATGTTACCACCTTTGCCTTTCTGACGTAATTAAGTTGATTCTATATCTAAAGTGCTTAAGACCTTACATCCCATAGAATGTCATCCTGAGCAATTCTGTCATCCTGAGCGATAGCGAAGGACCTATCTGCAAGCAAGATTCTTCGGGCTTCGCTTCTTCTGAATGACAGGTAAAGGAATGTAGTATTATTAATGCGTTGTTTATATCTAAGACTATTATATTTGAAAAACGGATATAAACCAATCCATATATAATGCTGAAAAACATTGGTTTTGTGGCAATTTGGGTTGAAAGATGTTTTAGCATAGGACTTTCTGTCCAAAGCGATTGTTTTAATAGTATAGGTGAAGGTGTAATTTCACAATATATTCTCAGGCAGACCAATCTAGCAAAAGGGAATCCGGGACTTTTGTAGAAGTGTAATATCAGTGTTATGCAGCGAAATATCCAGTTGATGGGTGGTGTTCTTATGAAGGGTCTATCGGTAATAGTTCTTGCCGCCGGCAAAGGTGTAAGGATGAAATCTGACCTTCCAAAGGTGCTTCACAGGATATGCGGCAAAGAGATGATAAATCATGTGGTGGATAACGTTAAGGGCCTGGGTGCGTCCCAGATAATTGTTGTTACAGGTTATAAGCAGGACTCTGTTAAGGAAGTGCTGGCCGAAAATGTAGAAACGGTCTGGCAGGAGAAACAATTGGGTACCGGCCATGCGGTAATGCAGGCCGTTCCCAGTATTTTAAAGGATGCCGGACACGTTTTGGTGTTGTACGGGGATACACCCCTTGTGAGCAGTGAAACCCTTTTAAGGCTTATAGAGTATCACAGAAGCGGTAGCTACGGTATGACCGTGCTTACGGTGGATATGGATAATCCCGAAGGGTACGGCAGGATACTAAGGAACAATGCGGGCAATATAACCGCCATAGTGGAACACAAGGATGCGAACCAGGACCAGAGACGTATACGGGAGATAAATTCCGGCATATACTGCTTTGACAGGAAGTTGTTGGCGGAGGGGATAGGCAGTCTAAAAAATGATAACGCCCAGGGCGAATACTATTTGACGGATATTGTTGAATTTTTGGACGATAAAGGTATAATAATAGGGGGTTGTAAGTCCGACGATCCGCAGGAGGTTATGGGCGTCAATACAAAGTACCAGCTCTCTGTGGTACAGAAAGCAATGAACCTCAGGAACCTAATAAGGTTAATGGAGGATGGAGTAATAATAGACGATCCGGATTCTACCTATATAGAAAGCACCGTTACAATAGAAACCGATACCAGGATATTGCCCGGCACGCATATAGAGGGCGGTACCAGGATAGGTCCAAATAATGTAATAGGGCCGGGGGTAAGGATACAAAACTGTACCGTTGGTAGCGGAAATGAGATTGAGTTTTCGGTACTTAGGGACAGTGACATAGGCAGCGGGTGCAGGATAGGACCCTACGCCCACATAAGGCCAGGCTGCAGCATAGAAGGCGGCAACAGGATAGGGAACTTTGTGGAGATAAAAAACTCCCGACTAAAGGAGGGTTCCAAGGTATCCCATTTAAGCTATGTGGGTGACGGGGATGTAGGCAGAGGCGTCAACATAGGCTGCGGAGTTGTATTCGTTAACTATGACGGCAGGAAAAAGTACAGGACAGTAGTAGAAGACGGTGCCTTCGTAGGCTGCAACGTAAACCTGATTGCACCGGTCCGCATTAAAAAGGATGCTTACATCGCTGCCGGTTCCACCATAACTAAGGACGTTGAAGAGTACAGCCTTGCGATAGAACGCGGACAGCAGGTGGAAAAAAAGGATTGGGTGAAAAGGAAGGGTCTTAAGTAACTACTGAAGATTATGGGAGGTCTTAAAGAATGGCAGCAAGGAAAACTATTAAACTGTTCACAGGCAACGCAAACCTCCAGCTTGCAAAGGAGATTTCGAAGGCCATAGGGATACCCGTAGGCAAGGCAGGGGTAGGAAGGTTTTCGGACGGTGAAATAGCGATCAATATCGAGGAATCGGTAAGGGGTGCCGACGTATTTGTTATACAGCCGGTTTGTACTCCGGTTAACGATAACCTTATGGAATTACTAATAATAATGGATGCGCTTAAGAGGGCTTCTGCCGACAGGATTACAGCGGTCATACCCTATTACGGTTATGCGAGGCAGGACAGGAAAAGCAAGGCGAGGGACCCGATTACCGCCAAGCTTGTGGCAGATCTGATTTCCGTTGCCGGTGCCGACAGGATTCTTACAATGGACTTGCACGCGGCACAGATACAGGGGTATTTCAATATACCCGTTGACCATCTTTTGGGTGCTCCCATTTTAGCGGAATACTTTATGGGCAAGGATATGAAGGACGCGGTGGTTGTGTCCCCCGATGTGGGTGGCGTAGCCAGGGCCAGATATTTTGCGGATATGATGAATCTTCCCATTGCAATAGTTGACAAGAGGAGACCAAAGGCCAATGTGGCTGAAGTAATGAATGTAATAGGAGATATACGGAATAAGGTTGTCATATTTATCGACGATATAATAGACACTGGAGGCTCCATAACCGAGGCGGCCAATGCAACGCAAAAACTGGGGGCGAAAAATATATTTGCCTGTTGTACCCACGCCGTTTTCTCAGGGCCTGCCATTAAGAGGATTGAAGAATCGGTAATAGAAGAAATGGTAGTACTCAACACCATACCCCTTGCTAAGGAAAAGACCTGTGACAAGATAACTGTCCTTTCGGTGGCTCCCATTTTTGCAGAGGCCATAACAAGAATATATGAAGGTCTTTCGGTAAGCAAGCTGTTTGACAAGAATCAATTATAAGAAAGAAGCAGGCGGTATCCTAGGGAGCCGCACCGAAGCATACATTTTTTGTTAATATTTACAAAATCTGCCCAGAGCCCGTGGGGGACCGGGACAGAAACATGCCGGACCAATGGTGGCGTATTCTGTTTTTGGCAGGATATGCTCTTGTTTTTTCCCGGTGACTGACCGCCACTACGGCTTGTGCTTCTAGCTTTGCATTGCTATTTCTGTGTATTGCAAAATATGCAATGCTAGAACTACTGGCGTAAGCAGGCGATAAGTGATGCTAAGAATTCTGTTTACGGGGATTGGGCCACATTTCAATTGGAGGCGGCTGTTATGAAACTAATTAAGACCAAAGCTGAATTAAGGGATATGCTCAAAGAGGAACGCCGTAGGGGAAAAGGTATCGGCCTGGTTCCAACGATGGGCTATCTGCACGAGGGACATCTGTCGCTTGTAAAAAAAGCCCGGCAAGAAAACGAAACGGTAGTGGTAAGCATATTTGTGAACCCCACCCAGTTCGGGGAAGGTGAAGACTATGGAACATACCCCAGGGACCTTAACCAGGATACCGATCGGTGCGAAGAGGCGGGGGCGGATATTGTGTTTGCCCCTGAGGTAGAGGAAATGTACGCTCAAAAAAGTGCCGCCTTTGTGGATATGGATCGGCTTACAGACAGGCTGTGCGGTGCATCCAGGCCGGGCCATTTCAGGGGGGTTATGACAGTGGTGTCAAAACTTTTCAATATAGTGCGGCCGGACAGGGCCTATTTTGGCCAGAAGGACGCCCAGCAGGTATTGGTGATCAAAAGGATGGTACGGGACCTCGATTTTGACGTGCAGATAGTAGAGGCACCCATAGTCAGGGAAGCCGACGGGCTGGCCATGAGTTCGAGGAACGCCTACCTTAACCCCACCGAGAGGGCGGCGGCCCTGGTGCTGTCCCGGGCCCTTTGTGGTGCAAGGCAGCGGATAGAGGACGGAGAGCGCCGGGGTGACGTCATAGGGTTCGACATAGCCAGGCAGATATCCTCCGAGCCTCTGGCGGACCTGGATTATGTCGAGGTGGTGGATGCTAAAACATTGGAACCCTTAAGGGAAATTAGAGGTAGCGTTCTTATAGCGGTTGCGGCAAGGATTGGCAGTACACGGCTTATAGACAACATAAAGCTGGAGGTGTAGGGCATGTACATTACCATGCTTAAGTCAAAGCTTCACAGAGCGGTCGTTACCGATGCGGACCTTAACTACGTGGGCAGTATAACCATAGACGAGTCCCTTATGGAGGCTGCGGATATACTGCCCTATGAAAAGGTGCAGGTGGTGAACAACAATAACGGTGCCCGGTTTGAGACCTACGTTATAAAGGGCAAAAGGAACAGCGGTACCATATGCGTCAACGGAGCGGCGGCAAGATTAGTGCAGAGGGGGGATGTGGTAATAATCCTTTCATACTGTTCGATAGAAAGGGAAAAGGCCGGGGATGCAAGGCCGACTGTAGTGCTACTGGAGGACCAAAACCAAATAATGAATCAAAACAAAGAAACCACCGCAGATTAAACGGTGGTTTTGATTTTGCTAAATGTGGTAGAATTAATGGTAGATATTCTTTGGGGTGATTAATATGTATATAATAGCGGGCCTTGGAAACCCGGGAAGAAAGTATGCAAACACAAAGCATAACGTCGGCTTTGACGTTATTGACCTTCTGGCGGAAAAGCACGGCATAAGGATGGGCAGGGCAAAGTTTAAGGGAAGCGTCGGGACGGGAAAAATTTTGGGGCAGGATGTGCTGCTTTTAAAGCCCTCCACCTATATGAACTTAAGCGGTATGAGCGTACTTGATGCGGTGGAATACTACAGGCTTGATTGCCAAAATCTTTTGGTAATATTCGACGATGCCGACCTGGAGATTGGCAGGATAAGACTTCGAAAAAGCGGCAGTGCCGGCACCCACAACGGTATGAAGTCCATAATATATCAACTGCAGACCGAGGACTTTCCACGTCTGCGTTTAGGTATTGGGCCGCCGCCGGAGGGCCGGGACCTGGCATTTTATGTGCTGGAGCGATTCTCCAGAGAGCAGAGGTCCATAATGGACGAGACAATAAAAAGGGCGGTACTGGCCGTTGAAACTTTTTTGGAAGAAGGGCTGGATGCGGCCATGGGCAAGTTTAACGGATGAACCCTGTGATTATAACCCTGGTTGCCGGGCTTACCGCTTCTCTTATGGGCTTTTTATCGGGTAGTATACTGCTGAAGTACAAGGGGGAGAGGGCACTGGTCTTTTTCGTGCCCGTTATGGAGGAAACGTTAAAGACGCTGGCGGCGACGGTGTTTGGTGCCGGTATTGTGTCCACCCATATGGTGTTTGGCACCGTTGAAGCGTTGTACGACCTGTACAGTTCACCGGAAGCCTATTCGGTTACCGCTGCGCTACTCAGCATTGCAAGCCATACGCTGCTTGGGGCCGCCACTTGGTTTATACTTAAATACTCTGGTTCGGCGGTGCTGGCCGTGCTGGCCGCGTCGGTACTGCACAGCCTGTGGAACAGAATAATGATAGGGTATACCGGTTGAAAGAGCCCGGTAATATTGCTATTGGCTTAAGGGGTTGTTCATAATGAATTCCGGATATATTATTCGCAGGATACAGGAAAGCCAGCAGTTTTTAGAAGCGGTTAAAGAGTTGGGAAGCGGCGCAGGAAAGGTGAACATGTCGGGGCTTTCGGGGTCCCGCAGCTCTTTTTGGGCGGCAGCCCTTGCCGATAAAGGTTTTCCCATAGTTATGGTATGCAGCAGCGAGGCAAGGGCCCGGGAGGTGTTGGAGGACTTAAAAAGCCTCACCGGGAATGTATATTACTACCCCCCGCTTCAGCCGGTTTTGTATAACGATATGGTACACAGCATGGAGGCGGAATGGGAAAGGATAAGCACGCTGGATGCCATGGCCTCGGGGAATGCGGGAATGGTGGTGGCAACCGTGGAGGCACTGCTTTTTCCGGTTATGCCATCCGATAGATACAAAAAAACCACTCTTATATTTAATATCGGCGAAGAGCCCGGTATGGACAAGATATTGGAAAGGCTCGTGTTTGCCGGTTATAAAAGGGAACATATTACCGAAGGGCCGGGCCAGTTCAGCGTAAGGGGCGGTATATTGGACATATTTCCGGTGGGTAGCCTTTCCCCATGCAGGATAGAATTCTTCGGCGATATGGTGGATTCCATAAGGGTTCTGGACGCTGATTCGCAAAGGTCTGTGGAAAAGGTGGAAGGGATAAGGATACCCCCATGCAGGGAACTGCTAACAGTGCCGGAGGAAAGGGAGGAAATCCTTAGGAATATGGACGCCGACCTAAAGGAAACGGTTAAGGGTTTAAAGGCCTCCGGCCTGGGAGATAGGGCGGAAGAACTTAAAGAAGATATCGCCGGGGTTAAGGTGGCCATTGAGGCAGTACCCGGTACCCGCCTTATAAGCAATTACTGGATGTACGGGTGTAAGGCGGTAAGCCCTATTGATTACATGGGACGGGACCATCTGGTGGTGCTGGATAATCCGGCCAGAGTAAAGGAAGAGGCGGAAAGGTTTCACGAAGGCTTTATAGACCATTATAGTGACAGGCTGGAAAAGGGTAAGGTCTTAAATAGGCAGCAGCACAGGATACTGACACCTGAACAATTACAGCTTAAGTTGGACAAAACCCGTGTGGTGAATATTACCGATATACTCAAAGGGCAGGGTGTTTTATGCAGTTTTTCCACAAGGGGAATGGAATCCTTTCACGGGAAACTGCCTCTGGCAGTCAAGGAGATAGCCCGGCTTAAGAAGGAAGGATACGTGGTGGGCATACTGGTCGGCTCTTCTTCCAGGCTGGGGACGCTGCAGGAGGAGCTGATAAAAAACGATATATTTTCAGCCCTGGCCGAGGTCAACGCCGACAGGGACTTTCCGGCGGGGACGGTGGTACTAGGCAAGGGCACGGTGAAGGAGGGGTTCCTTTTCCCCGGGGCAAAGCTGGCGGTATTCTCCGACGGCGATATTTTTGGTACCACCAAAAAGAGGCTCAAGGCTGTCTCAAAGGCAAAAAAGAAGGGTATTGAAACTTTTACCGAGTTAAGACCCGGCGATTATGTGGTTCATGAGAATCAGGGTATAGGTATATACAAAGGAATCCAGGAACTAAAGGTAGAAGGGATAAAGAGGGATTATCTCCAGATAGAATACAGGAACGGTGATATGCTTTACCTGCCCACCTATCAGTCCCACCTTATACAAAAGTACGTAGGCGCGGAGGGTAAAAGGGTCCGTGTAAGCAGGATGGGAGGCAGGGAATGGACAAAAACAAAGGCCGGTGTGAAGAGGGCGATTGAGGGTATGGCCAGGGAACTGCTGCAGTTGTACGCCGCAAGGGAGGCGGCAGAGGGGTATGCCTTTGGTGAGGATACCGTCTGGCAAAAGCAGTTTGATGACCTGTTTCCCTTTGAGGAGACTCCCGGTCAGCTTAGGTGTATAGAAGAGACAAAGAAGGACATGGAGCGGCCAAGGCCGATGGACCGACTGCTGTGTGGTGACGTGGGCTACGGAAAGACCGAAGTGGCAATGCGTGCCGCCTTCAAGGTGGTTATGGACGGGAAACAGGTGGCAATGCTGGTTCCCACCACCATACTTGCACAGCAGCACTATAATACATTTCGGCAGAGAATGGAACAGTTTCCGGTAAACATCGAAATGATAAGCCGGTTCAGGACCGCCGGTCAGCAGCAGGAAATACTAATGCTCCTTAAGGAGGGAAACATTGATATACTCATAGGCACCCACAGGCTTTTACAGCAGGATGTAGTATTCAAAGACCTTGGGCTGCTTGTGGTGGATGAGGAGCAAAGGTTCGGGGTGTGTCATAAAGAGGCTATAAAAAGGCTTAAGGGAAATATTGATGTCTTAACCCTCACTGCAACACCCATACCCAGAACGCTGCATATGTCCATGGCCGGGGTAAGGGATATGAGCGTTATTCTGGACCCTCCCAGGGACAGGTTCCCCGTTGAAACCTTCATAGTCGAACAGAGCGACCGCCTTATCCGGGACGCCATACAAAGGGAATTGGGCAGGAACGGCCAGGTTTATTTTGTCCACAACAGGGTTCATTCCATAGAAAAGATGGCAAGGGAACTGCGCACCCTTGTGCCCGGCGCGTCCATAGGCACAGCCCACGGTCAGATGGATGAGCGGGTCCTTGAAAGGGTTATGATGGACTTTCTGGGGCGAAAGTACGATATCCTGCTGTGCACCACCATTATTGAGAACGGGCTGGATATGCCCAATGTAAATACAATTATAGTTACAGATTCCGATAGGCTGGGGTTATCCCAGATGTATCAGCTAAAAGGCAGGGTGGGCAGGTCAAACAGGATAGCCTATGCCTATTTTACCTATAGAAAGGATAAGGTGCTCACCGAAGCCGCTGAAAAAAGGCTCAAGGCCATCAAAGAGTTTACCGAATTCGGAGCGGGATTTAAGATTGCCTTAAGGGACCTGGAGATAAGGGGTGCCGGTAACATTTTAGGCCATGAGCAGCACGGGCATATGATGACTGTAGGCTACGACCTGTACTGCAAACTGCTGGACCAGACCGTAAAGGAACTAAAAGGGCTGCCGGTGGAACAAAGGGTGGAGACCCAGCTGGATTTGAAGGCCGACGCCTATATTCCCGATTTCTATATCCCCGATGAGAAGCAGAAGGTGGAAATATACAGAAGAATAGCCTCCATTGAAACCTTTGACGATTATTTGGATGTATATGATGAATTATGCGACCGGTTCGGCGAGCCTGCAGGCCCGGTAACAAACCTGCTTTTGATTTCGCATATAAAGTCCCAGTGCCAGAGGCTTGGAATTCAGGCCGTTATGCAAAAAGAGGGCATTATTAAAGTAGAGTTTGCAGAGAAGGCTCCGGTGGAGCCCAAGGCTATTGCCGCATTCCTCAATGAATACGCCGGCCGGGTTAAATTCAAGGCCTCCAAAGCCCTTAGCTTTACCTTTAGAACCAATACGGAGGATTCTTACAGGTTGCTTATATTGATAAAAGGGGTTTTAGAAAAAATTATATGTTTTAACAATGGGTAAATTACTATATAATTAGAATAAGTGATTTCAGGTAGGGGAGTGAATTTAACTTGAGGATAAACAAAAGCCTATTGATAGTCGCAACCGTGGCACTTAGTGTTACGCTTGCAGGTTGCGGTATAGTGAGGAAAAACCCCGCGGCGGAGAAAAACGCGGCGGTGGCCGAGGTAAACGGACAGGTAATCACCAAAGAGGAGTTTGACAAGAGCTTTGAATTATACAAAACCACCTATGAAAGCCAGTACGGCCCCGATATATGGAGTACGGATATGGACGGCAAAAAGTTTATTGATGTGATAAAGGAACAGGTGGTTGAAAAGCTTATAAACGACAGGCTTGTAATGGAGGATGCCAGGGAGCAGGGTATCGAGGTCGCCGATGCGGAGGTAGACCAGGAAATAAAAACCATAAAGGATTACTTTGATGATGAGCAAAGGTACCTGGATTTTCTGGCTGCACAAAATTTAAGCGAGGAAGAATTCGCTGCCCAGGTAAAACAGGACCTTATAATAGGTAAATATAGGGAAACGGTTGTGGAGGGCGTTACCGTTTCGGAGGAGGATATAAGGAAGTATTATGACGAAAACCCGAAGGAATTTAAAAACGATACGGTAAAAGCGAGCCACATTCTGCTTGATACCCGGGAAGAGGCCGAGGACGTGTTAGTCAAGGTAAAGGCCGGTGAGGACTTTGGTGATTTGGCGGAAGAGTATTCGGTGGAACAGGGCGCGCAGACCACCAAGGGAGACTTAGGCGAGTTCGGGTACGGATACATGGTGGAACCCTTCGAGGAGGCTGCCTTTGGGCTGGAGGAGGGCGAGATAAGCGATATAGTGGAGACCCAGTTCGGGTTTCATATAATAAAGGTTTATGAGAAGACCGTGGTGGACCCCATTCCTTTTGAGGAGGCCAGGGAAGATATTGAGGATATGCTTATTTATTACGAGCAGGAAGAAAAGTATATAGAGGAAGTGGCGAAGCTTAAGGAGCAGGCGGATATAAAAATCTATTCCAAAAATATGTAACAAAATAATGGCCCCCTTTTTTTGTATTTGGACAGTGGATTATGAATAAAATTCTTCCAAGTATCTAATAATAATCTTGCTGGATAATTTGTAACAAAATACAGAAAAAGGAGGGATACATCGTTGAAGGCAACCGGAATAGTGAGGCGCATTGATGACCTTGGTAGGGTTGTAATACCCAAGGAGATAAGACGCACCCTGAGAATTAGAGAAGGCGACCCCCTTGAGATTTTTACCGACAGGGAGGGGGAAGTAATACTGAAGAAGTATTCACCTATCGGAGAACTAAGCGAATTTGCACAGGAGTATGCAGAATCCCTTAATGAAGCATCTGGCCATGTAGCAGTTATCGCTGATAGAGATACAGTAATAACCGTAGCAGGTACATCTAAAAAGGAACATTTTGAAAAGAAAGTTAGTGCTGCTCTTGAAAAGATAATGGAGGAAAAGAAACCAATTGTTCTTAACAAGAGTGAAGACCACCGTATTATAAGCGTTGTTTCCGATGAAGACGGGGAAACGAAGTATACTGCTCAGGTAATTGCCCCGATAGTTTCCTTAGGCGATCCGATAGGAGCAGTCATACTACTTTCTAAAGAAAATGATGTTAGGATGGGAGATTTGGAGATAAAGCTGTCAACTGCAGCGGCTTCCTTCTTGGGAAAACAGATGGAGCAATAGTGCCAATGCGGACAAGAATAAGCGTAAAAACAGCAGTGTTAAGGCTGCTGTTTTTTATCTTGGTGTTGTGGTGCCATTATAGGCAACACTGTTTATAATTGGCTATTTCTGATATAATAATTATGTTTTATAGATGCTGAAAAATTAGGGGGTATAAAGCCATGCAGAAGCATTCGCTTATAAAGGGGACACTCATACTTGGTATAGCCGGGGTCATAGTAAAGGTAATTGGCGCGATCTACCGGATACCCCTTGCCAATATAATAACCTCCGAGGGTATGGGATATTATGGTTCGGCATATCCTATATACGGTTTTCTGATTGCGATTTCAACGACGGGGCTGCCCACCGCTATATCAAAACTGGTTTCGGAAAAAACCGCACTGGGACTTCCCGGTGAAGCGTACAGAGTGTTTAGGGTCTCCTTTGCCACGTTGTTTGTTGTGGGCCTTGTATCTTCAACGGCATTGTTCGCCGGTTCAAAGTATCTGGTGGGCGTTTTGCAGAACCCGAAGGCCTATTATTCGATGCTTGCTGTCGCACCGGCACTTTTTTTCGTGCCGCTTATGTCCGCCTTCCGGGGTTATTTTCAGGGGCTGCAGAATATGGTACCTACCGCTCTTTCACAAATTTTCGAGCAGCTTGGAAGGGTGGCGGTAGGATTTGCACTGGCTGTAGTGCTTTTACCCAGGGGACTTGAGTATGCTGCTGCAGGTGCTTCCTTCGGAGCCTCCTCGGGGGCCGTGGCAGGACTGATTACTATTTATATAATATATGTGATATACCGAAAGAGGATGATGACCGGTTTGCAAGAGGTTCCCGCCCATGCCAGGGAACCGGTAAAAAGCATATTGTACCGGCTTTTTGCCATAGCCATACCCATAACCCTGGGAACCTCGGTAATGCCTCTGATGACTCTTATAGACCTTAGCATAGTTGTAAGGAGGCTTCAGTTTGCCGGTTTTTCGGTAGAGCAGTCCAACAGTATGTACGGGCAGCTTTCCCAGATGGCCGCCACCCTTATTAACTTTCCACAGGTAATAACTGTAGCACTGGCCGCCAGCCTTGTTCCCGCCATATCCGAATCGGTGGCCCGCAGGGATAGTAAAGGGATGAGGAAAAAAGCCGTCATGGGTATGAAAACCGGTATACTTGTCGGGCTGCCCGCCTCGGCGGGGCTGTTCGTACTATCCCGGCCTATAATACTTATGCTCTATCCTAGGGAACCGGAAACATGGATGGTACTGCAGGTGCTGGCACTGGGATTCGTATTCCTGGCCGTTATCCAGACCGCCACCGGAATTCTCCAGGGCGTAGGCAAACCTATAATTCCGGTTAAAAATCTCTTGATAGGTTCCGCTTTTAAACTGGTTACCAGCTATTTTTTAACCGGGATTGCAGCAATAAACATAAGGGGTGCCGCCCTTGGTACGGTGGTGGGTTATCTGGTGGCGTCCATACTCAATTACTTTGCAGTAAAAAGGGAGATAGGCACTACCATAGGGTTTGTTGATTCTCTGTTAAAGCCGATGGCGGCAACCCTTGTTATGGCCGTTTCGGCGGTAGCGGTTTACCGGGGTGTCTTTGGGGTGGTGGGCAGAAATACAATAGCCACTCTGGCTGCGGTAATAGCCGGAGTGGTATTATACGGTGCTGTACTCGTGCTTATTGGCGGAATAACTGCCAGTGAACTGGAGCTGATGCCGGGGGGCAAAAAGATATCTGCCCTGCTCAATAAAACAGGAATATTCAAAAAATAGGGGGAATAAGGCTTATGGGAAATATAACGGTGGTAGGTTTAGGCCCCGGGTCATGGTGGCACCTTACTCTGGAAGGGGTTGAAACCCTTGAAAAGGCCCAAAGGATTTTTTTGAGAACGGAAAAACATCCGGTTGTGGAGCATTTGAAAGACCGGGGTATTAAATATAGTTCCTTTGACAGTTTCTACAACGAGGAAGCAACCTTTGAGGGAGTATACTCCCGGATTGCGAAGGTGTTGATCGAGGAAACAAAAAATGGCGATTTGGTGTATGCAGTACCCGGCAATCCAGCTGTTGCGGAGACCAGCTATTATTTGCTACTTGGCCTTGCAAAGGAAAGGGGAATAGAAGTACTGACGGTGCCCGGAATGAGCTTTTTGGAAATAGTCTACCAAAGGCTGGGTATAGACCCGGTGAAAGGTCTTCAGGTGCTGGACGGGCTTGGGCTTAAGGCATGGCGGATAGATACCGGTAAGGATTTAATAATAACTCAGGTCTATGACCGGCTTACCGCCTCGGAGGTAAAGCTAGCTCTATTGGAACGCTATGGGGTGGAACATCCAATATGGGTGATAAGGGCAGCAGGGGTAAAGGGCCGGGAAATTGTGCAGCAAATATCCCTTTATCGGTTGGACAGGCTTTCATACATAGATTACCTGACCAGTGTATACGTACCGGCATCAAAGGAAAAGGTTTATAATATTGAGGACTTGATTGAAATAATGAGGACCTTAAGAGGAGAAGAGGGCTGTCCCTGGGACAGGGAACAGGACCGCCAAAGCCTTAAGCCCTATCTGCTGGAAGAGGCCTACGAGGTTTTGGATGCCATAGAAAAGGAGGACTTATGTCTTTTGAGCGAGGAACTGGGAGACCTTCTTCTCCAGGTAGTATTTCATGCCCAGATAGCCGACGAGGAAGGGGAATTTGATTTTGATGCGGTGGTTGGAGGAATATGCGAAAAACTTATCCGGCGTCATCCCCATGTATTCGGCGGCAAAAAAGCTCGGGACAGCGACGGTGCCCTGGATAAATGGGAGGCCTCAAAGAGGAAGGAAAAGGGTGTAAAGGGCTATACGGGAGCCCTCCGGGACATACCTCAAACGCTCCCTTCACTAATGCGTAGCTACAAGGTACAGCAGAAAGCCGCCCTGGCTGGGTTCGATTGGGAAGAAATAGAGGACGTTATGGATAAGGTTAGGGAGGAGCTAACTGAACTGGAAGAGGTATATAAAACCGGAGAAATGAGCAAAATAAAGGAAGAGCTTGGGGATTTACTGTTTGCCGTAGTGAACCTGGCGCGGTTTGAAGGCGTTCGGCCGGAACTTGCCTTAAGGGAAACGATCGAAAAGTTCATTCAAAGGTTTGATTTTGTTGAGGATGGGGCTAGAAAGTTAGGAAAAACCCTCGATAAAATGACTTTAGACCAGATGGAAGATCTATGGCAGAGGGCAAAGGTACATAAATTCAATAAAAATGATAAAAAATAGTACCGGAGAGAAGGAATCTCAAAGATTACGTAGAATAGCATAAATGGAAATCCAATATAAGGGAGGTAATTTGTTTGAACAAAGCAGAACTAATTGCCAGCATGGCTGAAAAAAGTGGTTTGACAAAAAAAGACACGGAAAAGGCAGTAAATGCGTTTATGGAATCGGTAAACGAAGCGTTGTTACAGGGAGAAAAGGTACAGTTGGTAGGCTTTGGAACTTTTGAGGTTAAGTCGAGGAAGGAAAGAAAGGGACGCAATCCCAAGACTCAGGAGGAAATGGTAATACCTGCTTCCAAGGCTCCGGTGTTCAAAGCCGGAAAAGCGCTGAAGGATATGGTAAATCAATAATAGGGAATAAAAATCAGGTCTTTGGCCTGATTTTTCTCTTAAAGGTAAACGAGAGGATTGGTCATTTGAGATTGGACAAGTTTCTTAAGGAATCCAGACTGATTAAAAGAAGAACCGTTGCCAAAGAGGCCTGCGAGCGGGGCAGAATACTGCAAAATGGAAGGGTGGCTAAGGCGGGCTCGGAGGTTAAGCCGGGGGATGTGTTAGAGCTTTCCTTTGGCGCAAGGAAGCTTAAGGTTCGGGTTGAAAGCATAATGGAACACGTCGGCAAGGACAAGGCAAGGGAAATGTATAACATTATAGAGTAAAAAAGCGGCGGGGATTTAATCCCCGCCGCTTTTTTAACCATTGCCTGGTGCCGGGGCTCTTTTATTCATTTTTGTGCAGGTTACTCTTTATCCTGTCCAGGTTGGTACCCCGTCCGTAGACGCCGCTTATATAAAGAACCAGGCAGGCATCATTAACGAACAATTGGTAAACCTGAATAAGGATAAAACCAGTCGTAGTTGATTAGACGAAAGGAACAATGAGATATGGCAAGAAGAACAATTTTTTTCTACAATATACTAACGCAATCGTATATCACCATACTCTTGACTAAAGGCAAGTAAAGCTATACAACTGAAGTGACCACACTGGTCAAAAGAACAACTAAACGGTGGAGGTAGTTATGAAAAAGAAACTGATTATCGCATTGGTCATACTTTCGGCTTTAGCGGCAGGAATATTCTATTTGTTGACTGCGGGGAATGTCGGAATAAAATATGAAACAGTTGAAGTCGAAAAAGGTAAAATAGGTAAATATGTTGAAGAGGCAGGCACCACAAGCTCAAGAAATGTCAGGAGTTATTATGGAAACAGCGTAAGAAAAGTGGAAAAAATTGAAGTGGAACTAGGCGATTATGTTAAGGAAGGACAGCTTTTAATGAAGTTCGAAGACAACAGCGGTCGGGAGATACAGAAGGTGGAAAAACAGATAGAAGCCCTAAAGGCTACCTACAACGAGGCTTTGTTGGGACCTGACTTTGAAATCATAAACAATGCAAAATTGGAAATATCCAGAATAAGAAGCAGTGTTGACTTGGCAAAGAAGAACAAGGTCAGGATGGAAGAACTGTCCACTAGTGGAGCAGTAGCGGAGATAGAGCTGGAAAAGGCAGTGAATGACCTTGTACAGTTGCAAAACAGTCTAGCCGTGGCGCAGAACAGCTATAATCGGCTTGTTAAGGGTCTTTCGGAAAATATGAAGACAAAATACGAAGCGGAAATAGATGTACTTCTCCTGTCTCTTGAAACACTTGAAAAAGACAGGGAAGACTCTATGATATATGCAGATTTTGATGGAATTGTAACGGAACTTAATACATTCGAAGGAGATATCCCCTATGGCGGGCTAGAGATTCTGGAAATACAGGATCCGTCGGAGAAAATCGTATTGATAGATTTTATGGCTGAAGATGCATTACTCGTCAAGACAGGTATGAATGCAATAGTCACTGACAAGAATTTGAATGTTGAAATTGATAATCTCAAGGTGGAAAAGATTCATCCCAAGGCTTTTATCGTATTTTCCGAGTTGGGAGTTGAAGAGAATCGACAGAGGGTAGAGATAAATCTTCCGCAATCCGATATCGAGCTGTCCTTTGGGCTCAAGGTGAAAACGAAAATAATGATAGAAGAGTCAAAAGAAGCTCTTCTAATACCAGAAGATACAGTTTATAAAGAGGGTATGAAAAAATATGTGGATGTACTTGAAGACGGTAAGCCCGTTCAAAGAGAAGTTGTGACGGGAATAGGGAATAACAGATTAATTGAGATAAAGGAAGGACTGGAAGAAGGAGAACGTGTGATTCTCAAATATGGGGAGAGCTAAAATATACTAGCGAGGTGTTTATCTTGAAAGACAGACTGTCGAATCTAGACGAAAAGAAGAGGATAAAAATAATCAACAGTGCCATGGAGGAGTTCAGCAGGAACACATACCAAAAGGCTTCCACCAACAAAATCGTGGAGAAAGCTGGAATATCGAAAGGTTCGCTTTTCAACTACTTTCAGAGCAAGGAAAAGCTTTATGAATATCTGGAGACGTTCTCAATAAGGGAAATAGCGGATGCAGTCGTTAAAAAACTGGACTGGGAGGAACCCGACATACTGCAACGCATCAAGAATATAGTAATAATAAAATTGGATGTTTGTCGCAAGTACCCTCACTTAATTGAGTTTTCGAAAAGGATATATGAAAACAAGTCAATAGATGATTTGAAGGCTATATATGAGGAGTTTGTTCCTAACATATATGAGAAAGTATACTATGAAAATATTGATTTCTCACTGTTCAAGGAAGATATTGAAATAAATGAAATCATGAATATAATGATATGGACATTTGAGAAAATGGGGGAAAACTATCTCAATCGGATAAAATCCGGTGAAAGAGTAAAAATCGATGCAATATCAAATGAAGTGGATAGATATATTGAAGTTCTGAGAAAAGGATTCTATAGGTGAGAGGAGGCGGAAGATGATAAAAGTCAAGAACCTTTACCACTCATACAGCAACGACGAAAAATATGCTGTGGAAGATGTAAACTTCGAAATTGAAAAAGGTGAGATTTTCGGGTTCCTTGGTCCATCGGGAGCAGGCAAGTCTACTACCCAAAACATATTGACCGGTCTTTTGCAGCTTCAAAAGGGTGAGGTGGAGGTCGCTGGATATGACATCAAGCATATCAAGAATAAAATGTTCAACAAAATAGGAATGTCATTTGAACAGTCCAATGTTTACACAAAGATGTCTGGTCTTGAGAACCTTGAATTCTACAGAAAACTGTTCGATGTAGAAACAAGGAATCCAATGGATCTGATAAAACTGGTGGGACTTGACGGCAAGGAAAACATAAAAGCTGGAAAATACTCAAAAGGAATGAAACACAGGCTTACATTTGCCAGGTCCATGATAAATAATCCGGAGATGTGGTTTCTGGATGAACCGACTACAGGTCTTGACCCGGCAATAGCTGCTACAATAAAGGACATAATAAGGCAGGAGAATGAAAGAGGGGTCACGATTTTTTTGACGACACACAACATGTATATTGCAGATGAATTGTGCAACAGGGTTGCATTTATTGTTGACGGGAAGATAAGACTGATAGATTTTCCAAAGGAACTGAAGGTGAAATACGGCAAAAAACTGGTGGAAGTGGAATATTACAAAAACGGAGAAATAAACAAAGAAAGCTTTTCCACAGTTGTTGATGAAGAGAAGCAGAAACTGCTTGAAGTCATAAGGAAAAATGACATCCGGACCATGCATACCAAGGAAGCCACTCTTGAAGATATATTCATTAAGGTGACAGGAAGGGTACTGGTGTAAATGAAACTATGGTACAGTTTTACAAAGGAGCTCATCCTTTCTTCAAAAAGCTGGTACTTCTATATTGAACTGGGCATGGCGGTGATACTCCTCATGATTCTTGCATTTGTGGTTCCCAATGATTTCGACAGCAAGGGTGAAGAGTATATTTATATTGATCTGCCTCAGGTTGTAAGGGATAAATACAGGGACAATCTGCTGGAGGAGGACTTGGACGGAACTGCTGAATTTGTGGAACTGGAAGCCGGAAAGACCATGTATGCAGCTGAACTTTATGAGACAGATGAATCCAAGATTTATCTCCTTGAAAGCAAGGATGCCCTGGATGCCTTTTCGAATTCTGAAAGAGTGCCTGCAGTTCATGTTCGAGTAAATGAAGATAATCAAGTAATACATACGTACTATCTTCAAGGGTATGAGACCCAGAAGCTCAAAAATCTGCTCCTCGTATTCCACAACAAAAAAGCCGCATTCGATGTAATTAAGGATTATTCAGACAATATAACAGTCAAGTCTATTTATCAGGATATCGAACCCTTAAGCGACAAACAAAACCTGATACCTGTATTCCTGACTTTCAACGGAAGTCTCATGAGTCTGTTTATAATAGCTGCCTATATATTCCTTGACAAAAATGAAGGAATAATACAGGCCTATGCAGTAACAGCTTCATCCGTATGGCAATATCTTTTGAGCAAGATCGGCGTTGTAATTGTCACATCAATAGTTACAACTTCCATAATAACGGTTCCCGTTATGGGACTGCAACCAAACTACGCCGCCATGATTTTATTCATAATCACATCAGGATTTTTTGCAGCCTCCCTGGGACTTTTAATAACAAGCTATTATAAAGACATAATACAGTCTTTCGGTACTCTGTACATTGTAATAGTAATTATGATCATGCCCAATATATCCTATTTTACACCAAGCTGGGATCCTGACTGGGTAAAAATAATACCAAGCTATGTGATGCTCCAAAGCTTCAAGGAAATAATATCAACAAACGGAAACATGGCCTATGTACTTTTGGCATCTCTCGGCTTTGCGGTGTTGGGACTGGACATCTTCATACTGGCGAATTACAGATTCAACAAAACTTTGACCTTATAAGGAGTGTTGCGAGGTGATTAGGAAGATATTGATGATATTCAAGAGGGACATGAAAGTGAGTGTAAGAAATTTCATAACCCTCTACATAATAGTTGTACCGGTAATATTTGCCGTGATAATCAATATTTTCTCACCTGGCATAAATGATACCACTGTCGAAATAGTCTTACTTAAAGGAGAAAACAGTGACCAGGAGGAATTCTTCAAGCAGTTTGCAAATATTGAATTGATCGATACCGTCGAAAACATTGAGAAAAGGGTAAAAAAGAGAGACAATATAGTAGGGGTGCTTCCCGGGGAAAATGATGAGTATTTTATTCTTACCCAGGGCAACGAACCTGACTATGTGGTGGACTATGTAAGAAATCTGACCGCATTTGACCACTACGGCATAGGGCTTGAAGACTCAATGGCTGAAATAATAGACTATGGAAGAGATATTCCTCCCCTTAAAAAATTAATGGTCAATGTGGCAGTAATGTTTACTTCAATATTGGGCGGGATGATTATTGCACTGAATATTGTTGAAGAAAAAACAGAAAACACAATTAGTTCGATACATGTGTCTCCTGTTTCGAGAATGGGTTTTATTGCAGGTAAAAGCGTCATAGGAGTATTCATTCCCATTGTCGGAACTTTCCTGATGTTAATGATTACAGGATTCAGGAACATAAACTATTTTCATGCGTTGCTGATGATAACCACTTCCTGCATAATAAGCATTCTTATAGGTTTTATTGAAGGAATCAACAACGACGATGTCATGAATGCTGCAGGAAACATGAAGACGCTTTTCCTTCCTCTTTTTGGGAGTGTTGCAGCAATAGAGCTTCTGGCGGACAAATGGCAGCCCTTGTTTTACTGGATACCTTTTTACTGGACCTACAAGGGGAACAATCTGGTTTTATCAGGTGGCGGTTCGTTCATGGATATAATCAAATATTCAGGAATAGTACTGGGTATAAGCATAATAGTATTTATAGTATTAGCTCCAAAAATAAGAGAAGGATTGGAATAAGGGGGAGAAAAATGAAACTATGGGGAATTATTTCAATATTGTATGCTGTATTTGTTGTTGTAATTGCTGTTATGAAGCCGGGAAAAATCTGGAACATGAAGAAAATTGAAATGTTCAAAAAAGTGCTGGGAGACAAGGGGACTGAAATATTCTTTTACATATGGGCACTGGGCTTTTTATTTCTGGGCATCTGGCTGTTGGTTTAAGTTTCTGCCTGATAAAGTCAGATAGCAAAGTGTTTGGGAATAGAAACATAAGTGTGAGCTTTCAGTAGAATTCAAAGGGACCCAGAAATCTTTAAGATAATTTTTGAGGCTGCCTTCAAAGAACTTGCAAAGCATGACGGTATACGAGTAATCCCGGGAAGTTGGGGAACCTTAAAAATTCTTGATGCAACCATTATGCGTGTTTGTCTTTCTCTCTTCCCCTGGGCTTATTACCGTAAAACCAAGGCTGCTGTAAAAATGCATACCCTTTTCGATCTGGAGAAGGGGTCACCCGAGAGCATTATTGTTACAGAAGGCATCTACCTGTACTGTGCGCTCATTCTGTATATGCTCCTGAGGCTCATGCACCTTTTAGTCGGTATTAAACATGACTTTCTAAAGCTTGTAAGGCATATAGCAAGCGACCTTTGGAACAAGATGGCTTAAGTTAACTAAATCTCTAGCTCCGTCCAAGCCACCTGGGCGCAGGCGGAAACGGTCTATCAGAGCATTACTTTCCTAAACGACCGGAATGGAAAAAGAGACCACAGGGAACGCATTTATATTTCTTACGATTCAACTAACAAAAGCTGTCAGGCTGGAGATGTCGAAATCGCTGAATTCGGGCATTCGAAAGATGGCCAAGATAAACCGGTGTTCAATGCCTTAATTATGGCACAGGGCTTGGTGGGTTAGGTAAAAAATTACATATTAGAATAGCGAATATTCCAGATACTAATAGCAAAGGAGGTACAGCAATTAAAAAAGGAGGCAAAGGTTAAATGAAACGCAGAAGGATGGTGGGGCTTGTAATTCTCATTGTTTTATTGATTCTGGTAACATCCTGTGCCCGGGACAGGGTGCCGGAACAAAGACCGGCCCCTGAGATGGTACGACTTAAGATTCCGGAATCCATAAGCCGGGGACAAGGGAAAGAACCGGTTTTGAAGGTTTATGTCAAGGAAACCGGGGATATTAAGGAACTGCCCTTTGAAGAATACCTGCAGGGCGTTGTGGCCGGGGAGATGAAGAACGATTGGCCTGAAGAAGCCCTGGCGGCCCAGGCCATTTTAGCCCGCACCTTTGTTATGGAGTTTGTATCTAAAAAGGGTGGCTCCAAGTACGAAGGTGCTCACGTTTCCACCGATATAGAGGAAGCCCAGGCATGGAACCAGCAGGCGGTAAACGACAGGGTCAAAAAAGCGGTAGAAAGGACCAGAGGTGAAGTGGCTATCCATAACAACAATTACATCAAGGCATGGTTCCACGCCCATGCGGGGGGCATGACCGCCTCAGCCAAGGAAGGACTTGCCTTTGAGGAGGACGAGCCACCCTATATTAAGGTTACAAAGTCCCCGGATTCGCCGGAGGCACCGGAGGATGACAGCAACTGGACTGTATCCTTTTCCAATCAGGAAGTGATGCAGGTACTAGGCGATATGGACAAGGAGGTAAAGGAGATAAGGACCGCCAAGGTTGGGAAAAAAGGCCCTTCGGGTAGGGCAATTACTCTAAAATTCGACGGTATGGAAGTTTCCGCTCCCGAATTCCGTATCGCCATTGACAGTACCAAGATGAAGTCCACGCTCATTGACAGCATGGAGGCCGAGGGGAGCAAACTCACAATAAAGGGCCGGGGATACGGCCATGGTGTGGGCATGTCGCAGTGGGGAGCCTATGCCCTTGCAAAGGATGGTAAAAAAGCCGAGGAGATAGTCGAGTACTATTTCGAAGGAATTGAGATAGTAAAGGCCTGGGAATAGGAATAAATCCGCAAGAGTAGACATAGATATTTAACGTAAGGAAAGGGGGGCAGGCTATGGAGGATAAAAAACACAGCATTACGCTGGAGGACAGAGGTTCTTTATCCATATCCGGGGTAAAGGATATATACAATTTTGATGAAAACAAGGTTGCGCTGGAGACTTCGCTTGGCACCCTTACGGTTACCGGTGAAGGCCTGCAAATAAATAAGCTGAGCATCGATGATGGGAACCTGCAGGTAAAGGGGAATATCACAAGCTGTATCTATTCCGAAGGCAGGGAACTTAAAGACAAAGGAAAAGGAATTCTAGCTAGGATGTTCAAATAAACCATCGTCCCGTACGGTGGTTTATTAAATTAGATAGACTTTAGAATTGGTGAGGGGGTCTTAAATGCTCCTTTCGGTTACTGACCAGATAATAATTCTGTTGGCCTCAGTTTATGGCGGGCTTTTGCTTGGGCTTATATTTGACCTGTACAGATTTGTACGGGACATCCTCCGGTTTGGAAGAGCGATAACTATAATCGGGGATATTATATTCTGGGCCCTGGGCCTTATTCTCATCCTTTCGGTGGTGTACAACAGCAGCAGCGGAATGGTAAGGGTTTACCAACTGCTGGGGTTTGCGATGGGAATGGTTGTATATTTTAAACTCTTGAGCAGGGCTGCCCGGGGCTTGTTGTATGCACTTGTTTATTGCGTGAGGGGCTTTGTATACTCCATTATTAAACTAATAAGTGGTCCGGTTAGGCTTTTGTCAAATATGCTGTGGAAACCGTGCAACAGGGTTAAGATTAAGACGGCTAAACTGTTTAGCAGGCTGGGCCGGGACTTGCGGAAGTATATACCAATGCTTAAGAATAAGAAATGATATGAAGGATTTAGGCCTTTTTTATAGAACAATAATACATAAACAAGGGACACGGATGGGGGTCTTTCGATGGGACAAGTATATGAGATGAAACCAAAAAAAACTAAAAAGCCTGTCAGGCCAAAGAATATAGTGATTATTTTGCTCGCGGTTTATCTGGTCTACACCCTTTCGGCCCAGTATATAGCCATCAGCAAATCCCGTACGGAGGAGGCACGGATACAGGCGCAGATAGAACAGATGAAAAAGGAGAACGAAAAGCTTAAGGATGAAATAGAAAGGATGCAAAGCGATGAATACATAGAAAAAATAGCCCGGGAAAGACTAGGGCTCATTAAATCCGGTGAAATAATGTTTGTTGATGTAAACCATGGAGAGCAGGATTCAGACAATTGACATAACTACAGGCATAATATATAATTATCACAGGCTGTATAGCGTTTTAATAACAAAGAGGAGGAATTTTTGACCTATGCCGTTTCAGGTAGGGAGCATAGTTGAAGGAACGGTTACCAGCATAGCCAGTTTTGGTGCCTTCGTTCAACTGCCGGAAGGGAAGACCGGACTTGTGCACATATCGGAAGTAGCCGACCATTATGTCGAGGATATTAAGCAGTATCTCAAAGAAAAGGATAAAGTTAAAGCAAAGATAATATCCATTGACAGCAAGGGGAAGATAAGTCTATCGCTTAAACAGGCAGGCACCCGTTTAAAGAAGACCTCAAGGCCCATTGAGATTGACTGGGAGGCGGAGAAGAGGGAAAAGACCAAAAATCTGTCCTTTGAAGACAGGATGATGAAATTTTTAAAGGACAGTGATGAAAAGCAGCAGCAGCTCAAAAAAAGCCAGGAATCCAAAAGAGGCGGAGGTTTCCGAAGAGGGGATTATTAGCAAATGACCGTGCCTGCAGGCACGGTTTATTAAATGGAGGCACATTTATGGGAATAGCGGCGGCGATAGACATAGGTAGCAATTCGGTAAGGCTTCTGGTGGCACAGACTGATGGGTTTTGTATAAAGCCACTGTATAAGGACTTGTACACAACCAGGCTGGGTACGGGGGTGGACGCCAGTGGTATGCTGTCCCCGCAGAATGTGCAAACAACCCTTCGGGCGATTAGGGAGTTTAGGGCAAAGGCTTTTTCTATGGGAGCCGAGAGGATTGAGGCGTTTGCTACCAGTGCTGTTAGGGATGCCATAAACGGGGATTGTTTTATCGAAAGGGTACGCGAACTGGGATTAAAGTCCCGGGTTCTGAATGGTACCCAAGAGGCGGAGGCGGGCTATATCGGAGCGATATTGGGTTGCGGATACAAGCAAAAAGAAATTTTTATGGTGGACATAGGCGGCGGAAGTACTGAACTGGTATCCGGGGCGGGGTTTAGAATAAAGGGACGAAAAAGCCTTGACATAGGCGCAGTGAGAATGACCGAAAAATTTATAAGAAACGACCCGGCAAAAATGGCAGAGATTGAAGCGGCCCGGCGGTATGCTGCAGACAAAATTTACAAAAATACAAAGGATATGATTGTTGGGGATGCGGAAATGGTAGGCATAGGCGGAACAATAACAAGCCTTGCGGCAGTAGTTCAGGGTGTAGAAGAATACGATGCGGACCGTATCCATAGGTATGTTCTTAACCGGAGAGATGTCTGTGAAATGCTGGAAAGGCTGTCGGCCATGGATACGCGGCTAAGGAGAAAAATACCGGGATTACAGCCCAAAAGGGCGGATATAATAGTAGCCGGGACCATAATACTCAAAAGTCTTATGGAGTATTGGAACTTTGATAGGCTTATAGTCAGTGAATGGGATAACCTTGAGGGAGTTTTATACCAAAACCTTATAGAGGTTGATAAAGATACGGATAAAAATACCTTATAGATTTCCTTGAAAAAGGGTTGACGATAAAAAGTATATATAATATAATAGGCTTTGTCGTCGGAAGAAATAACAATGACGCGGGGTGGAGCAGTCAGGTAGCTCGTCGGGCTCATAACCCGGAGGTCGCAGGTTCAAATCCTGCCCCCGCAACCATGTGGCGGCGTAGCTCAGGTGGCTAGAGCATGCGGTTCATACCCGCAGTGTCAGCGGTTCAAATCCGTTCGCCGCTACCAGCCATGGCCCCTTGGTCAAGCGGTTAAGACACCGCCCTTTCACGGCGGTAACAGGGGTTCAATTCCCCTAGGGGTCACCACGCGGGCGCATAGCTCAGTTGGGAGAGCACCTGCCTTACAAGCAGGGGGTCACTGGTTCGAGCCCAGTTGTGCCCACCAAAAAAGGAGATACATTCGTATCTCCTTTTTTTACATTTTTTGTATAAAAACCGCATTTCTGTTGTAACTTTTCTAAACCTTTATGAAGGCATTTGTCGGAACATCTATCTAATATGTCATATATTTTTGTGCCAGTCCTACCAAAAGCTGACAAAAAAACGGGACAAGCTTTGCTATAATTTAATAACTGGTCTACAACTACGGCGTTCGGGGGCCGTAAAATAAGCGGTTGGGGGTATTCCAATGAACAAGAGTCAGGCTTTTCCGATATATACCTCATCAAGGGATGCGGTATATATAAGGGGAATGGTGACAATCAATCTTATTGGGTTTTTTATGTCCAGGGCATTTATACTGGAAAATACAATGCCCTTCGGAACAGCATTTTTTAGTGCCGCCCTTTTAAACCGGTGCATGCCCATACCGGTTTTTCTGTCGGCGGCATTGGGCTTAATAAGCACCGCCGGGCTGGCGGCGTCCTATAAACATATAACGACTATGGGGCTTGTATACATAATTTCGCGTATCCTATTTAGAAAAAAACCGGCCAAAAGGCACAGCTTATCCCTGATAACCTTTTTTACAATGCTTGGCACTTCGGTGTTCTGGCTAAATTCGGCGGGAAGCTGGATACCGTTCGATATGATTATATTAGGGTTTGAGGCCCTTGCGGGGGGTATACTTGTATATATATTCGATTATGCCTTTTCGGTTATTAAGGATCTGGGAAAGGGCAGGCACGTTTCCAGAGAAGATGCTATATGCACGGCGGTGGCCATAGCGGTGGCGGTGAGCGGCATAGGAGCCTTACGGGTATGGCATATTGCCATTAAAATAATGGTCATGGCTGTGGTAATAATGATGGGTGCCTATACCGGCGGGGCTACGACAGGCAGCGCGGCGGGGGCGCTTTTGGGTCTGACCTCCGGGCTTATGACCACCCGGGCGGCGGCAATGGTGGGGGTGTTCTCCTTTGCAGGGATGCTGTCGGGGACCTTTAAAGAACTGGGCAGGGCGGGTAGCATACTGGGATTTATAATAGGCAGCTCAATACTCAATTTTTACATGGGAGGCGGGGCGGCATCGCTAATCAATATGGAGGAACTGCTGGCCGCTTCGCTACTGTTTATACTTATTCCGGGCCGGGTTTTGGAGGGGTTGGCCTGTGTGATGGATGGGGATGGGGAAACCGATGAAAGGGTACCTTATCATATAAAGGCCAGAGAATTTGCATCCATAAGGCTTAAAGAGTTTGCCGGCGTGTTCACCCAGCTGTCCGCCAGTTTTAACGATGTATCTTTTAAGGAGGATTTTTTGGGCAGGCGGAGCCTAAACAAGTTGATTGACGGTATATGCAACAGGTCCTGCCTAAACTGCAGTTTCCGCAGGACCTGTTGGGAAAAAGAGATCTATTTCACATACCAATCGGTGTTCCAACTGCTGTGCATTGCCGAGGAAAAGGGGATTGCGGAGGAAAAAGACATTCCGCCGTCGCTTAGGAAGAGGTGTATAAAGCCGGAATGTCTGATTGAGGCGGTTAACTATCTATTTGACCTTTTCAGGATAAACTATAAATGGCAGCTTAAGATGGAGGACTGTAGGAACCTAGTGTCACAGCAGTTGGAAGGTATGGCTGGGGTTATGGAAAATCTGGCCGGGGAGATTGATATGCGCCTTAAATTCAACGCAAAGCTGGAAAGGGATATATCAAAGACCCTGGCAGAGAAAGGCATAGAAGTATTTAGAGCGGTCGTGGTGGAGAAACCCGGTAGGGGGCTGGAGGTGTACCTGGATAGAAAACCCTGTTTTGGGTGCCGGGAATGCGTCAAAAAAGTAATCCCCGCGGTTTCGGCGGTTACAGGCAGGAGGTTTAACAAACCGGATTACCTGTGCAGCATTAAGAACGGGGTTTGTTCCCTCAAGCTGGTAGAGGCGAGGAAGTTCAATGTCTCCACCGGGGTTTGTAGCGCTCCGAAGGAGGAGGGCCAGGTTAATGGGGATAACTACTCCTTTATGGAGCTTAAGAACCACCAATATCTCATCGCTCTTTCGGACGGTATGGGTACCGGGGCCCGGGCTTCCCTGGAAAGCTCAACAACCATAAACATGTTGGAACAGTTGCTGGAGGTAGGTTATGGCCATGACTTGGCCGTTAGAACCATAAACTCAATTATGATGCTGAAATCTCCGGGGGACAGTTTTTCCACGCTGGATATAGCACTTATTGATATGTACAACGGGGATGTAAAGCTGGTGAAAATAGGGGCACCCCCTACCTATATAAAGCGGGGGGATGAAGTGAAGGTGCTGTCCGCTTCTTCGCTTCCTATGGGTATAGTGGACAAAATAGATTACCATACTAAAAAGCTGACGGTGGTGGAGGACGATTTTATAGTCATGGTAACTGACGGCATTGCGGAAGCGTGTGAGGAGGAGGACAGTGAGGAGTGGGTGGCGGATATTTTAAGGGGTACTAACAACCGGAACCCACAGGAGATTGCCCGTATTATTTTTGAAAGGGCTTTGGAATACTATGATGGACAGGCCAGGGACGATATGACGGTAGTGGTATCAAAGGTATGGAAAAATTTATAGCGGGGTGTGTATGCGGTGGGCGGAGAATTAACGGTGCCTATGGAACTTAAGGAGATAATTGTGATAAGCGATGGCAAGTCCAATGTGGGAGAGAACCCTGCCAAGGCGGCTTTCCTTGCCCACAGAAAGGGAATAATAGTAAACGCGATAGGTATAATGGGTAGCGGCGAGGCGGAGGAGCCCTATATTGAGCTTGAAGGCATAGCAAAGGTTGGGGGCGGTATATGCGATATAATACCGCTGTCCATGCTGGATTATTCGGTACAGATGGTTACGATGCGGTCGGTACAAATGACCATAGAAAGGGCGGTGAGCCGCCAGCTACGGAATATAACCGGCTATTCCCTGGAGGATATGGAACCGGATTCTCGGGCAAGGATACTTGAATATATTCAGCGGATGGGTAACGAGGTAAGCCTCAAATGTGTTGTGGCAATTGACTGCAGTGGTAGCATGAAGAGCCGGATTAAGACGGCGTTAGGCAGTATGCAGGACCTCTTGATATCCCTTAAAACAAGAAAGGGCAGGTCCTGCCTGGGGATAGTTGCCTTTCCAGGGAGAGGGGGAAGGGAGGGAAGAGTAATAAGCGGATTCACCGACGATTTTGATGAGCTGACCAAAAGGCTCAAAAGAATAAAGGTTGGAGGACCTACACCCACCCATGCGGGCATTGTCCGGGCATCCCGGCTTTTCGACGGTGAGGACTTGACCTTGTATACGGAGGAAGGTAGCCGGTGGCAGCCGGTGGTGGAAGGGCCTCCTCCGGAGGCCGAAGAGGAAAGGCCCTTTATACTATAAAGCCCGGATATAATACGGATACTGGGCCGAAAGGAAATTTTTATCGCACATAAAGGCAATTAGTATTCATGAAGCCTCATATATATCTGTATATAAAGCTGTAGAGAACAGCTTATATTTTCTTTTGGAGGGAATATAAATTGTGGAAAGAATATTGTTAAAGCCGGGCACCTCTATTAAAGGCAGGTGGTACGGCGGGGAGTACCGGGTTTTAAAGCCAATCGGTAGCGGCGGGACGGCAGAGGTATATCTGGTGAGGGACCTTTCGGACTGGAAGGAGTACGCCCTTAAACTGGGCGGGGACATGGCGGGCGTGGAAAGGGAGTATAAAGCCCTGTCCGGCCTTTCGTCGATAGACTATATACCCAGGGTATACGTAAGGGATGACTGCACAATAGAAGGCTGGAACCGGTACTTTTTTGTTATGGAATACCTTGAGGGGGAAAACCTTAAAATGCTCTGCCGCGCGGGAAGGATTCCGCAAAGGACGGCGGTGGAGACAGCAGCAGTAATAGCCGTTATATGCATGCTGCTAAATCGGAGGGGTTTATATTACTGTGACATCAAACCGGAAAACCTTGTTTTTGATAAAAAAACCGGTAGCCTGTATCTTGTGGATTTTGGGGGTGTAGTGGGCGAAAGGCAGCCGGTGACCCAGTTTACCCCGGTCTATGACAGAGCAGGCTGGGGCAGGGGCAAAAGGATTGCGGACGAGGGCTATCAAACCTTTGCACTTCTTATGATGCTTGTCGACCTTCTTTTGGGCGGAATACCGGATGTCGGCAGGGATTTTGGGGCCTTAAGGGAAAGGATTGGTAAAACACGATTGAGTAAAAATTTAAAAAAGGTTATAATAAAAGGGCTGGAACAGGAAAATCATAGCCTTGAAGCACTGGTTAGTGACCTTAGAAGAGCACTTTGCCCCGCCGCCGGCGATGGCGACGAATTTAACCGGTGCAGTAACGATGCCTTGATAAACGCAGGCCTTGCTGCATCGGCGGCCTTTTTTGTGATGGTGCTTATATTGATACTTTAAACCCGGGGGAAGGGATAGGGTTGAATATAGAGAGTATTTTCCATAAAACAATAAAAGAATACGGTATGATAAAGGATGGAGATGGAATTGTGACGGGGGTTTCAGGAGGGCCCGATTCCACCGCATTGCTTCATCTTCTTTATAGGTTTAAAGGTCGCTATAATTTGCGGCTTGTATGTGCTCACTTAAACCATAAATTCCGTCCCGGCGATGCGGAAGAGGACGCTAAATACGTGGAGAACTTCTGCCGGGAAAGAGACATCCCCTGCGTTATTGAAACTGTTGATGTGCCAAGGATGGCCGCCTTGGAGGGGCTTTCCCCGGAACAGGCTGGCAGAAAGGCCAGGTATGGCCTTTTCAACAGGGTAATGCGGGAGCAGGGCTTCAATAGGATTGCGGTGGCCCATAATCTGGATGACCAGGTGGAAACGGTGTTGATGAGACTTATAAGGGGTTCGGGGGTTTCGGGCCTTGCCGGGATAAAACCCGTAAGGGGTAGCATTATAAGGCCTCTATTGGAGGTACCCCGGTCGCTTATAGAAGAATATTGCGCTAAAAACGGGCTCCGGCCGGTAACCGACAAAACCAACTTTATGCCTGTATATTTCAGAAACAGGATTAGGCTTGAGCTTTTACCCTATTTGAGGGATAAATACAACAACAATATTGACCGGGCCATACTGGATATGGCAAATATATTAAGGGAAGAGGACGACTGCTTAAGCGGTATGGCCGCGAAAAAGTTCCAGGACCTTGTATCGGGTATAGGTACCGACAGGCTTGAATTTTGCCTAAAGGACCTTTCAGCACTTCATACCGCTCTTAGGAGGAGAGTGCTGCGAAAAGGGATTGAGCATCTTCTGGGGGATGTGGACAACCTGGAGCTTACACACATACGCCAGGTATTTAATCTGCTGGAAGCGGGGAAAACCGGAAAAAGGCTTAACCTTCCACGGGGTCTTGTGGCGGGCGTTGAATACGGACGGTTCTTTCTTGCCCGGGGAGAACCCGAAAAAAGCAGTATAGAGGCGACCTATAATCTTTCAATCCCGGGAAGGACCGATATTTCTGAGATTGGAGGCGTAATAGATGCCTCCATTATAGGTATTGATACCTATAATGGGGAAAGGGATGCGGCGGACGGAAGCCGGGCCTTCCTGGATTTTGAAAAGGTTGGCGGGAATCTTAATGCCACGGGGCGAAAAGAAGGGGATAGATTTATTCCCCTTGGAATGGGCGGCACAAAAAAGGTAAAGGACTTTTTTATTGATGCTAAGATTCCAAAAGGTAAAAGAGATTTAACCCCTATTATTAGAAACAAATTGGGTATTGTCTGGGTAGCCGGGTATAGAATAGATGAAAGGTACAAAATTTCAAAGGATACCAGGCAGGTGCTTAGACTGGAATTACTATACTTATCCACCGGGGAGGAATACTAAAATGAGGGACAGTATTGAGAGGGTATTGATAACTAAGGAGCAGATTCAGGACAAGGTAAAGGAACTGGCGGCGGATATTTCAAAGGATTACCGGGAGAAGAATCTGGTGATTGTGGGCGTGTTGAAGGGAGCGGTTGTTTTTATGGGCGACCTTGTAAAAAACATAGACGTTCCGCTTATGTTGGATTTTATAGCAGTTTCGAGTTACGGCAACACCACCGAGACCTCCGGGGTGGTAAGGATATTGAAGGACCTGGATAACAGCATAGAGGGTATGGACGTACTTATAGTTGAGGATATTATAGACAGCGGGCTTACACTGTATTATTTGCAGGAGAACCTAAGGACCCGGGGAGCGAGCAGCATAAGGATATGTACCCTCCTTGACAAGCCCTACAGGAGAAAGGCAAATGTGAAGGTTGATTACAAGGGTTTTGAAATAGAAGACGAGTTTGTTGTGGGTTACGGTCTCGACTTTGCGGAAAGGTTCAGGAATTTGCCCGAGATTTGCGTGCTAAAGCCCGAAGAGTATAACGGCCGGTAAACCGGCCTGTGATACACTGTTTGAGTTTTTTTTGCCTATGTGTTAAAATAGCTATTATGATTTTATATAGCAGAAGGGAGGGCTATTATTGACGAGACTTTTCCGTGGAGCCAGTTTTTATATACTGATCTTCATTATAATAGTGGCTATAGTTCAGATGTATGGAGCCAACACCAAAGAGATAAATGAACTGGAGTATTCGCAGCTCATAGTAATGCTTGAACAACAAAGGGTTAAGTCACTGGTTATTGAGGAAAATTTGGTAACGGGAGTGTTGGATGACGGTACCGAATTCCAGTCCACAGTACCCGATGTGCAGACCTTTAACCAATTTATAATGCCTCAGATTCAAGCAGAGATACTTCAGGTTAAAAATAATCCCCCCCAGGGCAATCCCTGGTGGGCTCAGCTACTCCCCACATTTTTCCTGATACTTTTGTTTGTGGTGCTGTGGTTTTTCTTCATGCAGCAGTCCCAGGGCGGGGGCAGCAGAGTAATGTCCTTTGGAAAAAGCAAAGCCAGACTGCATACCGATGACAAGAAAAAGATTACCTTCAGCGATGTGGCGGGGGCCAAGGAGGAAAAAGAAGAGCTTGCCGAAATAGTGGAGTTTCTCAAAAACCCCAGAAAGTTTATAGAGCTTGGTGCCCGCATACCCAAGGGAATACTGCTGGTGGGTCCGCCGGGAACGGGTAAAACTTACCTGGCCAGGGCGGTTGCCGGCGAGGCAGGAGTTCCTTTTTTCAGCATATCCGGCTCGGACTTTGTTGAAATGTTCGTGGGGGTGGGAGCCTCCAGAGTAAGAGACCTGTTCGAACAGGCCAAAAAGAATTCCCCCTGTATAGTGTTTATTGACGAAATAGACGCCGTAGGCCGGCACAGGGGTGCCGGACTTGGTGGGGGACACGACGAGAGGGAACAGACCCTTAATCAGCTGCTGGTTGAGATGGACGGTTTCAGCGTAAATGAAGGGATAATTATTATAGCGGCAACCAACAGACCGGATATTCTGGACCCGGCACTGCTTAGGCCCGGCCGGTTTGACAGACAGGTGATGGTAGGGATACCGGATATAAAGGAAAGGGAAGCCATTCTAAGGATACATTCAAGAGGCAAACCCCTTGGCGAAAGCGTGAACCTCGAAGACGTGGCTAAGGGCACACCGGGTTTTACGCCCGCTGATTTGGAAAACCTGATGAACGAAGCTGCTCTCCTTTCGGCCCGTAGAGGAAAGAAACAAATCGGTAGGGACGAGATTGAGGAAGGCGTAACAAGGGTTATTGCCGGTCCGGAGAAAAAGAGCAGGGTAATGAGCGAAAAGGATAAAAGGCTCACGGCTTATCACGAAGCGGGCCATGCGGTGGTAGCCCATCTATTGCCCAATTCCGACCCCGTGCATCAGATTTCAATAATACCTCGGGGAAGAGCTGGCGGGTATACCATGATACTTCCACAGGAGGATAAGTACTATATGTCCAAGTCCGAGATGGAAGAGCATCTTATTCATCTTCTAGGAGGACGGGTAGCGGAAAAACTTGTTATTAACGACATAAGTACCGGTGCCCAGAACGACTTGGAAAAGGCCTCCAGGATGGCGCGCAAGATGGTTACCGAATACGGTATGAGTGAAAACTTAGGACCCATGACATTTGGTTCGGGTCAGGATGAGGTGTTTATAGGTAGGGATATGGCAAGGAGCAAGAACTACAGCGAGGAAGTGGCTGCGAAGATTGACAAGGAAGTAAAGGGCATGATAGACAAGGCCTATGAGAAGGCCCAGGAAATGCTGGAAAACAATATAAATAAACTCCACGCGGTTGCAGTGGCCCTTTTAGAAAGGGAAAAGCTGACCGGTGAGGAGTTCGTGGAGATATTTTCTCAGGCGTAGGTTTTCAAGTAAGGAAGGCTCTTTATGGGCCTTCTTTTTAGGTTCGCCCGACACAAACCAGGCAAACCAGGGGGACGGTTCTTGCGGATCACAGGTGCTGGTCTTTCACTACTGATACGCCGCTCTCTAAGCCCCTCACAGTATGGATTTTTGGCGACTTATCTGATATAATAGGTAATCGTTAGCGACAGCATATGGAGGTGATTTGGTGGGATTTAAACTGAACAGAGGACTTAAGTTCAAGATTGAAAAGGTGGTAACGGAAAAGGATACGGCCATGAGTTTTGGTAGCGGAGGGGTTAAGGTTTTTGCCACCCCAATGATGATAGGCCTTATGGAAAACGCCGCCCTTTCAGCGGTGGATCTGCACCTTCCTAAGGGCTATGTCACCGTCGGGACCCGCATCGACGTCCGGCATCTGGCGGCTACTCCGGTGGGCATGAAGGTGTATGCAATGGCGCAGCTAACAGGTATAGATGGCAAAAGACTTGAATTTAAGGTGGAGGCCTACGACGAAAAGGAAAAAATAGGAGAGGGTAGCCACGAGAGGTACATAATAGATGTGGAACGGTTCATAGAGAGAACCGCTGCCAAGCAAAAATAATAGGCCCGATATTCCGCGAGACTGCTGAAAAACTACGTTTTTTTGCTTGTCATTCTAAAACGAAGCTGAAGGATCTGTTTATAAATATAAAAGAAAGTGTATACTATTGTACAGGTTTTCTTGTATACATTGCTAATTTATGAAGTTTAACTTGCAAAATGCCTGTCAAATGCGATAAAATTAAAGAAAAATGAAGTAGTTATTGCATCTGCTTTAATAATACTAAAAAATAGTCCCCAATACAGAGGATTACCGGTAAATCCAATATTTGTTCAAAAAAGGAGGAAGTATTATGGCGGATAAAGAGAATCAGGACACAATAAGTAAGGCAAAACGGGATTGGGAAGAACAAAGATTAAAGAAACTTCTTTCCAAAAGGCCCGAACGCAAAGAGAATTTTGTGACGGGCTCGAATTCGGATGTACAAAGGCTCTATACCCCCACGGATTTGGAGGACCTGGACTACCTCGAAGATTTGGGTTTTCCTGGGGAGTATCCCTATACAAGGGGCGTGCAGCCCACCATGTATAGGGGCAGACTGTGGACCATGAGGCAGTACGCAGGATTTGCTACTGCGGAGGAATCCAATAAAAGGTATAAGTACTTGCTCGAACAGGGGCAGACGGGACTAAGCGTAGCCTTTGACCTGCCCACTCAGATAGGATACGATTCCGACCACCCATTGTCCGAAGGAGAGGTAGGCAAGGTTGGGGTGGCAATAGATTCGCTTAAGGACATGGAGATTTTGTTTGACGGAATACCCCTTGATAAGGTTAGCACTTCTATGACCATAAACGCCCCCGCTGCGGTGCTACTGGCAATGTATATTGCGGTAGCCGAAAAGCAGGGCGTTCCTTCTGATAAACTCAACGGTACCATACAGAATGACATACTTAAGGAGTACATAGCCAGAGGTACTTATATTTTCCCAACCCAGCCTTCCATGAGACTTATAACGGATATATTCGAGTATTGTGCGAAGCATGTGCCTAAGTGGAATACTATAAGCATCAGCGGTTACCACATCAGGGAAGCAGGTTCAACGGCATCCCAGGAGGTGGCGTTCACTCTGGCCGACGGTATTGCCTATGTCCAGGCTGCGATAAATGCCGGACTTGAAGTGGATGAGTTTGCGCCGAGGCTTTCCTTCTTTTTTAATTCCCATAACGATCTTCTGGAAGAAGTGGCAAAGTTCAGGGCTGCCCGAAGGCTGTGGTCCAGGATAATGAAAGAGAGATTTAATGCAAAGAAACCAAAATCCATGATGTTGAGGTTCCATACACAGACAGGAGGTTCAACCCTGACTGCCCAGCAGCCGGATAACAACATTGTACGAGTGGCTATTCAGACGCTGGCTGCCGTTCTCGGAGGCACCCAGTCATTGCATACCAATTCCAGGGACGAAGCCCTTGCGCTGCCTAGCGAGGAATCTGTCAGGATTGCCTTAAGGACACAGCAGATAGTGGGCTTCGAAAGCGGAGTTGCAGAGACGGTGGACCCCCTTGCGGGATCCTATTATGTGGAAGCTATGACCGACAGGATTGAGAAGGAAGCTTCCGAATATATAGCCAAGATTGACGAACTGGGAGGAGCACCCAGTGCCATTGATAAAGGCTTTGTACAAAAGGAAATCCAGGACAGTGCCTACAGGTACCAGATGGAGGTTGAATCCGGTGAAAGGGTGGTTGTCGGGGTTAACAAATTCCAGGTTAAAGAGGAGACTCCAAAAGGGCTGCTTAAGGTGGACCCCCGCGTTGGCGAAATGCAAAAAGCCAAGCTTGAGGAATTAAAGCGGTCTAGGGATAACACCAAAGTAAAAGAAGCCCTTGAAGGACTTAAAAAAGCCGCCGAAGGCGATGAAAACCAGATGCCTTTTATAGTGAGTGCTGTTAGGGAATACGCTACCTTAGGCGAGGTATGCGGAGTTTTAAGGGAAGTATTCGGAGAATATAAACAGTCTATTGTATTATAGAGCTGCTCTATACATTATTCAAGGAGGTTGATTTTAGATGGATAAACCCATCAGGGTTTTGGTAGCCAAGCCGGGACTTGACGGCCACGACAGGGGTGCTAAGGTTATAGCTAGGGCCTTCAGGGATGCCGGGATGGAAGTTATATATACGGGTTTGAGACAAACCCCTGAGCAGATAGTGGAAACCGCTATACAGGAGGACGTTGAAGTTGTGGCAATGAGTATACTGTCCGGGGCCCACAACCATCTGTTTCCCATAGTGGTTAATATGTTAAAGGAAAGGGAAGCTGATGATATATTGGTGGTGGGAGGAGGGGTAATCCCCGACGATGATATCCCCGGTTTGAAGGAGGCCGGAGTGGCCGAAATATTCACTCCTGGGACTCCTACCTCTCAGGCTATCGAATTTATAAAACAAAACATAAAAAGATAACGGCAAAAGCCTTTAGGTGGTGCTACAATGAGTTTACAAGAAAGATTGGTTTCTGGGGATGTAAGGGCTCTGGCAAGGCTTATGACCTATGCTGAAAACGACTACCCGGAAGCCACAAGGGTGATAAAGGAACTTTACGACAAAACGGGCGGTGCGTATGTCATAGGCATTACAGGACCGCCTGGAGCAGGTAAAAGCACCCTTACCGATAAACTGACCAAGGCCCTGAGGGCCAGGGGTAAAACCGTAGGGATAATAGCGGTGGACCCCACAAGCCCCTTCACCGGAGGGGCAATACTCGGGGACAGGATAAGGATGCAGGACCTGTTTACCGATCAAGGAGTTTTCATAAGAAGCATGGGAACGAGGGGCCATCTCGGGGGACTATCCCGGGCTACCCAGACCGCAGTGAGACTTCTGGACATTTTCGGCAAGGATTATATATTCATCGAAACGGTTGGGGTTGGACAGTCCGAAGTGGACATTGTAAAGACCGCCGATTCGGTGGTGATGGTTTTGATGCCGGGCCTTGGGGACGATATACAGGCCATTAAGGCAGGCATAATGGAAATAGGGGACGTCTTCGCAATTAATAAGGCGGACCTGGACGGTGCCGACAGGACCAAGATTGAGATCGAAATGATGCTGGATTTAAACGAAAATAGGGAATGGCGCCCCCCTATAAGCAAGGTTGTGGCTGTGGACAATTCCGGTATAGATGACCTTTTGGAAAGGATTCAAAACCACAGGTATTATCTGGAGAGTTCCGGGGAGTTGGTCAGCAGAAGGCTAAGGAATACTAAACAAGAATTGGTAAGCCTTATAAGGGACAGGGTGGTGGAGTTCATTCTGGAGGAATCCGGCGAAAGGTTTTCAGTGGACCGGCTGGTGGAAAGTATAGCGTCAAAGGATATGGATATTTATACCGCCGCCGAGGAGATTTTAAGAAAAATAAAGAAATAAGCGACTAACATAGTTGTTTTTTGAAAAACATGGGTCAATCGGGGACCAAATATCTGAGAAGTGGGAAGTGTGATGAGGGAAGTGTGAGTTTCAGCAATGTTTCGGAGCAGTACTAAATCTCACCTCCAGCCTCTCACCTCTCACCTCACAATAAGGAGGTGCAAAAATGGTAACCAAGGTAGACCATATAGGAATAGCTGTCAGCAACCTGGATGAAACCTTAAAGTTCTATAAGGAGGTTTTAGGCCTAAAGCTTGAAGGGGTTGAAGTGGTGGAGGACCAAAGGGTGAAAGTTGCTTTTCTGCCCATTGGGGATACAGAGATTGAACTACTGGAGTCCACCCAGCTGGACGGGCCTATAGCTAAGTTTATAGAAAAGAAGGGGGAAGGTATACAGCATATAGCTTTCAGGGTTGAAAGCATTAAGGATGCTCTGGAAGAAATGCGTCAGAAGGGGATTAGGTTAATAGACGAGCAGCCAAGGTACGGCGCCGGGGGAGCACAGATCGCGTTCTTACACCCGAAGAGTACCCACGGGGTACTTGTCGAACTGTGTGAAAGGAAGTAAATCTAATATTCATGGAGGTATTATAATGATAGGTAATAAGTTACAGGACCTTCAGGACAGAAAAGAAAAAATTATGGAGGGCGGTGGCCAAAAGAGGATAGGAAAGCAGCACGAAAAAGGCAAGCTAACCGCCAGGGAAAGGATAAACCTTTTGATGGACGAGGGCAGCTTTGTTGAGATGGACGCCTTCGTAGAGCACCGGTGCAGCCAGTTGGGCATGGAAAACACGCAAGCTGCCGCCGAGGGTGTAGTAACCGGTTACGGCACGGTGAACGGCAGGCTGGTATACGTTTTTGCCCAGGACTTTACGGTTTTAGGCGGTTCCCTAGGGGAAATGCACGCCAAGAAGATATGCAAGGTGCTGGATATGGCGATGAAGGTAGGAGTGCCGGTGGTAGGCATAAACGATTCCGGCGGAGCAAGGATACAGGAAGGCGTGGACGCGCTGTCCGGATACGGCCAGATCTTCTATCGCAATACCATAGCCTCCGGTGTAATACCGCAGATTTCGGTAATAATGGGCCCCAGTGCTGGCGGGGCGGTATACTCGCCGGCGATAACCGATTTTGTGTTTATGGTGGACAAAACCAGCCAGATGTTTATAACCGGACCCCAGGTAATAAAGACGGTGACCGGTGAGGAAGTATCCTCCGAGGACTTAGGCGGTGCCAGGACCCACAACACCATAAGCGGTGTGGCCCACTTTATGAGCCCGGATGAAAAGCAGTGTATCGAGGATATTAAAACCCTGCTGAGCTTTTTACCCTCCAACAACATGGAATCGGCACCGGTATTTGATACGGCGGACGATATAAACCGGATTGAGGAAGCCCTAGACGAAATAGTTCCGGAAAACCCGAACAAGCCCTATGACATGAAGGGAGTAATAAGGCTTATAGCGGATAACGGTGAATTTTTTGAGGTACAGGCCTACTATGCACTGAACATGATAACCGGTTTTGTAAGGCTGGGCGGCAGGAGCGTAGGCATAATAGCCAACCAGCCCAAGGTACTGGCTGGCTGCCTCGATATAAACGCCTCCGATAAGGCGGGTAGGTTCATAAGGACCTGCGATGCATTCAATATTCCCGTTCTAAACCTGGTGGACGTGCCCGGATTTTTGCCCGGTACAAACCAGGAATACGGCGGTATAATACGCCATGGTGCTAAAATGCTGTATGCGTACTCAGAAGCTACGGTACCCAAGGTAACCCTTGTAACAAGGAAGGCATATGGCGGTGCATACCTGGCGATGTGTAGTAAAGACCTTGGTGCAGATGTGGTACTGGCATGGCCCAGTGCCGAAATAGCCGTAATGGGCCCCGAGGGGGCGGCAAATATAATATTCAGAAAAGACATTGAAAGGTCTGACGACCCGGCGGGTACACGTCAGGCAAAGATTGACGAATACAAGGACAGGTTCGCCAACCCCTATGTGGCGGCAAGCCGCGGTTTTGTCGACGACGTGATAGTACCCTCTACCACCAGGCAGAGGATAATAAGTGCCTTTGACATGCTGCAGGGCAAAAGGGAAACAAGACCCGCCAAAAAGCACGGCAATATACCTGTTTAAAAAGAGGTGATATAATTGTTTGGAGAAACTATAGAAATAGTTGAAGGCTTGCAGATAACCGTGTTGGGCATGTTGATCGTATTCATAGTATTGGTATTATTGATGGCAATAATAAAGGTGATGGAAAAGGTGGTATACAAAATTCAGGCAAAGGACGTCGCTCCGGCAAAGGATACGGCACCGTCAAAGCTCGCACCAGCGGAGGTTTCGCAGCCGGCGGCTGCAGCAGTGCCTGATGCCGGTTCGGACCTTGAGCTTGTGGCGGTGATAGCTGCGGCGGTAGCTGCCAATCTGGGTGTTAAACCCTCCGACCTTGTGATACGAAGTATTGTCCGCATGCCTGAGACCGCTCCAATATGGAGTCTAAGCGGCCGTTCGGACCTTATGACAAGCAGAAGCATAAACAGGTATTAAACCAACACAGGCAGGACATCCCTTAAAGGACCGTCCTAATACTCAATTACAACATTATTAAGGAGGAACCCTTGAATGAAAAAGTTTAATATAACTGTAAACGGCAACACCTACCAAGTGGAAGTGGAAGAAGCAAAGGATGGAAGCGCTGCGGCTCCGGCTCCAAAGCCAGCAGCTGCCCCGGCCCCAGCACCAGCGGCGGCCCCAGCTCCGGCGACTCCGGCCCCGGCGGCCAAACCTGCTGTACCGGCACCGGCAGGAGGTAATACTGTAACAGCACCCATGCCGGGCACCGTTCTTGATGTAAAGGTTAAGGAAGGCGACAGCGTAACAAACGGCCAGGTATTGGTGGTACTGGAAGCAATGAAGATGGAAAACGAAATATTTGCACCCGCCGATGGCACGGTGGCTTCGGTTAACGTTGGCAAAGGCGCATCGGTTAATGCAGGAGACGTACTTGTATCCCTTAAGTAGAACAACCTTAAGAAAGGAGTCACTCCTATGTTGGATATAATAGCAAAATTTGTACAGGATACGGGTTTTGTCGGCCTGGACATACCACACCTTATAATGCTGGGCATTTCCTGCATATTGTTGTATCTGGCCATAGTAAAGAAATATGAACCGCTTTTACTTGTGCCGATAGCTTTTGGTATGCTGCTGTCAAACCTGCCCCTGGCAAACCTTATGGCTGATCAGGTAACCCGTCAGCCTATAGAACTGATACAGGAAGCCGGGAAACAAATAATGGTAATAAGCGAGCAGTCGGAATTATCGCCCGGTGGACTTTTGCAGTATTTTTACCAGGGCAACCGTCTTGGTATATTCCCGCCCATAATATTCATGGGCATAGGCGCTATGACCGATTTCGGTCCTTTAATAGCAAACCCCAAGAGCCTTCTTTTGGGTGCTGCGGCACAGCTTGGCATATTCACTACATTTCTGGGTGCCATACTTCTTGGATTTACCGGTCCCGAAGCCGGTTCCATAGGTATAATAGGTGGTGCCGACGGCCCGACGGCCATATACCTTACATCGAAGCTGGCACCCCATCTGCTGGGCCCCATCGCGGTGGCGGCATACTCCTATATGGCCCTTGTACCTATTATACAGCCTCCAATAATGAAGGCTCTGACCACCAAGAAGGAACGTGTGGTCAAAATGGACCAGCTGCGGCCTGTTTCTAAGACAGAAAAGGTACTGTTCCCAATAATAGTGACCATAGCGGTATCCTTAGTACTGCCCTCTGCGGCGGCATTGGTGGGAATGCTTATGCTGGGTAACCTGTTCAAGGAATCCGGCGTGGTTGATAGGCTGTCTAAGACCGCGGCCAATGAGCTCATAAACATAGTAACCATATTCCTGGGTGTAAGCGTGGGCGCCTCGGCCACCGCCGAGAAGTTCCTGCAGATTCAGACCATTCAGATTATAGTGCTGGGTGTTATAGCCTTCGGCGTAGGTACAGCGGGTGGAATACTCTTTGGCAAGATAATGTACAAATTATCCGGTGGAAAGGTTAACCCTCTTATTGGCTCCGCCGGCGTATCTGCGGTACCTATGGCTGCCCGTGTATCACAGGTGGTGGGTCAGAAGGAAAACCCGTCCAACTTCCTGCTAATGCACGCAATGGGCCCCAACGTGGCCGGCGTAATAGGCTCCGCCGTTGCTGCGGGAGTTATGCTTTCGATATTCGGATAGATAAAAAACTAACAGGTGGCCTTCGTGCCACCTATTTTTTATCTAAAAATACCGATTATCTGTTATAATTGAAGGAGGGAGGTTTGTCCTTTGAAGGAAAGGATACTCAGAGAACTCATTGAAAACAAGGAGGGGCATATTTCCGGCCAATCTTTAAGCGAAAGGCTGGGAATAAGCCGGACGGCGGTATGGAAATATATAAACGTCCTAAAAAAACAGGGTTATGAAATAGAGGCGGTTTCCAACAGGGGATACAGGCTTTTGGCCTCCCCGGATGTATTAACCCCCGAGGAGGTATATCCGCTGCTAAAGACTTCCATGTTAGGGCGGAATATTATCCACAGGGAAGGGCTGGCTTCCACCAGTATCCTGGCAAAGGAAATTGCCCAAAAGCGGCAGGAGGGCACCGTTGTGGTAGCGGAGGAGCAGACGGAGGGAAGGGGCAGGCTGGGCAGGAGTTGGTATTCCCCCCGCGGTGGCGGTATTTGGGCCTCTATTATTCTAAAACCTAAGCTTCGCCCCGACAGGGCCTACCAACTTACCCAGGTGGCGGCGGTTGCGGTGGTAAAGGCCATTGGGGAGGTTACCTCCCTTCCTGCGGGTATTAAATGGCCTAACGATATTATAATAAAGGGTAAAAAGGTATGCGGGATACTTACCGAGATGAATGCCGAAACTGATATAATAAACCATATTATATTAAGCATAGGGCTTAACGTTAATGCGAATAAGGCAGAAGTACCCGATGAACTTAAGGATAAGATTACCTTTTTGAGCAGTGAATGCGGTCTTCCTGTGTCCAGGAAGAACCTTTTGGCAGTACTGCTGCAAAAAATCGAGCAGGGCTATCAAATATTTCTACAGCATGGTTTCCGTTCGGCGGTGGAGGACTGCCGCAGATTTTCGGTGCTTCTGGGCCGCGAAGTACTGGTTTCACAGGTGGATAGAACTCTCCGGGGTAAGGCTGTACAAATAACTGATGAAGGGGTCCTGCTGGTGGAAACCTCTGACGGAAGGATTGAGGTCATTTCTGGGGATGTTTCGGTCAGAGGCACCAAAGGGTATCTGTAAATGCTGAAAGCGAAGGCCGAAGAATCTTACTTGGAGATAGATTTAGCTATCGCAAGGTCCTTCGCTATCGCTCAGGATGACAAAAAGGTCGCTCAGGATGACAGCTGTATAAAGTCTTTATCACGTTATATATAGAACCGACAAGTAGAATTATTACGAGTGGCGGGTGATTATATGATACTGGTTTTGGATGCGGGAAATACCAATATTGTATTGGGTGTTTTTGACAAGGGGAAGCTGATAACCAACTGGCGGATTTCAACCGATAGGAACAAGTCGTCGGATGAATATGGCATGCTGATAGGCCAGTTGTTTGCTTACGAGGGGCTTAATATGCGGGGGCTGCAAGCAGTAATAATGTCATCAGTGGTGCCTCCCATAATGCATTCCCTCGGGCGGGCAATAAACAAATACAGCGGCATAAGCCCCCTTGTGGTGGGTCCCGGAGTAAAGACCGGGATAGACATAAAGTACGATAATCCAAAGGAAGTTGGTGCTGACAGGATAGTTAACGCGGCGGCAGCCCTCCACAAGTATGGAGGGCCGGTAATACTTGTGGATTTTGGTACCGCCACCACATTTTGCGCGGTGAGTGAAAAGGGGGAATACCTCGGTGGTTCCATTGCGCCGGGAATTATAATATCCAGCGATGCACTGTTTCAGAGGGCCGCAAAGCTGCCCAGGGTGGAGCTGATGGTGCCCGGACGGTATGTCTGTAAGAACACCGTAAGCAGTATGCAGTCGGGTATTGTATACGGATTTGTTGGCCTTGTTGAGCATATTGTAAATGGCTTCAAAAAAGAACTGGGCTGGGACCATGCAAAGGTTATAGCCACCGGCGGACTGGCAAGGCTTATTGCCAGTCAGTCCCGGTTTATAGACGTGGTGGATGGTTTGCTTACCCTTGACGGGCTGTACATTATATACCAGATGAATATGAAACAGACCGGGCGGGAGGGTTGAACCTTTGTGGATTGGCAGTATTAAACTTGACAACAACGTCTTTCTTGCCCCCATGGCAGGCATAACCGACAGGCCCTTTCGCGTACTGTGCAGGCAGCAGGGCTGCGGCTTGACCTATACAGAAATGATAAGTGCCAAGGGGTTGCATTATTTAAACAAAAGGACCGAAAACCTTTTGTATACTCAGCCGGAGGATGGGCCGGTTGCGGTACAAATATTCGGCTCTGACCCCGGGCTGATGGCTGAAGTGGCGTCATGGCTCTGCGAAAACGGTGCGGATATTATAGACATTAATATGGGCTGTCCCACTCCAAAGATTGTGAAAAACGGAGACGGATGTGCCCTTATGCGAAAGCCGGAACTGGTAGGAGAGATAGTAAAAAGGGTATCCACTGCCATCCGGGTGCCCCTTACCGTGAAAATTCGTAAGGGTTGGGACCAAAACACCGTGAATGCGCCGCTTATTTCGAGAATAGCCCAGGAAAACGGTGCCGCTGCCGTTGCGGTACACGGCAGAACGCGGGAGCAATTCTACAGCGGGACCGCCGACTGGGACATAATAGGGCACATCAAGAAGGGCCTTAGTATACCGGTGATTGGCAACGGGGATATATTTGCCCCGGAAGACGCGTCGGCAATGCTGCAAAAAACCGGTTGTGACGCCGTTATGATAGGGCGTGGGGCAAGGGGCAACCCGTGGATATTTTCGGCGACTTTAAAGCTTGTTAACGAAGGGATTAAGGTAAGGGGCCCGGATGTCCGAGAGATACTGGCAATGGTCAAAAGGCATACAGACCTTTGCATAGAGCAAAAGGGCGAGGGGATTGCCATTAAGGAGATGCGAAAGCACGTAGGCTGGTATCTTAAGGGTTTTAGGAACGCCGTTTCATTAAAGAGGGAGGTTAACGGCGCACAGACCAGGGATGAGCTTTTTGGCCTCCTTGAGGCCTATCAGGAAGAATTGGAAGGGCATCCGTAGAGGGTGTTCTTTTTTTCAGCCAATATATTGAAAATAGTGCGACAAGATTGTATAATTACATTGCACAGTTTTGTGCACAGAATATTATTAGTGGCTAGTGGTCACTGATCTGAAGTAGGGGAGGCGTATTCAATGGACATTGTCCGGGTGGGCAATAAGTCAATAAACAAGGATAAGCTTTACCAGATAATAGACAAAATAATTGAAATGCGAAGCAAAGGGGTCTCCCAGCAGGACGTAGCCGGCAGAATTGGCACCGACAGGACCTTTGTATCCCGGTTGGAGAGCCTGGGGGAGGTCAGAAAGGGTGACAGCGTAGCCTTTGTAGCCTTTCCGGTAGAAAACAAGCAGGAGATAATAGAGCTTCTGGACAGTTACGGAGTCAATTTTCATCTTGTTATGACCGAGGAAGAGAGGCTGGCCTTTGTCGGTGAAAGGAGCGGTACAGAGCTTTTAAACTCCATTATGGACTGGATAGTAAAGGCCCGGCAGTGTGATACGGTTGTTATATTTGCCTCCGATAAAAGAAGCAAACTGATTGAGGCACTGGTGGACTGCCAGGTGATAAGAAAGCATATAGGGGAATCACCCATAACCCGGGACGTATTTATACCCCCGCAGGACATAATAGAGGTTATGGAAGCATTACAATATAACAGGGAGGGGTAAAGATGAAAAGGGTACTCAGCGTCAGCATTGGGTCCTCTACCCGGGACCACAGGGTGAAGACCTGCATAATGGGACAGGAATTCGTCATTGAGAGAAGGGGGACCGACGGAAATATCAAAAAAGCCATAGAATTAATAAAAGAAAATGACGGAAAGGTTGACGCCTTTGGGATGGGGGGCATTGACCTTTATATATGTGGAGGAAACCGGCGTTATATAATAAAGGATGCGCTGCCCCTTAAGAACGCCGCGGCAACAACTCCCATTGTAGACGGTACCGGGCTTAAGAATACCCTCGAAAGGAACGTAATAAAGTATATCAGCGAGAACAGAGTAATAAACCTTGAGGGTAAGAAGGTGCTGGTGGTGTCGGCAATGGACCGTTTCGGGATGGCTGAGGCCTTCCAGGAGGCGGGGGCCAAAGTGGCCTGTGGGGACCTTATATTTGCCTTAGGTATTCCCAAGCAGCTTAACTCCTTGCGTGCACTGCACAGGATAGCCCGTGTTGCTGCGCCGATAGCCTGTCGCCTGCCCTTTGAGATGCTGTATCCCACCGGAAAGAGCCAGGAGGTATCCAGGGACAGGTTTGAAGCCTTTTATCAACACGCCGATATAATAGCCGGGGATTACCTTTATATAAAAAGATACCTTCCCCGCTTATTGATAGATAAAGTCATAATAACCAATACGATAACCTCCGGGGATATAAGGCATCTGGCGGAGATTGGGGTTATAACCCTTATTACAACGACGCCGGAATACAACGGTAGGTCCTTCGGAACAAACGTAATGGAAGCAATAATAGTAGCACAGGCCGGTAAGGGTAAGGAAGAACTCACGCCGGAGGAGTACAATCATTATCTGGAGTGCATGGATATAAAACCGAGAATTGAATACTTGAACACTAAAGCTGTAGCAGGAGGTAAAGATTAGAATGGGAAAGTTCGGGTTTATTATACACCCTTTATGCATTAGTGATTTTAGCAGGAAGTTTCCCTTGGCACAAAAAATGCCCGAAAGGTTTGTAAAGAAAATAATGGAAAGGCTGCCCCCTGTAAGGGTATCCGAAATAACCGGCATAGAATCCCCTTCCGGAAGTGCTAAAGGGTATTTTGTGGCGGTGCCTCTTTTGCCGGAACAGATGCTCGGGCTGCCGGAGGAATTGGTCCGGGAAAGGATAGTGAAGGCCTGCAGGAGCGCGCAGAGCATGGGGGCTCAGATAGCAGGCCTTGGGGCCTTCACTTCGGTTGCAGGTGACAAGGGCGTATCCATAGCAAAAGAACTGGACATACCCGTCACAACCGGTAATTCCTACACAGTGGCAACCGCCCTGGAGGCGGTAAGGAGGGCCTGCTCCGCTGCTGGAAAGGCTCTTGAGGATTTGGAAATAGCCGTTGTGGGTGCCAATGGTTCCATAGGCAGCACCTGTGCCAAAATACTGGCCGGGGAGGTCAGATTTATGACACTGATATCCAGGGACATGAAAAAACTGGAGCAGCTGGCCGGGGAAATTATGCAGCAGACCGGCCTTGCGGTATATACCACCAACCGGCCTGAGGGGCCCTTAAAAAGGGCGGATGTCGTGATAGCGGTCAGCAGTTCGGTTGACACAATAATAATGCCCGAGTATTTAAAGAGGGGAGCCATTGTCTGCGATGTGGCAAGGCCCAGGGATGTATCTGCCATGGTGGCGAAGCAGAGGAAGGATGTACTTATAATAGAAGGCGGTGTAGTTAAGGTTCCCGGGGAAGTTAACTTTAACTTCAATTTTGGTCTCCCGCCGGGAATGTGCTTTGCCTGTATGGCTGAGACCATGATACTGGCTATGGAGGGCCGGTTTGAGAGCTACTCCATAGGAAACCGCCTCCAGCCGGAAAAGGTGGGAGAAATCTGGAAACTGGGTAAAAAACATGGTTTTACCCTGGCGGGAATCAGGAACCCCAACGGGTTTACCGCGTACAGCGAATTAAGAAAAAGAGTTTCCGGATACGGTAACAGGACCCGGTAAGCAGCCGCAGAACATACCAGGCATCTTTATCCGATAGGGACATACTGCAGCTAGGATTTATAAAAGGTTATTCCCGGCAGGATACCGGAAGCAATATGGCGAATTGATAAGGCGAACAGTATTTTGCGTACCGGGACGACGGGAAAGGAGATTTCTGCTCATGGGAAAAACCTACAGGCTGCTGGTTATTAACCCTGGCTCCACTTCTACCAAAATTGCCGTGTTTCAAAACGAACGGCAGCTGTTTGAAAAGACAATTCGGCACCCGGCAGAGGAAATAAAAAAGTACCATACCATATACCAGCAGTTTGATTTTAGAAAGGAAGTCATCCTTAGAATCCTTAAGGATAACGGAATAGACCCGGACGGTTTTGACGCTGTTGCCGCCCGCGGAGGAAATATGAAACCGGTGACCGGAGGCACTTACAGAGTCAATGGACCTATGTTAGATGATTTGCGCCGGGGGGTTATGGGACAGCACGCTTCAAATCTGGCGGCACCTCTGGCTTACGATATGGCAGTGAAACTGGGTATTCCCTCCTATGTGGTGGACCCGGTCATTGTGGATGAACTTGACGACTTGGCCCGGTTTTCAGGGCTGCCCGATATACAGCGAAAGGCAAAGGACCATCCCTTAAACCAAAGGGCTGCTGCGCGGCAGGCGGCGGAAGAGTTGGGCGGAGAGTACGGCGATTTTAATTTTCTTGTCACCCATCTGGGTGGAGGGATATCGGTGGGGGTACACAAAAGAGGCAAGATTGTGGACGTAAACAACGTCCTTGACGGTGACGGGCCCTTTTCTCCAGAACGGGCTGGAGGCCTGCCGGTGGGTTCTCTAATTGACCTCTGCTATTCCGGTAAGTTTACCCGGGAGGAGATGCGAAGGAAGATAACCGGCGGCGGTGGGCTTGTGGCTTACCTTGGGACAAACGACGGCAGGGAGGTAAGAAAAAGGGTAGAAAAGGGAGACAAATACGCAGAGCAGGTCTACCGGGCAATGGCTTATCAGATTTCTAAGGAGATAGCCGCCGGGGCTGCAGTGCTTATGGGGGATGTGGATGCCATAGTCCTCACTGGGGGCCTGGCCCATGATGATATGCTGGTTGGCTGGATAAGCCAAAGGGTGTCTTTTATAGCAGGAGTGATGGTTTATCCCGGCGAATTTGAGATGAGTGCGCTGGCCCAGGGAGTACTAAGGGTATTTAGAGGTGAGGAAGAGGAGAAAGTATATATATAGATTTGGGAAGGGGAATTGCAGATGGATATTGGAATATCTACGGCGTGTTTTTACCCCGAGGTTTCTACCGAGGATACCATAAAAATAATTGCCGGATTGGGTTTTGAAACCATTGAGGTTTTTTTAGAGACGGCATCCGAGTACAGGGAGGATTACTGCAAGCGTTTGAAGGAAAATGTGGACAGGCACGGGCTTAGGGTGTATTCTGTGCATTCCTTCGCGATCCAGCACGAGCCCTTTTTGTTTGACAAATACCCTCCGAGAAAGAAGGATGCCTGGAACACCTTTATAAGGGTTGTAAAGGGTGCTCAAATACTCGGGGCAAAGCACATCACCTTCCACGGACCCTCCAGGAAATGGTTTGACAATGAGGCCTCGGAACTCATGGATATAGCCGCCGAAATGGATAGCCTTGCCGAGAGTGCCGCCGGCTACGGCGTGTCCCTGGCCTGGGAAAACGTGTACTGGTGCCTTTCCCATGGCCCGGATTTAATGCAGGAGGTAATGGGCAATACGACAAGTTCAAATATTAACTTCACTCTGGATTTAAAACAGGCCAACAGAAGCCGGGTACCTGTGGAGCGTTATCTGGAGATTATGGGGCGAAGGCTGGTTACGGTGCATGTTAACGACTTTTCTCCCGGTAGTATGTGCCTTTTGCCGGGCCGTGGGCAGGTGGACTATCCGGCGTTGTTTAAGACCCTTGAAAGGGCAGGTTACCAAGGACCCTTTATTATAGAGGTTTACAGGAACAATTTTGGCAATTATGATGAACTGTCCGGAGCCCGGGATTTCCTGATGGCAGCCGGGCGTAGAAAGTAGCGGCGGCTTGCGTCTTGACATACTCAATAACATAAATTATAATTACAGCATGCTAGGCACTGTGGAACTTAAGTCGCAGTGCTTACAATATGTATTAAGGTAAAATTTTACCGGCTTGTTTTTAGAATAAAAACAAAAGTGCGACATATATTATCAAGGATATAGTGTATTGTTAATACGAATCAAGTTAAAGGGGAGACATAGAATGGTTCAGAAAGAAATTGTATTAACCTTGGCGGGGCTCGAAAAGCTTGAAGATGAACTGGAAGTCTTAAAAACCAAAAAGAGGCGGGAAATCGCCGAAAGGATAAAACAGGCAATAGCCTTTGGCGACATAACCGAAAACTCGGAATACGATGAGGCGAAAAAGGAACAGGCTTTTATTGAAGGAAGGATAGGTACAATCGAAAACCTGCTTAAGAACGCAAAGGTTATTGATGATGAGGATATATCGGTGGATGTGGTTAGCATAGGTTCCCTGGTGACGGTCAAGGACCTGGCCTATGACGAGACGGTGGAGTATAAAATAGTTAGTTCGGCTGAGGCGGACCCTTCCCGGCTTATGATATCCAACGAATCCCCTGTTGGAAAGGCTCTTATGGGACATGAAGCCGGCGATGTAGTGGAGATAATGGTTCCCGACGGATCCATCGAGTTTCGGATAGTGGAAATAAAAAAATAAAGGAGTGGGGTTAAACAAATGGAACGGGATACAAAAGACGAGCTTAATCTTAACGAGGTACTCGCGATTAGGAGGAAAAAGCTGGAGGACTTAAGGCAAAAGGGTATGGACCCCTTCACGATAGACAAATACGACCGGACAGACTACACACAGAAGATTAAAGACGATTACGCAAATTATGAAGGCAAGGATGTATCGGTTGCCGGTCGAATCATGACCAAAAGGGAGCACGGCAAGGCAAGCTTTGTGGATATACAGGATATACTGGGCAGGATACAGGTTTATATTAGAGAAGACGAAATAGGGGAGGAAAACTATCGCGAGTTTATCTCCTATGATATAGGCGATATAGTCGGGGTTAAGGGAGAGGTGTTTACCACAAGGAGAGGAGAAATATCAATAAAGGCTGCACAGTTGATGCTGCTTTCCAAATCCCTTCAGGTACTGCCGGAGAAATGGCACGGGCTCAAGGACCCGGACTTAAGATACAGGCAGAGGTACGTGGACCTGGTTGTAAACCCCGATGTAAAGAAGGCCTTTCTTACAAGAAGCAATATCATAAAGGCGATAAGGGAATATCTTGATAATATAGGATACATAGAAGTAGAAACTCCCATCTTACATACCATCGCCGGAGGGGCAAATGCGAAGCCCTTTATTACGCATCATAACACCCTTGACATAGATATGTACCTGCGGATTGCGACCGAGCTGCATCTAAAGAGGCTTATTGTGGGCGGTCTTGAGAAGGTTTACGAGATAGGGCGTATATTCCGTAATGAAGGGATGTCCATAAAGCATAACCCGGAGTTTACAACTATAGAGCTTTATGAGGCCTATACCGATTACCACGGAATGATGGAGATTACCGAAAACCTGATTGCATATGCTGCAAAGAAGGTGCTGGGAACTACAAAGATAAACTACCAGGGTGTTGATATTGACCTTACGCCTCCATGGACAAGACTTACAATGGTTGACGCCATCAAAAAATATACCGGTATAGAGTTTAATAAGGAAGACAACGCCAAAACCGCCTATGAAAAAGTAAAAGGTTTAGGGCTTGAAATAGAAAAGAACGCTCGTAAGGGAGAAATAATAAACACGGTGTTTGAGGAAAAGGTTGAAGAGCATCTTATACAGCCTACCTTTATACTTGATTATCCGGTGGAAGTTTCTCCGCTGGCAAAGCGAAAAGTGGACGATCCGGAATTCACAAGCCGGTTTGAAGGTTTCATTTATTCCTGGGAGGTAGCAAACGCTTTCTCCGAGTTAAACGACCCCGTCGATCAGAAGAAGAGGTTCGAAGACCAGCTAAAGCAGCGGGAAGCAGGAGATGAAGAGGCCCATATGATGGACGAGGATTATGTGAATGCCCTCGAAGTGGGACTGCCGCCGACCGGCGGACTGGGTATCGGGATAGACCGGGTGGTTATGCTGCTTACGGATTCCTATTCTATAAGGGATGTAATACTGTTCCCCACTATGAAGCCGAAGGAATAGAAAAACGTTCCGGTAGATACCGGGAAAAGAGTACAGGAAATTGACGCATTATTGTGCAGCAAACATACAGGTTTTGGATGTTGACATAAAGTATATAGCGTGATAGTATATAAAAGTCGCCAATACAGAGGCGGCGCTTTCAAGAACAGTGAAATGACGGCACAATTAGGCAGCTAATAAATTCTTGACAGTAAAATTAAGTTGTGCTATCATAGTAAAAGTCGGCGGTTAGCCGACGCGAACCTTTTGAAAACTAAACAGTGCGAAGAAAGGCAAACAGCAAAGCCTTTGAGCTTTAGGAATTAAACTAAAGAGTTTGATCCTGGCTCAGGACGAACGCTGGCGGCGTGCCTAACACATGCA
>JAQUCT010000004.1 GCA_028686075.1 Bacillota bacterium
TCCAGCAAATCGTCACCCCGGGAACTGAGTTTTGCCAGCACCAGAGTAATAAGCGAATTCATCCTTCCTTCCGTGTTATCTAAGTATTTACAAAAATACAACTATGAAAAAATAAGAATGATGGTTGTGGAAAGTAAGGAGGCATTTAAAAGACTAAACCTTGGAGAAGTGGATTTCGTAATAACAGACGGAACCTTCCGAGCAAACGACTACAAGTATGCTCACCTTTTCCGAGAGGAAACTATTGCTATATGCTCTCCGCAGCATCAATTTGCTAAACGTCCTGTTGATTTTTGTGATTTGGTAAATGAAAGGTTAATCTATCGTTTAGAATCATCGGAAGTATATAATAACCTGGAAATGATATTGGCCGAAAAGGGCTACAGTATTGAAGATTTCAAAAAAACCATGGTTATCGGCAGCATCGCTTCCATAAAGGAACTGGTAAAGCATAACTCAGGGATAACATTTTTATATAAATTTGCTGTCTATAAAGACCTGCAGGAAGGGTCGCTGGCCAGAATAGATATACGCAACTTTAGCATCTACCGGGACATATATTTTGTCTGGCTTAAGGAAAGTTATTTTGACAATGATTCTTTTGTATTGTTTGACTACTGCAGGCAGTTCTTTTCGGATTACCAAAATTTCGCGCAGTCCGGACAGAAATGAACATATATCCTGGATTCCCGCCTACTCATAACGAGGAAGGCGGTGGCACTCCCAAGCTATTATAAATTTCCTTCTGCTTTTCGAGAAGCTCACCGACACGTAGCTTCTGTCCGGGTGCCTCAAAGCATTCGATGACATCGAGTTTATCAAGAGCACTTTGTAATGTATAGTTTTTGAATAAATCCGTATCCTGCATCTGCTTCTTGATGTAAGAAAGATAAATAAGTGCCACAAACTCTACAAAAAGTTTACCATCAAGGCCTTACTCCGAGAAAGCCAGTGTACGGCGCATGTTCAGGCGTTCCTTAAGATTGCCGAATGCTTTTTCGGCCACATCCTTAGCCTTCAAGCATGCATAACACCGTCCTATTTTGGGAGAAAGTTATTTTTCCCCTAGCCTTTATCCATTAACTTTACTCGCTTTGCCGACATCGCAAATAGCTCGAACCGTCCCCCTGTGATATCTGTTACCATGGGAGTTCGGTTCTGTCACAACTGTTAATTCAAATCAACAAACCCAACTGCTGCCCCCGTCGGTCTTTTCCCTTAAAACATACATCTTTTATCGTATCTGACCGCTGCCATACACAATATATTTCACCGTGGTCAATTCCTTCAAGCCCATAGGACCCCTTGCATGCAGTTTTTGAGTGCTTATTCCCAACTCGGCACCAAATCCGAATTCTCCACCATCAGTAAACCTTGTAGACGCATTCACATATACCGCTGCCGCATCAACCTGCTGCAAAAACCTCTGGGCATTGCTGTAGTCTGCTGTAACTATAGCCTCTGAATGGCCGCTGCCGTACTTGTTTATATGTTCTATCGCTTCGTCTATACCCTTTACAACCTTTACCGCCAGTATATAATCCAGATATTCAGTATGCCAGTCTTCTTCGGTTGCGGTCTTAACACCGCCGAATATCTTCCGGGTTGTTTCGCATCCTCTTAATTCCACATTCATATCCTTTAACCGTTGTAGGGCCGGAGGCAAAAACTGCTGTGCTATTGCACTGTCCACAAGCAACGTCTCTGCCGCATTACATACCCCCGGCCGGTCTGTTTTAGCGTTTACTATGATATCCTCTGCCATTTTAATGTCCGATTCACCATCTACGTATACATGACAGTTGCCGGTGCCCGTTTTTATAACAGGAATTGTAGAATTCTCGATAACCGCCTGAATCAAACCCGAACCGCCCCTTGGAATTAATACGTCTATATATCTGTTCAGCTTCATCATCTGGGCAGCTGTCTGTCTGCTTGTATCTTCTATCAATTGAACCGCCCCTTCCGGAAAATTCAACCTGCAAAGGACATCGTTTATAATGGTAACAACAGCTTTGTTTGAATTAATTGCTTCGCTGCCTCCCCGCAGTATTACCGCATTTCCTGTTTTGAGGGACAATCCCGCCACATCGGCCGTAACATTGGGCCTTGCCTCGTATATAATACCTATTACACCTATAGGCACCCGCTGCTTGCCTATCAATAGTCCGTTTGGCCTTTTCCACATTGAAATTACTTCCCCCACGGGATCGGGCAGCTCTGATATGTCCAAAAGCCCATTAGCCATACTTTTCACTCTTTCTGAGGTCAAAGTGAGCCTGTCTATTAAAGCACCTGTAATACCTTTATTTTCAGCATTTTCAACGTCAATGGAATTTGCGTCCAATATCTCCTCGGTTCTTTCCACCAGCATACGAGCTATTTCTGTAAGCGCTTTATCCTTTTGTCCCGAAGACATACTAGAAAGACAAAATGATGCCTGCTTTGCCCTTTCACCTTTTAACATCAGTTCATTCATTTTCACGCTCACCTTTCCTTTTTCTTGAAACAAACAATGTTCCCACATCTTTGCCATTTATAATATCTATTATTATTGAAGGATCCTCACCATTTGCTATAACCATATCTGTCCCTGCAAACGTTGCGATTTTACCTGCGTATAATTTAGTAACCATACCGCCTATACCTCTTTCAGTACCAGCACCGGCAGCACACGCCTGAATATCATCGGTGACTTCTTCCACTATCGAAATCATTTTTGCGTTAGGATTTTTCCTAGGATCCGTCTCGTAAAGTCCTTCAATATCCGACAGCAAAATTAATAAATCCGCTTTTATAAGTTTTGCCACTATGGCGGACAATGTATCATTTTCGCCGAATTTAATCTCTTCAACCGCTACAGAATCGTTTTCATTGACTATTGGTATTATGCCTTTATGGAATAAACTCTCAAAGGTATTTGTAACATTATGCCTTCTTATATCATTTTCTGTCACATCGCGGGTAAGAAGCATCTGCCCTACAATATGTCCATATTCCGAAAACAACCTGCTGTATATATTCATAAGTTCACACTGGCCTACGGTTGCCATTGCCTGTTTTTCACGCACGGTATCGGGTTTCTTTACCAGATCCAAACGACCAATGCCAATTGCAATCGCACCTGAGGTCACAAGCACTACTTTTTTGCCCTGATTTGTCAAATCCGCTATTACCCTTACCAGCCTGCTGATGTTGGTCAGGTTAGGTTTTGCGTTGTTGTATGTTATTGTTGAACTACCCACTTTTATAACTATCCTATCTGCATTGTGCAATCTGCTGCGTATATTACCCGCATGCATATCCTTCTCATACTGATTGGGTTTTAACATATAGGCTATTACCTCCTTTGAACCGGGACAATAAATAAAACCCCTTCATCCTTAAAAGAGGACGAAAGGGTTAATTTCCGCGGTACCACCTCAATTGACCGTATAACGGGTCCGTCTTAGTGTCAACTATAATCGGCATGCCTTTGATATCGGAAAGCAAATTCCGGACTGGCTCATCACCAACAGCTCGGAGGCGGGTTTCAAAAACGTCCTACCGTCAAACCTTGCAACCTGGGGTTTAACTCTCTATAGGTGGATCCGTCTTATACTGTTCCTCTTCATCGCCACAATAAATAATTTTTCTAAATGATATCACAGTTAAATACATCTGTCAACATGCTCTAACTTCGGAGCTTTTTGCCGTAAATTGCAAGTTTAATTGCCCACCATTTTGTACCAGTTATATCTATGTTGCTAGTAGAGGCCTCTCCCCCTAGGGGGAGACTATACTTGCAGATTGCTTTTGCAATACTAAACGCAACCAGTAGGTTTGTCAGATTTAATGCAACTATTTTTATTTCCTACCGTTGCATTTACAATGTCAACTGAGGGCCAATTTTATAGCGCTCTTTTTCAGAAATCTGTTTCCATTTCCTCTTACCTGTGGTATGCTGTTCTTGATCCATTCCGTTTCCCTCCAGTCGCTTTTGTTCTCAACATTAAGCATAACTGGTTTGAACCCGGAATGGGTCTTTTTTTATTTGTTTGGGCAATTCATTTTACAACTTACCTTTTCTATTGATCATGATAAATACCTCCTAGTATTTAATGTCCACTTTTGTTAATACATGATGTCCATATAAATTTATATATATAACGTGCTTAAGACTTTACATCTTCTAACATGTCATCCTGAGCGATAGCGAAGGATCTATCTACAAGTAGGATTCTTCGGGCTTCGCTTCTTCGGAACGACAGATAAGGAATATTATACTATTAATGCGTTATATATAAAGACTTTTTAAAACAGATGAACCGTATCCTGTGTAATCCAATAAACACAAAATGTATGAATGAGCACATATGACAAGCCTTATCTTTTCTGTATTGTTGTAAGGTTGCTGTCAAATACAAAAAATAACAAAGCCCTGCAAACATAGTATTTGCAAGGCTTTTATTCTGGTGCGCCCTGAGGGATTCGAACCCCCGACCAACTGATTCGAAGTCAGCGACTCTATCCAGCTGAGCTAAGGGCGCATATTTATACGCCGCCGCATCGGCGCAGATTGGATGGTGACCCATCCGCGACTCGAACGCGGGACACCCTGATTAAAAGTCAGGTGCTCTGCCGACTGAGCTAATGGGTCACAAAATGGCTGGGGCGGCAGGACTCGAACCTACGAATGCCAGAGTCAAAGTCTGGTGCCTTACCGGCTTGGCTACGCCCCAAAGATAATGTGGGGTGGATAGTGGGAGTTGAACCCACGGCCTCCAGAGCCACAATCTGGCGCTCTAACCAACTGAGCTATACCCACCATATAATGGTGCGCCTGCAGGGACTCGAACCCCGGGCTCACGGATTAGAAGTCCGTTGCTCTATCCACCTGAGCTACAGGCGCAAAACTGGAGCGGGTGATGGGAATCGAACCCACGCGACTAGCTTGGAAGGCTAGGGCTCTACCATTGAGCTACACCCGCACATTCTCCAACAATAAGCTATTATAGCAAACCGGAGCTTGACTGTCAATGTTCAAAATTTTCCGTCCCGGTCCGGATGGAGCAGTGATTTTATTGTAAACCAAAAATGGCTCCGGGTCAAGGATTAATGCGATCAAAATTCCACTATCACGGGTTTAATATTGCCATTTTGTATTTCAATTATTCCATAGGTGGGCCGATGTACATTCCTTGGCCTCGAAACGCTCCCGGGGTTTAAAAAAACCATCTCGTCCACCCTTACAATCCTGGCACTGTGGGTATGTCCAAAGAGTACTATATCGGCACCAATTTCCAACCCCTTATAGTACAATACCTTTATTCCGTCCTTTACCCTGTATTTGTGCCCATGTACGGCAAACACCGTTTTGCCCCCAATGGCTATTCTCTGCTCGGAGGGAGTATTTGTATCGGTGAAAAAATCGCAGTTTCCGCTAACCTTGTAAATCGGCCCCGAATGAATCTTTTTAATATGCTCGCAGTCCTTAACATAATCCCCAAGGTGAAAAATAACGTCCGCCCCGCTCATGTGGTTTATGGCCTTTTCAAGTGCCTGCCTGTCCCCGTGGCTATCGCTTATAACTCCTATTCTCAAATCCCGTCTCCCCTCCAAGGTCGGACAGCCGCTTCCTGACCTTTGAAAATGCCCTTGCCCTATGGCTTATGGAATTTTTTGTCCGGGCATCCAGCTGGGCAAAGGTCCTATCGTAGTCCGGGAGGTAAAACAAAGGGTCGTAGCCAAAACCACCGGTGCCCTTAGGCTCAAACAGTATCTGCCCTTCGCATTCTCCCCGCACCGTAAAATGGCCGCCATCGGGAAACACCACCGTTGCCGCACAGACAAACCTTGCCGTCCTTTTAGCTTCGGGGACATCCACCATCATAGCAAGCAGCTTTAAGTTGTTGCTCTCATCGGTCGCATTTTTACCCGAGAACCGGGCGGAATGCACTCCCGGCCGGCCACATAGCTCGTCCACCTCCAGCCCGGAATCGTCTGCTATGGCTGTCATGCCGGTGGCCTCCATGAACTCCAGTGCCTTTTTATAAGAATTCTCCTCAAAGGTGGCCCCGTCTTCAACCACCTCAAATTCCGCCCCTGCATCGACCGCGGACATAACTGTCCAATCCAGTCCCTCCAGTATTTCCATTATCTCTTTCGCCTTTTTTTTATTTCTGCTGGCAACCACCATTGTCTTTTTTGTCATCCTTCAAACCTCCCGGCAACACGTCTTCCAGGGCCTTTTTTTGGGCCTCCGCCAGTTTCCCTATACCGTTCATTCCCAGCTCCACCATCCTGTACATCCTGTCCACCGTAAAGGGAAAGGCCTCCCCCGTACCCTGGATCTCCACAACCTTGCCGGTACCGGTCATTACAAGGTTCATATCCACCTGGGCTTTGCTGTCCTCGGCATAGCACAGGTCCAGTGCGATCTCTCCGTCCACAATGCCTACGCTCACCGCCGCCACCATATCGGTAACCGGTATCTCCTTTATTATCCCCTGTTTCTTCATGTGGCCCAGCGCATCCACCAGTGCCACAAAGGAGCCGGTTATGGATGCGGTCCTTGTACCGCCGTCCGCCTGGAGTACGTCACAGTCTATCCAGATTGTGTACTCCCCTCCAAGTTTGTCCAGGTTAACTATCGACCTAAGGGACCTTCCAATTAGCCTTTGTATCTCCTGGGTCCTTCCCTCCGGCCTTCCCCTGACAATCTCCCTTACCTTCCTTACAGCCGTGGAGCGGGGCAGCATGGAGTATTCCGCCGTAATCCATCCCCGGCCCATACCCTTTAAAAATTGGGGCACCTTCTCCTCCACTGAGGCGGTACACAGCACCTTTGTATCGCCGGTCTCTATAAGAACCGACCCTTCACCGTATTTGGTGAAATTTTTGGTAATTCTAACCGGTCTCAACTCATTAAACAGTCTTCCGTCTATCCTCAAAAACCACTCAACTCCTTTTTCCCGAACGGCGGCCCTGAGCCCGTTTCTCCTTTGGGCCGCCTGGTAAACTCCTTATATCATATCATAATTATTGCCTAATGGTACTCATTTGCAAACACAGGTACATCAATTACGCTTTCCAATACCACGCCGGTAGGCAGCTGCGCCGGCTGCCCGTCCACAAGGAACACCACCCCGGTGACCGCCGGGTACTCCTTAAGGGTTAGCGCGATGGATTTAACTATATTCTCCGCTACGCTGTCGCCGCCTTTATAATCGAAAATTCCCTTACCGAAGTTAAGATAGGCTATACCGTTTTTTATCCCCATTCCATTTATACTTACATTATCCGGTATGGAGGACTTCAAACCGCTTCCCCCCGGCGGGCCCCCCAATAGGCACTTTAGTGCCGCGTCCATGTCCTCTCCGGCGGTGCCTGTGCCCAGCGTTACCGGTACAAAGTATTCGTAACCCTTTTCGTTTGTCCGGTGGAAATATATCGTTACTCTGGAGCCTGCCACATCTCCGGCGGTGTTTATGTCTTCCCTTTCAATAGGACCACTGGTGCTGGTGCCAAACTTTAAGGTCTCCATCACGTCCCCTTCTATCATAAACTGAACACTGTCCACCGTATTAAACTCAGTCAGCGTATAAACCACCGAATTAAGCATTAATTCCTCTTCTTTGACGGTGCCGTAATTTAAAGCCTCCGCCGACAGGTCCACCTTAGCCAGCCCGTCCCTTATGGTAAGACCCAGCACCTCCGTGCCTTCGGGGACGGCAGAATAAAGTCCCGTATCCTGCGCCATAACAGACAGGTCTGTGTCGGATATTAGTCTTTGCAGCGCAGCCCTGGCGATGCCTTCCTCCCACTCAATATTAACTGAAACCGGAACAAGGTATCCATCGCTGTCCCTGTAATACAGCACCGTATCCCTAATTCTGGCACCCACCGCACCGTCAACCTCCAAATCCTCCCCGGGCAGGGTATCGGTCTCCGGTGCCTCCAGGGAATCGCCACCACCATTTATCCAATCCAAAAATATAGTGACAGGGTTCTGGCAGCCCGTTACAAAGACCGCCATACAGACTATTATTACCACCGCAGCAATGCGTTTTAACATTCCAATTCCTCCCCGATTTTCTTTAACTATATAACGCACTAATAATATTACATTCCTTTACCTGTCATTCCGAAGAAGCGAAGCCCGTAGAATCCGACTCTGTCGCTTAAGAGGGCGAAGCCCGTAGAATCTTATTGTAGATAGACATTTAGCTGTCAAAGGTCCTTCGCTACCGCTCAGGATGACAGAATCGCTCAGGATGACACGTTAGAAGATGTAAAGTCTTAAGCACGTTGTATATAAAATATATTAAGAAGGAATGGCCACTATGATTTTTATTTCCTCTTAACGCTCCTCATGTATCCGCCCCTTGTCTCCCGGGTATCACTGACTGTAACAAAAGCTTCGGCATCGGTTTTTTTGAGGTAATCCATAAGCACGTGCAGCTCTTTCCTGTGAAGCGTTGTATCCAGCATGCACACGGGGCCGTTCTTGCCTATGCCCTCAATCATTGTAACGCCAAAGCCCATGCTCCGGAGCTTTTCTGCCAACCCTTCATCGCATGTTTTTTTGGGAACAATCCTGACCATAATGGTTCCGATAGCCATTTTATTCTCTATAATGCTTCCCACAACGTTGCCCACAGCAAAACCCGAGGAGTATGCCAGTATGTTTACCCAATTATCCAATGTACTCATAACCCTTCCGAGAGCCAGAATGTAAATGGTTACCTCGAAAAACCCCAGTACTCCGGCGAGGTACTTTTTGCCCCGCACTATCAATAGCATCCTAACTGTGAGCAAAGACACATCTATTACTCTTGCAAAAAATATAAACAGAAAATTCAATAAAACACCCATATGATTCCCTCCATAGAATTAGTATTAAGTTTTAAGTCCTTATTATTTCATATTCAAAGAAAATACTAATATTTCCTTTGAACAAAGTCAACATAAAAAAGCCCGGGAAACTTAAGTTCCCGACAAAGTCACGGGACACACCGCTTTCCGAGGGTATTCCTTGCTGCGGCATGTCCCCTACTATAATAAACTATCTATTTTGAAACCTGGCTAATCCTTATTTCTATTCATTGGTCAGCAGTATTTCATTCACGTAGCGCACTATACCGTTTGACAGCGCCTGGGCACACCTCTGTCTGTAGCCTTCGGTAACAAGTAGTGCCCTTTCATTACTGTTTGTCAAAAATCCTAATTCCGCAATAACCGCCGGCATCTTTGTCTCCCGGGTAACCACCAGATTTGGCCTTGGTATTAATCCTCTGTCAGCGGTTTTGAGTTCCCGGAGCAGTTCCTGCTGTATTATCTTTGCCAGCGTGTAATTGTCCCTGTTGTCCAGTTCACTCTTTTCGGATGGGTAGTACAGCGTCTCCACACCGTAAATGGAACTGTTGGTCTCGTGGGCGTTGGCATGAACGCTTATATACAGGTCGGCATTGGCTGCGTTCGCTATGCCTGCTCTTTCGTACAGGTCTACAAAACTGTCGTCCTCCCTTATCATGAGGGTCCTGAAACCAAGGTCCTCAAGCAGTGCCCTCAACCGGTGGGACACATCTATGTTTATGTCCTTTTCTTTGACACCGCCGTGGTTTGCCCCGGGGTCACCGCCACCATGACCGGGGTCTATTACTATTAGCGTATCCTGATACAAAGAAGGCACAGCCGACAGTTCCAGCACTATTTCACGGGCCTTATTCGGCGAAGCTACCTTGTACCTGGCCTCTTCCTTGAGATATACAACTATATAGCCCGCCTTCTCGGAAGAATCGTAGGGTATAGATACTATCCTGTCTACAACCCCGTTATTGATTAAAACCTCTCCCTCCTCGATGAAGGCGTCCTTATCGGGTATTTCAACAGTGACGGTCCTTTCATTTTTGTCATATTCGACGCTGTACTCTACCTTTTCCTTCATGTCTATCGAAAGGATACCGGTCTTCCATCCCGTGCCGACGTATTCTATCGACTGGAGCGGGAACCCGTCTACGAATACCCGCAATCCCTTTTCGCTGCTCTCTACGTTGTACTGAAGGGCGTGGTCAAGGTCGATTACCGTCCTTACCGTATTCTCTTCGAACTGTGAGAACCTTACCGACCGGATGCCGTCCCTTGCTATGGGAATAGAACCGTCCTTCATGCCCCCCAGACGGGTGTTGAACATATCCACAACGATCCTATCGGGTTGTTGCAGCGTCATTGTTTCGAAATCCAGCCTTGAGGTGGCACCCACCACAAGCAACTTTCTATCTCCCTCATCCACGTAGTGGATATCATTGACCGTATTTACCGTTCTTATCTTAATCTGCTTTGCGTCCTCGTCATAATCTATGCTGTATCCGGAGGGGCTGATAAGGTCTATCACTACCCTGGATATGTTGGGGTTTACCTCGAACTGGGACGCCCTTACCCGAATCATATTACCCCTGTCTACATCTATCCTGCTTGTGTCCGACCGGAAAACGGTATTCTGAAAGTCTATAACCAGCCTGTCCGGCTCCTGCAAAAACATGGTCCGGTACGCTACATCGCCGGTGGTATTTAGTATAATTGCATCCTCCCGACTATCGTACCGCATATCCAGTATATCCGCCTTGGGCGAAGTAAGCAACACTGTATAGGTGGAATTATCCCAACCCACATCAAGGCCAACAACCTCGGTAACGGCCCTTACCGGAACCATTGTCCGGTCGTTTATCAGCTTGGCGGGGACCTCCAGGGCTGCCTTGTTACCGTTTATATCCATCTCGCTGCTGTCAATTTTTAGTTTTACCTTTTTGTCACCGGTATTTATGGTTACCTCATAGTTCTGCCCGTCCCAGTCCACGCTGGCCCCGGTGCTTTCGGTTATTATGCGTATGGGTACAAGAGTCCTGTCGTTAATTATAACCGCGGGTACATCCGAGTTAAGTACCTTGCCATCCAATTTTATCGTAACCGGGGGAGCTTTATATGTAACCTGTTTGCCGTCCATATGTAGTATTAGCTGCTGTTCCTTAAGCGCATATACGCTCGTGCCCGACATCAAAATAACCACAATCAATACCAGTGCCGCCGCCTTTTTCAATTTTATGACCCCCTGATGTGAAAAAATGCCTTGTTCAATTGTCCGTTTTCTGCCATATGTTTTCGACTTATTATATCATAAAACCCCTATTTTTTGTTGGTTTTAGTCCAATTATGTAAATTTAATACCCCTGTAATACGGCTGTAATAACTATGTAATATATTGAGCAGTTATTACAGCCTGCAATCGCTACCTTATATTTTGACTTTAATCGACAGCAGAATGTTCCAAAAAATCAAAAGTCCCTCCGGAATAATCCGGAGAGGCGTGTGACCTGTGATTCTATGACCCAAGGCGGGAGACCGAAGGTCTCCCCTACTCCCTGACACTAGCACCTAGTACCTATATACAACACATTAATAGTATTACATTCCTTTATCTGTCATTCCGAAGAAGCGAAGCCCTAAGAATCCGAATCTGGCGTTCTGAGAGCGAAGCCCCCTGTAATTCTGAGGGCGCAGCCCGAAGAATCTTACTTGAAGTTAGATCCTTCGCTACCGCTCAGGATGACAGAATTGCTCAGGATATTATATTACCTTATAAAGCTCATCACTCTGGGGAGGGTCAATCGGCGTTTCGATTCCGTCGACCACAATGGCCCTGCCTTTTTCCACCACTTCCCCTATTATTGAGGCGGGTATGCCTTCACCTTGGAGGGCCTTTAGCATCTCCTCCCCATTCCGGCAGGTAATAAGCATACAGCCACTTGATATAAGCTTAAGGGGGTCCAGACCCAGCTCTCTACATATAGCCTTGGTTTCAGGCCTTACCGGTATCCTATCCCGGTACACCCTAATGCCCACCCCCGAGGCCTCGGCAATTTCCCAGATGGCACCCAGCACTCCGCCTTCAGTCACATCATGCATCGCCGAAGCACCCATTCTGCCCCCTATCATTCCTTCCTTAACCACACTTATATTCTCCATAAAGGACCGGGCATTCTCCAAAAGGTCCTGGCGGACCCTGCCATGCAGCCGCTCCGCAAGGTCGTGGGCTATAATGGCCGTGCCCTCAAGGCCGGCCCATTTTGTAAGAATTATGCTGTCCCCCGGCCGGGCACCGGCGGACTTTACTACTCGGTCCTTTTCTGCCCTGCCTATGGCCGTAGTGGACACCACGATGCGGTTAACCGCCTGGGTTATCTCGGTATGCCCCCCGATAATCTCAACCCTTAAGGAGGCCGCCTCCTCCGCTGCCTGCCGGACAATATCCTGCAGTACCTCCAGGGTTGTCCCCTCCGGGGCCAGTATTGTAAGAAGCAGCCCGAAGGGCTCTACACCATTGGCCGCCACGTCGTTGCAGGATATGTGAACAGCAAGACGTCCAATTTCATTAGCGGCACCAGTGATTGGGTCGGTAGACAAAACGCAGGCGTAATCGCCGAAGTCCAGCACGCTACAGTCCTCCCCCACCTGCGGTCTTACAAGCACCTCTTCCCTTTTGAACCGGAAACTGGAGAATATCCTCTGTTCAAGAACGTCGGATGGCAGTTTGCCACTTTTCATGACCTATCCCCTCTTTGCATTATGTAATGTTAGAACTCCTATATGATTATACCACTATTCCCACCGATACAAAAAGCCCTCCTCCATTCCTCCACCGTCATTATCCTGTGGTCGGACACTATTGCGATGTATTGAATATACTCCGGCTTTATATCGTGAAACACCAGAACCTCTGCATCGTACCCTTCCATCCTGTCCCTTCTCAACCTTAGATTGTCATTAAAGGAAAGGGAAGTATCCCAGTATTCTCTTATTAAAACCCTGCCCGGCCCTTCAATATAACCCTTTGCGCCGTAAAACCCTTCGACGCTGTGCAAAACAAAGGGCTCGTAAAGCTGGTTGGCCCGGTTTTCATTGGCTACCCAGCACCTTGGGGGGTGAACCTTAAACGCAAGCAGCATGCTATGGGAATGGAATGCGTGGTCTTCCTTGAAGTTCATACTGGCAAACACAGTCCTTGTCCTGTTCACCCAACCGGGTATATTTTCTGGCCTGTACAGGTTTAGAAAGGTGTGAAAGTCCCTGTATTTTTCCTGATAGGTTGGCTTGTCATCGCACCTTATGCCATGGGCCTTCACCTTAGCGAGGTCGTTTAGAGAAATTATGTGATAGACAAGTCCCGTCTGGCTGTAATCGGGAAATAGCATAGAATACCTCCTTGCCTTTGTCGCTCTCCATGTTAAGTTTTCAATTATTCTTACGTATTATTCAAAGACTCCGGTTAATCCGGAGCCTTTGGTTTTTTTCCTTAAACAATGGGCATTCTAATATTCGGAGGTGGATTTTTTTGACCAACATCAATTGTTCAGAGAACTGTCGCCATCAGAAAAACGGCAAGTGCGAGCTTACCCATGTGGGCATTGTATCAGCCATAGGCAGTTCAAAATGCGCCTATTTCGAGCAAAAAGATTCGCCGCAAGCAAAGGCCAATCCTAAATAAGAAACATAGGGGCAGACAAGGGGACAGGCAGACAAGTCCCTGTCCCCTTGTCCGACCCTTGTCCGGACTGGTCCTTGCTGGACTGGTCCTTGCTGTCCCCTTGTCCGTGTTATAGGAGTTTTTTTAGTATATTGTTTACGAGGGCGGGGTTTGCCTTGCCCTTTGTCTCTTTCATGGTCTGCCCTACAAGAAAGCCCAAAGCTTTCTTGGTGCCTGCCCGGTAGTCCTCCACCGACTGCGGGTTTTTCTCCATTACTCTCTTTATTATCCCTGTAAGGGCCTCCTCGTCACTTATCTGCAAAAGCCCTAACCGTTCCACTAATTTCTTTGGCTGCTCACCGGTCTCAAACATCTCGGTGAACACCCTCTTTGCGGCGGAGCCGCTCACCGTTCCATCGTCCACCAGTTTCAAAAGGTCCGCCATATACACAGCGGGGAAGGGTATATCCTCTGCCCCGGCACCCTTTTCGTTAAAAAGCCGCATAAGCTCGCCCATCACCCAGTTACTTACCGTCTTGGGATCGCCGCCGTAGGATTTAACGCATTCTTCAAAGAACACGGCCATAGGGCGGGATGCGGTAATTACCCCGGCATCGTATTCCGGAAGGCCCCATTCCTCCACGTATCTTTTTGCTCTTTTATCCGGCAGTTCCGGAAGCTCTTTTCTTATTCGCTCTATATATTCTTCTTCCAACACCACCGGCACAAGGTCCGGCTCGGGAAAATACCGATAATCGTGGGCCTCTTCTTTGCTCCTTAAGGAGGTATTCTTCCCGGTAACATCGTCCCATTTACGGGTTTCCTGCACCACCTCGCCGCCGGATTCTAAAACCTCAATCTGTCTTTTGCTTTCATCCTCTATGGCGTTAACCAGTGCCCTGAAAGAGTTTAGGTTTTTCATCTCGGTCCTTGTGCCAAGCACACTGTTTCCCTCTGGCCGCACCGACAGGTTGACGTCAAACCTTAATGACCCCTCCTGCATCCTGCAGTCAGAAACTTCGGTGTATTCCAAAATAGCTTTAATCTTTTCCGCGTACAGTCTCGCCTCCTCTGCACTCCTTAAATCCGGTTCGGACACTATCTCAATAAGGGGTACACCGCCCCTGTTATAGTCCACCAGCGTGCTACCGTCCTCGGCCTCGTGCAGCAGCTTCCCTGCGTCCTCCTCAATGTGTATCCGCGTTATGCCAATCCTTTTGCTTCCAAAGTCACCCTTTATATCCAGATATCCCTCTTCGCAGAGCGGCTGGTCGTACTGGGATATCTGGTACGCCTTGGGCAGGTCGGGGTAGAAATAGTTCTTTCGGTCCAGCTTGCTGAAACCGTTAATCTGGCAATTGGTGGCAAGCCCGGCCTTAACGGCGTATTCAATAACCTTTTTGTTTAGCACCGGTAGCGCCCCGGGGAGCCCTAAGCACACCGGGCAGCAGTGGGTATTCTCCTTGTCGCCAAAGGCTGTGGTACAGCCGCAAAATATTTTCGTATTTGTCGCCAGCTCGGCGTGTATCTCAAGCCCTATCACAGTCTCATAATTCATAGTATAGTGCCTCCTTTACACCTGCGGGTGCATTTTGTGAAACCCGGTATTCTGCTGATATGCGTAAGCCGCTCTAAGCAGGGTACTCTCCGCGAAGGGTTTCCCTATAAACTGCATCCCCACCGGCAGGTTTCCTAAAAAGCCGCAGGGAACCGACAACGCCGGCAGTCCTGCGATGTTGGCCGGGACAGTGTTCACGTTAGGCAAAATCTTCTGCAGCGGGTCATTTGTTTTTTCTCCAGACCTTATGACCACCAAAGACGATGTGGGACATACAATAAGGTCATAGTCCTCAAATACGCTATCAAAGTCTGCCTTTATAAGGGTCCTTACCTTCTGGGCCTTTTTGTAGTATGCGTCATAATTGCCGGAGCTTAGTGCGTAGGTGCCCAGCATAATCCTTCTCTTAACTTCCGCCCCGAACCCTTCGCTCCTTGTTTTTATGTACATATCCAAAAGGTCGGAATAGTCCTTTGCTCTGTAACCGTACCTTATCCCGTCGTATCTTGCCATGTTGGAGCTGGCCTCCGCCGACGAAATTATGTAATAGGCCGACAGCGCGTAAATTGTATGGGGCAGCGACACCTCTTCGCATTCCGCCCCAAGGTCCTCCAGCACACCTATGGCCTCGGTTACCCTATCCCTCACGCCCTGCTCTATACCTTTACCGAAATACTCGGAAGGAATTCCTATCCTCATTCCCCTTATGCCCTCTTCGAGGCCCGCCTGAAAGTCCGGTGCCGCCACAACCATCGACGTGGAATCCCGCCGGTCATGGCCACAGATATGGTTTAAAACAAGGGCACAGTCCTTTACGTCCCTTGTTATGGGCCCAACCTGGTCCAGAGACGAGGCATAGGCCACAACGCCGTACCTGGATACCCTGCCGTAGGTTGGTTTCATGCCTACCACTCCGCACAGGGCCGTCGGCTGCCTTATGGACCCGCCGGTGTCGGTACCCAGCGCAAAGGCCGCCATACCGGCAGCCACCGCTGCCGCTGAACCGCCGCTTGAGTCCCCCGGTATACTGCTGTCATCCCAGGGGTTCCGGGTGACCTTAAAAGCAGAGCTTTCGGTGGATGACCCCATTGCGAACTCGTCCATATTTGTCTTACCTAAAGTTATGCATCCCGCTTTCTCCAGCCTTTCATAAACGTCGGCACTGTAGGGCGGTACAAAGTCCTCCAGGGTTTTGGACGCACAGGTTGTCCTGATATTTTCGGTACAGATGTTATCCTTAAGGGCCATGGGTATCCCCGCCAGGGGGGACAGTTCACATCCCTGCTTTAGCTTTTTATCAATATCCCTTGCGGTCTTAAGGGCCCTGTCTTTTTCTACCGTAATGTAAGCACCAACCTTTTCGTCAAGCTCTTCTATTCTTTCTATAAATGACCGGGTTGTCTCCTCTGCGCTTACCTCTCTTTTTTTAATCCTTTGGGCCAGCTCACTGACTGTCATGTAATGGTACATTCTTTAGCTACCTCCAATCCTATATCACCCTCGGTACCTTAAAACACCCGTTTAGTTTCTCCGGTGCGTTTGCCAGTATCCTTTCCCTGTCGGTGGAAGGCTCCACCTCGTCGTCCCGGTATACGTTTATTAGCGGCAGTATATGAGCGGTGGGCTGCACAGAACTGGTATCCACCTCCTCAAGCTGCTTTACGTATTCCAGAATATTTCCAAGGGTTTTTGTAAACTCCTCCTTCTCTTGTCCGGAAAGTTCTAACCTAGCAAGACCTGCAACGTATTCCACATCTTCCTTTGTAATCATTTTGTCACCTCCGAATATAACCTTTACATCCCCTAGCCTGTCATGCTGATCGTTTCTGTCATCCTGAGCGATAGCGAAGGATCGTCCTCCAAGTAAGATTCTTCGGGCTTCGCCCTCTTAAATGACAGGCAACTTCGCTTCTATAAAATGACAGTTAAAGGAGTATAATATTATTAATACGCTGTATATGGATACAACGATTAATCGGTCTTATCTATAAGATTTTCAAACTCCTGTTGGTTTATTATCCTAACCCCCAGCTTTCTGGCCTTTTCCAGCTTGCTGCCGGGGTTCGCCCCGGCCAGCACATAATTGGTGTTTTTGCTGACGCTTGATGTAACCTTTCCGCCTAAGTCCTCTATTATCCTTCCGGCTTCGCTGCGGGTATAATCCTCCAGGGTACCGGTTAGTACAAAGGTCATACCCTCAAGAGACCCCGAAAGTCCTTTATCTTTGTATTCAGCGGTCATATCAACCCCCGCCGATTTTAGCCTTTCAACAAACTCCCTGTTTTGATGCTGTTTGAAGAATGTAACAATGCTCCTTGCCATGACATCACCTATCTCGGGTACGGCGGTAAGGTCTCCCTCACCGGCACTTTGCAGCGCGGCCATGGACCCGAAATGTTCCGCCAACAGTTTGGAGGCCCTTATCCCCACAAAGGGTATTCCCAGTGCCGTAATTACCCGGGAAAGGCCCCTTGTCTTGGAAACCTCTATGGAGGATAAGAGGTTATCCACCGATTTTTCGCCCATACGTTCAAGGCCTGTAAGGTCCTCCCTCCTTTCCTTTAACCGGTACAGGTCAGAGCCATCCTTAATAAGGCCTTTGTCCAGCAACAATTCCACTATGGAAGGCCCAAGGCCGGCTATGTCCATGGCATCCCGGGATACAAAATGGATTATGCTGCGTGCTATTTTTGCAGGGCAGGCTATGCCGGTACACCGGGTGGCGGCCTCTCCTTCCGCCCTTACCGCGTCCGAACCGCACTCGGGGCATTTATCCGGCATGCGGAACTCCTTCTCGCTGCCGGTCCTTTCCTCGGCCAGTACCCCAATAACCTCGGGTATAATATCCCCCGCCTTTTTGACAAGCACCGCATCGCCTATCCTTATATCCTTTTCCCGTATGTAGTCCTCGTTGTGCAGCGTGGCCCTTCCCACGGTGGACCCGGAAATATTTACCGGCTCCAGTATGGCTGTAGGGGTAAGTGCCCCGGTCCTTCCCACCTGTATTATTATATCCTTTATCCGGGTCTTCTTTTGCTGTGCCGGGAACTTGTACGCAATTGCCCAGCGCGGGTTTTTGCTGGTGGCACCAAGAAGTTCCCTGTGCCGCAGCGAATTTACCTTTATAACAATACCGTCTATCTCGAAAGGAAGGCCGTCCCTTTTTTGCTGCCAGTTATAACAAAGCTCTATCACGTCCTGTATATTGTCATGGACCCTGTACTCTGGGCTTATCTTAAAACCCTGTTCCTTAAGGTAGCAAAGCCCCTGGGAATGGGTGGCAATATACTTCCCCTGCACGCTCTGCAGGCTAAACACAAATATATCAAGGGGCCGGATAGCGGTCACTCCCGGGTCCAGCTGACGTAGCGAGCCCGCCGCTGCGTTCCTTGGGTTCGCAAAAAGGCTTTGGCCCTGCTCTTTTTGCTTTTGGTTAAGTCTTTCAAAGCCCTGCACCGGCATAAAAACCTCGCCCCTTGCCTCAAGGAAAACTCTGTCTTTTAGCCTAAGCGGTATGGTCTTTATAGTTTTTAGGTTTGCGGTGACGTCCTCGCCCACCACGCCATCCCCCCGGGTGGCACCCTTTTCAAAGAAACCGTCTTTATAGGTAAGGGCCACCGAAAGCCCGTCTATCTTAAATTCGGTCACGTATTCCACCCCGCCGCCCACGGCGTTTCTTACCCGCCGGTCAAAGTCCCTTAGCTCCCCTTCGCCAAAGGCGTTTGCAAGGCTAAGTAGCGGCGCAGAATGCACCACCTTTGGGAACCGCTCGGAGGCCTTTCCCCCCACCCTCTGGGTTGGTGAATGGGGCGAAACAAATTCGGGGTACTTATCCTCTAAGTCCTGCAGTTCCCGCATAAGGGCGTCAAAGTCATGGTCGGATATTTCGGGATTATCCAGCACGTAGTAACTATAATTGTGCCCTTCTATCTCACCCCTTAGCTCTTCAATCCTTTTTAGTACCCCTTCGATGGCTCCTTCCATAAAACCACCCCTTTAGCCAAAAATCTTTGCCACACGGTCTATGCTTTCATAGCCGCTTATATCGTATTCCATAAGCGGTATCCTACACAGAATCCTGTCCCCGAATTTTTCTTCTATCTGTTTAAGGTACCCGTCCTCTACCTGCTTCCTTTTGCTGAAAAACTCACTGTCAATATTCTCCGGCATTATCCGGTTTATTATTATCCCCTCCACAGGTATGCCGTTCCTTTCAAGGAAGTCCACCGCCTTTTCGGTCTCCAGTATAGGAAGCTGCTGGGGATTTAATACGAACACAAAGCCCGCCCTCTTGTCGTCAACAAGAAACCCCCTTGCCTTTTCAAACCTTTGCTTCCTGTCAAGCAGGATCTTCATTACAGGATCCTCATTTATCCGCTCCTCAAGGGATTTATCCACAACCGAAGCCATACGCATCATATCGTTCACATTACGGCGTCTCTCAATCATCCCCTGCAGCCACTGGCCCATAAGCTCGGGCAACGATAGAAGTCTTAGGGTATGGCCGGTGGGCGCAGTGTCGAACACCACCCTCTGGTATTCAGTACCCACCATGTCTATTATCTCAATAAACCGGTCGAATATGGCGGCCTCCTCGGCACCGGGCGAATGATAGGCGGCGTCCAACTGCCGCTGTATCTCTATTATTATGTTGGCACTAAAGGACCCCTGCATCTGTTCCCGTATCCTGTTTATATACTTTCGGCTTTCGGTCTCCGGGTCTATTTCTATGCCGTAGAGATTGGTATCAAGCTTTTTTGGCTCATCCCCCAGCTCTACCTGGAATATCTGGCCCAGCGAATGGGCAGGATCGGTGGAAAGCACCAGCGTTTTGTAACCCTTTCTGGCAAGGTTTAGGGAATAGGCGGAGGAACACGATGTCTTGCCCACCCCGCCCTTGCCGCCGAAGAATATTATTTCCTTATCAACAAGACCTGACATAACCTTCTCCCCTTCCATCAATGGAAATTATACTTTTCGAACTGTTCGCCCATTATGTCCTTTTTATCCGCCATACGCAGCTCCCAGCCCTCCAGCTCCTTTGCCATATAGGGCAAAAGCTCTAAGGTGTAATAGGAGGCGGGGGAGGGTATGCCCAAAAAGTCCGAAAAACAAAGCAGTATAAAATAGTCGTTGCCGTCCAGAGCATCCTTTTTTACTATACGCACCGAATTCTCCCTGGCCCCTTCAAAGAACCCGCGGTTTACATCCGCCAGGAATTTAAGGCCGTTTTTAATAGCGTCCTTAATCTTTGCCAAAAGTTTTACCCCCTTATCTCAAAGCTTTGAGCGATGCCTCCGACGCCGGCATCTTTTTTACGCCGCGTCCGGGAAATGCGATTGTTATTTCAGTATCATCCCCTTTATCCTCCGCCTTTATAACGGTGCCCATGCCCCAGATACGATGCTGTATGCGGCTGCCCGGCCTGTAGCCTCCGGCACTGTCGCCGCCAGGCTTTCGTGCCCTTGCCCGTTTCCTGTTGTCCGGGACGCTGCCAATTACCTCCATAAGATATTCCGGCACCTCCCTTAAAAATTTAGAAGGCGGGTTTTCGTGGGTTTGACCGTACAGGGTCCTTAATTCCGCCCGGGTCAGGTACAGAACCTCCTTTGCCCTTGTCATGCCGACATAGCAAAGCCTTCTTTCCTCCTCCAATTCCTCCGGCTCGTCTATAGCCCGTGACAGCGGGAATACACCGTCCTCCATCCCGGTCACAAACACCACCGGGAATTCAAGCCCCTTGGCACTGTGGAGCGTCATAAGGGTCACGCCCTCACCCTCGTCAAGGTTATCGGTCTCGGATACAAGGGCTACCCTTTCCAAAAACTCAAGGAGGGTGCTCTCCCCTTCATGGCTTTCCTCAAATCCTACTGCCGCCGATACCAGTTCCTTTATATTCTCTATTCTTCCTCGGGATTCTATTGTATCCTCCTGCTCCAGGGCCTTAACATAGCCGGTTTTGTCAAGCACCTCCGAGATAAACGCTACCACCGAATGCTTATCCCGTATGCCAATAAGGTCCTTCATCATGTCGGAAAACTCCTTGACCCGTCTTGCCGGCCCGGTGGCGATGTATCCTTGTTCCACCGCTCCGGTAAGTGCCTCAAACAGGCTTATCTCCAGCCGGGACGCATACTGTTCCAGTATTTCTATTGTCTTATCGCCAATGCCCCTGCGGGGCTGGTTTATTATCCTTTTAAGGGAAATATCATCCGCCGGGTTTAGTATTACCCTAAGATAAGCCAGCACGTCCTTTATCTCTTTGCGCTGGTAGAACCCAAGGCTTCCTACCACTTTGTAGGGTACCGCCCTGGTGATAAAGGCCTCCTCCAGCACCCTTGACTGGGCATTGGTCCTGTACAGCACCGCCACGTCGGATAGTTTCCTCCCCTCGTCGGCGCAAAGGCGCATGGCCTCGCACACCACAAACTCAGCCTCCTGCCTTTCGGTGGCAGCCTGGCGGCACCTTATCCGATAGCCCTCCATCTCCTTGGTCCACAACTTCTTTGCCTTCCTGCGGCTGTTGTTTGCAATAACGCAGTTGGCGGCATCCAGTATGTTTTTGGTGGAGCGATAGTTCTGCTCCAGCTTTATCACAGTAGCCTCCGGGTAATCCACTTCAAAGTCCAGTATATTGGCAATATTGGCCCCCCTGAATTTGTATATGGACTGGTCGTCGTCCCCTACAACACAAAGATTCCTGTGGCTTTGGGACAAAAGATGCACCAGCCTGTACTGGGGCGTGTTTGTATCCTGGTACTCGTCCACCAGAATGTACCGGAATTTGTTCTGGTAAAAGGAGAGTACCTCCGGGTAGCCGTTAAATAGGTCCAGTGCTTTCAGTATTAGGTCGTCAAAGTCCAGCGCGTTGTTGGATTTTAGTTTTTTTCGATACAAACGATACACCCGGCCTATCTGCTCGGCGTAAAAACTGTCCTCCGCCGAGGCGATGAACTCCTCCGGCGACTGCAGATTGTCCTTGGCCCTGCCTATCATCCCCAACACTTTCTTAGGCGAAAAGTTTTTTTCGTTTATGTTAAGCTCCTTAAGACAGTCCTTAACAACCACCAACTGGTCAGCCGAATCGTATATTACGAAGTTCTTATTGTACCCTATTTTTTCAATATCGTGCCTCAAAAACCTTACACAGGCGGAGTGGAAGGTGCTCACCCACACAGGATGGTTTTGCTCCCCCAGCAGCCCGAAAACCCTTTCCTTCATCTCGCCGGCCGCCTTGTTAGTAAAGGTTATGGCAAGTATGCTGCCGGAGTGTATTCCCTTCTCCTGTATAAGGTATGCTATGCGGTGCGTCAGCACCCGGGTCTTACCCGACCCTGCTCCCGCCAGTATCAGAAGGGGACCCTCGGTAGTGGTAACGGCTTTCTTCTGCTGCGGATTAAGCCCGTTTAAAAAGTCCATTGTAATTCTCCCCTCGGGTTAGCTTTTGTTCTTTTATTAATTTTACCATAAAACTTCGTATAATAGGAAAAGGGACACACCTTTATTTTTGGTATTCCCTTATGGCTAAGGTATATCCCCGATCGATATGCTTTCAGGTCAGGACACACTATGATTGAAGGTGGGAGGTGAGAAATGAGATGCATATCCCTATGAGTGAGTTGCTGCTACTGCCTGCCGAATCAAGTATTTTGGACTTTACCCAGATACGCCTCCTGGATTGTTTTATCCCGCAGGAGGTCCCGGGCACTGCCCTCCATGGTTATTCTGCCCTGCTCCAGCACATAGGCCTTATCGGCCACCGAAAGGGCTTTATAAGCGTTCTGCTCCACCAAAAGAATTGTTTTGTTCATCCTCTTAATGTCCTCTATTATCTCGAAAATGGTCTTTACAAGCAGCGGCGCAAGGCCTAGAGATGGCTCGTCAAGCAGTACGAGTTCTGGGCTGCTCATAAGCCCTCTGCCCATGGCCAGCATCTGCTGCTCGCCGCCGGAAAGGGTTCCCGCCAACTGACTTATCCTTTCCTCCAGTCGGGGGAAAAGCTCAAAAACCGATTTAAGGTCCCTTTCAATTCCCTTAGTATCCCTGCGAAGATAAGCCCCCATCATAAGATTTTCCCGTACCGTTAGGTTTGCAAACACCAGCCTTCCCTCCGGCACCTGGGATATGCCCGCCTTTACCACCCTGTGCGGCTGGCGGGACAGTTCCCTACCCCTATATTCAATCCGCCCTTCCTTTGGCTTTACTATCCCGGAGATGGTGTTAAGGAGGGTGGATTTGCCGGCACCGTTTGAGCCTATTATGGATACTATCTGCCCTTCCAGGACATCAATGCCTACCCCTTTAAGGGCGTGTATGCCTCCATAAAAAACGTTTAAATTCTCTACCTTTAGCAAACTACTACCTCCTCCTCCCCAAGATAGGCCTCTATAACCTTCGGGTTGGCCTGGACCTCGATTGCGGTGCCTTCCGCAAGCTTTTTGCCGAAGTTTAGCACAACAATCCTTTCACAGACACCCATAATAAGGTCCATATGATGCTCTATTACAAGGACGGTCAATTTAAAGCTGTCCCTTATCTCCTTTATAAGGGCCATAAGCCGTGCCGTCTCGTCGGGGTTCATTCCTGCCGCCGGCTCGTCCAGCAGCAGCAGCTTTGGATTAAGTGCCAGTGCCCTTGCAATCTCCAGCCTTCTTTGCAACCCGTAGGGCAGGTTACCCGCCACCACGTTCCTTCGGTCCTCAAGGCCCATTATACCCATAAGCTGTTCCGCCTGGTCCAGCAGTCCCTTTTCCTCCGCCTTGAACCTTTTATTCCTTAGTATTGCATCCATAAGACCGTACCTGGCGTTGTAGTGACACGCCGTTAGTATGTTATCGTAGGTTGTAAGCTTTTTAAAAAGCCGTATATTCTGAAATGTCCTGGTTATGCCCAGCTCCGCCACCCGGTAAGGTTCCATCGAATTGGTTTCTATACCCTCAAAGAGTATTTCGCCTTCCGTTACCTTATATATTCCCGTTATTAGGTTGAATATGGTGGTCTTTCCCGCTCCATTAGGTCCAATAAGCCCGAATATGCTGTCCTTTTCCACCTCAAAGCTTACATTGCCCACCGCTGTCAGGCCGCCGAACTGTTTGGTTACGTTTTTCAGTTCCAGTAGCTTCACTTTTTATCGCCCCCCACCGCCTGCTTTTTCCCCGGAGGCCCGGAAAAATCGGGAAAACAGCTTTTTTATATTGGTAAAGGTAATCTCTGTGCCCCCCATAAGGCCCTGGGGCCTGGATATCATTATGAACACTACCGCGGCTCCGTATACAACCAGCCTCCATGATGCAAAAGTACGCAAAAGTTCCGGCAGAGAAGTGAGTACCAATGCGCCAATCACGCTGCCGGAGATGCTGCCCAATCCTCCGAATATTACCGTTATGGTGAGTTCGGTTGACTTTATGAATTGGAACATCTTAGGCTGTATAAATCCCAGCAAATGGGCCAGCATCCCCCCGGCCACCCCCGCATAGGCGGCACTTATCATAAGTGCGGCCATTTTGTACCGGAATACGTTTATGCCTATGGTCTGGGATGCCATTTCCTCCTCCCGGATGGCCTTAAAGTTCCTCCCGTGCCTTGAACGTATAATATTGGCAAGAATTACCACGCCTATTACGTCCACAATCACTACGGTGGTGAGGTTTGTGACAACCGGTAAACCGGGCCAGCCCCTGGCACCGCCAAAATATTGAACATTGTCCAGTATCAGCCTTATTGCCTCTCCAAAACCCAGGGTAGCAATACAAAAATAGTCCCCCTTTAGATTGAGGGTTAGCCTTCCTATAAAAAAACTTACCACGGCAGCCCCCGCCGCCCCCAAAAGGAGTGCAGGAATGAAGGGAAGGCCAAGCTTCATTGTTCCCATTGCTGTAACGTAGGCACCTATGGCCATAAATCCTGCATGGCCGAAGGAAAAAAGCCCTGTAAACCCGGTTAATAGCGATAGGCCCAGCACCGCCATAAGATTAATTCCGGAAAGTATCAAAATTCCCTTAACATAAAACCAGTCCATTGTCTGCCCCCCCTTTTTTAAGCCTTATCCTCTGTTATTTTACCCATAAGGCCCCTCGGGCGTAACACAAGAATTAAAATCAAAAGAACGAAGGCGATTAAATCCCTAAACTGTGATGATAAATACCCCGAAGTAAAGGTCTCTATTATACCAAGAAGGATTGAGCCTATTACCGCACCGGGAAGGCTTCCCAGGCCGCCGAAAACCGCTGCTATGAATGACTTTAGTGTAATGTTGCCTATCTGCGGGTAAACGGTGTATTTCATTCCGAACAGTACGCCGGCGATTCCGGCCAGAATTCCCCCCAGCCCGAATACTATGAGTATTATCCGGTCGGTGTTTACCCCCATAAGAGCACTGGCCTTCAGGTTGTACGCGCTGGCCCTTATGCCCATGCCCGTCCTAGTCTTCTCTATAATAAATATTAGTAACATAAGGCTTACTGCCGATATCACAAACATCATTACGTCAAGCCGCCCTATGTTTACGCCCCCTACAATAAAGGGGGTTGTCCCGAACACCTTCGGATAGGTCCTGAATGTGGGGCCTATAGGGGAGGCTATTATTATATTCTCAAGAAATATGGAAACTCCCATGGCGGAAATTATAAAATACAAAAAGGGTGCGTTCCTTCTGCGCAAGGGGCTATAGGCTATCCTTTCTATTATAACCGCCAAAAGTCCCGTGCCCAGCGCTGCAATACAAAACGCCGTGGCAAAGGGTATCTCGAAGGCGGTCATTGCAAAAAAGCCTATGTAGGAGCCGATCATTATTACGCCCCCATGGGCGAAGTTGCTAAAGTTCATTATACTGTAAACAAGGGAATACCCAACAGCCATAAGTGCATACACGCTTCCTATGGACAGGCCGTTTATTAGCTGCTGAAGAAATACGGACATATTTTACCTCCTTAGCATGAACACATTTATATATAATTGGATAGATCCTTTGCTTCGCTCAGGATGACACGCTATAAGATGTAAAGTCTTTATCCCGTTATATATAGACACCGGATTAAAGAAGAGAGAGGGTTTCCCCTCTCCGCTTCTAATTAGCAGAATATTTCTGCTGGAATACGTACGCACCGTCCTCTATCTTTATGATAGCGGCGTCCTTGCCCTCCGGGTTATGGGTATCCTTGCTTATATTTATCTTGCCGGTGATTCCTAGTACCTGCGCCGTTTCAAGGGCGTCCCTTATTGCCACCGGATCAAAGCTATTCGCCTTTTCGATGGCATGTGCCAAAAGCTCTACCGCATCGTAAGCCAGATAGCCGTTAAGCTCTACCGGGAGGTTATACTTAGCAGTATAAGCGTTTTTGAAGTCCTGGACGTCCGGGTCGTCGAAGTCTAGGTGGTTTACGAAGTAGCATCCTTCTATCGCGTCTTTGGCCATCTCGAGCAGTACCTCGGAAGGCCATCCGTCACCACCCATAAGCACTGCGTCTATTCCAAGCTCTCTGGCCTGGTTCGCGCTTAGGGCGACCTCTTTGTAGTAGTAGGGCATGAATATTATCTCGGGCCCCGCTTCCTTTATTTTGCTAAGCTGCGGTCTGAAGTCCACGTCCCCGAACTTGAAGGCTTCCCTGGCCACCACTTCGCCGCCTCTTTCAATGAAGTACTTTTCAAAGAATTCTGTCAGGCCCTGGGAATAATCGTCCGCCACGTCGTAGAGTACCGCAGCCTTCCTGAAACCAAGTATGTCATAGGCGTATCCTGCGGCTACGGCTCCCTGGTAGGGGTCGATGAAGCATACCCTGAAGTTGAAGGGTTTAACGCCGCCGTCATCGTGTATCGTAACCTTGGGATTGGTTGCAACGGTTGCGATATCCGCAACATTCATCTCCTCAAGCACCGAAGAAATGGATATAGCCTGGCCGCTGGCGTTGGGACCTAAAACGGCAATTACCTTATCCTGGGCTGTGAGCCTTCTGACTGCATTAACGGCCTCGGTGGCATCGCCGCGGGTATCGTAGCCTATTACCTCAAATTGTTTCCCCAACAGGCCGCCTTTTTCGTTTATTTCTTCAAATCGCATTTTTACGGTATTGAGTTCACAGGTGCCCCACACTGCCTGGTCTCCGGTAAGTGAACCTATCCACCCGACCTTGACCACTTCCGGCTTCTCTTCGGCCGGGGTGTCGGTGGGTGCTGCAGGAGTACATCCGGTCAAAGCCAGGCTCAGAGTAAGTATTACACAGCCAATTAACAGTGCAACTCTCTTTTTCACTTTAAGACCCTCCTTATTTTTTCTTCTACGAACTCAGTAAAACCAGAACCGTGCCAATATCACCCCCATTTTATGGTTGTATTACCTTATATATTAAGCTTTAGCAAAGCAGCCTTGTCTACAGGTCATAATATAACTGGTATTCCGCGGGGTGCGGTATTATACCAACTTTCATAGCGTCTTCCCGTATTGCTTTTATCTGGTCGTTTATGATACCCTCGGTGAACACTTCCCCCTCCAGCAAAAAGGCGTAGTCTTTCTGCAAGCTGTCGGCGGCCTCCTCCAAAGATTTTGGCAGGCTTTTTATATTTGACCGCTCCTCATCGGACAGGTTGTACACGTTAATATCGTAGGGGCCAAACCCTTCTGCGGTGGGATCTGTTTTGTTCTTTATGCCGTCCACTGCCGCCATAAGGAGGGCGGAGTACGCAGTATAGGGGTTAGAAGTTGCATCCAGCGGCCTGTATTCAAACCTTTTTTCGCTAGGCTCTGTGGCGTATCCCGGTATCCTTATAACGGAACTCCTGTTAGCTGTGCCAAAGCACAAGCTTACCGGGGCTTCATAGCCGGGTACCAGGCGCTTGTACGAATTGGTGCTGGGGTTGGTAAAGGCCATAAGGGCGGGGGAATGCTTAAGGATGCCGCCTATGGCATAGAGGGCGGTATCACTTAATGCCGAGTACCCCTTCGGGTCGTAGAACACCGGGTTCCCCCCTTTGAATAGATGAATGTGTACGTGCATTCCGTTGCCCGCTTCCCCGAAAAAGGGTTTGGGCATAAAGGTTACCGTCTTGTTGTTGACAACGGCAGTATTCTTTACTATGTACTTTAAAAGCATCGTTCTGTCGGCACTTACCTTAAGGGGGCCAAAGCCCATCTCAATCTCCACCTGCCCAGGGCCACCGTTTTCGCTGTGATGATATTTTACCGGCACCCCATGGTTTTCAAGGTTTTCCGCCATTTCGTTCCTTAAGTCGTACGTAATATCCATAGGCAGGTCCACATGGTAGCCCCCGTGGGCGGGTACCTTATAGCCCAAATTTTTGGTCTCCCTGTCGGCGGAATTCCACTCCGCCTGGGCCGAATCCAGGAATACCTCCATGTGATTGGGAGTATTCTTATAGGAAACGTGGTCCAGTATATAGAACTCGAATTCCGGGCCCAAAAGGCAGGTATCGGCTATGCCGCTTTCTTTCATGTACATTTCCGCCTTTTCCGCCACATGCCTTGGGTCACCCTGGTACCGCTGCCGTCCTCCGCCGAGGGTGTATATATCCCCAATCATGGAAAGGGTTGGTGCCTTGGCAAAGGGGTCCACGAAGGCACTTTTTATATCTGGTATAAACACCATGTCCGATTTTTCCACCGTCAAAAAGCCGTAGCTTGACCCGTCGAAGCCTATCCCTTCCACCATGGTATCTTTGGTAAACCTTTCAACGGGCATTGTTAGGTGATGCCACCTACCCTTTAGGTCTATCACCTTGAAGTCAGCAAACTTAATACCCCGGTCAGCACAAAAAGCCTTTAGCTCGTCAAAACTATTAAACACAAACTTTCCCTCCTGTTCAACCTATACTTCTATCCATGTGGCTTCCTTTATATTCCCGCATAACCACATATTTGTAATGTAATATTACATGAAATGGATTGGTTTTGCAATGCATTTTTTTGTAAAACTAATCCATTTCACCGTGAAATGACATGGAGACGTTTCCACCGCCTTTCCGTGTATTCAAAAATAAAAAACCCCCCTGTCTTAGTGCGACAAAGGGGTGTAATGCAATATTAGATGTCTATGACCTGTGTCACCTTTCCTTAATACTGCTTATCATAATCGATTACATTTTCCATTTTCTCTGTGCTACCCTCTACGAAGGCCTCCAGGTTGTCTATAAACAAATTCATAAGCCGGTCCATGTAGTGCGGCGTCGGCCCAGCAATATGGGGGGTAAGTATCACGTTGTCCAGTCCCCATATAGGGCTGTCCTCCGGTAGCGGCTCCTTCTCAAATACGTCCAGCCCGGTTCCGGCTATCCAGCCTTCCTTAACCGCTCTTATTAGTGCTTGCTCGTCCACAACAGGTCCCCTGGCCACGTTTATAAACCAGGCTGTCTGCTTCATCTTCCTGAACTGCTCTTCTCCAATCATCCTTTTGGTCTCGTCGGTTAGAGGTACAAGGGTAATAATAAAATCGCTCTTTTCAAGCAATTTGTCCAGCTCGTCTATTCCGTATATTTCATCAAAGTGTTCGACATCCTCCACTGTGTTCTTTACTCCCACTATCCTCACATCAAAGGCCCTTAATTTCCTCGCGGTCTCCTTTGCCACCGCCCCGACGCCTATAAATCCGATTGTCTTTCCGTACAGCTCGTCATTTTTGACCGGGTCCCACTTCCTGGCGATATGGGCCTTTGTATAATAATAGGACCTTCTCACAATGGAAAGCAAAAGACTAACAATAAACTCGGACATCTGTATTCTGTGTACTCCCCTGGCGTTGGTTAGTATTATCCCCTTTTCTTTAAGATAATAAAGGGGAAAATGGTTTATCCCCGAATAAACACACTGTATCCATTTTAGATTTTCCATCTTTTCAAGGTCTTTTTTGTCTATTTTGGGCTGGTTAGTAAGGAGTACCCGGGCACCGGTAAGAACATCCCCTGCTTTTTCGAAGTCCTTAACCTTTATAACCTCCACCCTATCCCCCAGCCTTTTTTCAATTCTTCCCAACTGTCCCTCTGTCAGGGTATAAGTGCATACAACCTTTACCATGGACCTACCTCCTGATATTTTTTTGGTTTTTTGCTTATGTTCTATAGATACACCCCTTAAATCCTTCGCAAACAATTACTCCAACCCTGCTGCTCATTCGGGCTTGTACTCCCTGTCGCCGCCGGATTCTTGCGCCAGCCGCTCCAGCACTAAGTTATACCCGTCCGCCCCGTATTTGATGAAGCGGTTTACCCTGCTTATTGTGGCAGAACTGGCTCCGGTAGCCTCCACTATCTCTCCGTAGGTCTTTCCGTCTTTAAGCATACGAGCAACGGTGAACCTCTGCGCCAGAGCTTTAAGCTCTGTAATGGTGCAGATATCCTCGAAGAACATATAGCATTCGTCTATGTTTCTAAGCTGCAGAATAGCTCTGAAAAGGTGGTCGGTTTCTTCATCCTTGAGTTTCGGATTAACGGCCATATTCCATCTCTCCCCCACTTTTTTCTATATATAACGCATTAATAATATTACATTACTTTACTTGTCATTCCAAAGAAGCGAAGCCCGAAGAATCCGACTTAGGGATAGACCCTTCGCTATCGCTCAGGATGACAACTGTGTAAAATCTTTTTTGCGTTATATATATTAATAATTATAACCCAAAAAGTTTAATACTTTAACACTTTTACTAGTAAAATTTTAAGTGACCAAGCTTTTCCACAGCTTTTGGGGAATATACAGGCCGATTTTGTAAAAAATAAGTATTATTGTACGAAAGGAAGTATAAAATGAAAGACAACCGAAGAAACAAATACAAGGAATACGGAGATTACGGCCGCCTGCCCGACAACGTTTTCGAAAGCTATGATACTGAAGAATACCCTTCAACCTACAGGACAACCAACGCCCTTATTTTTCCTTTAAAACTCATAGACGACGAGGAGGTCTTAAGCGGCGAGGACTTCTCCTCCCCCGACGGGTTTGAAGGATAAAATAAGACACGAAAGGGAATGGTTTTATGAAAAATTGGCATAATATTGTAGAATGGAACAACTACTCTACCGGGAGGTGAAATATTGACCACTTTTCATCTGATACACGTTGTTGTTGGTGCAGTCCTTGCAGCAGTAAACTTCTGGGGCCTTATGGATGAACCAAGCAGAGCATTCTTCAATTCAATTGTCGGTCTGGTGGTACTGGCCTACAACGCGTACTATCTCTTCGTAAGGCAAAACGTCGATGAAACAAACAGGGAATCGGGTTCATAACCCGGTTCCCCCTTTATATTTACAATTATTTCGCGATATCCCTCCGGTACTGCATACCTTCAAAGCGAACTTTCCCGGCAGCGGCGTATGCCTTTGTCCGGGCCTTTTCCCTGTCGGCACCCAGGGCGGTAACGCCCATTACCCTTCCGCCGTTCGTATAGTATTTGCCCTGCTCTTTCTTTGTTCCCGCATGGAATACAAAGGTTTCTTCCCCTTCTGCCTGCTCAAGGCCTTCTATCAACAGTTCCTTTTTATAGCTGCCGGGGTATCCCCCGGAGGCAAGTATTATGCACACACAGGATTTGTCCGACCAGCATATCTGCTGCTTAGAGAGCCTTCCGTCCACCACCGAGTTCATTATCTCCACAAGGTCACTCTCAAGCCGCGGCAATATAACCTGCGTCTCGGGGTCCCCGAAGCGGCAGTTGAATTCCAAAACCTTTATACCGCCTCCGGTGACCATAAGGCCAAAGTACAGGACTCCTCTGTATTCTATTCCCTCTTTTTTGAGGGCCTCCCGCATAGGGAGCATTATCCGAGTGCGAAATTCCCTCTTTATTTCCGGGGTATAGACGTCGTTAGGAGAGAAGGTGCCCATGCCTCCGGTATTAGGGCCCTTGTCATCGTCAAAGATTCGCTTGTAGTCCCTGGCACTTTCCATCGGCACCATTGTACTAGCGTCCACAAAGCAAAGTATTGTCATCTCGGTGCCGGTAAGGAACTCCTCCACCAGTACCCTGTCACCTGCGCTACCGAATTTTCGTTCTATCATTATTTCCTTTAAGGCCCCTTCGGCTTCCTGCCTGTCCTTGGCGATAATAACTCCTTTACCGGCGGCCAGACCGTCCGCCTTTATTACAACAGGAAAACCAAAGGCATCTACCTGCTCCATCGCCTCGTCAAAGTCTTCAAACACTTTGAAGTCGCCGGTGGGGATACCATTTCTTTTCATAAACTCCTTGGAAAATACCTTGCTTCCCTCCAGTAGTGCCGCCTCGGCGTTGGGGCCAAAGACCCTCAGCCCATACTTTTGGAACTCGTCGGCAATGCCCGCCACAAGGGGTGTCTCCGGGCCTACCACTGTCAGGTCTATTCCCTCTTTTTGCGCAAACTCTCTAAGCCCTTTTATGTCGGTGTCCTTAATGTCAACGCACTGGGCAATGTCAGCCATGCCACCGTTACCGGGAGCGGCGTAAACCTTGTCAACAAGGAGACTTTGGGATACCTTCCATGCAAGGGTGTGCTCCCTTCCCCCGCTTCCTACTATAAGAACCTTCATATACACACTCCTTCCATTTCAATAGGTACTAGTGCTTGAAGTGCCTCATGCCGGTGAACACCATGGCTATTCCCAGCCTGTCCGCCGCTTCTATCGATTCTCCGTCCTTTAGCGACCCGCCCGGCTGAATAATAGCCTTCACGCCGGCCTTTGCCGCCGCCTCCACGCAATCGGGGAAGGGGAAGAAGGCGTCGGAGGCCATCACAGAACCCTTAAGGTCAAATCTGGCCTGTTTTATCGCGTTCTCCACCGCCCAGATTCTGTTCACCTGACCCGGGCCAATCCCGAGGGTCTGTCCGTCCTTTGCCAGCACTATACCATTGGATTTTATATGCTTTACAACCTTCCATGCAAATAGCAGGTCCTCAAGAGTGCCCCCGTCCGGTTTCGCCCTGGTGACTACCTTCAGGTCGTCCTGCAGCAGCAATAGGTTACTGTCCTGTACCAGCAGGCCGCCATTTATCTTCTTTAGGTTCATTACAGAGCTGGCTCTGCTGTCCACTATATTGTCAAGCTTTAGAATTCTTATATTCTTCTTGCTCTTAAGTATTTCCAGTGCCCCGTCGGTGTAGGAGGGGGCCACCACTATCTCCACGAATATTTCGTTAATACCCTTTGCTGTCTCCTCATCCACCTGACCGTTTATCGCCACAATCCCGCCGAATATTGAAACCGGGTCCGCCTGGAAGGCCTTCTGCCAGGCCTCAAATATTGTATCCCCCGTTCCTACTCCGCAGGGATTTGTATGCTTAACTCCAATAACCACCGGTATCGACGGTTCAAACTCCTTTAAAAGCTCCAGGGCACCGTTTGTATCGTTTATGTTATTGAAGGAGAGTTCCTTGCCGTGCAGCTGTTTTGCTTCCACCAGCGTCCCTTCTCTTTTGCCTATCTCCCTGTAAAATGCCGCCCTCTGGTGCGGGTTTTCTCCATAGCGCAGGTCCTGAACCTTTTCGTAGGTCAAGGTGAGATACTCCGGAAAATCAACTCCCTTTTTACGGCTAAAGTAATCGGTTATAAGGGCATCATAGTGTGCAGTGTGCATAAACACCTTCGCGCAAAGAGCAAATTTGGTCTCGGTGGATATTTTTCCACCCTTTTTGATTTCCTCAATTATTCTGCCATAATCCGCCGGGTCCACCACAACCGCCACGTCCTGGTAGTTCTTGGCGGCGGCCCTCAGCATAGTTGGCCCGCCTATATCAATATTTTCGATGGCCTCCTCAAGGCTTACTCCAGGCTTTTGTATTGTCTGCTTAAAGGGGTACAGGTTTATAGCCACCAGGTCAATAGGTTTAATACCAAGGTCTTTAATCTGTTTCATGTGGCCTTCATTATCCCTCATGGCAAGAAGCCCTGCGTGGATATTCGGATGCAGAGTCTTAACCCTGCCGTCAAGACACTCGGGAAAACCGGTGATATCCGAAACGCCGGTAACAGCTATTCCTGCCTCCTTCAACACCCTGGCGGTACCCCCGGTCGAAACAATCTCGTAACCCAGTTCCTCCAGCCCCTTCGCAAACTCCACAATACCGTTCTTATCCGAAACGCTTATCAATGCTCTCCTTTGCATAATGCACCTCCGTTTTTTTCTCCGCATCGGCCTTTAATTGGCCTCAATTATTACCCTTCTTTCCTCTTTCCTGAGACACCCCCGGCAATACAGGTCCACCGCCCGGGGCAGAAGAATATGTTCAATCCGCAGTACCCTTTTGGCCAGGCTGTCCACCGTATCCTCCGGAAGCACCTCCACCGCCTGCTGCAATATTATGGGCCCGGTATCGGTGCCCTCGTCCACAAAATGTACCGTGGCACCGGTTACCTTTACCCCGTACTCCAGAACCTCCCTATGTACCCTCTCTCCGTAATATCCACTGCCGCAGAATGAAGGTATCAGCGAAGGGTGAATATTTATTATGGCATCCCTGTAGGCCCTGACAAAGGCCGCCGACAGTATCTTCATGTACCCCGCCAGCACCACAAGGTCTATTCTCCTTTTTCTAAGGGCCTCTAATATTGCGTCGTTGTAGTCCTCCGATCCCTTAAAGGTCCGCGGGTTAATCCACAGTGCCTCTATACCGTTTGCCATAGCCCTTTCCAGCGCATAGGCCCTTTCATTGTCCGAAACCACAAGCTGCAGGACTGCGTTATTAATATTACCGTTCTTTATTCCGTCTATTACCGACTGCAGGTTTGTACCCCTGCCGGACGCCAGCACTGCTATCCTCTTTTCGGCCATAATTCCACTCCTCCGATTCCCCGGGATATCCGCCCTATAACGCTGGCCCCGTCGTCCTTTAACCCTTCCAGCAGCAAGTCCGACTGGTCCGGGGCGACAGCCATTACAAGGCCTATTCCCATGTTAAAGGTCCTGTACATTTCCTCCTCCTCTATGCCGCCCCGCTTCTGGATATACCCAAACACCTGTGGTACCTCCCAGCCGCCCATATATACATCGGCTTTTAGACCTTCGGGTATAATCCTTGGTATGTTTTCGTTAAACCCGCCTCCGGTTATATGCACTATACCCTTAATATAGGCAGTTTCCACAGCCTTTGAAACCTGTTTTACATAAATCCTGGTGGGTTTAATAAGTTCCTCTCCTAAGATGCAGCCCAGTTCCTCCACATAGGTTTCCGCCGTCATGCCCTCCTTTTCGAAGAGGACCTTTCTTGCCAGCGAATAACCGTTGCTGTGCAGCCCCGATGAGGGCAGCCCCACCAAAAGGTCTCCCTCCCGTATCCTGCTCCCGTCTATAATGTCATCCCGGTCGGCAATGCCTACCGCAAAGCCCGCCAGGTCGTATTCGCCGGGGCTGTAAAAGTTAGGCATCTCTGCCGTCTCACCGCCTATAAGGGCACACCCCGCCTGGCAGCAGCCCTCGGATATGCCCTTTACTATATCTGCCACCTTACCGGGCACCAGTTTCCCTATGGCTATATAATCGAGAAAGAATAGTGGCCTTGCCCCCATGCAGGCAATATCGTTGACACACATGGCCACACAGTCTATACCCACCGTGTCGTGCTTGTCCATCATGAAGGCAATCTTCAGCTTGGTGCCCACTCCGTCGGTCCCTGAAACCAGCACCGGGTCCTTGTACCCGGTAAGGTCGGGCCGGAAAACACCGCCAAACCCCCCTATGCCGCCCAGCACTCCGGGGGTATGGGTTTTCCTTATGTGCTCCTTCATTAAATCCACCGCCCGGGCACCGGCGTCTATATCCACACCGGAACCCCTGTAGGTCATCCTATCCATATTAACCCTCCCGTCCTTATACAGATCATAGATCACAGGTCACAGATAACAGTTCGTAGTTGGTACAGCATAACACAAGAGAACCGTCCCTCTGTGTTCCTCTAAATAGGGTAGCTACCGCTAAAGCATGCGTGGCAGTATTCCCTGCCTTCCCCCACCGCTTCTATCAGGCCCTCAAGGCTCAGATACCCTAAGCTATCCGCTTCTATCCTATCCCTTATTTCATCATCGCTTAAATTAGCTCCCACCAGATTCTCCCTGTTGGGGGTATCTATACCGAAATTGCAGGAGTGCTGCACCGGCGGCGAACTCACCCGGAAATGCACCTCCACCGCACCGGCACCTTTTAGCATCCTTACCAGGTTGCGGCTTGTAGTACCCCTTACGATTGAATCGTCTACCATTATCACTCTCTTGCCCTTTACCATATCCTCAAGCACATTAAGCTTTAACGCCACGCCAATCTCTCTCTGCCTTTGTTTAGGCTCAATGAATGTCCTGCCCACATACCGGTTCTTAACAAGGCCCTCCACAAAGGGAATCCCCGAAGCCTCCGAATAGCCGATAGCCGCAGCGGTACCGGAATCCGGCACCGAAATAACTATATCCGCCTCCGCCGGATGCTCCTTAAAAAGATTGGCTCCTGCCCTACGACGGGACATGTATATATTCCTGCCCCCCATAACGCTGTCCGGCCTGCCAAAGTATATGAATTCAAAAACGCACAGCTTATTTGTCTTAGGTCCCTTACAGAAAAAACTGTGCACCCCTTCTTTGTCAATCACCACCATCTCCCCCGGCTCAACATCCCTTATAAGCTTTGCTTCCACCGTATCAAAGGCACAGCTTTCGGAGGACAGCATGTATCGTCCGTCCTTTATGCCAAGGCTTAAGGGTCTTATACCGTTGGGGTCCCTCACCCCTATAAGCCGGTCGGAGGTCATTATTATAAGCGCGTAGGCCCCTCTTATGCAGTTCATTGTATCCTTTACAGCTTCAAGTATGTCACCTTTGTCCTTCCGCGCCACCAGGTTAGCAATAACCTCACTGTCCACCGAGGTCTGGAATATTACACCCTCCTGCTCAAGCTGACGGCGCAGGTCCTCTGCGTTTACAAGGCTGCCGTTATGAGCCAGGGCAAGGCTACCGTTCCTGTATTTTACCACCAGAGGCTGCGCGTTTATCACATTGCTATCCCTCATGGTGGAATACCTTACATGGCCGCAGGCAATACTCCCCTCCAGCTCCTCCAACAGGGCATCGTCAAACACCTCGAACACAAGACCCATCTGCTTGTGGTGCATTATATTGCCTTCTTTTGCCACCGCTATTCCGGCACTTTGCTGTCCACGGTGCTGTAGCGCATACAGCCCGTAATAGGTTGTCCGGGCGAGGCCTTCTCCTTCTTTGCCGTAAACACCGAAAACACCGCACTCTTCCTTTGGCTTATCGCTTGCGACAGTTACTCCATTATACACTCTATCGCCTCCCGCCAGTCGGTTTCCATATCCTTCACCGCCATCTGGATTCCCCTTTGGCCGGCGATATCAATAATAAGTTCCTTACCCCTGACCCTTCCCAATACCGTGACGGGTATGCCAAACCGCGAAGCGGCATCCTTTACCCTCTCAAGGTCGCTTTGGCGGACTGTAATCACTATCCTGGACTGGCCCTCACCAAACAGCAGCAAATCCTCCCGACCGCAGCCCTCGAGCTCAACTTTGGCACCTATTTCTCCGGATATGCAGCTTTCCGCAAGGGCCACCGCGATACCGCCTTCGCTACAGTCGTGAGCGGATTTAACCGTCCCGCCCCTTATAAGTTCAAGGCAGCAGCCCTGCACCCTTTTTTCCCTGTCAAGGTCAAGCTTAGGGGCACTGCCCCGTTCCAGACCGTATACAACCTTCAAATACTCGCTCCCACCTGCCTCCTGGGTGTTTTCCCCCAGAAGCACTATTACGTCCCCTTCTTCCTTAAAGCCCTGAGTTGTGATATGGCTGATATCTTCAACAACTCCCACCATACCCACCACCGGGGTGGGGAATACCGCATCGGTGTCGGTCTCGTTGTAAAAGCTCACATTACCGCTTATAACCGGAGTATCCAGTGCCCGGCACGCTTCACTCATGCCGGAAACCGCCTGGCGGAACTGCCAAAACACGCCCGGCTTTTCCGGGTTGCCAAAGTTCAAACAATCGGTTGCCGCCAGGGGCTGTGCGCCGCTGCACACTAGGTTTCGTGCCGCCTCCGCCACCGCTATGGCTCCGCCTGTCGCCGGGTCTAAATAGCAGTACCTGCTGTTGCAGTCGGCAGTAAGGGCAATGGCCTTGTTTGTACCCCTAATTCTTACAACCGCCGCGTCGGAACCGGGGGTCACAGCTGTACAGGTCCGCACCATATAGTCAAACTGACGATACGCCCATTCCTTGCTGGCAATGTTGGGACTTTTTAATAAGCTAACAAGCACACCGTTCAGGTCATCGGGGACTTCCAGACCTCTTTCGTCCAAAACCCCCACCTGCTTCAGATAGGACGGCTCCTTATATTCCCTGTAATAGATCGGAGCGTCCTCCGCCAGCGACTTGGCGGGAACACTTCCCACAACTTCGTCCCCGTCCCTTATGGTTAGCATCCCATCATCGGTTACCCGTCCTATTACTGATGAATTGAGACCCCATTTTTTAAATATGCCGGTTACCTCCTCTTCCCGGCCCTTTTCCACTATCACAAGCATCCGCTCCTGGGATTCCGATATCATAACCTCCACCGGCACCATACCGGTTTCCCGCCTGGGAACCAGGCTTACGTCAATGTCCATACCGCTGCCGCCTCGGCTTGCGGTCTCGCTGGACGCGGAGGTAAGCCCCGCAGCACCCAGGTCCTGTACCCCTACCACGCAGCCGGTTTCGAACAGCTCAAGGCATGCCTCCAGCAACAGTTTTTCCAAAAAGGGATCCCCCACCTGCATCGGCGAACGTTTTTCCTCGGATTCTTTGTTCAGTTCCACCGACGCAAAGCTAGCTCCCCCCATACCGTCCCGACCGGTTGAAGCACCCACTATCATTACCGCGTTGCCCGCCCCCGAGGCTGTGCCCCGCTTTATATCACCGTGACGGATTATTCCTACACACATAGCGTTAACCAGGGGATTGCCCCTGTAGCAGTCGTTAAAATACACCTCACCGCCCACGGTGGGAATTCCTATACAGTTGCCGTAGCCGCCAATTCCTGCTACCGCGTTTTCGAACAGGTACTTGGTCCTATCGCTTTCCAGTTCGCCAAACCTCAGCGAATTAAGAAGCGCGACCGGTCTTGCCCCCATTGTGAATATATCCCTAATAATACCCCCAGCACCAGTGGCAGCACCCTGGTAGGGCTCCACCGCCGATGGGTGGTTGTGACTTTCTATCTTCATGACCACCGCCAGACCATCGCCTATATCAACTATGCCGGCGTTTTCGCCCGGACCCTGCAGCACCCTGTCGCCGGAGGTGGGAAACACCCTTAAAACCTGTTTGGAGTTTTTGTAGCTGCAATGTTCCGACCACATTACACCGTACAGGTTTAGTTCCAGCCCATTTGGCTCCCTCCCCAGCATCTTCACTATTCGTTCGTATTCCTCGAAGGTAAGTCCCACTCTTTCATAGGGTTTTTTATCCATTCACAGCACCCCCCTTCAGGTAGTTAATAATGGACTTGAATATTACCGCTCCGTCCCTGCCCTCCAATATTTCTTCCATACACCTTTCCGGATGGGGCATCATACCTAATACGTTTCCCTCCCGGTTGCAAACGCCCGCAATGTTTTGCAAAGAACCATCGGGGTTTGACGCATCCGTCACCTCTCCGTCCCGGGCGCAGTACCTGAAAACTATCTGGTTGTTTTCCTCCATTCTCTTTAAGGTCTCATCGCCCACGTAATAGTTACCGTCGCCGTGAGCTATGGGAATTCTGAGTATCTGCCCTTTGCCGCACAGGTTGGTAAAGGGAGTGCTTATACTTTCGGTCCGTATATATACATTTTCACAGATAAATTTCATATTGTTGTTTCGAAGGAACGCCCCGGGCAAAATGCCGGACTCGACCAGTACCTGAAATCCGTTGCTTATGCCTATCACCGGTTTACCGCTTTCCACAAACTCCACAACCCTGTCCATTACCGGCGAAACCTTTGCAATGGCCCCGCCCCGGAGGTAGCTGCCGTAGGAGAAACCCCCCGGCAGTACTATACAGTCATAGGAACCTAAGTTTTTTGTCCTATGCCAGATGTACTCGGTGTCCTGGTCCAGCACATCTCTCAGGGCATTATAACAGTCTATATCGCAGTTGGAACCCGGAAATACCACTACCCCGAATTTCATGGCTGTACCTCCAGTATGTCATAAGTGTAGTCCTCTATAACAGTATTGGCCAAAAGGGTATCGCACATATCCTTTACCCTTTTTTCAGCCTCTTTTGAGCTTTTGTCCGCAAGCTTAATCTCTATCAGCTTGCCCATACGTACATCCTTTACACCGTCGTATTCCATAGACAAAAGTGCTTCTTTAATTGCGTTGCCCTGGGGGTCGGCTATGCTCTTTTTTAGCGTAATGTAAACCTTTGCGTAAAACATGTTATATCCCTCCTATGATTCTGGCATCCTTTTCCGCTACCTTACTTGCCATCTTATCCCTGTATTCTTTTAGCTTTTCCGCCAGCTCCGGGTATTTTAACGAAAGCATCTGAACCGCCAGCAGTGCGGCGTTCTCACTTCCGTTTATACCAACGGTGGCCACCGGTATCCCGGCCGGCATCTGCACTATTGACAGAAGGGAATCCATCCCGTCCATTAAGGAGGATTTTATCGGTATACCAATAACCGGAACCAGTGTCATGGCTGCCAGCACTCCCGGAAGGTGGGCTGCCTTTCCGGCGGCCGCTATTATTACCTCTACCCCCGACTGCTGCGCTCCCTTTGCGAATTCCGCCGCCACATACGGTGTCCTGTGGGCGGAAATAACCCTTACTTCTCTTTGGACGTCAAACCGCTCAAGAGTTTCAATTGCCTTTTCCACAACCGGAAAGTCGGAATCACTTCCCATTACTATTGCAACCTTTGGCATAGCATTAACTCCCTTCGAATATTTTTGGGCTTTGGGCCCCGCCCCTTTGTTTCACATCCCCTGAAATGGGCCGGGCCGGAAAAAAGATAAACCCCGCCGGAGTATAGGTGAAACCTCCGCAGGGTTTTGTTCACGGGGGGTACGGGAACCGTACGCAAATTTGCAAATGCAAATCCGCTTTCACCCATAGTCAAGCAATTTACGGTCACTTGGTAGAAACTTGCGGGCCAATCCCCGCCATTATATGAGTGAAACAAATTATTTGCTTTTCTTTCTTTTATATTAACAAAGGGGATTAGCAGTGTCAATAGAAATGGCGAATAAATAGGTTAGAATCTGCGTGTTTGTATTGTGTGTTACGTATATTAGTAATATTTTTATATTTAATGTACGGGTTTTCGCAGGAGGGTAAGGCCAATGCCTGGTTTTACAGGTGCAGGAGGAATGTATCACAGTTATGGATGCCGTCACGGCAAATCCAAAAAAGACAGGAGAACCGTCCCCTTGTCTTGGAGAACCGTCCCCTTGTCTTTCTTGTCCCCAACCCCGGAGGTGTTGAAACCATCTCCGGGGCTGGGGGACAAAAATAATCAGGCGCCGTATTTATCAAGGCGCAGCGCGTTTGCCAACAGCACCGTCATAAGATGCCGGCTTTCAAAGAACCCAAGCCCACCTATATTGCACTGATTTTCGGTAAATCGCACCGCATCGTCGGTGCCGCTAAACTGCGAGTTCAAAAGGACCGGCACCGGATGCCAGCTGTGGGAGTACATCGGACAGGGCGACGAATGGTCGCCGGTAATAGCCAGCACGTTGGGTCTTTTTTCGTAAAGAATCGGCAGTGCTCTGTCCACCTTCTCTATCACATCCACCTTGGTGAGGAACTCCCCATCCTCCCCGGCCTGGTCGGTACCCTTTACGTGTATAAAGAAAAAATCGTACTTGTTATGGAACTCTATGTAGGCCTTAAACAGTCCTTCTATTGTATCCGGTGCGGTCAGAAGAGTCATTCCCAGAAGGTCGGCTATGCCCCGGTACATTGGATAGGACGCAATGGCCGCAGCCTCCAGCTTGAACCTCTCCTTTAACCCGGGTATTTTTGGCCTTGAGGAGATACCCCTAAGTAGCATCCCGTTGGCCGGCTGCTGCTCTTGCAAAAGCACCCTTGCCCTTTCCACAAATTTGTTTATAATCCCCGCGGTAAAGACTGCTTCCTCCTTTTGTGGCTTAGCCTGGAGGGGAGCGTGTCCCTCATGCTGCGGGTCGGTATCGTCCACCGCCGGATTCAAGTTATCGCCCCTTAAAACCACCACAAACCGGTGTCCCTTACCCGGCTCCACCGTTACCTTCACGCCATCTATTTCCTTTATTCGGCTTAGGATGCCGCACAGCTCCTTGTTTTTCTCAGTGGATATTCTACCCGCTCTCCTATCGCAAATTATGCCGTCACCGTCCAGGGTAGCAAAGTTGGCTCTGGCCGCAACATCACCGTGCTTTAGTTCAATACCCAGCCCTACCGCTTCCAATACCCCCCTGCCTATTACCACCTCAAGGGGATTGTATCCAAAAATGCCTAAGTGGCCGGGTCCGCTTCCGGGAGTTATACCCGGCATAACTGGTATATGCCTTCCACACACCGATTCTTTTGCCAGCGCGTCCAAGTTGGGTGTATTTGCATACTCCAGAGGCGTTTTGTTGTCAAACTCCGGGCTGCGTATATCCCCCAGACCGTCCATCACCACCATTACTATCTTAGAATTGTTCTCCTTCAAAAGGCCCTCCAGAATAGTATCGGTATCCATATTAAAACCCTCCCTGTTTTAGTAACCTTATATGCTGTTCTTCCTTCCAAACCCTCTATTGCTCCCTTAAACCCTTTCTCCAATCAACCCTGTTTAAACGGTATAGCTTGTGAAACTTCAACATTAAATCCGTTATCCGTATATTTTAAGGTCATCTAATCTTTCCTGTCATAGCATTACCGCCAACTCATTATTGTTATTATACGATCCTACATAATAATAATACCATACCTTATAGCCCGCAACCGTATCCACGATACAACAATAGTAACCTATGACCTTTATCACTAAAGCTTTATTAGCTCCAAAAATACTATACTCATATAATACACGATATTTGCCGATACGTAAACGCTGCAATAGTGGAATAAAGCCCTAAGCATTCAAATATCGCCTCCAGGCGGATATCCGGTTAGCCCCTCAATATTTTGTTTCATCCTAAGCTCTGGGCCTATCAAATAAAAGTAATTTCTTAACCTTGAAACTTTCTTTATTAGGAAGTACAATAAAATTGTGCCAAAGAACGCTTCTAAGCTGCCGGCGGCATGCACAAAAAATGTCATACCATATAAGCTACCTGCATTTGTTAGCGAGGAGGCAAAGAAATGGCAGATAATAGAGTTAAACGCGCCGCTTCATATATAAACTTAAGCGAGCGGGAGCTGTCAATAATAGTCCATTCCCTGTTTTCTGCCTGGATGCTGGCCTTCCTCTTTGAGGGGCAAATATTCTATTCCCTTGCCGGCTCTTTTGACCTAGACCCTGCCATAATGGTCTTCTGTGGAATTGCAGCTATATTTACCGGACTGCTGCTATGCGGATTTTTTATCAAAACAAAGAAAGCGGCGCGACGCTTATTCTTGTGTTCTTATCCTATTTTCATAGCTGTTTCCGCTATCTTTTTCTTCCCGCCGTCTGCATTTTGGACCTTTGGAATGATGGTGGGCTCATTTTCGGCCGGAGGCTGTGTGGCGGCCTGGGGCTTTTATTTAAAGAGCAGCACACCGAAAAACGAGCGTATCAAAACGGCTGCCGATATGCTTATCTTTTCCAATGTCCTGATGATTTTGCTCAATATGACAGCCATTCACCTGTCGCCCCGCATGGGACTGGCCTCCTCCATGCTCCTGCTTTTGGGTGCCTTTTTATTTGCATTGCGGCTCCCCGCAGGTCATGAAAACGTTTCCCCCGTTTCATCCCCGCAGAAGAATAACACAATAAGCATCACGGGGCTGCTTGCCTTTCTGTGTCTTTTTATTGTAATTATCACCATCAACTCAGGGCTTATGTACCAGGTGATTAATCCTGCCTTTGCGCATCTGGAATGGCTTACAGGCTGGTACTGGGCGATTCCTTACATTGTTGCCCTTTTCGTCATGAGGAATTTACCCCGGAAAACAAACAGAACCTATATACTCTATGTGGCCATAGCTATGATAGGGCTTTCATTTATAGGTTTCATGACCCTTGACCGCACCGCCGCCGGCTATCTCGTGGTAAACACGCTGATGCTGGGGGCTTGCGGTGTGTACGACCTGTTCTGGTGGAGCATCCTTGGAGAGATGCTTGACTTCCATAATAATCCTGCAAAAATTCTCGGTATTGGCCTTTCCGCCAATGTGCTGGGAGTGCTGCTGGGCGGGATGCTCGGTAACGCCATCACTTCCGCGGATCCGTACAGTTCACACCCCACGCTGCTGGCACTTACCGTGGTTTGCGTAACACTTACCCTCCTACCACCTTTGCATAAGCGTTTATCCTTCCTGCTCAAAGAGCATGCCTATCTAGCGGCATTTTTCGAAATGCCTGTGCTGGAGAAAACCAGCCAGGTGGATCGTACCTTAAGGTCCGGGGGCCTTTCTAAACGGGAAAGCGAGGTCGCTTCTTTGCTGCTTCAGGGGAAAACCTATCGGACCATTGCCGGTGAGCTTTTTATCAGCGAAAACACGGTGAAGTATTACGTAAAAAACATTTATTCCAAATTCAGCATACAAAGCCGCGCGGAGCTTATTGATATCGTACTGAAAAAAGAAAGTGCAGCCCCGTCGAAATAGTATATCCTATAGCCGTGTGATTTGAAGCCCCTACCCGAAAAAGGTAGGGGCTTATTTGAATAAACTACCCGTTTCGGGTAGTTTTAACTTTCTCTTATCATGCTAATATACAATTGACAATAGATTTTGCCAATCCAATTATAATGCGAAAGGAAGTGTTCTCCTTGAAGAAAAAACTCGGCATCATTCTGGCGCTGGTCATGCTGTTTTCTGTCATGACAGCGCTTCCCGCAGCGGCGGCCTTAACTTCCATATCCGGCACGGTGCTCAATGACCAGCTAAGCTTTAAGATCGGCGGCAAAGCCGCTGTGCCGGTGGGGGACGATGGCACGCCTGTGCTGCCCATATCCTATAACGGCACCACCTACTTGCCGGTGCGGGCCATGGGCTATCTGTTGGGGCTTGGCATCGACTGGGACGGCGCTACCAATACCGTGCTCATCACCAGCTCTACGACAAAAACAGCACCCAAAGCCACTGCAGCCGCCAAAACCAACAAATTGATACCCATTTCCGGGGCGGTGTTAAACAGCGACCTGAAATTTAAGCTGGACGGCAAAGCTGCTGTGCCGGTGGGGGACGACGGCACGCCTGTACTGCCCATATCCTATAATGGCACCACCTACCTGCCGGTGCGGGCCATGGGCTATCTGTTGGGGCTTGGCATCGACTGGGACGGCGGTACCAATACCGTGCTTATCACCAGCTCTGCAACAAAAGGGGCGCCCCCGGCCACCGGCGGCGGACCGGGCTGGTATTTCACGCGTTGGGAATATATTAAAGACCCTGGTGATACGGTGGATACAGGGGGGAAGGTAGGCAGGTTTGCAGGCGGGGACACATATACCGACTACCTAGAGGGCAAGGGTGAAAAGAATGATTTCACCATAGTTACGGCACGGAAACTATCAGACGGTACTGTTGCCGCTTCCGGCCATGCAGTCACCACATGGACTGACCCGCCTGAATATTTCGGCGCAAACGACCGGCCTACCGTTACCGTTAATAGGACAGCGGAATCCACATGGGGGATAAACGCCTTCTCTATTTCCTTTGATATGCACGATATTAACCCCGGGGGAGCAACAATGGGCAAAATCAACTTTGCATCGCCTGACGGGCAAACGCACGTACAGGCCTACAAGGGAACCATGCAGATGCAAAAAGCAAAGACGGGTAAAGCCGGTGACAAGATGGCTGTCATTATGCATATGAACTGGTACGGCTTTAAGTATTACTATGAATGGCGGGACTAGGATACAAAGCTTTTAACCCAATATATCCAATGCGAAACGCCATTGCGAAAAGCCCCTACCCGAAAAAGGCGGGGGCTCTTTTTCGCAGGTTACACGATTGGGGCGTTTTTTCCCAAACATAGACTGTCATTCTGTTATTGACGACAAAAATGCTTGACGGTAAAAGGGAGGCTTATGAAAGACTATGCTTTCTTGTTTGTCACTGTGAAGCGAAGTTGAAGAATCTGACTTTGTCATTCTGAACATAGTAAAGAATCTTGTGTTTTCAATAACTTAAAGACATTTAGCTGTCGCTCAGGATGACAAAAAGGGGCTTTTTCAGTGGCTTCGGTAAAAGGAGGAGTTTGTTTGAAGGCAATCAGACGAAGAAAAAATGCCTTCGCGGTTTCTACCGGAGTTGGCATCGTCCTCAGCCTTTTAATTTTCGCATACAGCTTACGGGCACCAAACATTCCAATACGGCTTTTACTGGCTGCCAGCATCCCGGTAAGCGTCTGGCTGTCTTTCTTTTGGATACGGGAACACAGAAGGCTGCAAACGGCACAGCTTATAGTTGAAAACCAGATTTTGCGCATCCCTACCGCTGTAATAAGCAGCGGGCATGGCGGTGCGGTAAAACCGGAAAACGCCGAAATCGTCGAAGTATTTGTTTCTTACTTTGGTATCCTATTGGGCTCAAAAGTTATCAAGTTCAATCAAGACAACATCTTTTTGAAAGCCGTAGAGATTGGGTTGGATTTTATATCCCTATCCTATGGCACAGACAAATGGATGAGGAACATACGACTCCTGCGTACCGTGACAAGCAGTGAGGAACTTGAAAACATTATAAAACAATTCCGGGATGAAACCGGCATTGTACCTGTGGTTATAAACTAGATAAGAAAGGATGAGGTTTTATGCGTGGATTCTCGCCTAGGATCAGTGACCCGGCCTGGCATAATGGGGAATTTCTCCTTAGAAACTCTTTTTTAGTTCTTGAAAGCAGCGAGGTTGTGGACGAATTCTCAGTTAAAGACCATACAAAAAGTGCGCAGCTACTGGAAGCTTTTAAAGCTTTCAAGTGATTAGCGGGATATCTTCCCGCTACCCTGTATCCGACAGTTCAAAGGGGAGGTGAGAGATTGGAACCAGAAGAACCGTCCCTCTGGTTACTCCCACTCAATGGTACCCGGCGGTTTTGTGGTAATGTCGTATACAACCCGGTTTATACCCTGCACGTTGTTTACTATGCCCGATGAAATCCTCTCCAGCACCTCATAGGGAATTTTAGCCCAGTCCGCCGTCATACCGTCGGAACTCGTAACCGCCCTTATGGCTAGCGCATGTTCATAGGTCCTTTCATCCTCCGTTACACCTACGGTTTTTACGTCTAAAAGCACCGCAAAATACTGCCATATTTCCCTGTCAAGGCCGGCATTTGCTATCTCATTCCTTAATATCGCATCCGCTTCTTTTAGTATTTCAAGCTTCTCACGGGTGACTTCCCCCATTATCCTTATAGCAAGGCCTGGACCCGGGAAAGGCTGACGCCATACATGCTGCTCCGAGATGCCAAGGCTTACGCCCACCTTTCTTACCTCGTCCTTAAAAAGGTCCCTCAAGGGCTCTATTAGGGACAGTTTCATGTCCTCGGGCAGCCCACCTACATTGTGGTGGCTCTTTATCACCGTCGCCGCTTTGCTGCCGCTTTCTATAACATCGGGATAGATGGTGCCCTGCACAAGGAAGTCCACCTTGCCCAGCTTGCCGGCCTCCTCCTCGAACACCCTTATGAATTCCCCGCCTATTATCTTTCTCTTAACCTCGGGATCGGTTACGCCCTCAAGCCGGCTTAAGAACCTGTCCCTTGCATCAACAGTTATAAGGTTAATATTGAAAATATCTCTGAACACCCTTTCAACCTGTATCTCTTCGTCCTTTCGCAGGAGGCCGTGGTCTACAAATATACAGGTAAGCCGATCACCGATGGCCCTGTGTACCAGCACCGCCGCCACCGAGGAATCCACTCCGCCGCTTAGGGCGCAAAGTACTCTCTTTTCCCCCACCTTATCCCGTATGCTTTTTATCTGGTCTTCTATAAATATTGTAATATTCAGGTCCGGCCTGCAGCCGCACACGTCGAATACAAAATCCGATGGCTGTGACATTTATCTGCTCCCCCTAGCCTATACTGTAGTTAGGTGCTTCCTTTGTTATATGAACATCGTGGGGATGGTTTTCCCTAAGCCCCGCCGGGGATATTGCCAAAAATTTTGTATTGGCCTTAAGCTCACCTATGGTTTTGGTTCCGCAGTACCCCATACTGGCTCTTAAGCCCCCCACAAGCTGGTATACCGTGTCCGCCAGCAACCCCTTGTACGCCACCCTGCCCTCGACGCCTTCGGGTACCAGCTTTTTGTTGCCTTCCTGGAAATACCTGTCCTTGCTGCCCGATGCCATTGCGGCAATGGAGCCCATACCGCGGTATACCTTAAAGGACCTGCCCTGGTATATCTCTATATCTCCGGGGCTCTCCTCAGTACCGGCAAACAGCGAACCAATCATTACGGTATCCGCACCGGCGGCAATGGCCTTTGCAATGTCTCCCGAATACTTGATACCGCCGTCGGCTATTATTGGCACCCCGTATTTGGACGCTGCTTCAGCACTGTCCATTATTGCCGTTATCTGGGGAACCCCTATACCGGCCACCACCCTGGTGGTGCATATGGACCCGGGGCCTATGCCCACCTTAACCGCATCGGCACCGGCCTTTATAAGCTCTTCGGTACCCTCGTAGGTGGCAACATTGCCCGCCACCAACTGGAGCTCCGGATAGGCCGATTTTATTTTGCCCACCGCTTCTATAACGCCGGCGGAATGGCCATGGGCGGTATCAAGCACCACCACGTCCACCTTTGCCTTTATAAGGGACTCCACCCTTTGCATCATATCCGGGGTAACCCCCACCGCCGCACCGGCCAGCAGCCTTCCCGCGGTATCCTTGGCGGAGTTGGGATACTGTATAGCCTTCTCAATATCCTTTATGGTTATTAACCCCATTAGGTTTCCTTCCTCATCCACAATGGGGAGCTTTTCTATCTTATGCTTCATCAGTATACCCTGGGCCTCGTTAAGGTTTGTTCCCTCCGGTGCCGTTATAAGGCCTTCGCTGGTCATTACATCGGAAATCTTTTTAGTCATGTTCGTTTCAAACCTTAAGTCCCTGTTGGTGAGTATGCCCACCAGTTTGCCGCCGACGGTTATAGGTACCCCTGAAATACGGTACCTTTCCATAAGCTGCAGAGCATCCGAAATGGGACGGTCGGGCCCTAAGTGGAAGGGGTCTACTATTACACCGTGTTCCGAACGCTTTACCTTGTCCACCTCCGAGGCCTGGTCCTCAACGGACATGTTCTTGTGTATTATGCCGATGCCCCCCTCCCTTGCTATGGCAATCGCCATCCGAGCTTCTGTAACCGTATCCATACCTGCGCTTACTATTGGGATATTGAGCTTTATCCCCTTTGTCAGGTTAGTGTTAAGCATCGCTTCTTTTGGAAGGATCCGGGACATGGACGGAATAAGCAGTACATCGTCAAAGGTCAAACCCTTCTTTACCACTTTGTCTTGGTACATATATAAGCATCCCCTTTTCTTTTGTATCGAGATCACTGAAAAAGTCCTATTTTTGTCATCCTGAACGATTATTTTTGTCATCCTGAGCGACAGTGAAGGACCTTTAAGCTATAAAAATATTGGATTCTTCAACTTCGTTTCAGAATGACAAGCAAAAAGCGTAGTTTTTCAACAGTCTCGTATCAGGTATTTTTGAGTATTATAATCAAATAAGAATACCTTGTCAATCGTTTTTGGGACTTAGTTGTGTGAAAGTTAGTATTATTATATCAAAAAATTATTACGAAATGTCCCAGTTAAGGAGTATTATATCTTTATGGGCAACAATTTACCCAAATAAAAAACTCCCCGGGGACAATAATATACAAATATAAATAATATTAGGGGAGGCCTTTGTATGGAGGATTTTTATCCTTCGGAAGTCTTTGAAACGCTATCGTCCAAAAATTTGTCAATACTGGAGGAACAGCTTTCCCACGAGGCCTTGATTATATCAAAGCTCAGGCAATACTCCAGGCAGTGCCGGGATTCCGAGCTTAAGAACCTGTGTAGCAACCTGGCGGAAAAGCACAAAAGCCATTATGACACCCTGCTTAACTACGTGATTTCCCGAAGCGGCAGCGATTAAGAGCAGCGGTGTGATGTCAAGTGAAAACTGGAAAATATTTTAGAAGTTCGCTGCTAATAAGGAGGTGTATGCCATAAAGGATGCCGACTATTTCGGAGACAGAGAAATACTAACCGACCTGCTTCTTTCCGAAAAACAGCTGTCAAACTCATACAATAATTCAGTAAACGAAAGTACCGGTGAAGCCTTCGGCCGCATACTGGAAGACATACTAAACAAAACCCACAGCATGCGCCGTGATGTATTGGAAGCTATGATAAAACGGGGATGGATTAAGAGCAAAAATGCCGGAAGCCAGGATATTGAAATGGTAAAGAAAAGGTTCGGGCAGCCGAAGGATTAAAAAAAGAAGCCGATAACGGCTTCTTTTTTAGGTTTCCTTTAAAATTACATCATGTCCATTCCGCCCATTCCGCCCATTCCACCCATTCCGGCGGGGGACATGTCATTCTGTTTCTCGGGAATGTCCGCTACAAGGCTCTCAGTGGTAAGCACCATTGCCGCTACCGATGCGGCGTTCTGCAGTGCCGACCTAACAACCTTTGTGGGGTCCAGTATACCGGCATTAATCATATCAACGTACTCGCCCTTGTAAGCGTCAAAGCCCATTGCGCCCTCGAGATTCATAACCTTTTCCACCACAACCGAGCCTTCCATGCCCGCATTGTTGGCTATCTGTCTTACCGGCTCCTCCAGGGCCCTTCTTACTATCCGGGCACCGGTTCTTACATCTCCATCGGTACTTTCAATTATCTGGTCCACTGCGGCTATAGTTCTTAAGAGGGCTATACCTCCGCCGGGCACTATTCCCTCTTCAACCGCTGCCCTTGTGGCCGAAAGGGCATCCTCAATCCTGTATTTCTTCTCCTTGAGTTCTGTCTCGGAGGCTGCACCCACCTGGATAACGGCTACGCCGCCGGAGAGCTTTGCAAGCCTTTCCTGGAGTTTTTCCTTGTCAAACTCGGAGGTAGTATCTTCTATCTGCACCTTTATTTGCTTGATTCTGTCCTTTATATCCTTCTCACTTCCCGCACCGTCAACTATTATGGTGTTCTCCTTGGATACTTTTATCTGTCTTGCTTTACCCATCTGGCTTAAGGTAGCGTTTTTGAGTTCAAGGCCCAATTCTTCGGATATTACCTGGCCTCCGGTAAGGATAGCTATATCCTCCAGCATTGCCTTTCTCCTGTCGCCAAAGCCCGGTGCCTTGACCGCAACGCAAGCAAAGGTACCCCTGAGTTTATTAAGTACCAGCGTTGCAAGGGCTTCGCCTTCTATGTCCTCGGCTATTATGAGCAGCTTTTTGCCCTGCTGTACCACCTGTTCAAGCACCGGTAGCAGGTCCTGTATGTTGGTAATCTTCTTATCGGTTATAAGTATATGGGCATCGTCCAAAACCGCTTCCATCTTGTCGGTGTCGGTTACCATGTAGGCGGAAATATACCCTCTATCAAACTGCATACCTTCCACAACCTCAAGGGTTGTGCCCATCGTTTTGGACTCTTCCACCGTTATAACGCCGTCCTTGCCCACCTTTTCCATGGCATCGGCAATGAGGCTTCCTATTTCATCGTCGGTGGCCGAAACTGTGGCAACCTGGGCTATGGATTCTTTCTTATCTATGGTTTTACTCTGGCTCTTAAGGGATTCCACCGCCCTTTCCACCGTCTTTTGGATACCCTTCTTAATATCCATCGGATTGGCTCCTGCCGCAACGTTCTTTAGGCCCTCCCTTATCATCGCCTGAGCGAGGAGGGTAGCGGTGGTGGTGCCGTCACCGGCTACATCGTTGGTCTTGGTGGCAACCTCTTTAACAAGCTGCACTCCCATGTTTTCGAAGGGGTCTTCCACCTCTATATCCCTTGCAATGGTCACGCCGTCGTTGGTTATTGCCGGCGTCCCGAATTTTTTATCAAGAACTACGTTCCTGCCCTTGGGCCCAAGGGTAATCCTTACGGTATCCGCAAGCTGGTTCATTCCCTTTTCCAGCGCTCTTCGGGCGTCTTCGCCGAATTTTATCTGTTTTGCCATATCCATTCACTCCTTTTATTGATTTTACTTACTCGATTATCGCAAGTACATCGCTCTGCCTTAAAATCAGGTACTCCTCATCGTCCATCTTAATCTCGGTGCCTGCGTACTTGGAATAAATAACCTTGTCTCCCACCTTGACCTCAAGGGGTACTCTTTTGCCCTCTATAAGTTCCCCGCTTCCTACCGCCAGCACTTCCCCTTCCTGGGGCTTTTCCTTTGCGGCTTCGGGCAGCACAATCCCGCTCTTGGTGGTTTCCTTTTTCTCCAGTACCTTTACGACAATCCTGTCTCCTAGTGGTTTGATGTTCATTCTTTACCCTCCTAACCTATATGTATAGTTTGGCTTCGTGTTGTTAGCACTCGCCGTCAACGAGTGCTAATTACAGTTATAATAATATTAAAAGCCGGCTGAGTAATCAAACTCAGTTCCGGCCAATAATCATCCAAAAATGTCGATTTTACCGGGTTACGGCAAAATATCCCTCCGTTTCTTTCCATATTCATTATTTGTGCCCGATTTCTATAGATTCACCCTCTGCCGGTTATCCTTCCCATTGTACCCCTGGCATAGTAGAACAGGTACTGCTGCGCTACTCCCGCAAGAGGCCCGAACTTTTGGACAGCAAATCTTCGAATCTGGGCCAGCGGGGTTTCTCGTTTTAGGTAGTAATGCTCCATAACCCTTTTTACCCACACGTCTACCGGAAAGGCGTCAAGCTTCGCCATGGAAAAGAGCATAATACAATCGGCCACTTTCGGCCCTATACCGGGAAAGCACAAAAGGACTGACCTTGCATACTCCGTGTCCATATTCTCCAGGGAATGCGGGTCGACCCGACCCTCCGATACAATCCTTGCAGCTTGCAAAATATATTTTGCCCTGAAACCGCAGCCGCAAGCCCGTATGTCCTGCTCGTCCAAGGCCGCCAGCCGGCGGGGTGGAGGAAAATCGAAATAGGCCTCCCCGTTTTGCTCTTTTCTTTCCCCGAAACTTTGGCACAGCTTTTCTATGGTTAACATAATCCTTGGTATCCTGTTGTTTGCGGATATGATAAAGGACACAAGCGTTTCCCATGGGTCCTGTTTCAGAATACGTATTCCGCTGCCGTAGTCTACCGCCCTTTCCATCACCGGGTCCTTTGAAAGGGCCTTCTTAATGGTACCGTAATCTCTTCCAAGGTCAAAATATCCGGCCCAGTATCCATTGAAATCCTGCTCATTTATACCTTGAAACAGGATATCCCCGTTAACTTTTTTCACACAAAAGGCTCTTCCGCCGGCGACGCCCCTGTAACTGCCGTCCGGCATTCTGTTCCAGCGAAAACACTGGCCGCATTCGAATACGTGTTCCGGCTCGAAGTCCTTCGTATTCTTAAGCAGTATTCCGTTTTCGGTATTGATATAGTCCACCGATAAACCTCCAGATTATAGATAAGAAATCACAAATCACAGGTGCTAGGTGCTGGCTTCATGAAGCGATATAACCATTGGTCGCTGGCCGCTATTTAATCGGGAAGCTTCATGTCGCCTTCCTTAATCCATCCTTTTTTCCTCATATACTCGGAAAACAAAAGGGTAATTATCACCGGTGCGACTATATGCAAAAGTAGCATCTTCGCGAAAACCGCCGTATTTAAGCCCATCGCATCTACAGTCCCGAACTGTCCCACAAGGCCACTTGTACCCATACCCGCTCCTACAGGCACATTTTCCATCTTAAAAATCGTGGTGGCAAAGGGCCCTATAACAGCAGAGGCCAGCGTAGGAGGAATCCATATAAGGGGATTTTTCACTATATTGGGCACCTGAAGCATTGAGGTGCCAAGCCCCTGGGATACAAGACCGCCCCAGCCGTTCTCCCTGTAGCTGGCCACGGCAAAGCCCACCATCTGGGTGCTGCAGCCCACCGTCGCGGCTCCGGCGGCAAGTCCGCCAAGACCCAGCATTATGGCCAGAGCAGCACTGCTTATGGGCAGAGTAAGCACCATTCCCATAAGTACCGAAACAAAAATACCCATCGGTATGGGATGTAACTCTGTAGCCCACATTATCCATTTGCCAAGACCGATCATAAGCGAAGAGACACCCGGTCCCACCAGCATACCCGCCAAGACCCCCATTATTATTGTAACCGCCGGCGTTACCAGTATATCCACTTTGGTCTCCTTGGATACCATTTTACCAAACTCCGCACCGACAACCGCCGCCACAAAGGCACCCACTGGGCCCCCCAACTGGTTGCCAACCATACCGGTTATTGTGGAGGCAAACAGCACAAGAGGCGGTGCCTGAAGACCGTAAGCCACAGCCACAGCTATTGCCGGGCCGGTCATTTGACCGGCTACAGGATAAACCACCTCATAGAGGAATGGAATATTTAAGTTTTCTCCGATTACTTTAAGAATAAGTCCTATTATAAGGGTGGCAAACAACCCCTGGGCCATCGCTCCGAGGGCTTGTATACCATATCGGTGCAGTGAGATTTCTATGTTTTTTCTCTTTAAAAAGCTTTGCTTTTGTTCCATTTTAGACCCCTCTCCGCCTTAAAATTAAAATTGACAGGTGGTAATAAAATGCTGTATATACACCTGTCTTGTCTCATATATAATACCACTCTCATCCCAAATGTCAAGCGGAAAGAAAATCTGTTTATTCTTAGCACAAGTAACAAAAGAAAGGAGGCGGTGCCCCCCTGTCATTTTTTTCTAACTATTTTTATCCAACTTTTGTCAAAACCAATCGCTGATAATAATTGATCCTTATCAATGCTTGGTGGTTTCTTAATCTCTATTAGCAGGCAATCATTTGGTACTTTTTCTATTATAGTAAACTGTGAACCATGTGGCTGCCAGGTAAAACAATGCTCTTGTAAGTTCTTGTTATAACCTTCTAAGTTCTTTCTATTATTCCATTGCCAATAATATAACTCTTGGTCATATCTAATCGTATCAAACTCAAATACAGCTAATTCTTCTAAAGTATTTGATTTCAGTAAAACTACTGTACTGACAAATTTATAGTGTTTCCTTACGGCCGAAACTCGTTCGTTCCAAATTGAAAGAACCTGTCCTCCTAAATTATTAGGATTAACTTCTGTAATCTTTGTCTCACCAAATGAATAAACAGGTGAATTTCTACCTGAAATAAGCCTAACTGTTTTCTCCCATTCTTTGCCCTCTAAACTTGGAACGCCTTTAGTTGCAAGAAGATAAACTAACTCACGTCCTAATTTGTAAGCAAAATCAAAAGGAAAACGATTTAATTCGTATGGCGGCAAAACTTTATTCACAGTACGCAAACGAGGAGTATCTCTCTTAACCATATGTAAACGACCTCGTTCCATAAGTAATTAGAGATTACCTATACGCTCCATTCCAGAACTGTTTTCATTTCCTAAAATTATTGGCAGAAAAGATTCTAACACTGCACGAACTACATTTACCGGTACGGAATTACCAGCTTGTTTTCTTATTTGAGTATCCGGAACTATTAACAAAGGGGGGGCATCACCCCCCATATCTCAATCCACTTCCTTTATAGAACCCTGTCCTTTAACGCAGTGAAAGTGCGACGGCTCTTTTTCACCTCTTCCAGGTCAATGTTGGCCCAGACTACTGTCTCTTTGTCTCCTCCCGAAGCCACGGCGATTCCCCAGGGGTCCACTACCATGCTGTGCCCTCCGAAGGTTACTCCTCCATGGCTTCCCGCGCAGTTGCAGGAAATAAGGTAACACTGGTTCTCAATCGCCCTTGCCTTGTTGAAAACAGACCAGTGGTCTAATCGGTTAATGGGCCATGCGGCCGGCACCAGAAAACCTTCCGCCCCTTTGTCCACCATGGCACGGTACAATTCCGGGAACCTCAAGTCGTAGCAGGTGGTTATTCCCCATATGCCAAACTCTGTTCTAACCACCGTAATGTCCTTTCCCGGCGTCAGCACCTCGGTCTCCCTGGATTTGTAACCGAACAGGTGAATCTTCCTGTACCGGGCCACTATGTTCCCTTCGGGGTCTATAAGCAGCGAGGTATTGAATAGGTCACTGCCCTCCCGCTCCACAAAGCTTCCGGTCAGAATGTAACATCCCAGTTTGGCGGCCAGGGGAGCAAAGGCGGAATAGGTACGGCCCTTCAGTTCTTCGCTCTCTTCCTCATAGTTGTCAAAATTGGAAAACCCAGTACCCCATATCTCGGGCAGCAACACCAGCTGTAGCTGTTTATCGTCCCGGTGCATGCCCTCAAGAATGTCCGTTGCGTGGGCAATCCGTTCATCCTTTGTTTTCTCTTCGTTAACCTCCAACTGCAGCACTGCCACATTCATTTTTCAATCCTCCATTCCTCGCCCTTTCCCCATATAATACCATCCCGATGAAGAATGTCAAGTAAAATGAATTGACCCGGTACCGTATAAACTGTCATTATTTTGTACTGTATTCAATATATTTTAACAAACCGGGTGAACATCTACAATTATAATACGCTGCCCCTAAGCTGTATATTTGGACATTGGTATTGTGTATATTAATTGTGTATATTAATAATGTAGGCAAAATGGTTTTAGCGCAAGAAAACCGCACCCTGCTTAATTAACCAGGAGGGAGGTGGTAAATATTTTCAGGGTAGACCTAAACAGTGACCTAGGAGAAAGCTTTGGAAGCTACGTGCTTGGAATGGATGAACAGGTAATAAAACACGTCACATCGGTAAACGTTGCCTGCGGATGGCATGGAGGGGACCCGCTCGTTATGGACAGAACGGTAAAAACGGCCCTCCGGGAGGGTGCGGCCATAGGAGCACATCCCGGTTTCCCGGACCTTTTGGGTTTTGGAAGAAGAAACCTGGCCGCCACACCGGAAGAGGTAAAGGCATACGTAAAGTACCAGTTGGGAGCCCTTATGGCCTTTGCAAAGGCAAGCGGGACAGCGATTCAGCATGTAAAGGTCCACGGAGCACTGTACAATATGGCGGCAAAGGACTTCAAACTGGCAGCGGCCATAGCCGGGGCAATCCATGAAGTGGACAGGGACATAATTCTGATGGGCCTTGCCAACAGCGAGATGATTAATGCCGGAAGGGAAATGAGACTTAAAACAGCTAATGAAGTGTTTGCCGACAGGGCCTACAACCCCGATGGGACCCTGGTGTCAAGAAGACTTCCGGACGCGATGATTCACGATATCGAACTTGCCCTGTCCAGGGTCATAGGTATGGTAAAGGAAGGAAAGGTAAGGGCTGTGAACGGTCAGGACATCGAAATAAAGGCAGACTCAATCTGCGTTCACGGCGACAACCCGGAAGCGGTGGAGTTTACAAGAAAAATAAGGGCCAGATTAGAAGAAGAGGGCGTAGAAGTAACCGCCGTTTCTAATTTTATTAAATAAAATGGAGGGATTTTGAATGGGTTCCAACAAAAAAGATTCGGACCTTAAGAAAAAGGCCAGCGTTTTGCTGGGGGCAGCCTTCATTATGGCTACATCGGCAATAGGGCCGGGATTTTTGACCCAGACTGCCGCCTTCACCGAGCAGTATAAAGCAGACTTTGCATTTGTTATACTGTTTTCAATCCTTCTTGCCCTGGGTGCTCAATTAAACGTATGGAGGGTTATAGGTGTTTCGGGGTTAAGGGGCCAGGACATTGCAAACAAAGTACTGCCCGGTCTTGGTTATTTTTTGGCCATTCTTGTGGCCTTGGGCGGACTGGCCTTTAATATAGGAAACATAGGCGGTGCTTCCCTGGGCATAAACGCACTTCTGGGGATTGACATGAATGTAGCGGCAGTTATAAGCGGTATTATAGGTGTCCTGATATTCCTTTCAAAGGATGCGGGCCCCGTGATGGATAAGTTCACCAAGATTCTTGGAATGCTTATGATAATAGTAGTAGGCTATGTTACCTTCACATCAAAACCGCCTGTGGGAGAAGCCCTTTTAAGAAGCATCTCCCCCGAAAACCCGGGAGCACTGCTGTTCCCCACCATTACGCTGCTGGGCGGAACGGTCGGGGGCTACATAACCTTTGCCGGAGGCCACAGGCTTATTGACGCCGGCATAGCCGGAAAAGAAAACCTTGACCAAATCACCAGGAGTTCACTAACGGGAATCCTCGTTGCAACCATCATGCGTGTCCTGTTGTTCCTGGCCATATTGGGGGTTGTCAGCAAGGGCCTGGCCCTTGACCCCACAAACCCGGCGGCTTCGGCTTTCCAGCATGGTGCCGGAACAATAGGTTACAAATTCTTCGGCATAGTTTTATGGTCGGCGGGTATCACCTCGGTAATAGGAGCAGCCTTTACCTCGGTATCCTTCTTAAAGACGCTGCATCCGCTTATCGGTAAATACGAAAAATATGTCATATGCAGCTTTATAATAGCTTCAACGCTTATAATGGTCCTGGTGGGCAGCCCGGCCAAGCTGCTTATCCTTGCAGGTTCCCTCAACGGGCTTATTCTGCCTGTAACCCTGGGAACCATGCTACTGGCTTCCAAAAGGAAGGATATTATAGGCGATTACAAACATCCTACCTGGCTTTTATTGTTCGGAATAGTTATCGTACTGGTGGCCGGTTATTCGGGGATACTGTCGCTTAGGAATATGGCAAACTTGATACCTAGATAAATATATATAACGCACTTGAACGTTACATCCCCTAGCATGTCATCCTGAGCGGTAGCGAAGGATCTTGCTATAGCTAAATGTCTATCTCCAATAAGATTCTTCGGGCTTCGCCCTCAGAATGACGGACAAAAGAATGTAATATTATTAATGCGTTGTATATAGATTTCTTTGGTTAAACATACAGGCATCCGGAAACAGTGGAGCTAACCAACCGTACGGCCGGATGCCTTAACGCCAAACAAAGAAAAAGTCAGGGGGGAGGCATATTGTATAAGCAGACAAAATATCTTGTGACCGGAGATAGGGCACTGGTAATGGAGTTTGGGAACTCTATCTCGGAGGAAATAAACAGCAGGATAAGGTCTGTAGGAATAGCCATAGAAAAAAGTGGGATTAACGGGATAACCGAAATAGTACCAACCTACAGGTCTCTTATGGTACATTACGACCCTATGGTTATTGAGTACGACGTCCTTTTGGAAAAGTTGGCGACTCTAGAAGAGCAGCTTGAAAGTGTAGAACTTCCGTCACCCTGTACCTATGAAATCCCAACGCTTTACGGTGGCGAATTCGGGCCGGACATGGAAAACGTGGCGAAACACAATGAGCTGACGAAGGAACAAGTTATTGAGATTCACACCTCAAGGGACTACCTCATTTATATGCTGGGATTTACGCCGGGGTTTCCCTATCTGGGAGGAATGGACGAAAGAATCGCCACACCTAGGCTTAAAATCCCAAGGACAAGAATTGACGCAGGCTCGGTTGGGATTGCCTCGGCCCAAACCGGTGTATATCCAATAGATAGTCCCGGAGGCTGGCAGCTTATTGGCAGGACCCCCATAAAGCTGTATGACCCCTACAGGGAAAACCCCATTCTGCTTAAGGCGGGAAATTATATCCGGTTCATAAGGATTGACCGGGAAGAATACGACAGAATAAAGGAAGAAGTGGCCAAAGGAACGTACCGGTATATAATCCGCAACGGGGGGGGGCGGACAACAGAATGGGAAATGTTAAGATTATAAACCCGGGCCTTATAACTCTGGTTGAGGACAGCGGAAGGTACGGGTACCAGCAATACGGAGTTCCCGTCTCCGGCGTGATGGACAGCTATTCCTACAGATTGGGCAATATACTGGTCGGCAATAAAGAAGGGGCGGCGGTTCTGGAGGCAGCCATGATGGGCCCAACCATTGAGTTTTCCGACCAAATGGTCATTGCCATAACCGGCGGTAATCTGTCCCCCACTCTAAACGGCTCCGCTATACCCATGTGGCAGAGCATCCTTGTAAATAAAGGAGACCGTCTTATCTTTACTGGTTTAAGAGCGGGGTGCAGAAGCTATATCGCATTCTCCGGTGGGATAGACGTACCCGAAGTTATGGGCAGTAAATCCACTTATACAAGGGGAAGGATAGGAGGATACAACGGAAGGGCACTAAAGAGCGGGGACCTACTCGGAGTTAGGCACCCCGGAGAGGACCCGGGACGGCTTAGCGGCATAAAGGTGCCTGACGAGTATATTCCGGATTATCCGAATACACTGGAATTAAGGGTAATAATAGGCCCCCAGGACGACCATTTTACCTTAGAAGGCATGCAAGCCTTTTTGTCGGAGCAATATGAGGTAACCAGCGAATGTGACAGGATGGGATATAGGTTAAAGGGCAAAAAGATTGAACACGTTAAGAGCGGAGACATTATTTCGGATGGAATCGCAATGGGGGCGGTCCAGGTGCCGGGCCACGGACAGCCAATAATAATGCTTGCCGACCGCCAGACAACCGGCGGGTACACCAAGATTGCCAACGTAATCTCCGTCGACCTGCCCAAAATAGCCCAGGCAAAACCCGGGGACAGGATAAAATTTGTAAAGGTGACGGTACGTAAGGCTCAGCAGATGCTCCGTGAAATGGAGGATAAAATAGCGGCCGTCAAAAAGGCCTGTGTACCCTGGAAGGTAGTCACTACAAGGCTTTTAACGCTTAGAATTGACGGAAAATGTTACAATGTAAAAGTGGAAGAAATCAAATAATAGGCCGCACAATAAAAGGCCCTTTAGTATCTTTATGTGCATAATTTAGGGCAGACCCGTAGGTCTGCCCTAAATTTCCTTTTATGGACAAAGAACCGTCCTCTGTCCGTTTATGTAACTAATACCAGCCGCGAAGTTTCATTGCAGTCGCTACCCTCTTGATTGCGATCATGTAGGCAGCTGTCCTCATGTCAACTCCCTTTTCTTCCTTAAGTGCCCATATGGCGTCGAAGGCCTCTTTCATTTTTATCATCTGCTTTTCCTGTACCTCTTCGAAGGTCCAGTAGTAGTTTTGCAGGTTCTGTACCCACTCAAAGTAGGATACAATAACTCCGCCCGAGTTGCATAGTATATCCGGGAACAACGGTATTCCTCTTTGTTTAAAGACCTCGTCCCCTTCGGGTGTGGTCGGGCCGTTTGCTCCTTCAACCACCAGCTTGGCTTTAACATTGCCAGCGGTTTCGGCGGTCAGTTGGTTTTCCATGGCGCAGGGGAGTAAAATATCTACTTCCATTCCCAGTACATCCTCCCTGGGAAGCTCCTTGCCGCCGCCGGGGAAACCGGTTATAAGGAATTTATTGGTCTTTACATATTCCCTAAGGGCATTAACATCAATTCCATCTTCATTGTACAGCGTACAGGAAACGTCCGAAATGGCAACCACTTTTGCACCAAGCTCGCTGAGGTATTTGCAGGTAAAGCTTCCTACGTTGCCAAAGCCCTGTACAGCTACTTTAGCACCTTCGAATTTCACTCCTACTTTGCCGGCGGCCATTTTTGCCATCATGGCAATTCCATAACCCGTTGCTTCGGTTCTTGCCAGAGAGCCACCAAATTCTACAGGCTTTCCGGTAATAACACCCATCTCGGTGTACCCTCTTACCTTGCTTATCTCATCCACCATCCACGACATAACTTGACCATTGGTGCCTAAATCTGGGGCTGGAATATCCTTATTATCGCCAATAAAGTTGGCTATTGCCAATGCATATCCTCGGGCCAACCTCTCAAGTTCTCCCTGGGACAGCTTAGTCGGGTCCACTATAACTCCGCCCTTACCCCCGCCGTAGGGAGTACCGGTAACACCGCATTTGAACGTCATCCACATAGACAAAGCCTTTACCTCGTCCATTGTGACATCCTGGTGGAATCTTACGCCACCCTTCGCCGGCCCTACCGCATCGTTGTGCTGTGCCCTGTAACCTATGAAGGTTTTTAGCTCACCATTGTCCATCCTCACAGGTATACATACTTCCATGGTTCTCAGAGGCTGTTTGATAATTTCATAAACAGCCGGTTCCGTACCTAGCTTGTCGCATGCTGCTTTAATCTGCTGCTGGGCAATTTCGAAAGGGTTCAAAGTCTTTTCCGCCATATTATAGCCTCCTTATATATTTTATTTAAAACTTAAAGCAAAACCCAAAAAAACCTAGTATCTTCCTGGGAGACCTGCCTGACATATAACAGACAATCCCCTAACTTGAATTATAACATATTAAAAAAAATTGTAAACCTTAAAAAAACGTTGCAAACGGTATATACGTGTAGGATTAATTGCTTTCTATTCTACTCTATTATCAAACTTTTGACCGTTACATTGATTGCCAGCACGTTCAGCGAGGTCATATATTCAATCTCGGATTTAATTATATCTTTCATCGCCGCTACCCGCCCCCCTATTGCAATTCCGTATTTGACCGCCACATCGGTATTAAGTACAATACCATGGGGATAAATAGCAACCTCTGTATTATATATCCTGCCTATACCGTCAATTTTTTTTGCGGCGGCCAGAGCTATCTGAATTATTGCCCGGCCGTATATAGTATACCTTCCCAGATAGCTGTATGTGGGCCGGACCACTGTTTTCTCATCAACTGTAACGGAATCATCCCTCCTTTTGGTGAATATTTTAAGCGTGTCCAGGAAGTACCCGGAAAAGTCCTTCTTTACCTCCAGGGTGGGAACGGGTATTACGTGTTTACCCTTTAGGAATCTCTGCTGACGGGCAAGCTTTATTTCTTCGCTGGAAGCAATATCTTCTATATAAAACCGGGTTTGGGGTGCGGGAATACTCAGGGCCTGGGTTATTCTGTCCACCATCCCGTCAGAGGTGCCCAGAATAAGTACTCGCCCAGGTTTATGACGCCTTATTGCCTCGGCCACTTCCTCCCGATGCTGCGGCTCCATAAAAAGAGCCCTTCTTACAGCCGCTATTTTGGTAGGCTCTTTTTTGGCCGAGGCTCCCGCTATAATCTTATTGCCCTTTATAAACAGACCGTCGTCTATTACGTATTCTATATTGTTCTCCTTAGCAACCAGTAAAGCCTTGTAGCTTTTGCCGGTCCCGCTAATACCTACTAGCGACGTTACCTGCATAGGCACTCCTCCCCTTCGCCTTAAAACACCAAAACCGCAGTAGACAAATGCTATCCAAACGTCTGCGGCGTGTTTACCGGGGTTACTGTTACTGGGCGTTTTCCATTCTGTCCCTTTCGTTCATAAGATAGGCCAAAACCATGAGGCTTTCGCTCAATTGCACGTTCTCAACTATTACGTTTTCGGGTACTTCAAGGTCGGTGGGCGCAAAATTCCAGATTGCCTTAATACCTTCCCCGGTCAGCCTTTTGGCGACGCTCTGGGCACCCTCTTTAGGTGTACATATTATACCCACATTAATATCGGTATTTTCTATAAACTCTCCCATGTCATCAATATCCATTATTTTTATGTCCCCGATGCTTATACCCACAAGCCGCGGGTTTATATCGAACATCGCCTTCAATACAAAGCCGGAGCCCCTGAATCCGCTGTAGTTAGCTATTGCCTGGCCGAGGTTGCCGGCACCTACTATTATAGCATTATTGGGTTTGTGAAGGCCAAGGATGTTGGCAATTTCGTCCCTTAATTCCCTTACGTTATAACCATAACCCTGCTGGCCAAAACCACCAAAGCAGTTTAAGTCCTGTCTTATCTGAGAGGCAGTAAAGCCTAAAATTTTCCCGAATTCCTTCGATGATATTCTGGTAATTCCCTTTTCCACCAACTCGTCGAGGTATCTATAGTATTTGGGTAATCTCCTAATTACGGCCATGGATACATTAATCTTTATTTTGTCCATTCTATCCCTCCTCATTCCATAGTATGTCATAGGATTAGCTAATTACTTCCACCTCATATTTAAGTATATCAGTTTGTTAAATAATTACCAATATATTTTTAAAAGTTTTTCATATTTCTTTATTATTAACGGCCCTTTTGTTAAAATGGTATCTAGGTGTCAGACGCTATATATAATGTGCTTAAGACTTTACATATTCTAACGTGTCATCCTGAGCGATCCTGTCATCCTGAGCGAAAGCGGAGGTGAAATACTTGTCATTGCTTACATGTTATAATATTACCAAAAGCTATGGTGTAGAATTAATATTAAACAATATTAATTTTCGAATACATTCCCGCAACCGGATAGGAATCGTAGGCCCCAACGGGGCGGGCAAGTCCACTCTATTTAGGATAATATCAGGTTTAGAGCCACCGGATTCCGGAGGAATAGACATACCCGCCGGTACCGGAATTGGTTTTTTACCTCAGCATCCACAGTTTAGCTCCGGCGAAACGGTGTGGAACCACCTTGTCAAAAACTTCGCATTCCTACTGGATATGAAGGAAAGGTTAGGAGAACTGGAAGTCCGCATGTCCCGGGCATCCGGTGAGAATTTAAAATCGCTTATGAGAGAATACGGAGACATTACCGAAGAATTCGCACAAAGCGGCGGCTACGAATACAAAAGCCAGATAAGGGGTGCCCTCAAAGGTTTAGGTCTGGAAGAAGCCCAGTTTGAAATGCCCATTGACCTTTTAAGCGGCGGACAGCAGACCAGGGTTGCGCTGGCGGAGCTACTTCTTAAAAAGAATCGCCTTCTGCTGCTGGACGAGCCCACCAACTATCTGGACCTTAGTGCGGTGGAATGGCTAGAGAACTTCTTGGCCGGATACGACGGAGCGGTAATGGCGATATCCCACGACAGATACTTTCTGGACAGGGTATGCACCGGAATCTTCGAATTAAGCGGCACCGCTCTTTACGAGTTCCAGGGCAACTATACCGACCACCTGGCCCAGAAGAAAGTAATGCTAGACCTCCAGACCAGGGAATACAAGAATAAGCAGGAAGAGATAAAAAAACAACAAGAGATAATCCAAAGGTTAAAGTCCTACAACAGGGAAAAAACCGTAAGAAGAGCGAGAAGCCGTGAAAAACTGCTTTCACGGATGCAGCTTCCGGACAAACCTACGGGGGACACTAAAAAGGTCGCGATAAAACTTGAGCCCCTTGTAAAAAGCGGCCGGGATGCACTTATCCTTGAAGACGTTGGCGTATCCTTTTCCGGCAAAGAACTCTTTACCGGCGTTAGTCTTAAGGTGTATCGCGGAGAGACAATAGGCATAATTGGCCCAAACGGTGTCGGCAAGACCACTCTCTTTAATGTAATATCCGGTGCTCTTAATCCAATGTCCGGGAAAGTAATAAGAGGCCACAATGCCAATATTGAATACTACCACCAGCAGCAGGAAAGCTTAAACCCCTCCAATACGGTGCTGGACGAGTTGTGGAACCAAAACCCCCGTCTCGGAAGTACCGAAATACGCAACATACTGGGAGCATTTTTGTTTAGCGGTGACGATGTGTACAAGACCATAGACTGCCTAAGCGGCGGTGAAAGGAGCAGGGTGGCCCTGGCAAAACTTATGCTCTCACGGTCAAACCTTCTGCTTCTGGACGAGCCTACAAATCATCTTGATATACAGTCAAGGCAGGCTCTCGAGGACGCGCTGGACGACTATACCGGCACGGTACTGGTAATATCCCACGACAGGTATTTTCTCGACCGGGTGGCCACCAAAACGGCGGAACTCACACCGGAGGGAATAAACCTTTATTATGGTAACTACAGCTATTACAGGATGAAAAAGCAGCAGGAAGAAGCAAGGACCGAAGGCAAAGCGATCGCCCAGACAAAAACGGCACTAAAACAGCAAAGAAAAAAGGAAAAGAAAGAGCGCGAAGCAATAAAACTGCAGAGAATAAGGCAGGAAAACCTGGAGAGGGAAATAACCGGGGCCGAGGAAGAAATACCCCGGTTGGAGAAGCGTATGTGCCAACCGGAGGTGTATTCCGACCCGGAGAAGATAAAGGAGCTCAATGAGCAGCTTAAAGCCCTGAAGGATAAGCTGGAAGAGCTGTATCAGCAGTGGGAAACAATCATTGAATAATAGTTTTTCTGATATAATAGAACGTTGATAGGCTTTATAGGAAACCACGCATACCAGGCATCCGTCATCTACGCTGCGCTTCAGATGACTTTATGCCTAGAATGGGGACATACCTTGCCCATAGAGGAATACCCGCATCAGCAGCGGTGTGTCCCCTTTCCTTAATAAAAACGATTTTCGAACTCGTATTTTATCTGTTCCGTGGTAAATCCTGCAGCCAAAAGAACTATCAGCTTTATCCTTGCCTTCCACGCCGACAGGTCCTCCCCAAATATCACTCCCAGGCTGCGAAGATGCCTTTCGCCCCCTTCGAAACCATAGGTATCGGTAAGCAGCCGGCCTAAGGGAACCCTGGAGGTCAGCACCACCGGGATGCCCTTGTCAATGGCCTTTATTATGCCCTCCAGCATCCCCGGCGGCACATGGCCGGCTCCTAAGGCGTCCACCACAATCCCATCGGCATTTCTTTCCAGGCTACAATACATCATGCTCGAATCGGCACCTGTATAGCTGTTTATTATATCAACCCTTTTGTCGGCACTGTCAATATTGTACACCGACCGTTCCGGAGGTCTTCGGTACCAAATAATCCTGTCGTTGTTAACAACCCCTAATGGTCCGAACTCCAAGCTTTTAAAGGTATCCACCCGCGTCCTGTGAAACTTGGTGGCCTCTCGGGCAGCGGTAATTTCCGATGCAAACACTATGACCGCCCCCATTTCAGGCGTACTGTCATCGGCTGCGGTGAGTATTGAATCCGAAAGGTTAACTGGTCCGTCGGAGCTGACCAGTGATGGATTCCTCTGGGCACCCGTTAAAACCACCGCTATTTCACTTTGCACAGTTAAATCCAAAAAATAGGCCGTCTCTTCCATGGTATCGGTACCATGGGTAATAACCACCCCTGCATAACCATCCCTTTCCAGCTTTTCAATATAGTCTTTAAGCCTGACAAGGTCCTCCATTGTAAGGTATGCACTGGGTACATTGCTAAAAGCGAACACGTCTCTTGCCGCCCTGTCCTTTAGAGAAGGTATCGCGGCCACCAGGTCGCTACCGTTTAAGGCTGGGCTTACAAGACCGGTATGGTCCGCCTTCATCGCTATGGTTCCTCCCGTTGTTACTACAGCTATCTTTTTTATTGTAATCGCTCCTTATCTGAAAAGGTGAAACTATTATGCCTTGGGCATCTTTTCTACGTTGAGCCTTGAATTACTGATGTGCTCCACCAGAACCTTTTCTCCCTTTGCTATATCCCTTTCTTTAAATGCCTGGACTATTGCCTTGTGCTCGATAAGCGACTGCATAGCCCTGCCGGGTGCCTTTAGCGATGCAAGGCGTATGTTTTCGATATAATACTGGAAATCGCTCAGTATCTGCATTAACGGCTTGCTTTTGGTGGACTCGAATATTATATCATGGAACTGCGAATTCAGTTCCCCCACCTGGTCCAGGTCACCCTTTGTGGTATAAAACTCCATTAGGTCGTATATGTTTTCCAATTCCCGGAGGGATTTTTCATCCATCCTCTCTATCGCCCACCGAGCAGCCAGGCCCTCCATGCATTCCCGTATAGCGTATATATCCTCGATGTCCTGCCTGGTTATTCCCTCAACAAACACGCCCTTATTTGGAATGCTGGATACCAGTCTCTCCAGCTCAAGCTGCCTTATGGCTTCCCGCACAGGCGTCCTGCTTACGCCCATCTCTTCGGCAAGTTTCATTTCAACCAGACTGTCTCCGGCTTTGTATTTGCCGTCCAGAATATCCTGACGCAGTTTTTGAAAGATTTTCTCCCTAAGAGAATATCCGCCCTGGCTAACCCCTCTTTTCATGGCTACATCCGCAACCTCCTTTATTAACTATATTGTATACAATACAGAAATTGGTGTCAATGCAACCCCAATTGTTAACCTTATGAATAGTTTTGGTTGACAATCCCGGAGTCTGCCTCTATAATTATTAATAACGTACTTAAGACTTAACATCTTTTTAGGAAAACTTCCCCTTCGGCGTCAGTAAGCCGCGAAGGGAGGTTCAAAACAACCGGCGTACCGGTAGGGGAGGATAACAACAATGAAAACAACCGAAATGATACTGGTATCAATGTTCGCCGCACTTATGGCCATTTTCGCACAGATTACAATACCGCTGCCCATAAGTCCGGTACCCATAACGATGCAGGAACTGGCGGTATGCCTAGCCGCGGCAATACTCGGAAGCCGGCTGGCACTGCTATCCCAGCTAATATACATAGCTGTCGGAATAATAGGAATGCCCGTTTTCTCCGGGGGCACTGCCGGGCTTGCCCGGTTGATGGGCCCTACCGGGGGCTATATAACCGGCTTTTTGCTCGCTTCCTACGTCATCGGTAAGATTGTTGAGCAAAGGCCCCTTCCCACGATACGCAGGACCTTTCTTGCAATGCTGTGCGGCTTACTTTTAATCTATACCTGCGGCATGCTCCAGCTTTCGCTGGTGACGGGAATAACCCTTAAGGCCGCTTTTTTGTCCGGGGTGATTCCCTTTATAGGCATAGCCATTATAAAGATTGTCCTGGGTGCCACTGTTGCCGCCTCGGTAAGAACAATACTTATAAAGCAGAACCTGCTTAAAGTATCCGGTTAATGTTAAGTCTTATATTTACAGCACTAATAGTATTACGTTCATTTATCTGTCGTTCCGAAGAAGCAAAACCCGAAGAAGTCAACCCTGTCATTCTGAGGGCGATGCCCGAAGAATCTTTTTGGCGATAGACATTTAGCTATCGCAAGATCCTTCGCTATCGCTCAGGATGACAGGATCGCTCAAGATGACAGAGCCGTTCAGGATGACACGCTAAGAGATGTAAAGTTTCAAATGCGTTGTATGTAGTTGCATAAATGTTATGGAACCACCGGCTATTGTGGATAACTAATTTATATTTCCACAGTTTATCCACACCGTCCACAGGTTTATCCACAACACTTCATGAGTATCAGAGGCACTCAAGGAAGGCATGTCCACAATATCCACATTTTTCACAACCAAATAATTAACAAAAAACCCCCAGAGGGGGTAAACATAAAACGCAAGGCTAATAAGAATCAATCTCCATTGAGGCCGCTGCGTTAAGGGTCATGGGGCTCAATAGCCCCCTCCTTAGTCTGTAGTAACCGGCGGTCCCTATCATAGCCGCATTGTCGGTACAAAGCAGCTTTGAAGGGTATTTCAACAAAAACCCCTCATCAGCACACCGGCTTTCGAATTCCTTCCGCAGCCGGTCGTTGGATGCAACACCACCGGCAAGGGCTACAACTTCTGCACCGCACTTTGTGGCTGCTGTCATCGTTTTGTTAACGAGCACCTCAACTACGGCATTTTGAAAGCTCGCCGCAACATCGGCGGTGTTTACCTGTTCCCCTCTTTGCCTGCACACGTTCAGGTAATTCAAAACCGCTGTCTTAAGACCGCTGAAGCTGAAATCCAGGCTCCCCGGTTCCAGATAGGTCCTTGGGAAATCCACTGCCTCGGGGTCGCCCTTTTGGGCTTCCTTTTCCACAAGCGGGCCGCCGGGGTATCCAAGGCCCAACGCCCGTGCGACCTTGTCGAAGGCTTCTCCTGCCGCATCGTCCCTTGTCTTTCCAAGTATCCGGTACCCGCCATAGTCCATTACATGTACAAGATGACTATGCCCACCCGAAGCCACAAGGCATACAAAGGGAGGCTCCATACATTTGTGCTGGACATAATTGGCACAGATATGTCCCTCTATATGGTGTACCCCCACAAGGGGAACCTCAAGAGCAAAAGCCATCGCCTTGGCGTGGGAAACACCTACCAGCAGTGCCCCCACCAGACCGGGGCCCATTGTAACGGCTATGGCATCAATACTTTTAAGTTGCACCTTCGCCTCTTTAATGGACTCATCCACTACGTAATCGATAAGTTCTATGTGCTTTCTGGAGGCTATCTCCGGAACCACGCCACCGTATTTTTTATGCACCTCTATCTGCGTTGATATCACATTTGAAAGGGCCTCACGACCGTTTCTCACCACCGCACAGGAGGTTTCGTCGCAGGAAGTCTCTATTGCAAGGATATTTATATTCTGTCCGCTTTTTAACCTTTCCAGTTTTTCTGCTGCCCTTTGGATATAACCCATACCCTTTCCCCTTTTCCAAAAATTCACACATATATTATACCCTACACCGGCAGTCTTAAAGCCGGAGCCACATAATTATTGCATCCTCACCGGTATCGGAGTAATAACCCTTTCTTACCCCTGCCTTTACAAAGCCCATTCCGCTGTAAAGTCCTATCGCAATATGATTGCTTTCGTTGACCTCCAGGGTAAAGCTCTCCATACCATTCGAGGTTCCATAGTCAATCATACCCTTTAAAAGCATTTTGCCTATTCCCCTTCCCCGGTATCCGGGATGCACCGCAAAATTGGTAATGTGTGCCTCGTCCATAATAAACCACATTCCGCCGTAGGCCACCGCCCTGTCTCCGTCCCTTATTATAAAGTAACGGGCAAGCCTGTTCTCACAAAGCTCCTTCAAAAAAGCCTGCCTTGGCCAGGGAGTGGAGAAACTTAAACGTTCAATCTGCTCTATATCGTCCAAGTCCTCAATGCCCATGGGCGATAACCGGAGCCTGTTCATTCCGTATCCTCCGGTTTGTGTTTTTTGTCGTATTCCCTCTCTGCCTGGGACTTTCTCAGGTAGAAGGGAACAAAGACATCGCCGCTTTGGCCCTCGCCCCTCTTCAGTGCTTCCAACGCCAATTCTGCTATCGACGAGGCCCTTTGCCTGTCCGCGTTCAGGGGTGCAAACCCCGCCCGGTCTCCAAGCACCTTCTTAATGGTATCCCGGTGTACTGGAACTCCGTCCCCCAGGAATACAATCCTTTCCTCCCTTTTCTTAAGGTCCTCCAAAAGCTCCGAAAGGGCTATGGCACAGTGGGGCTTAAGCTTGTAGAAATTGCCCCGGTCCCATTTATAAAGAGCGGTGTACACCTGGTTTCTCCTTGCATCCATTATAGGGCATATTATGCCCTGGCAGTAGGGCAGGTTGAAAGCCAGACCGTCAAGGGTAGGCACCCCTATTATCTTAATATCGCAGGCATGGGCCAGTCCCTTTGCGGTGGCGGCACCTATTCTAAGACCGGTAAAGGACCCGGGTCCGCTGGCCACAGCTATTGCATCAATCTCACGGATATTTAGACCGCAGCTTTCAAGCACCTCCTCTATTATGGGCATAAGCTGCTCCGAATGGGTCTTTTTATGGTTTATTATGTACTCAGCCACCAGTTTTTCTTCGTCCATTACGGCGGCCGAGGCCACCATAGATGAAGTGTCAATAGCTAGTATCTTCACCTTTCCCCACCCTTTCCAAAAGATCACTGTGTTTTTCCGAAACGGTCAGCTCAATAAGCCGGGAAGATTCCGTTTCATCCAGTGTGACAAACCGTATCCAAAGGCAGTCCGATGGAAGAAGGTCCTCCGCCCGGGATGCCCATTCTATTACCGAAACGCCCTGTCCGTACAAAAGGTCCTCCCCGCCTATATAGAACAACTCCTCCCCGTCCTCCAGCCGGTAAAGGTCGAAATGGTAAAGCGGTACCCCGCCCGCATATTCGTTTATAAGCGTATAGGTAGGGCTGGTGACATCACTGTCTATTTCCAATCCCCTGGCTATGCCTCTTGTAAGCACTGTTTTGCCAGCTCCAAGCTGCCCCTCAAGGCATACTATGTCTCCGGGTTTTAGAAGCCGCCCCAGACGACTTCCAAACTCCAGAGTATCCTCAGGGCTTCGGCTTACAAAGGAATACTTCATATGTAACACATCCTTTATTAATTGCAGGTGCTGGGTGCTATGGCTTAGGTCACTGGCCGCTATACACTACCTTTCCGTTCACTATCACATACCGGGTTCTGGTTGTATAGTTGAAGGGATGCCCCTCAAATACCACTACATCGGCGTCCTTCCCCGGTGTAAGGCTCCCCACCCTGTCGTCTATCCCGATAATCCTTGCCGCGTTTATCGTTATGGCCTCAAGGGCCCTATACTCGTCCATTCCCTCCCTGACTGCAAGAGCCGCGCAAACCGACAGATATTGAATTGGCACTACAGGGTGGTCGGTCATTATGGCAATATCCAGGCCAGCCTCCGACAGAATGCCCGGCGTTTTGAAGGTAAGGTCCTTCAGCTCATACTTGGATCGGGAGGTAAGACCTGGACCCACTACCACGCCCCTGCCCTCCCGTACCAATGTTTCTGCTATCCTGTGCCCCTCGGTACAATGGTCTATGGTCATATCAATATCAAACTCCCGGGCAATCCTCAAGGCGGTCAGTATATCATCCGCCCTGTGGGCGTGGGCCTTAAGGGGCAATTCTTTTTTAAGCACCCTTATAAGTGCCTCCATCTTCACATCCAATTCCGGTCCCTTATCATCGTCCCGCGCCCTTTCCAGCCTTTCCATGTACCTTTTAGCTTTCATAAGAGCTTCCCGCAGCAGGGCCGCCGTTGCCATCCTGGTCATAGGGGCCTTCTTTTTTTCATAGTACACCCTTTTGGGGTTTTCGCCGAAGGCGCATTTTATTGCAACGGGGTTCTTTATAATCATATCCTCTACGCTGCTGCCCACTGTCTTTAATGCTACAAACTCTCCTCCAAGCACGTTTGCGCTTCCCGGTCCGGTCACCGCAGTTGTTACACCACCCTGCACCGCTTCCCCGAAAGCTTTATCCATCGGATTTATCGCGTCTATCGCTCTTAGGTGGGGCGTTATCGGGTCGGTCATCTCGTTGCCATCCTCGCCCTCAAAGCCGATGCCCTCCTCAAAAAGCCCTATATGACAGTGGGCGTCCACAAAACCCGGCATCACGTACATACCGGATGCGTCAATCACCCGTTCCAGGTCTTCATACCGTCCGGCCGGCTCTCCCCGGCCCACCTCGGCTATCCTGCCGTCTTTTATTAGCACGAATCCCCCTTCGAGGACTCCTTTGTCCATTGTATATATATTTCCACCCTTAATAAGTATCATAATTTCTTCCCCCGATTTTTGATAATTTCCTCCATAGTCTCAATAGTGTCCTTATACATCGTACCCAATCAATTTACCTGCTTCATGGAGAGGGATATCCTGTTCCTGACGGGGTCTACGTCAAGCACTCTCACCTTCACAATGTCCCCCACCGATACTATGTCCATCGGATTTCTCACGTATTTATCCGAGAGTTCGGAAATATGTACCAGTCCATCCTGGTGTACACCAATATCCACAAAGGCACCAAAGTCAATTACGTTCCTGACGGTGCCGGTAAGCACCATCCCCGGTTTTAAATCCTCCAGAGTCATTACCTCCTTCAAAAACACCGGCCCCTGCATATCCTCTCTCGGGTCCCTGCCGGGTTTTAAAAGCTCTGCCACTATATCCCTCAGCGTGGGGACACCCACTTCCAAAACGTCAGCCATTTCATTTATATCTATGTTTTGCAGCGAATCCCTTATACTCCTTGCATCCTTCGCAGTCACCGACCCCACTTCATATCCCAGGCCTCCTATAAGCTGTGTGGCGGCGGGGTAGGATTCCGGATGTACCGCAGTGGAATCCAGTATATTTTTCGGATTGTCAACCCTCAAAAACCCGGCACACTGCACATAGGTCTGCTCCCCCAGCCGCTTTACATCAAGGAGCTGCCTCCTGTCTGTAAACCAGCCAAGTTGGTCCCTTGCAGATACTATATTTTTTGCCACCGCAGGACTTATTCCGGAAATATTCTGCAGCAGTGAATAGGACGCTGTATTAAGGTCCACCCCTACGCTGTTAACGCAGTCCTCCACCACCGTCTCCAGCGTTTCGGACAATTTCTTTTGGTTTACGTCATGCTGGTACTGGCCCACCCCAACGTGCCTCGGGTCAATTTTTACCAGCTCCGCCAACGGGTCCTGGAGCCTTCTACCAATGGATATGGCACCCCTTAAGGATACGTTTATATCGGGATACTCTTCCGATCCCAGTTTGGATGCGGAATACACCGAAGCACCGGCTTCGTTTACAATGACGTATTTTATATCCCTTTCAATAGAACTTATAAGCTCTGATACAAATAACTCTGACTCCCTCGAAGCGGTTCCGTTACCTATGGCTATAAGGTCCACGCCGTGTTTTTCAATCAGCTTTTTAAGCACCTCCGCCGCTTTTTCTTTATCATTCTGCGGGGAAGTGGGGTATACGGTTGCGGTGTCCAAAAGCCTGCCGGTAACGTCCACCACCGCTATTTTGCACCCGGTCCTGTAGGCAGGGTCAAAACCCATTACCACCTTACCCTTGACCGGTGCCTGCATAATCAAATTCTTCAGGTTTACCGAAAACACCTTAATCGCCTGCTCCTCCGCCTTTTCGGTAAGGACGTTCCTTACCTCCCGCTCTATGGAGGGACCAACAAGCCTCTTATAGGCGTCCTCCGCAGCCTTAGCAATATAGGGCCTGGAAATACTCGCTTCGTTATGTATAAGCTTGCCCAAAATTTTACCCAGAATATCCTCCACCGGGGCTTCGATTTTCACCGACAGAACTCCTTCCCGCTCGCCCCTGTTTATTGCCAGCACCCTGTGAGGTGCTATCCTGGCAACCGGCTCGGAAAAATCGTAATACATCTGGAATTCCGAGACCTCATCGGTGGTGCCACTAACCCTCACAACCCCTTTCCGGGTCGTAAGTGCCCTTATGGCCTTCCTCAGGTCCGCATCATCCGAAACGGATTCAGCTATTATGTCCATGGCTCCTTCCAGGGCTTCCCGGGCGGTAGCAACGCCCTTCTCCTGGTCTATGTACGGAAAAGCGACTTCCTCCATATCACCATCTATAAGTTCCTGGGCCATTATTGTGTCGGCCAGGGGCTCAAGCCCCTTCTCCTTTGCCACCATTGCCCTTGTCCTTCTTTTTGGCCTGAAGGGCCTGTATATATCCTCAACCTCCTGCAGCGTTTCGCAGGACGATATTTTCTCCTTAAGTTCATCGGTCAGTTTATCCTGCCCGTCTATAAGCCTTATGACCTCTTCCTTCCTATTCTCCAGATTGTTAAGATACTTAAGCCTTTCATCCAGCTCCCTAAGCACATCATCCGACAGCCCGCCGGTCATTTCCTTGCGGTAGCGGGCTATAAAGGGTATGGTGTTGCCCTCGTCTATAAGCCTTATAGTGTTTTGTACCTGGGATTCTTTAAGCCCAAACTCTTTGCATAGCCTTGCGGCAATATTACCCATATCAAGCCTCCTTTTCCATTCCCAGCCTTTTATTTATTAGGGCTTCGTGAAGATGTATTGTCAGGCATTTATGAAGCCTCACCCTGCTACTCAGCATTACCGATGGGGACATTCCGTAGCAAGGAATTCTAATGGGGACATTCCGTAGCAAGGAATTCTAATGGGGACATTCCGCAGCAAGGAATACCAACGAAAAGCGGTGTGTCCCCTTTCCTTAATTAAGCGGTGTGTCCCCTTTCCCTAACCACTGGCCACTATCACGGCCTGTAATCAAAGGAACCGTCCCAATGATTACTTTTGAGCCCTGAGGTAGGCGAATATAAAAGAATCCAGGCCCCCGTCCATAACGCTGTTCACATTCCCCACCTCCACATTGGTCCTGTGGTCCTTAACCATACTGTAGGGATGGAATACATAGGACCTTATCTGGCTACCCCATGCGATCTGATTGTATTCACCCTGTAGGTCCTCTATCCTTTCTTTTTGCTCCCGCTCTTTAAGTTCCACCAGTTTTGATTTTAACATCCTCATGGCAGTCTCACGGTTACTGTGCTGGGACCTCTCGTTCTGGCACTGAACTACTATACCTGTGGGTATATGGGTTATCCTAATCGCGGAATCAGTCTTGTTGACATGCTGGCCCCCGGCACCGCTGGACCTGTAAGTATCAACCCTCAGGTCGTCAGGATTTATATTCACCTCAACGTCATCATCAAGCTCGGGCATTACGTCCAGCGAAGCAAAGGAAGTATGCCTTCTTCCCGAAGAATCGAAAGGGGAAATCCTCACCAGGCGGTGGACACCCTTCTCCGACTTCAGGTACCCGTAAGCGTTCTCTCCCTCCACCAGCATCGTAGCACTTTTTATGCCCCCCTCATCGTCTGCCAGAATATCCAGCACCTTAACGCCGTAGTCCTTGCTTTCTGCCCAGCGGGTGTACATCCTCATAAGCATTTCGGCCCAGTCCTGGGCCTCAAGGCCGCCGGCCCCTGAATGCAGCGACAATATCGCATTATTTGAGTCGTACTTATTATCCAGAAGGGTCTCAATTCTTAAGGACTCCAGATGCTCTACAAGCTTTTCGTACCTTTCCGGAATCTCTGCTGCAAGGGAAGTATCATCCTCCTCCTGTAGCAGTTCAAGCATTATTTTAAAGTCTTCAAACTCCTCAGCTATGGCTTCGTATTTATCCACCCTTGACTTGTACGTCTTTAACCGGGCGATAACGGTGGCGGCCTTTTCGGAATCGTCCCAAAAATCCGGCCCCGCCATATCCCGCTCCAATTCTGCCATACGCCGGCTGGAGGTTTCTACGTCAAAGTGAGACCCTCATTTCCTCTATACTCTTTTCCATTTCGTCCAGCTGCTGAATGTATTGCTCCAATTCCAACACCTTTTTTATCACTCCTTATCTTCCGCAGCACTTCTTATATTTTTTGCCGCTGCCGCAGGGACATGGATCGTTTCGGCCCACCTTGCCCTCTTTTTTAACGGGTTTTTTTGTGCTTTCCCCATGGCTTGCCTCCACCGGCTGGGCCACCCTTTCCCTCACCGGCATCTGCTCTATCTGAACCCGGAAAATATAACGTACCGTGTCTTCCTTAATGGATTTAATCATTTCCTGGAACATTTCGTAGCCCTCTATCTGGTACGCCCTGACCGGGTCTTCCTGACCATAGGCCCTAAGGCCTATACCCTGCCTCAGTTGGTCCATGTTGTCTATGTTTTCCATCCACTTCATGTCCACAACCCTAAGCAGAATAACCCGTTCCAGTTCCCTCATACGTTCGGCACCTATCTTCTCTTCTTTTTCATTATAGACACCAAGGGCTTTTTCAAGAAGCACAGCCTTTAAGTCCTCCCGGGTCAGGTCCTCCGGATTCCTAATATCCAAGCCTCTCTTGAATAAAAACACTTTTTTTGCGTATTCCTCAAGTCCCTTCAGGTCCCATTCTTCAGGGTACTGGCTGTTGGAAGTATAAATATCCAACATCGCTTCTATGGAGTCGCCTATCATTTCCAGAATCTGTTCCTTAAGGCTTTCACCCTCAAGCACCTGTCTGCGCTGGGCATAAATAACTTCCCTCTGTTTATTCATAACATCGTCGTACTGCAGTACATGCTTCCTTATATCAAAGTTGCGAGCCTCTACCTTTTTCTGGGCACTCTCAATCGACTTGCTGAGAATGGAATGCTCAATGGGCTGGGAATCATCGAAGCCCAGCTTATCTACCATAGCCATTATCCTATCCGAGCCGAAAAGTCTCATAAGCTCGTCTTCCATGGCTATATAAAACTGTGATGAGCCGGGGTCACCCTGCCTGCCCGACCGGCCCCGTAACTGGTTGTCTATTCTTCTGCTCTCATGTCGTTCGGTGCCTATTACATGCAGCCCGCCAAGCCCCGTAACCCCTTCGCCCAGAACTATATCGGTACCCCGGCCGGCCATGTTGGTGGAAATTGTCACGGCACCCGGCTGGCCCGCCTTGGCAATAATCTGCGCTTCCTTTTCGTGGTACTTGGCATTTAGTACCTCGTGCGATACTCCCCTTCTTGACAGCATTTTGCTCAAAAGCTCGGATTTTTCTATGCTAATGGTACCTACAAGTATAGGCTGCCCTAACGCATGCCTTTGTATAATATCCTCCACCACCGCGTGGAACTTGCCCTCGGTGCTTCGGTAGACTACATCCGCTAAATCGTCCCTTATCATAGGCATGTTGGTGGGTATTTCCACAACATCCATACCGTAAATGGCCCTGAATTCCTCTTCCTCGGTTTTGGCGGTTCCCGTCATACCTGCCAGTTTATTGAACATCCTGAAGTAGTTCTGAAAGGTTATGGTAGCCAGGGTTTTGGATTCTCTTTCAACTTTTACCCTTTCTTTGGCCTCTATCGCCTGGTGAAGCCCGTCACTGTAACGCCTTCCCAGCATAAGCCTTCCGGTGAACTCGTCCACTATTATTACCTGGTTATCCTTGACCACGTAATCTGTATCACGATTCATCAATCTGTGGGCCTTCAGTGCCTGATTAATATGATGGGATATCTCCATATTCTGCGGGTCGGCCAGGTTTTCCAGGTTGAAGTGATGTTCTGCCTTTATTATGCCCTCGTCGGTTAAAGTCACGGTATTAGCCTTCTCGTCCACCGTGAAGTGTTCTTCCGGTCTTAACCCCCTGACAAAGCTGTCCACTACCGAATAAAGCTGCGTGGACTTTTCGCCGATACCGGAAATAATAAGGGGAGTCCTGGCTTCGTCTATCAGTATGCTGTCCACCTCGTCTATTATGGCATAATTTAATCCCCTCTGAACCATCTGGTCCTTGTATATAACCATATTGTCCCGCAGATAGTCGAAACCGAACTCGTTATTGGTACCGTAGGTTATATCGGCGTTGTAGGATTTTTTGCGCTGCTCAAAGTCCAGACCGTGAACAATAAGACCCACCTCAAGCCCAAGGAATTTGTAAACCTCGCCCATCCACTGGCTATCCCTGGTAGCCAGATAATCGTTTACGGTTACTATATGAACGCCCTTACCGGTAAGGGCGTTCAGGTAAGCAGGGAGCGTTGCCACCAGGGTTTTTCCTTCCCCTGTTTTCATCTCGGCTATCCTGCCCTGATGCAGTACAATTCCACCCATAAGCTGTACCGGAAAATGTCTCATTTTTAGTACCCGGACCGATGCCTCCCGCACCACGGCAAATGCCTCCACCAAAAGGTCGTCTACGGTCTCACCCTCTGCCAGCCTTTGTTTGAACTCCTCTGTCTTTTGCTTAAGTGTCTGATCGCTGAGTACTTTCATTTCTTCCTCTCGCGCCTCTATTGCTTCCACGGTTTTGTTAAGCTTTTTTATTTCCCGTTCATTGGTATTACCCAATATTTTGGATAAAAAGCTAGCCATATATCACACCTCGTCTCCAATACAAAGTAAATTTTATCATGAATTAAATCAATAGGCAATCAACGAAAAAACCCCTTATCGGGGCAAATAATACTGTGACTATATACAACGCATTAATAATATTACATTACTTTACTTGTCATTCCAAAGAAGCGAAGCCCGAAGAATCCGACTTTGTCGTTCTGAACGTAGTGAAGAATCTCCTTGGACAGATCCTTCGCTATCGCTCAGGATGACACTTTATAAGATGCAAAGTCTTAAGCACGTTATATATAGCATCTAAATTTATATCCTGCTCTTATACTTAAACCTTATCATTCGGTTCTGCCTTGATATCTTTTCCTGAAGCATCGCCTTTTGGACAAACATTATTACTCCCAGGCTGATTATAAAGTCCCCAATGCTCATAAGCTTAGGAAAGGGGTACGGCGGCGGCAGTATTATTATATCCGCCAGAATAGGAATTCGGGTAGCTGCGGTAAGGGGCTGGTGTGTAATTATGCCTCCCGATGAAATGATTTGGGCTTCCTGCTCCAGACCGGCCCTTATCAACCCTTCGATGGATATAGGCATTGCCCCTCCGTTTATAAATATAACAATAAAATTTAAAAGTGAGCCCAGGAATATTACCCACATGGCAGGATACTCCCTGTTGGTAATTATTCCGACAAACAGTATTAAGTATGACAGGGTATGCAGGTACATACTGTATTCCCTCATAACCTCAAAACCTGCCGATACTGCGAACAGCGTTCCGAATTCTATCGCAAAGGCTAAAATAAACATCCACGGATTGCGTATGGATACCTGACCCAAACTCTTAAACTTCCCGCCCCGTACCTTGCCTATTATTAGTGCAAGCAGGACACCTTCAATCAGCACCTTCCAACAACCCCTTATCGAATATTTTGACAAATACCTCCGCCACTCGCGGATGAAATTGTTTTCCCGCTTCTTGCTTTATCACATCCCGGGCTTCTTCCGCCGTCAGAGCCTTTCTGTAGGGTCTGTCATTGGTCATGGCGTCAAAGGCATCGGCCACGCCCAGAATATATGATTCTAGCGGCACCTTTTCGCCGCCTATTCCGTCCGGGTATCCCTTTCCGTCGTATCGCTCATGATGGTACCGTATTATTTGCGAAGCATCCCTTAAAAAATCAATGTCCCTTAAAATATCCGCTCCTATAGATGAGTGCTCCTTTATTATATCGTATTCATTATCGGTAAGTCTCCCGGGCTTTTGCAAAACGCTGTCGGAAATGCCTATCTTGCCAATATCATGCAGCAGTCCGGCATACATAATATTGTCTATCCTTGCTTCAGACAGCCCCAGTTTCTTTGCTATGGCTACCGAATAATGACTTACCCGCTCCGCATGACCGCTTGTAACCGGGTCCTTTGCCTCCAGTGTCCTGGACAGGGCTTGTATGGTTTCAAGGTAATTGCTTTTCAGTTCTATATACAGCTTAAAGGAATACCTTGCCATAAGCAGCGGGCCGAAAAACAAAAGTATCCCAAAATACCC